>NZ_MLFS01000004.1 GCF_002095485.1 Pantoea wallisii | reverse complement strand
GTAATTCAGAGGTGACAAGCATTTCTTTAAAAAAACTGACCGAAAGCTACTTTTTTATACGAACGCGCTAAAATGCAGCGTTTTCTGGCTAATAGTCACGCTAACTGGCCGCTCTTGCGGCACAAATCAACGCCATCCACCTGATGACCAATGCTATTCTTTCTGACTACGCTCTTTGCTGACAGAAATACTTCAAGAAGGATTTTCAATGATTCGCTCCGCGCGCAGTATGGCCGGCCTGCCCTGGATCGCCGCCATGGCGTTTTTTATGCAGGCCCTCGACGCTACCATCCTTAATACTGCGCTTCCTGCGATTGCCACCAGTCTCGAACGTTCTCCTCTTGCAATGCAGTCCGCCGTTATCAGTTACACGCTTACTGTAGCGATGCTGATCCCGGTTAGCGGCTGGCTGGCCGACCGGTTCGGTACCCGTAAAGTTTTCATCATCGCTGTCTCTCTGTTTACGCTCGGCTCTCTGGCCTGCGCGCTCTCGGGGTCGCTCGGTATGCTGGTGATCTCCCGTATCCTTCAGGGAATAGGCGGTGCGATGATGATGCCGGTTGCGCGTCTGGCCCTGCTGCGCGCCTATCCACGCAGTGAGCTGCTGCCCGTGCTCAATTTTGTGACCATGCCGGGCCTGGTGGGGCCGATTCTGGGTCCGATGCTGGGCGGCCTGCTGGTGACCTACGCCAGCTGGCACTGGATATTCCTGATTAATATCCCGATTGGCATTGCCGGCATCTTCTATGCACGCAAATACATGCCGGATTTCACCACGCCAAAACGCCGCTTCGATTTTATCGGCTTTATGCTGTTCGGTTTGGGGCTGGTGCTGATCTCTATTGGTATCGAACTGTTCGGTGAGCGCATCGTTTCGCCGTGGCAGGCAGTACTGGTGCTGGTCAGCGGTATTGTTTTACTGCTTCTTTATATAATGCACGCGTGCCGCCACCCTGCACCGCTTATCAGCCTGCCAATGTTTAAAACCCGTACCTTCTCGGTTGGCATTATCGGCAACATAGCTGCACGTCTCGGCACGGGTTGTATTCCTTTCCTGATGCCACTGATGCTGCAGGTTGGTTTTGGTTACCCGGCTATTATCGCCGGCTGTATGATGGGGCCAACAGCGATCGGCTCGCTGTTGGCAAAATCGACCGTTACGCAAGTGCTGCGTCGCTTTGGCTATCGCAAAACGCTGGTTGGTATCACCGTCATCATCGGCATTCTGGTCGCCAGCTTCTCGCTTCAGTCACCTGGCGAGAGCGTGATTATGCTGCTGGTTGCGCTGTTTGTATTAGGGATGGCGATGTCAACGCAGTTCACCGCCATGAATACCATTACGCTGGCCGATCTGAATGACGAGAACGCCAGCGGCGGCAACAGCGTGCTGGCGGTAACGCAACAGGTATCGATCAGCTTTGGCGTTGCGGTCAGCGCAGCGGTATTGCGTTTTTACCAGGATTTTGAAAGCACTACCGTGCAGCAGTTTCACGCCACGTTCCTGACGATGGGCGTCATTACCGTGCTGTCCGCGCTGGCGTTTCTGCTGTTACGCCCCGGTGATGGCCGCAACCTGATTGCTAACCGCGAGAAAAAGAGGAGAGCCGCTTAAACCGAGCCGCGTTCTACCAGCTCCGGCGTCAGCACCAGCGTTTGCTGGCTGGCGTCGGGATCGCTCATGCGATGGATCAGCGTATCAATCGCCAGCTCGCCCAGTTCGTCTTTGGGCTGATGAACAGTGCTGAGCGGCGGCGTCAGATAGCGCGCCAGTTCGATGTTATCGTAACCCATCACCGCAATATCATCCGGCACGCGTAATCCCGCCTGAAACAGGGCATGATAGACGCCCACCGCCATCGCATCATTGCTGGTAAACACCGCCTGCGGCAGGGGATCGCATGTCAGTAGCTGGTTCATGGCATTGAAGCCGCCCTGAAATTCAAAATCACCATCAACGATATAGCCGGCAGGCACGGTTAAGCCGCTTTCGGCCATCGCCTTATGGAATCCGTCCAGACGCAGACGTGCCGGGGTTTTATCCAGCGGACCAGCAATACAGGCAATGCGCGTATAGCCGCGCTCAATCAAATGCCGGGTCGCCAGTTCGCCGCCCAGTAAGGCATTGTCCTGAATAATGTCACCGCGCCCTTCAAACGGTGCCCAATCCATCATCACCATTGGCACCGACGGATAACGATTGAGAATATCCGCAGAGGCAGATGCGTTTCCGTACACATCATTAGCAGCCCATCTACACGCTTCTGCATCAGCGTCTCCAGGCTGCGATTCATGCGGTCTTCATCCCCTTCGGTATTACACAGAATCAGGCTATAGCCGCGCTCATAGCAGCTGTTTTCCACGCCACGCACCACTTCCGAATAAAACGGGTTACTGCTGGCAGTCAGCAGCATGCCAATGGTACGGGTCTGTTTGATCTTCAGGCTGCGCGCCAGCGCCGAGGGCGCATAGTTCAGCTCCCGAATCGCCTGTTCCACCTTTTCCCGCACCTGTTCGCTAACGAAACGGTTGTTGTTGATGACATGGGAAACCGTGGAGGTGGAGACGCCCGCAACGCGAGCGACATCTTTCATGGTAGCCAAGCGCTTAACCCTGTTGCTGCAGGAAGGCGTCAATCTCAGCGCGCCATGGCACCGAGGGTTGCGCGCCGGGCCGCGTCACGGCAATGGCCGCTGCAGCGTGCGCAAAACGCACCGCATCCTGCATCGCCACGCCTTCGAGACGCGCGGTAATAAAGGCGCCGTTAAAGGTATCGCCAGCGGCGATGGTATCAACCGCCTGCACGCTAAAGCCGGGAATACGCTGCCCTTTGCCCTGTTCGCTCAGCCACACGCCGCGGCGACCAAGGGTAATCAGCACGGTCTTAATGCCTTTGTCATGCAGTGCCTGTGCCGCACGCGCGGCATCCTCATCACACTTCACCGCGATGCCGGTCAGGATCTCCGCTTCTGTTTCGTTTGGTGTGATGATATCGATCAGCGCCAGTAGTTCGTCAGAGAGCTGTGTCGCTGGCGCAGGGTTGAGGATCACCTGCGTGCTCTGTGCCTGCGCGATTTTTGCCGCCGCCAGCACACTCTCCAGCGGCGATTCCAGTTGCATCAGCAGCGCATCGGCATCGCAGATCACCTGCTGATGACGCGCCACACAGGCTGGCGTCAGCGCCGCGTTGGCACCGGAGTAGATGCCGATGTTGTTTTCACCTTCGCCGTTCACGAAGATCATCGCCACGCCGGTAGCTTCATCCGCTACGGACTCGACCGGCGCAGTATCAATACGGTCCTGTTGCAGCTGCTGGCGAATGCGTTCGCCGATATCATCAGCGCCGACACAGGCAATAAAAGCAATATCGGCTCCTGCACGCCCGGCTGCTACCGCCTGGTTGGCTCCTTTGCCGCCAAAGGCAATCTGATACTGTTTCCCGATCACCGTTTCGCCCGGGCGGGGGAAGTGGTCGAGGTTAAGGATGTGATCGGCATTAATACTGCCGAGAACCGCCAGTTTTGCGCTTTTGCTCATAGGGAGTCATCCAGGAAAGTGCGCCACCCTTAGGGTGGCGCGTTGCCATGCTTTTCTTTGGGTTTTATTTGGTTACCAGCTTCAGATCAACCGGGTTAACCGCCTGCACTTTTTCGCCTTTCAGCACTTTATCTGCAGTATCAACGCCGATCACACCAATCTTATCTGGCATCTGCGCAACTGTTGCGGTCAGTTTACCAGACTCAACCGCTTTCACGCCGTCTGCCGTGCCGTCGAAGCCCACCACCAGCACATCGGTTTTACCCGCAGTCTGCAGCGCGCGCAGTGCACCCAGCGCCATTTCGTCGTTCTGCGCGAAGACGGCCTGCACATCCGGATGCGCCTGCAGCAGGTTCTGCATGACGTTCAGGCCCTTGGTGCGGTCGAAGTCTGCCGGCTGGCTGGCCAGAATGTTAAACTTGTGTGCATCAGCGGCCTGTTTGAACCCTTCACCGCGCTCGCGGGCGGCGGAAGTACCGGCAATGCCCTGCAGTTCGATGATTTTCGCGCCGTCACCCAGCTTCTTCGCAATGAAGTCGCCGGCCATTTTGCCGCCGAAGCGGTTATCAGAAGCCACGTGGCTCACTACGGTGCCCTGTGCCGCCACGCGGTCGAGGGTGATTACCGGGATGTTCGCCTGGTTAGCCATTTTCACCGCGTTACCCACGGCATCCGAATCAGTCGGGTTAATCAGCATCAGTTTGGTGCCGCGGACGGTCAGATCCTGCACGTTCGCCAGCTCTTTCGCCGGGTTGTTCTGTGAATCCAGCACCACCAGGTTATAACCCAGTTTATCGGCTTCTTTCTGTGCGCCATCTTTCAGTGACACAAAGAACGGGTTATTCAGGGTAGAGACCACCAGCGCAATGGTGTCCTTTGCCATCGCGCCAGCACTGAGGGTGGCGCCAAGGATGACGGCCAATGCAGTTAACTTTTTCATTTATATAATCCTGTGTGAAGGTCAGAGTTATTTACTGCTTTTGTTATCCACCAGCACCGCCAGCAGAATGACGACTGCTTTAACAATCATCTGGTAGTAAGACGATACGCCCATCAGGTTCAGGCCGTTATTCAGGAAACCGAGAATCAGCGCACCAATCAGCGTGCCCATGATGCGTCCTTTACCGCCTGCCAGGCTGGTTCCACCCAGCACCACCGCCGCGATGGCATCCAGCTCATAACCGGTACCTGCAGTCGGTTGCGCAGACGAGAGACGCGCTACTTCGATAGTGCCTGCCAGCGCCGCCAGCAGACCGCTCAGCGAATAGACAATGATTTTGACGCGATTAACGTTAATGCCCGACAGGCGCGTTGCCGCTTCGTTACCGCCCAGCGCATAGATGTAGCGACCAAGACGCGTGTGATGCAGCATGTACCACGCCAGCGCGAACACAACTGCCATCAACCATACCGGCGTTGGAATGCCCAGCGGGCGACCAATGCCGAACCAGCCAAACAGGTCGGCATTGTCACTGAAGCCGGTATTAATCGGGCTGCCGTTGGTATACACCATGGTCACCCCGCGCAGCAGCAGCATCATTACCAGCGTGGCGATAAACGCCTGCACTTTGCCGCGCGCCACAATCACACCGGTTACGCCGCCAATAGCGGCACCCAGCGCCAGCGATGCGACGACCGCTACCAGCGCATTCACCTCCAGCCCGACAATCGAGGCGGCGACTGCGCCAGTCAGCGCCAGCAGTGAACCAACGGAGAGGTCAATCCCGGAGGTTAAAATCACCAGCGTCATGCCCACGGCCATAATGGCGTTGACCGAGGTCTGCTGCAGGATGTTGAACATGTTGGCGACGGTGAAGAAGTTGGGGCTCTGGCTGGCCACCACGGCAATCAGCACAATCAGCGCGATGAGCGATTTCTGCTCCATCAGCCAGGCTTTGCTGAACCAGCGACGGCTGGCAGGTAAGGTTTGGGTACTCATACGACTAAATCCTCGCTGTGTTGCTTACCGACTGCCGCTGCCATCAGGGACTCCTGGGTAGCCTGCTCACGGGAAAATTCGCCACTCAGATGGCCTTCATGCATTACCAGAATGCGATCGCTCATGCCCAGCACTTCCGGCATTTCCGATGACACCAGGATGATGCTCAGCCCTTCGGCTTTAAACTGGTTAATTAACTGGTAGATCTCTTTTTTGGCGCCCACGTCAACGCCGCGCGTCGGCTCATCAAGGATCAGCACATCCGGGCGCGTCATCAGTCCGCGCGCAATCGCCACTTTTTGCTGATTTCCCCCGGAGAGCAGGCCGATCGGCTGCATCATTGATGGCGTCTTGACGTTAAACAGGCGAATAAAATCACCCACCGCCAGCTGCTCTTCGGCATGTTTCAGGCCACCGCCTGCGCGACTGAAGTAGCGTAACGCCGTGAGCGACATGTTCTCTTTTACCGACATGCCCAGCACCAGCCCATCACGCTTACGATCTTCAGAGATATAGACGATGCCGTTTGCCAGACCATCCTGCGGTGAACGCGTGATAATGGTGCGGCCATTCAGCGTGACGCTGCCGCGCGTACGCGGCAGCGCGCCATAAAGCACTTTCATTAGCTCAGTACGCCCCGCACCCATCAGGCCAGAGATACCGAGGATTTCGCCCTTGCGCAGGGTAAAGCTGACGTTGTCCACGCCCGGCCCGCTGAGGTTCTCCACGGTTAAGCGCACGGCACCCGGCTCCTGATCGATACGCGGATACTGATCTTCCAGCTTGCGGCCGACCATCATCTCAATCAGGCTCTCTTCCCGCAGATCGCTTACCGCGCGTTCGGCAATAAACTGGCCGTCGCGGAATACGGTAACGTCATCGCAGATCTCGAAGATCTCTTTCATGCGGTGCGAGATATAAACAATGCCGCAGCCCTGCGCTTTCAGCTCATTGATCACGCGGAACAGCGACAGCGTTTCGGTATCCGTCAGCGCGTCGGTCGGTTCATCCATAATGATGACTTTTGACTCGAAGCTGAGCACTTTGGCGATCTCAACCATCTGCTGGTCGCCGATCGACAGATCGCCCACCAGCTTGTGGCTGTTAAAACGCAGATTCAGGCGCTTTAACAGCGCATCCGCTTCGGCATACATCTTTTTCCAGTCGATGCGGCCAATGCGGTTAACAAATTCGCGACCCAGGAAAATGTTCTCTGCCACGCTCAGCTGCGGAATCAGGTTCAGTTCCTGATGGATGATACCAATGCCCGCTTCCTGTGATGCTTTAGGGCCAGAGAAGGTAACCTCACTGCCCAACCACTGCAGCGACCCGGCATCTTTGCTGTAGATACCGGTCAGCACTTTCATCATGGTCGATTTGCCAGCGCCATTCTCGCCCACCAGCGCCATTACGCGGCCAGGGTAAACCGCCAGCGACGCGCCATTCAGCGCTTTTACGCCGGGGAACGATTTTTCAATCCCTGTGAGTTGCAATAAGGGTTGCATCATGGCCTCAGAAGGTGACGCCCGCGCTCAGGATGACATTCGCATACGGAGAGCACTCTCCGCTGCGAATGACCGCCTGACTACGCTGAGTGTGTTGTTTGAACTGTTCATGGCTGGTGTAACTAACGGTGATGATATTCCCCTGGTGCTGTTGCAAGGCTTCGAGCACGGCGAGCAGCTGGCTGTGGAGCGACGGATTATGCTCTCTGATCTCTTCCGCAATCAGGGCGCTCTCTACCTGCATCTCCTGCGTGATGACCTCCACCACCTGAATAAAGCCGGGCGTACCTGGCGTCAGCGCCAGATCGATGCGCTGCGGCCCTGCCGGAACAGGCAAGCCAGCATCGGCAATCGTCAGCGTATCGGTATGCCCCAGGCGGGCAATCACATGAGAGACTTCAGCGTGTAACAAGCGACCTTTTTTCATTTCTTCCACTCCACAGCGAAACGTTTCGCTGATCCGGAGTGTATAAAATGCGTGCGACAACTCAATCGCGGCATCACGGAAATGTGATCGCTATCGAAACGTTTCGCTTGTGGCAGAGAGGATTTGAGTTTGGTACAGGCGGGAAGCCGGCAAACGGCTTCGAATTGAAGGCAGGATTGATGAACCCTGCCAGGGATGCGTTACTGAAAGAGCCACCACCCGGGCGGCTCCCGCTAAAACTTAAGGCAGCTTACGTACCTGTTTTACATCCAGCTCAATTGAGTTGAAATCTTTATCCAGTTCGCCGGTCAGCTCCACCTGATCTTTTGGTGAAACCGTCTGACCGTTCCAGCGTTTGTGGTCGATCTCCACCTTCATGGTGCCGGTGCTATCACGGAACTGATAGTCCTCGTCACCGATCTGCTTCTCCAGCGTACCGCGTACGGTGATCCAGCTGTCATCTTTCATCTCTTCGGCCTGCTTCACCGTTACCACGCTGGCTTTATCGGCCTGAAAACCACCGGCTTTCGTCTGTGCGGCTGGCGCATTGGGGTCGACAAAGCCCCCTTGCTGCGCGGCGAGTACGGGGGTGGCGGCCAGCGCCACGATTGCTAACAGGGCTGCACTCTTTTTCATCTTTCACCTCGTTTCCATGAATGTGCGGGTTACGGTGCTGATTTCACCACAGGGTTCTTAACAGGATCTTAAGAGGAAAAAATAGTCGAAATATCAGCCATTGGCGGCGCTTTACGCTGTACAACGCGCTGTCTGCTTCGTATAACGACGCAGACAACCGGGAGAAACGCATGCGCATTTTATTGATTGAGGATGACACGCTGATTGGCGATGGCCTGAAAGTGGGCCTGAGTAAACTGGGCTTTAGCGTCGATTGGTTCGTATCCGGCGAGGCCGGCTTTCAGGCGCTGAATGCCGCTCCCTGGGATGCCGTGGTGCTGGATCTCTCGCTGCCGGAGCGCGATGGGTTAACCATTTTACGCCAGTGGCGCGAACAGGGCGCGGATGTGCCGATCCTGATCCTTACCGCGCGCGATGCGCTCGACCAGCGCATACAGGGTTTGCAGCTGGGCGCGGATGATTATCTCTGCAAACCGTTTGCCCTCACTGAAGTGTCTGCGCGCTTACAGGCGCTGATTCGCCGTCGCCACGGTCAGCTACAGCCAGAGCTGCGCCACGGTAACGTTGTCATGCAGCCGGGTAACAACTGCGTCATGCTGGCCGGCCAGCCGCTCAGCCTGAAAAGCCGTGAGCTGGCGCTGCTTGAGCTGTTCCTGCGCAATCCCGGTCGCGTGCTGACGCGAGCACAGCTGGAGGAGAAGCTCTACAGCTGGGATGCCGATGTCTCCAGTAATGCTGTTGAAGTCCATATTCACCATCTGCGTAAAAAGCTCGGCAGCCACTTTATTCGTACGGTACACGGCATTGGCTATACGCTGGGAGCAGCAGAATGAGCCTGTTTCTGCGCCTCGCCATCGGTTTTATCGCGCTGATTTTACTCTGCGGTTGCGTGGCCGCGTTCAGCGCCTGGCAGCAAACGCGCGAAACGGTCAATGAACTGTTTGATACCCAGCAAATGCTGTTCGCCAAACGGCTGCTGGCGCTCGACCCGGCGGCCCTTCATGACGCATCGTTGCCGAAAACCAAAACGCTTCTGCGTCACCATCGTGGCGATCAGGATGATGATGCGCTGGCCTTTGCCATCTTTCGCGCCGACGGTACGCCGCAGCTAAATGATGGTGAAAATGGTCGCGATTTGCTGTTTGACCACCAGCGCGATGGGTTTCGCAACGGCCGGCTGCGCGATGATGATGACAGCTGGCGCCTGCTGTGGCTGACCTCTGCGGATAAGCGTTACCGTGTGGTTGTCGGGCAGGAGTGGGAATACCGTGATGACATGACGCGCGATCTGGCGCTCAGCAGCCTGCTCCCCTGGCTGATTGCCATGCCCTTTATGCTCCTGCTGCTGCTGGCGCTGGTATGGTTTGAGCTACGTCCGCTGAAGCGGCTGACGGCGACATTGCAGCAGCGTGCGCCGGACGATGCCACTCCGCTGGCAGAGACGCGTTTGCCCGGCGAGGTTAAACCGCTGGTAGCGGCAATGAACGGGCTGTTCGCGCGCATGGCGCAGCTGGTGCAGCGCGAACGGCGCTTTACCTCTGACGCCGCACACGAGCTGCGCAGCCCGCTGGCTGCACTGCGCGTCCAGAGCGAGGTCATTCAACTGGCCGATGATGATGAAACCATGCGCAGACGCGCGATCCGGCAGCTCGATAGCGGTATTGCCCGCGCTACGCGGCTGGTCGATCAGTTACTGACGCTCTCACGCGTAGAAGCGGACGATCTGCGCAGCGAATTTCAGCCGGTCCCGCTGGCGCCGCTGCTGCAAAATCTGCTGGCCGAACATTTCCCACAGGCCGAAGCGCAGCAGATGGATTTCCAGCTGGACGCGCAGGCCCATCCGGTGATGAACGGTCATCCTCTGCTGCTGAGTTTGCTGCTGCGTAATCTGCTGGATAACGCTTTGCGCTATGCCCCATCCGGCAGTCAGATTCGGCTACAGCTGAATATGCGTGCGCTCACCCTTGAGGATAATGGCCCTGGCGTGAACGATGAGCAGCTGGCGCGGTTGGGCGAACGCTTCTGGCGGCCGCCGGGACAAACGCAAACCGGCAGCGGATTAGGGTTATCGATCGTCAAAAATATCGCACAGCTGCACGGCATCCGGCTGACATTCAGCCATGCAGAACCGCAGGGGCTGCGCGTCACCCTCAACTGGTGACGCGCACAGAGGTCAGATCTCGACCTGGGTTCCCAGCTCAATGACGCGATTAGGCGGGATCTCAAACTGATCGGGCGCGCGCAGGGCATTGCGCTGCAGCGCCAGGAACAGTTTGCCACGCAGGCGCAGGTACCACGGCCGCTTGCCGATAATCAGCGACTCATGCGACATAAAGAATGATGTCTCCATCATGCGGCAATTCAGGCCTTCCAGACCGCAGCGATGGAAAATCTCCTCCACGTTTGGCGTTTCACGCCAGCCGTAGCTGGCCACCACGCGCCAGAAGGTAGGCGACAGCTGCTCGATGGTCACACGCCGCACATTGTGTACGTACGGCGCATCTTCGGTGCGCAGCGTCAGCAATACCACGCGTTCGTGCAGCACTTTATTGTGCTTCAGATTGTGCAGCATGGCGAACGGGATCACGTTCAGCGCCCGCGACATATACACCGCGGTTCCCGGCACGCGTACCGGCGGCGACTTCTCCAGCGAGGCGATCATCGCCTCCAGCGAATTGCCGTGCTCGTGCATGCGGCGCAGCAGGCGGAAACGCTCGCTTTTCCACGTGGTCATCACGATAAACATCATCAGCGCCAGCGTCAGTGGCAGCCAGCCGCCGGAGAACACTTTGACCAGGTTTGCAGAGAACAGCGACACGTCGATGCATAACATTCCCAGCAGAATCAGCAGCACCAGATAGCGGTTCCAGTGCCAGTTCTGAATCGCCACCGTCGAGCAGAGGATGGCCGTCAGCACCATGGTGCCGGTTACGGCGATGCCATACGCCGCCGCCAGGTTGCTGGAGTGTTCAAAGCCGACAATCACAATCACTACCGAGAAGTAGAGCAGCCAGTTAATGACGGGAATATAGATCTGCCCGGACTCCTCCTCCGAAGTGTGAACGATACGCATCGGCGGCAGGTAGCCAAGACGCACAGCCTGGCGCGTCAGCGAGAAGACGCCGGAGATCACCGCCTGTGAAGCGATGACCGTGGCCAGGGTGGCCAGGATCAGCATCGGAATCAGCATCCAGTCCGGCGCTAACAGGAAGAAGGGGTTTTTAATCGCTTCCGGATGCTTAAGCAGCAGTGCCCCCTGACCAAAGTAGTTGAGCACCAGCGAGGGCAGAACCACCACAAACCACGCCAGGCGAATCGGGAATTTACCAAAGTGGCCCATATCTGCGTAGAGCGCTTCAACACCGGTGATCGCCAGCACTACGGCGCCCAGCGCAAAAAACGAGACGCTTTTGTACTGAATAAAGAACTGCAGCGCCCAGTAAGGGTTCATCGCATGCAGCACATCCGGATTGCTGATGATGCTGCGCGCGCCAAGCACCGCCAGGATAATGAACCACAGCAGCATCACCGGCGCAAACAGCTTGCCGACAATGCCGGTGCCGTGTTTTTGAATGATGAACAGCAGCGTCAGCACGGCAATCGCCAGCGGCACAATGTAGGTATCAAGGCTCGGCGCGGCAATCTCCAGCCCCTCAATCGCCGAGAGCACCGAAACGGCAGGCGTGATCACCACTTCACCGTAAAAGAAGCTGCCGCCAATCAAGCCCATGATCACCAGAATCGCCGTCGCCCGCCCCCCGGTATTGCGGCCCGCCAGCGACATCAGCGTCAAAATCCCGCCTTCTCCGGCGTTATCCGCACGCATGACATAGCTAATGTATTTGAGGGAGACCACTAAAATCAGTAGCCAGAATATCAGCGAAAGAAAGCCAAATACCGCTTCGCGTTCTACGCCAAAGCCGAACTGACCAGAGAGACATTCACGCAAAGTATAGAGCGGGCTGGTACCGATATCGCCATACACCACGCCGATTGCGGCCAGTGTGACTGCGCCAAGGGACTGTTTCTTATCCGAGCTCATAGGTTGTCTTTAGTTGGAGCCGCACAGGCGATTGCCTGGTGCTCAGGTCATCAAAAAACGCACAGTATGCACATATTCCCGGAAAAACCTACTCCTGACACGTGCCATTCTTGCGTAAGCAGCGCGTTTTTTCGCTGCAAATCGCGACGTAAAGGCGTCAGAAACCGCAACCTGACTCGTTTCAACCTTCTGAAACAAAAAAGCTGACGGCTATCAACGCTTTCACGCATGATAATCAGTAGAGTAATGCGCTCGCCAGAATATGACGGCACCAGGTTCAGAAGGACAATGATGTGATTATGGCTCAACCCCATCTTTTGGCAGAAAGAATTTCTCGCCTGAGCAATGCCCTGGAAAAGGGGCTATATGAACGGCATCATGCGATCCGCCTGTGCTTACTGGCTGCGCTGAGCGGTGAGAGCGTGTTTCTGCTTGGGCCGCCGGGCATTGCGAAAAGCCTGATAGCCCGCCGTCTGAAATACGCCTTCCAGCATGCCCGCGCGTTTGAATACCTGATGACCCGCTTCTCCACCCCGGAAGAGGTGTTTGGTCCGTTATCGATTCAGGCCCTGAAAGATGAGGGGCGCTATCAGCGTCTGACCAAAGGTTATCTGCCCGATGCGGAGATTGTCTTTCTTGATGAGATTTGGAAAGCCGGGCCGGCGATCCTCAATACGCTGCTCACCGCCATCAACGAACGCCGCTTCCGTAACGGCGACAGCGAAGAAAAAATTCCGATGCGCCTGCTGGTCACCGCCTCCAATGAACTGCCGGAAGCCGATAGCGGCCTGGAAGCGCTGTACGACAGGATGCTGATTCGCTTGTGGCTGGATAACGTGCACGAGAAGCAGAACTTCCGCAGCATGCTGACCCACCAGCAGGATGAGAACGACAATCCGGTGGCGGAGTCGCTGCGCATCAGCGACGAAGAGTACCATCAGTGGCAAAAAGGGATCAGCCAGGTCAGTCTGCCGGATCACGTCTTTGAACTGATCTATCAGTTGCGTCAGCAGCTGGAGAATTTACCGGATGCGCCGTACATCTCTGACCGCCGCTGGAAAAAAGCCATTCATCTGCTGCAGGCCAGTGCGTTCTATAGCGGTCGTATCGCCATTGCGCCGCTTGATCTTATTCTGCTGAAAGATTGCCTGTGGCACGATGTGGCCTCAATGAAGCTGCTGGATCGCGAAATCGATGCGCTGATGACCCAGCACGCCTGGCAGCAGCAGCCGATGCTGCACAAGTTACAGCAGATCAAAGCGCGCCGGCTGGCGCTGCAACAGCAGCAGAGCGTAGCGCAGGCGCTGACGCTGGAAAAACACAGCGGCATGTTCAGCCGTAAACCGCACTATGAGCTGCCGGCAACCCTGAGCGATGAGCAACTGACCCTGATGCTGCAACAGCCGCTGACGTTACACGATATGCAGGTCACGCATGTGCTGATTGGCCGTGAAGCGCTTAATCAGTGGCTGATTAAAGGCGGCGAAATCCGCGGTAAGCTCAACGGCATTGGCTTTGGCCAGTCGCTTGATCTGCTGGTGGATGCGCATCACTGTCTGACGCTGCGCGATGTCAGCCTGCAATCCACACGTCTGACGCTACCCGGTGCTGCCAGCAGCAGTGATGTACCGCAGGAGATCACCGAAGAGTATGACGCGCTGGAGGCGCAGCTGCGCGCCCAGCGTACGCTTTTCAACCAGCACCAGCGCTGCCTGTTTATCAGTGATGACTGGCTGGCACGGGTCGAAACCAGCCTGCAGGATGTGGCGGAACAGCTGAAACAGGCGAGAAAATGATCTCGCTGGAAGCGCTAAGTACGCTGTTATCGATCGGTGAAACTGAGCTGGTCGAAGAGTTGATTCTGGCGCTGCTGGCTTCGCCACAGCTGGCGCTGTTTTTTGAAAAATTTCCGCGCCTGAAACAGGCCATGCTGCGCGATCTGCCTCGCTGGCGGGCAGAGATCGTCGAGCAGATCAAATCCACACCGGTTCCGGAAGCGTTAGCACAGGAGTTCCAGCTGTTTCAGCAGATGCAGCTACTCAGTACCGCCGACTTCAGCCGGGAACTTCCCGCCATTATGGCGCAGCTGCAAAGCCTGCCTTCGCCTTACCGTGAAGAAGCCGGCAGATTGCTGCAGCATAACGAAAGCAGCCAGCTGAGCAATGCGCAACACACGCTGTTTCTGCAACGCTGGCGGCTCAGTCTGACGCTGCAGACCCTCACACTCAATGAAACCGTACTGGAAGCGCAGCGTGAGCGCCTGATGGCGGAACTGCAGCAGCGTATGGCTATCAGTGGTCAGCTGGCGCCGATATTGACGGACGACGACGAAGCCGCCGCCGGACGCTTGTGGGATTTGAGTAAAGCGCCACTGCAGCCCGGTGATTATCAGCTTATCGTGCAGTACGGTGATTTTCTCGCGCAGCAGCCGGAGCTAAAGAAGCTGGCACAGCAGTTAGGCCGCAGCCGCGAAGCCAAATCCGTCCCGTCGCAGGAGGCGCCGCCTGAAGCGTTTCACCAGATGGTGCATGAGCCGGATAACGTGCCGGAAGAGGTGAGCGGCATCCATCAAAGCGATGATGTGCTCCGTCTGTTACCGCCGGAGCTGGCCGCCCTGAGCATCAGCGAACTGGAGCTGGAGTTCTATCGCCGGTTGGTGGAGAAACGCCTGCTCACGTATCGCTTACAGGGCGATGCGTGGCATGAGAAGGTCACGCTGCGCCCGGTGAGCCATCAACAGCATGAAGAGCAGCCGCGCGGGCCGTTTATTGTTTGCGTGGATACCTCCGGCTCAATGGGCGGTTTTAACGAGCGCTGCGCCAAAGCATTTTGCCTGGCACTGCTAAAAGTGGCGCTGGCAGACAGGCGCCGCTGCTACATCATGCTGTTTGCCCATGAAGTGGTAGGCTATGAGCTGACGGCCGATGACGGGATAGCCCAGGCGATCCGTTTCCTGAGCCAGCGTTTCCGCGGCGGCACCGATCTGGCCGCCTGTATGCGCGCGGTCGTAAAGCGGATGGAGGGCAGCCTGTGGCAGGAAGCCGATGCGGTAATCGTCTCCGATTTTATCGCTCAGCGCTTACCGGACGAGGTGGTCAGCACCATTAAACAGCGCCAGCGTCATGAGCAGCAGCGCTTTCATGCGGTGGCCATGTCGACACACGGTAAACCCGGTATTCTGCGCATCTTTGACCACATCTGGCGCTTCGATACCGGTTTAAAAAGTCGGCTGCTGCGCCGCTGGCAGCGCTAAGTCATCGGGCAGAAATGCTTATTTGCTATAGTGAATTACCCGCTGTGTTTATTCAGCTTACGGAGTTCACTGTGACAACCGCTCATCTTCATGCTCAACTGCCCGCGCCCACCCGCACACTGCGGCTCTCCGGCCAGAATCCTGAACAAAAACGTGCCGAACTGCTGGCGTATTTCACCCAGACCTGGGAGCTATACGAAAGCCTGTTTGATTGCCTGGCCGACGAACGCGCCTACGTGAATAAAGCGATCCCGCTGCGCCATCCGTTGATCTTCTATTACGGCCATACCGCCACGTTCTACATTAATAAGCTGATGGCCGGGCGCTATCTGCAAAACCGCGTGGACGATCATATTGAAGCGATGATGGCGATCGGCGTGGATGAGATGAGCTGGGACGATCTTAATGACAGCCACTATGCCTGGCCGACCGTTGAAGCCGTACGCGACTATCGCGGCAAAGTTAAAAGTATCGTCAGTGAACTGATTCAAACCATGCCGCTGACGTTACCCATTACCTGGGACAGTCCGGCCTGGGTCATTCTGATGGGCATTGAGCATGAGCGCATCCACCTGGAGACTTCCAGCGTATTGATTCGTCAGTTGCCAATTGAGTGGGTCAAACCGCAGCCGCACTGGCCGGTCTGTTCACAGGCGCGCCACGATCGCGCCTCTGTGCCGGCCAACTCGCTGATCGCCATGCCCGGTGGCCGCGTTCAACAGGGCAAAACTGACGACACCTACGGCTGGGATAATGAGTACGGTAGCCAGTACAGCGAACTCAAACCGTTCAAAGCCAGTAAAATGCTGGTGAGCAATGCTGAATTTTTCCGCTTCGTTGCTGCTAACGGCTATAACGATCAACGCTGGTGGGATGAAGAGGGCTGGGGCTGGCGTTCATTTGCCGAAGCGCAGATGCCGACATTTTGGGTCGGCGACAGCCAGCAGCCCGATCGGCTCAGGCTGCGGCTGATGACGGAAGAGGTCGCGATGCCGTGGGACTGGCCTGCGGAAGTGAACCAGCTGGAAGCTGCGGCTTTCTGCCGCTGGCTGGCAGAAGAGACCGGTAAAGCCATTCAGCTCCCCTGTGAAGCGGAGTGGATGCAGCTGCGCGAGCAGGTCGCCGGCGATCAGCCAGAGTGGAGCCCGGCGCCCGGTAACATCAACCTGGCGCACTGGGCCTCATCCTGCCCGGTAGATCGCTTTGCGCAGGGGGAATTTTACGACATCGTCGGTAATGTGTGGCAGTGGACGACCACACCGACTTACGGCTTCGAAGGCTTTAAAGTGCATCCGCTGTACGATGATTTTTCCACGCCCACTTTTGACGGCAAGCACGCGCTCATCAAAGGCGGCAGCTGGATCTCAACCGGTAACGAAGCGCTGAAATCCGCACGTTATGCCTTCCGTCGTCACTTCTTCCAGCATGCCGGGTTCCGCTATGTTGTCTCTTCGCATCAGGAGAGCCAGGCGGTCAACCCGTACGAAACCGACAGCATGGTGTCGCAGTACCTCGATTTCCAGTATGGCCCCACCTACTACGGTGTACCAAATTATGCGGCGGCACTGGTAGAGCAGCTGCTGCCACACTGTCCGCAGCGAGGCGAGGCGCTGGATATTGGTTGTGCCACCGGACGGGCCAGCTTCGAACTGGCGCGCCATTTTGCGGCGGTAACCGGCATGGATTACTCCGCCCGCTTTATTGATGTGGCGCTGCAGCTGACCACTGGCGAAGAGTTCCGCTATGTGGTGCCGGAAGAGGGCGATCTGGTGGAGTATCGTCAGGTGCGCCTGAAGGATTTCTGCCTTGATACCGCACAGGCGCAGCGCATTCAGTTTATGCAGGGCGACGCCTGTAACCTGAAGCCGCAGCCGGATCGTTATGATCTGGTGCTGGCGTCTAACCTGATCGATCGTCTGCGTCAGCCGCTGCGCTTTTTGCAGGATATTACGCCAATGATCCGCTCCGGTGGCCTGCTGGTGCTCTCTTCACCTTATACCTGGCTGGAGGCGTTCACGCCAAAAGAGAACTGGCTGGGCGGGATTCGTGAAAACGGTGAAGCGCTGACCACTTATCAGGCTCTGCAGCGGTTACTGCGCGACGCCTTCGAAGAGGTTGCCCCGCCGCAGGATGTGCCGTTCGTGATTCGCGAGACGTCGCGCAAGTTCCAGCACACACAGGCGCAGCTCACCTTGTGGCGTAAGCGCTAAAAAAGCGTGCAGACAGCGGCAGCTCCGCTGTCTGCGCCTTGCCTGTCCCGCCAATTTGCTGCACATTCACCACAGTTCAGAGAAGACAAATTGAATGAGGATGGATGATGGCAGATCACCTGCAACTGGATAATCTTGATCGCGGCATTCTGAATGCGCTGCTGGAGAACGCGCGTACTGCTTATGCCGAACTCGCCAAACAGTTTAACGTTAGCCCCGGCACCATTCATGTGCGCGTGGAGAAGATGCGCCAGGCCGGCATTATTCTGGGTACGCGTGTCGAGATCGATCCGCGCCAGCTTGGCTTTGATGTCTGCTGCTTTATCGGCATTATCCTCAAGAGCGCACGCGATTATCCGGCCGCGCTGAGCAAGCTGGAAGCGCTGGACGAAGTCGTTGAGGCCTGGTACACCACGGGCCACTACAGCATCTTTATTAAAGTTATGTGCCGATCCATTGACGCGCTGCAGCAGGTGCTGATCAACAAGATCCAGACCATAGATGAAATTCAGTCCACCGAAACGCTGATCTCGCTGCAAAACCCGATCATGCGCACCATCAAACCCTGATCCCGCCATAATCTGTGCACAAACTTATCCCGGGCGGATCGCAGCAGCGATGCGCCTTGTCGCCTGATGCTTTCTGCTATTAACCCTGTTTTCCACAGGTGGATCACGGCTTGATCACAGCGTACAATGCTCGCCTTTAGTGCGGGAGAGCATCATGGCCGATATTACGTTAATCAGTGGCAGTACCCTTGGCAGCGCCGAATATGTCGCTGAGCATCTGGAAGAAAAACTGCAGGAAGCGGGCTTCTCAACGGAGGTGCTGCACGGTCCTGAGCTGGATGAGTTACCGCAGCAGGGTATTTGGCTTGTTGTCACTTCCACGCACGGTGCCGGCGAGTTACCGGACAATCTGCTGCCTTTATATGAAGCCCTACAGGAGAGCCAACCGGATCTCTCCGGTGTACGCTTCGGCGCAGTCGGTATTGGCAACCACGAATATGACCTGTTCTGCGGGGCAATTAAACTGCTGGAGCAGCAGCTCATTCAGCTGGGCGCAAAACGCATTGGCGATCGCCTTGAGATCGACGTTCTCGAGCACGAAATTCCTGAAGATCCGGCAGAAGCGTGGGTGGCCAACTGGCATCCGCTGATTTAAAACGATCTTTGCTGGTGGGGGATCGGGAAATTCAGCCGGTCCCCAGAGTATTACGCTGTAATTATGCTTTTTTCACGCGGCTACTTGTGGATAAGATAGCTCAATTCATGCGTATAACCGGTAGTTATCCAAAGAACAACCCTTGATGCTTTTTTCGTCTGTGGATAAGCAGCTAAGTTGATCCCAGCTTATACGGATCAGGATCACCGATCATTCACAGCAAACGATCCTTACTAATCTGCTGTTAAGCTTTGCTTTTTTCGTGTTATCAACAGGCAAGCGCGATCCTAATAAGAGATCTAACAGATAGATCATATAAAAGAATAAAGATCCTTTCTTTTACACCACAGGATCCGGCGACTTTCGCCTGCATCAGAATTTCAGTAGAATCCACCGCCCAGGGCAACGATCCCTGTCCGAACATTAACGAGGACCCACTTCATGTTTTATCCAGATCCTTTTGACGTCATCGTAATTGGTGGTGGTCATGCGGGTACAGAAGCCGCAATGGCGGCTGCCCGAATGGGTCAGCAAACCCTGTTACTCACCCACAACATCGATACGCTTGGGCAAATGTCCTGTAATCCGGCAATCGGTGGCATCGGGAAAGGACACCTGGTTAAGGAAGTGGATGCCTTAGGCGGTTTGATGGCCAATGCAATCGATCAGGCAGGTATTCAGTTTAGGATACTAAACGCCAGCAAAGGTCCGGCCGTCCGTGCCACGCGTGCTCAGGCAGACCGCGTACTGTATCGCCAGGCGGTACGCACCGCTCTGGAAAACCAGCCGAACCTGATGATCTTCCAGCAGGCGGTTGACGATCTGATCGTCGAAAACGATCGCGTTGTCGGCGCCGTGACCCAAATGGGCCTGAAGTTCCGCGCTAAAACCGTTGTGCTGACCGTGGGCACTTTCCTCGATGGCAAAATTCATATCGGTCTGGATAACTACAGCGGTGGACGCGCAGGCGATCCGCCCTCCATTCCGCTGGCAAAACGCCTGCGTGCACTGCCGCTGCGAGTAAATCGCCTGAAAACCGGTACGCCGCCACGCATTGATGCACGTAGCATCGATTTTTCCGTGCTGGCACCGCAACACGGTGACAATCCGATGCCGGTGTTCTCGTTCATGGGCAGCGCCGCACAGCATCCAAAGCAGGTACCGTGCTGGATCACCTATACCAATGAGCAGACCCATGACGTCATCCGTAATAACCTCGATCGCAGCCCGATGTATGCCGGGATCATCGAAGGGATCGGACCACGTTACTGCCCGTCGATCGAAGACAAAGTGATGCGCTTTGCCGATCGCAATGCGCATCAGATCTTCCTGGAGCCGGAAGGCCTGACCAGCAACGAAATCTATCCAAACGGGATCTCAACCAGCCTGCCGTTTGATGTGCAGATGCAGATCGTACGCTCAATGAAAGGGCTGGAGAACGCGACGATCGTTCGTCCTGGCTACGCCATTGAGTATGACTTCTTCGATCCGCGTGACCTGAAGCCGACGCTGGAGAGTAAGTTTATTCACGGCCTGTTCTTTGCCGGACAGATCAACGGCACCACCGGCTACGAAGAAGCGGCGGCGCAAGGACTGCTGGCAGGTCTTAACGCTGCACGTCAATCCGCCGACAAAGAGGGCTGGGCACCACGTCGCGATCAGGCTTATCTGGGCGTACTGGTTGATGACCTGTGTACGCTGGGAACGAAAGAGCCCTACCGCATGTTTACCTCACGCGCGGAGTACCGTCTGATGCTGCGCGAAGACAACGCCGATCTGCGTCTGACCGAAACCGGCCGCGAGCTGGGTCTGGTCGATGATGCTCGCTGGGCGCGTTACAACCAGAAGCTGGAAGCCATTGAGCAGGAGCGTCAGCGCCTGCGCGATCTGTGGGTACACCCGAAATCTGACAACGTGGCCGACGTGAACAGCGTGATCAGCGCGCCGCTGACCAAAGAGGCCAGCGCGGAAGATCTGCTGCGCCGCCCGGAAATGACCTATGCGTTGCTGATGTCTGTGCCCGGTTACGGACCGGCGCTGATGGATGAGCAGTCTGCCGAGCAGGTTGAGATTCAGGTGAAGTACGAAGGCTACATTGCGCGCCAGCAGGAGGAGATTGATCGCCAGCAGCGTAATGAAAATACCGTACTGCCTGTCGATCTTGATTATCGCCAGGTCAATGGCTTGTCGAACGAAGTGATCGCTAAACTCAACGATCATAAACCGACCTCAATCGGCCAGGCCTCGCGTATTTCGGGTATCACACCCGCTGCTATCTCAATTCTGCTGATCTGGCTGAAAAAACAGGGCCTGCTGCGTAAAAGTGCCTGATTGACCCCGGGGCGGGATAACTCGCCCCCGTTTATGGAATCTCCCCCGTGATTAACAAACTCTCACAGCTGCTTAACGCGGCAAATATTTCGCTCTCCGATCAACAAAAACAGCAGCTGGTTGGCTATGTTGAGCTATTGCACAAATGGAACAAAGCGTACAACCTTACGTCGGTCCGTGATCCGCAGCAGATGCTGGTGCGCCATATCCTCGACAGTGTCGTAGTGGAGCCGCATCTGCAGGGCGAGCGTTTTATTGATGTGGGAACCGGCCCCGGACTGCCTGGCATCCCGCTGGCGATTGTACGGCCACAGGCTCATTTCACGCTGCTGGATAGCCTTGGCAAGCGCGTCCGTTTCCTGCGTCAGGTACAACATGAGTTAGGACTTACTAACGTTACACCTGTGCAGAGCCGTGTCGAAGCGTTTCCCGCAGAGCCGCCCTTTGACGGGGTAATAAGCCGGGCGTTTGCCTCGCTTGAGGATATGCTGAGCTGGTGCCATCATTTGCCTGGCGTGCACGGGCGCTTCTACGCGTTAAAAGGCGTGCGGCCGGATGAGGAGATCGCACTCCTGCCTGCGGGCTTTGTCGTGGATAAAATTGAAGCGCTGCGCGTGCCGGAGTTAGACGGCGAACGTCATCTGGTGGTCATCTCCCGCCAGTAGTCGCAATAATGGTGTGGATTTACACTAATCTGCACCATTTGGCTTAGCCGGCAGGCTGAATAAAAAACCAGCGGTTGAACACGTTTGGATAAACGCTTTTATTCAGCAGGGCAGGGGAAGCGGTTTAACAACCGCAGCGGAAATTATCCGAAAAGCTCTGTTACATTTAACGTTTAATTCACAATTCATTATCAGTTATATCACTTCGAATGCGCTATTAACCGAACCGGATAGTCACCTCTGAAAATATAACTCTGCAATAAATCGGCGGACGTAATATGAATTTTACGTTTTTATTGCGATACACGATGTCAATAGAGTGTTTTTATCGATAATCATCGCTGTACGGCTATCTTATTATTACATCCAATTGATTTATATGGGTATAAGAGGCGGGTGAATTCGTAAAAATCGGGTTTAAAACAAAATGGTTCATTTGCCTGTTGCTTATAATGTGATCTGAAGCACGCTTTAAAAGCAAGTCGGCCCGGCAATTTCAGCGTTGCGGCTCACGCTGCGCGGAAGGGAATCTTTTGAAAAATAGCCCTCCAGAAAGAAATTTAAATAATTGTTCACCTTTTCGCTACTTACCGATTGAAATCGCAGGTGCGGCCCGTATAATTTGCACGGCTTTTGCTGCTTGACTCAAATGAGTAAAGGCAGTCTTATACGACACGCGACATACCCCATCCGGGGCAGGAGAGTTCAGCGTCATGTCAGTGTCTCTTTACAGTGTGAAATTAGCCCGAACCGTGCTGGTGATCCAGCTGGTGACCTTTGTCGTAATCGGTGCGCTGTTTGCCCTGAAAGATGTCACCTGGGGCGCCTCTGCCATCGCGGGTGGAGCAGCAGCCTGGCTGCCAAACGTATTATTTATGTTTTTAGCCTGGCGCCTGCAGGATCAAACACCGGCTAAAGGGCGTGTCGCCTGGAGCTTTGCTTTCGGTGAAGTACTCAAGGTGTTTGCCACTGTTATTTTTCTCGTTGTGGCGTTGGGTGGATTTGGGGCGGTCTTTTGGCCACTCGCAATCACCTGGTTATCGGTGCTGGTGGTACAAATCGTCGCGCCGGCTGTAATTAACAACAAAGGGTAAGAGGCATCATGGCCGCAGGAGAAATCTCAACGCCGCAGGAATACATAGGTCACCATCTGACACATCTTCAGATGGACCTGCGTACTTTCGAGCTGGTGAATGCACACGACGCGCCAGCGACGTTCTGGACGTTAAACCTGGACTCCATGTTTTTCTCTGTATTACTGGGACTGGTATTTCTGGTCCTGTTCCGCAAAGTGGCAAAAAGCGCCACCAGCGGTGTGCCAGGGAAATTGCAGGCGGCTATCGAGCTGGTTGTCGGCTTTGTTGATAGCAACGTACGCGACATGTACCACGGTAAGAGTAAAGTTATCGCCCCGCTGGCTCTGACGATTTTCGTCTGGGTCTTCCTGATGAACTTCATGGATCTGCTGCCTATCGATTTGCTGCCGTTTATTGGCGAGCACTATCTGGGCCTGCCGGCGCTGCGCGTCGTGCCGTCTGCAGACGTGAACATCACGCTGTCTATGGCGCTGGGCGTATTTATTTTGATTCTGTTCTACAGCATCAAAATGAAAGGTGTAGGTGCTTCGCCAAAGAGCTGACGCTGCAGCCTTTTAATCACCCGATCTTCATCCCCATCAACCTGATTCTTGAAGGTGTTAGCCTGCTGTCTAAACCGGTTTCACTCGGTTTGCGACTGTTCGGCAACATGTATGCGGGTGAGCTGATCTTTATCCTGATTGCCGGTCTGCTGCCGTGGTGGTCGCAGTGGGTGCTGAATGTGCCATGGGCCATTTTCCACATCCTGATTATTTCGCTGCAGGCTTTCATTTTCATGGTCCTCACGATTGTCTATCTGTCGATGGCATCTGAAGAACATTGATTTTTATCTCAACAACTTAGCTTTTAACTGAAACAAACTGGAGACTGTCATGGAAAACCTGAATATGGATCTGCTGTACATGGCTGCCGCTGTGATGATGGGTCTGGCGGCAATCGGTGCTGCGATCGGTATCGGCATCCTCGGAGGTAAATTCCTGGAAGGCGCAGCGCGTCAACCGGATCTGATCCCTCTGCTGCGTACGCAGTTCTTTGTTGTAATGGGTCTGGTGGATGCAATCCCGATGATCGCTGTTGGTCTGGGTCTCTACGTGATGTTTGCTGTCGCCTAAAGCCTGTAGCCGTGGTTCACTCATGGCACGCAGTGTGATGAGGGACGGATTCTGCCGTTTATCACTGATAGCGGCAGAGCAAGTTAACTTAATAAGAGGCATTGTGCTGTGAACATTAATGCAACAATCCTCGGCCAGGCCATCGCGTTCATCCTGTTTGTCGCGTTCTGCATGAAGTACGTATGGCCGCCGATTATGGCTGCCATCGAAAAGCGCCAGAAAGAAATTGCTGAAGGCCTTGCTTCTGCTGAACGCGCGAAGAAAGATTTGGATCTTGCGCAGGCCAATGCGACCGACCAGCTGAAAAAAGCGAAAGACGAAGCTCAGGTCATTATCGAGCAGGCGAACAAACGCCGTGCCCAGATTCTGGACGAAGCCAAAACTGAAGCTGAGACTGAACGTAACCGCATCGTGTCTCAGGCGCAGGCAGAAATCGAAGCCGAGCGCTCACGTGCACGTGAAGAGCTGCGTAAGCAAGTCGCGTTGCTGGCATTAGCTGGCGCCGAGAAAATCATCGAACGTTCCGTGGATGAAGCTGCTAACAGCGACATCGTTGATAAACTGGTCGCTGAACTGTAAGGAGGGAGGGGCTGATGTCTGATCTGATTACTGTAGCTCGCCCCTACGCCAAAGCAGCTTTTGACTTTGCTGTTGAGCATCAAAGTATCGACCGCTGGCAATCCATGCTGGCGTTTGCCGCAGAAGTGGCTCGCAACGAACAGATGGCAGAACTCCTTTCCGGTGCATTGGCACCGGAAGCCTTGTCTGCCTCTTTCAATGCAGTCTGTGGTGATCAACTTGATGAATACGCTCAGAACCTGATCAAGGTTATGGCGGAGAACGGACGTTTGACAGCGCTTCCAGCGGTACTGGAACAGTTCATTCAACTGCGCGACGCTTATGAAGCGACAGCCGAAGTTGACGTGATCTCCGCCAGTACGCTGAGTGACAGCCAGCTGACTAAAATCAGCGCCGCGATGGAAAAACGTCTGTCACGCAAAGTTAAGCTGAATTGCAAAATTGACAAGTCTGTAATGGCAGGTGTGGTTATCCGTGCGGGTGACCTGGTGATTGATGGCAGCGTGCGCGGCCGTCTTGACCGTCTGGCAGACGTCTTGCAGTCTTAAGGGGACTGGAGCATATGCAACTGAATTCCACCGAAATCAGCGAACTGATCAAGCAGCGCATTGCTCAGTTCAATGTGGTGAGCGAAGCTCACAACGAAGGTACTATTGTTTCTGTAAGTGACGGTATCATCCGCGTACACGGCCTGGCCGATGTCATGCAGGGTGAGATGATTGCCCTGCCGGGTAACCGTTACGCTATCGCACTGAACCTCGAGCGTGACTCTGTAGGTGCAGTGGTGATGGGCCCGTACGCTGACCTCGCCGAAGGCATGAAGGTTAAGTGTACGGGTCGTATTCTTGAAGTACCGGTAGGCCGTGGCCTGCTGGGCCGTGTGGTGAACACCCTGGGTGCACCGATCGACGGTAAAGGCGCAATCGACAACGACGGCTTCTCGCCAGTTGAAGTGATTGCACCGGGCGTTATCGACCGTCAGTCAGTAGACCAGCCTGTTCAGACCGGTTACAAATCTGTCGATGCGATGATTCCAATCGGCCGTGGCCAGCGTGAGCTGATCATCGGTGACCGTCAGACCGGTAAAACCGCAATGGCAATCGACGCCATCATCAACCAGCGTGATTCAGGCATCAAGTGTGTCTACGTCGCGATTGGCCAGAAAGCGTCAACCATTTCTAACGTAGTGCGTAAGCTGGAAGAGCACGGTGCGCTGTCTAACACCATCGTGGTTGTGGCTTCTGCTTCTGAATCTGCAGCGCTGCAGTACCTGTCACCTTACGCCGGTTGTGCGATGGGTGAGTACTTCCGTGACCGCGGTGAAGACGCGCTGATCGTATACGATGACCTGTCCAAGCAGGCTGTTGCTTACCGTCAGATCTCTCTGCTGCTGCGCCGTCCGCCAGGCCGTGAAGCATTCCCGGGCGACGTGTTCTACCTCCACTCTCGTCTGCTGGAGCGTGCATCACGCGTAAGCGCTGACTACGTTGAGCGCTTCACCAACGGTGAAGTGAAAGGCAAAACCGGTTCTCTGACCGCTCTGCCGATCATCGAAACGCAGGCAGGTGACGTTTCTGCATTCGTTCCGACCAACGTAATCTCGATTACTGATGGTCAGATCTTCCTGGAATCGAACCTGTTCAACTCCGGTATCCGTCCGGCCGTTAACCCGGGTATCTCTGTATCCCGTGTTGGTGGTGCTGCACAGACCAAGATCATCAAGAAACTGTCCGGTGGTATCCGTACCGCTCTGGCACAGTATCGTGAACTGGCAGCGTTCTCTCAGTTCGCTTCCGATCTGGACGACGCAACGCGTAAGCAGCTGAGCCATGGTCAGAAAGTGACCGAGCTGCTGAAGCAGAAACAGTATGCACCGATGTCTGTTGCACAACAGGGTCTGGTACTGTTCGCGGCTGAGCGCGGCTTCCTGAACGACGTTGAACTGGCGAAAATCGGCAGCTTCGAAGCCGCTCTGCTGGCATTCGCGGATCGCGAACACGCTGAGCTGATGGCTGAAATCAACCAGGCGGGTAACTACAACAACGAGATCGAAGAGAAGCTGAAAGGCCTCCTCGAAACGTTTAAAGCAACCCAGTCCTGGTAATGTCTGGCGGCTTGTCTGAAAAGGCAGGCCGCAAGGCTTTGAGGAGAAGCTAATGGCCGGCGCAAAAGAAATACGTACCAAGATCGGCAGCGTAAAAAATACGCAGAAGATCACCAAAGCGATGGAGATGGTCGCCGCCTCCAAAATGCGTAAAACGCAGGAACGCATGGCGGCCAGCCGTCCGTATGCAGATACCATGCGCAAAGTGATTGGTCACCTTGCTCTGGGTAATCTGGAGTACAAGCACCCATACCTGGATGAGCGCGACGTTAAGCGCGTCGGCTACCTGGTCGTTTCGACTGACCGCGGGCTTTGTGGTGGTTTGAACATTAACCTGTTCAAAAAATTGCTGGCGGAAATGAAAGGCTGGGCGGATAAAGGCGTACAGAGCGATCTGGCCATTATCGGCTCAAAAGGCGTTTCATTCTTCGGCTCTGTAGGTGGCAACATCGTGGCTCAGGTCACTGGCATGGGTGATAAGCCTGCGCTGTCTGATCTGATCGGCCCGGTAAAAGTGATGTTGCAGGCCTATGATGAAGGCCGCATCGACAAGCTGTATATCGTCGGCAACAAGTTTAATAACACCATGTCTCAGACTCCGACCATTACCCAACTGCTGCCGTTACCGCCAGCGGAAGGTGAAGAAGAGATGAAGGCGAAGACCTGGGATTACCTGTACGAACCCGATCCGAAAGCGCTGCTGGATACCCTGCTGCGTCGTTATGTCGAATCGCAGGTTTATCAGGGTGTGGTGGAAAACCTGGCCAGTGAGCAGGCCGCACGTATGGTGGCAATGAAAGCTGCAACCGATAACGGCGGAAACCTGATCAAAGAGCTGCAGTTGGTTTACAACAAAGCTCGTCAGGCCAGCATCACTCAGGAACTTACCGAGATCGTCTCGGGAGCCTCCGCGGTATAACCAGGCATATATCCCGTCGCGCATGCGCGGCCGGATATTCTCGAATTAGGTAGAGGATTCAAGATGGCAGCTGGAAAGATTGTCCAGATTATCGGCGCCGTAGTTGACGTCGAATTCCCTCAGGACGCAGTACCGCAGGTATATAGCGCTCTCGAGGTTAAGAATGGTGATGCTCGTCTGGTGCTGGAAGTTCAGCAGCAGCTGGGCGGTGGCGTGGTGCGTACCATCGCCATGGGTACTTCTGACGGCCTGAAGCGCGGTCTGGAAGTTGCTGACCTGAAAAAACCGATCCAGGTTCCGGTTGGTAAAGCTACCCTCGGCCGTATCATGAACGTATTGGGTGAGCCAATCGACATGAAGGGCGACCTGCAGAATGACGACGGCACCACAGTAGAGGTCTCCTCTATTCACCGTGCTGCGCCTTCTTATGAAGATCAGTCTAACTCGCAGGAACTGCTGGAGACCGGCATCAAGGTTATCGACCTGATGTGTCCGTTCGCTAAGGGCGGTAAAGTTGGTCTGTTCGGTGGTGCGGGTGTAGGTAAAACCGTAAACATGATGGAGCTGATCCGTAACATTGCGGCTGAGCACTCAGGTTACTCGGTATTTGCCGGCGTGGGTGAGCGTACTCGTGAGGGTAACGACTTCTACCACGAAATGACTGACTCCAACGTTATCGATAAAGTAGCGCTGGTGTATGGCCAGATGAACGAGCCGCCGGGTAACCGTCTGCGCGTAGCACTGACCGGTCTGACCATGGCGGAAAAATTCCGTGATGAAGGCCGTGACGTTCTGCTGTTCATCGACAACATCTACCGTTACACCCTGGCCGGTACTGAAGTATCAGCACTGCTGGGTCGTATGCCATCTGCGGTAGGTTACCAGCCAACGCTGGCCGAAGAGATGGGTGTGTTGCAGGAGCGTATTACCTCCACCAAAACCGGTTCAATCACCTCCGTACAGGCCGTTTACGTCCCTGCGGATGACCTGACTGACCCGTCACCAGCAACTACCTTTGCTCACTTAGACTCAACCGTTACGCTGAGCCGTCAGATCGCCTCTCTGGGTATCTACCCGGCCGTTGACCCGCTGGATTCAACCAGCCGTCAGCTGGATCCACTGATCGTGGGTCAGGAGCACTACGACGTTGCGCGTGGCGTGCAGTCTCTGCTGCAGCGTTACCAGGAACTGAAAGACATCATCGCCATCCTCGGTATGGACGAGCTGTCTGAAGAAGACAAACTGCTGGTGGCACGTGCGCGTAAGATTCAGCGCTTCCTGTCCCAGCCGTTCTTCGTTGCTGAAGTCTTCACCGGTTCTCCGGGTAAATACGTGACGCTGAAAGACACCATCCGTGGCTTTAAAGGCATCATGGAAGGCGAATTCGACCACCTGCCAGAGCAGGCGTTCTACATGGTCGGCGCTATCGAAGAAGCGGTAGAAAAAGCGAAGAAACTGTAATAACGGTTTCCCGGGAGGAGTGGTATGGCTATGACTTATCATCTGGACGTGGTCAGCGCGGAGCAGCAAATGTTCTCCGGTCTGGTGCAGCGTATCCAGGTGTCAGGTAGCGAAGGTGAGCTGGGTATCCATCCTGGTCACGCCCCGCTGCTGACTGCCATCAAGCCTGGTATGATTCGCATCGTGAAACAGCACGGCGAAGAGGAGTATATCTACCTCTCTGGCGGCGTGCTGGAAGTACAGCCGGGCAGCACGACCGTTCTGGCCGACACCGCGATCCGCGGTGAAGACCTGGACGAAGCGCGCGCGCTGGAAGCGAAACGTAAAGCAGAAGACCACATGAACAGCAGCCACGGCGACGTGGACTATGCTCAGGCTTCTGCGGAACTGGCGAAAGCTATCGCGAAACTGCGCGTTATCGAGCTGACCAAAAAAGCGATGTAATCAGGCTTTATGCGTCACGAAATGCCAGCCCATTGGGCTGGCATTTTTTTACCTGCCACACAGAGATATCTGTCGCAAACCGTGCGCTATCAATGCAGCGCGGTCATGAACGGCGATCGCCTGCACAAACTGCCCTCTCCTCTGCATCCGCTAATTTTGTCGCGAGAAAAATGTAGTAATCTCAGGGGTAAACCTTACACTTTCGCAAGCTAAACTGAGTCTGGATAGTTATGTCAACTAACGCAATGAGTGTGGTGATCCTGGCCGCTGGCAAAGGCACCCGTATGTATTCCGATCTGCCTAAAGTGCTGCATGCGCTGGCAGGTAAACCTATGGTTCAGCATGTGATTGATGCCGCTACCGGCCTCGGTGCACAACAGGTGCACCTGGTCTATGGTCACGGTGGTGAGTTGCTGCAGGTGAAACTGGCCCACAACAAGCTGAACTGGGTGCTGCAGGCTGAGCAACTGGGTACGGGGCATGCGATGCAGCAGGCCGCGCCGTTCTTTGCTGATGACGAAGATATTCTGATGCTTTACGGCGATGTGCCGCTGATCTCGCAGCCGACGCTGCAGCGTCTGCGCGAAGCCAAACCGGCGGGCGGCATTGGTCTGCTGACGGTTGTGCTGGATAACCCGACGGGCTACGGCCGCATCGTGCGGGAAAACGGTACGGTGACCGGCATTGTCGAGCAAAAAGATGCCTCCGCTGAACAGCTGAACATTCAGGAGATCAACACCGGTATCCTGATCGCCAATGGCGGCGACCTCAAGCGCTGGCTGGCGCAGCTGAACAACAACAATGCGCAGGGTGAGTTCTATATCACCGACATCATCGCCATGGCCCACCATGAAGGCCGCATCATTAATGCGGTGCATCCCGCTCGCAACACTGAAACTGACGGCGTCAACAATCGCCTGCAGCTGGCCACCCTGGAGCGCGCTTATCAGAGCGAGCAGGCTGAAAAGCTACTGCTGGCGGGCGTCATGCTGCGCGATCCGGCGCGTTTCGATCTGCGCGGTACGCTGCAGCACGGACGTGATGTGGATATCGATACCAATGTGATCATTGAAGGCCACGTAACGCTGGGTAGCCGGGTGAAAATCGGCGCAGGCTGCATCATTAAAAACAGCGTGATTGCCGATGACTGTGAGATCAGCCTTATTCGGTTATCGAAGACGCTACGCTGGCGGCGGCCTGTACCGTGGGGCCGTTTGCGCGCCTGCGTCCGGGGAGCGAGCTGGCTGAAGAGGCGCACGTGGGTAACTTTGTTGAGATGAAAAAGGCTTCGCTGGGCAAAGGCTCAAAAGCCGGACACCTCTCCTATCTCGGCGATGCGGAGATTGGGGCAGGCGTTAACATCGGCGCCGGCACCATTACCTGCAACTACGATGGCGCGAACAAATTTAAAACCATCATTGGCGATAACGTGTTTGTGGGATCGGATACGCAGCTGGTGGCACCGGTCACCGTTGCCGCAGGCGCCACCATCGCTGCCGGTACCACGGTAATGAGGGATGTGCCCACAGCGGAGCTGGTCTATAACCGCAAAGAGCAGAATCACAAAGCGGGCTGGCAGCGCCCGGTGAAGAAAAAATAAATTTTAAGGGCCGGCAAAGATCGGCCCGTTTAGCAGTGCCATAACGATATCCCCACTCTCTACAAGGCTCGGGGAACCGGCGTAGCCGGAAATCAGGTCAGATGACAACGCAATGGCCGAAAGCCATGAAGTCAGGAAACTATTATGTGTGGAATTGTTGGTGCAGTAGCGCAGCGTGACATCGCAGAAATTCTGCTGGAAGGCCTGCGTCGTCTTGAGTATCGCGGTTATGACTCCGCCGGTCTGGCGGTGGTTGATCGCCAGGGACACATGACGCGCCTGCGTCGTCTTGGCAAAGTCGCTAACCTGGCGGAAGCCGCAGAAGAGCAGCCGCTGATTGGCGGCACCGGTATCGCGCACACCCGCTGGGCAACGCACGGTGAACCGTCAGAAGCCAATGCGCATCCCCATGTCTCTGAGCACATCATCATTGTGCATAACGGCATCATTGAGAACCACGAGCCGCTGCGCGCGCAGATGATTGAGCGGGGATATCGCTTTGCTTCGGAAACGGACACCGAAGTGGTGGCCCATCTGGTGCACTGGGAGCAGAAACAGGGCGGCACACTGCGCGAAGTGATTCTGCGCGTGATCCCGCAGCTGCGCGGTGCTTATGGCATGGTGATCATGGACAGCCGCGATCCGTCAGTGCTGGTGGCCGCCCGTTCCGGCAGCCCGCTGGTGATTGGCCGTGGCGTGGGTGAGAACTTTATTGCGTCCGATCAGCTGGCACTGCTGCCGGTAACGCGCCGCTTTATCTACCTTGAAGAGGGCGATATTGCTGAGATCACCCGCCGCGAAGTAACGATTATCGATCGCGATGGCAAACAGGCGCAGCGCGCAGAGATTGAATCTACCGCGCAGTATGATGCCGGTGATAAAGGTATCTATCGCCACTACATGCAGAAAGAGATCTACGAGCAGCCGAACGCCATCAAGAACACCCTGGCCGGCCGCTTCCACGATGGCATTGTGGATCTCAGCGAACTGGGTGAGCATGCCGAAGCGCTGCTGAGCAAAGTGGAGCACATCCAGATTATCGCCTGCGGGACGTCATACAACTCGGGCATGGTCTCACGCTACTGGTTTGAATCGCTGGCAAACATTCCGTGTGACGTGGAGATCGCCTCTGAATTCCGCTATCGCAAATCCGCAGTACGTAAAAATAGCCTGCTGATTACGCTGTCGCAGTCCGGTGAAACGGCCGATACGCTGGCGGCCCTGCGTCTGTCAAAAGAGCTGGGGTATCTGGGCTCGCTGGCTATCTGCAACGTGGCAGGCTCATCGCTGGTGCGCGAATCGGATCTGGCGCTGATGACCAAAGCGGGCACGGAAATTGGCGTGGCGTCGACCAAAGCCTTCACCACTCAGCTCACCGTGCTGTTGATGCTGGTGGCAAAACTGGGCCGTCTGCACGGCATGAAGCCGGAAACCGAGCACGATATCGTGCACGCGTTACAGGCGCTGCCAAGCCGTATCGAGCAGATGCTGGCGCAGGACAAAGTGATTGAGAGCCTCGCCGAAGGCTTCTCTGACAAGCATAATGCGCTGTTCCTTGGCCGTGGCGATCAATATCCGATTGCAATGGAAGGCGCGCTGAAGCTGAAAGAGATCTCCTACATCCACGCTGAAGCGTACGCCGCGGGCGAGCTGAAGCACGGCCCGCTGGCGCTGATTGATGCTGACATGCCGGTGATTGTGGTCGCACCGAATAACGAACTGCTGGAGAAGCTGAAATCCAATATTGAAGAGGTACGCGCACGCGGCGGCCTGCTGTATGTGTTTGCCGATCAGGATGCCGGTTTCAGTGACAGCGACGGGATGAAAATCATCCCGCTGCCGCACGTGGAAGAGGCGATTGCGCCAATCTTCTACACCGTGCCGCTGCAGCTGCTGTCGTATCACGTGGCGCTGATTAAGGGCACCGACGTTGACCAGCCGCGTAACCTGGCAAAATCAGTAACGGTCGAATAATTCGTCCTCAGGGCGGGCCTGCAACGGGCTCGCCTGCTTTTTCACCAGTGTCATATAACTGTCACAATTCGTACATTTCACTGTCATCAAACTGTCCTATTTTCCCTCCAGCAGCAATCACTGACTCTTACTAAAAAGGCATCGAGCCTGATTTTTAAATCCCCTGGAGGGAACATGACACTGATGCGTAGCACCGTAGCCCGAATCCTCGCCGCCACCTTCGCTGTTAGCGCGGTATCTGCATTCGCAGCCACCGATCTCACAGGCGCAGGCGGGACATTCCCGGCACCGGTTTATGCCAAGTGGGCAGCAGAGTACCAGCAAGCCACCGGTAGCAAAATTAACTATCAGGGTATTGGTTCTTCGGGCGGCGTGAAGCAAATCATTGCCAAAACCGTTGACTTCGGTGCGTCCGATGCGCCGATGAAAGATGAAGATCTGCAGAAAAATGGCCTGTTCCAGTTCCCTACCGTCATTGGTGGTGTGGTGCTGGCGGTGAACATCCCTGGCGTGAAATCCGGTGAGCTGACGCTCGACGGTAAGACCGTGGGCGATATCTACCTGGGCACCATCAAAAAGTGGAATGACCCGGCAATCACTAAGCTGAACCCGGGCGTAAAGCTGCCTGATTCCAACATCAACGTGGTGCGCCGCGCGGATGGTTCCGGTACCTCCTTCGTCTTCACCAGCTATCTGGCGAAGGTGAATGAAGAGTGGAACAGCAAAATCGGTAAAGGCAATACCGTGAACTGGCCAACCGGCCTGGGCGGTAAAGGCAACGACGGCGTGGCGGCCTTTGTTCAGCGCCTGCCAGGCTCGATTGGCTACGTTGAGTACGCTTACGCCAAGCAGAACAACCTGACCTACACCAAACTGATGGACGCAGATGGCAAGCCGGTGGCACCAAGCGAAGCCAGCTTTGCCAACGCGGCTAAAGGCGCAGACTGGAGCAAATCTTTTGCCCAGGACCTGACCTTCCAGAAGGGCAACGACGCATGGCCAATCACCTCTACCACCTTCATCCTGATCTACAAAGATCAGGCGAACGCGGAGAAGGGCAGCGAAGTGCTGAAGTTCTTTGACTGGGCCTACAAAGGCGGCAGCAAAACCGCAACCGCGCTGGATTACGCCGCGCTGCCTGAGAGCGTAGCGGATCAGATTCGTGCCGCCTGGAAAGCCAACATCAAAGACAGCTCCGGTAAAGCGCTGTACCAGTAAGTGAACCACCTGGCCTGCGACTGCAGCGGGCCAATCTGAGGGGCGGCGCTATCGCCGCCCTGATTACCTTCTGAGAACGAGAATTCTATGGCTGCCACTAAGCCGACGTTTAAAGCACCGGGCAAGCAAGGCGACATGATCTTCGGCGCGCTGGTAAAGCTATCTGCGCTGATTGTGTTACTGCTGCTGGGTGGCATTATCGTCTCCCTGATTTTCTCCTCCTGGCCGAGCATCCAGAAGTTTGGACTCTCCTTCCTGTGGACCAAAACCTGGGATGCGCCAAATGAAGAATTTGGTGCGCTGGTGCCGATCTACGGCACCCTCGTGACCTCGCTAATTGCCTTGATCATCGCAGTGCCGGTGAGCTTTGGTATTGCCCTGTTCCTGACCGAGCTGGCACCCGGCTGGCTGCGCCGTCCCCTGGGAACCGCCATCGAACTGCTGGCAGCCATTCCCAGCATCGTTTACGGCATGTGGGGACTGTTTATCTTTGCCCCGCTGTTTGCCGAATATTTCCAGACGCCGGTGGGCGATGTACTGGCTAATGTGCCAATTGTTGGCTCACTGTTCTCCGGCCCGGCATTCGGTATCGGTATTCTGGCGGCCGGGGTGATCCTCGCCATCATGATCATCCCGTACATTGCCTCGGTGATGCGTGACGTATTTGAACAAACCCCGGTAATGATGAAAGAGTCGGCCTACGGCATCGGCTGCACCACCTGGGAGGTGATCTGGCGCATCGTGCTGCCGTTCACCAAAAACGGGGTGATTGGCGGCGTGATGCTCGGACTTGGCCGCGCGCTGGGGGAGACCATGGCAGTGACCTTTATCATCGGTAATACCTACCAGCTCGACAGCGCCTCGCTGTTTATGCCGGGTAACAGCATCACCTCCGCGTTGGCGAACGAATTTGCTGAAGCCGAGTCGGGCGTGCACGTGGCAGCGCTGATGGAGCTGGGGCTGATCCTGTTCGTGATTACTTTTATCGTACTGGCGATCTCCAAACTGATGATCCTGCGTCTGGCGAAGAGTGAAGGAGCCCGTTCATGACAGCAATTGAAATGCAGGCGCGCGCTGAGCTGGCGGCTTCACGCCGTAAAATGCAGGCGTGGCGCAGCACCAAAAATAAAATTGCCCTGACGTTATCCCTGCTGACCATGGCATTTGGCCTGTTCTGGCTGATCTGGATTCTGTTCACCACGGTAACCAAAGGGATCGATGGCCTGAGCTGGTCGCTGTTCACAGAGTCAACGCCGCCGCCGAATACCGCTGGCGGCGGGCTGGCGAACGCGCTGGCGGGCAGCGGCCTGCTGATCTTCTGGTCCACCTTCTTCGGTACGCCGCTGGGCATCATGGCCGGTATCTATCTGGCCGAGTACGGACGTAAGCACTGGCTGGCGGAAGTGATTCGTTTCATCAACGACATTCTGCTGTCGGCTCCGTCGATTGTGGTTGGCCTGTTTGTTTACACCATCGTGGTGTCGCAGATGCAGCACTTCTCCGGCTGGGCCGGCGTAGTGGCACTGGCTCTGCTGCAGGTGCCTATCGTGATCCGCACTACCGAAAACATGCTGCGTCTGGTACCGGACAGCATGCGTGAAGCCGCGTACGCGCTGGGCACGCCGAAGTGGAAGATGATCTCCGCTATCACGCTGAAAGCCTCGGTCTCTGGCATTATCACCGGCGTACTGCTGGCGATTGCGCGCATTGCCGGTGAAACGGCACCGCTGCTGTTTACCGCGCTGTCGAACCAGTTCTGGAGCACCGACATGATGCAGCCTATCGCTAACCTGCCGGTGACCATCTTTAAATTCGCCATGAGCCCCTTTGCCGAGTGGCAGAGCCTGGCGTGGGCGGGCGTACTGATTATTACGGTGTGCGTGCTGCTGCTGAACATCGTAGCGCGCGTCGTTTTCGCCAAAGGCAAACATTAATTTTCCGGCGCGGCTTCGGCGGCGCTGCACATGAGAGATGAGCAATGAGTATGGCAAACACGGCTGCCGGCAAAATCCAGGTGCGTAATCTGAACTTCTATTACGGTAAGTTCCACGCGCTGAAAAACATCAATCTGGATATCGCAAAAAACCAGGTGACGGCATTTATCGGCCCGTCCGGCTGCGGCAAATCAACCCTGCTGCGCACCTTTAACAAAATGTATTCGCTCTATCCGGAGCAGCGCGCGGAAGGCGACATTCTGCTGGATGGCGATAACATTCTGGCCTCGCATCAGGATATCGCCCTGCTGCGCGCCCGCGTCGGCATGGTGTTCCAGAAGCCGACGCCGTTCCCGATGTCGATTTACGACAATATCGCCTTTGGCGTGCGTCTGTTTGAGAAGCTATCGCGCGCGGATATGGATGAGCGCGTGCAGTGGGCGCTGACCAAAGCGGCGCTGTGGAATGAAACCAAAGACAAGCTGCATCAGAGCGGTTACAGTCTCTCCGGCGGTCAGCAGCAGCGCCTGTGCATCGCGCGCGGCATCGCGATTCGTCCGGAAGTGCTGCTGCTGGATGAGCCGTGCTCGGCGCTGGATCCTATCTCAACCGGCCGCATTGAAGAGCTGATCACCGAGCTGAAGCAGGATTACACCGTAGTGATCGTGACACACAATATGCAGCAGGCGGCGCGCTGTTCTGACCACACGGCCTTTATGTATCTGGGCGAGCTGATTGAGTTCAGCGATACCGATACACTGTTTACCAAGCCCGCACAGAAACAGACTGAAGATTACATCACCGGTCGTTACGGCTGATTCAGGAGACGCACATGGATAATTTAAATCTGAACAAACACATCTCCGGTCAGTTTAATGCCGAGCTGGAGCACATTCGCACTCAGGTGATGATCATGGGTGGCATGGTGGAGCAGCAGCTTACTGATGCGATCACCGCCATGCACAATCAGGACGCTGAGCTGGCGCGCCGCGTAATCGATGGCGACCAGAAGGTCAACATGATGGAAGTGGAGATTGATGAAGCCTGCGTGCGCATCATCGCCAAACGTCAGCCCACCGCCAGCGATTTGCGCCTGGTGATGGCGATCATCAAAGCCATCTCTGAGCTGGAGCGTATCGGCGATGTGGCGGAGAAGATTAGCCGCACCGCGCTGGAGAAGTTCGGTCAGCAGCATTTACCGCTGCTGGTGAGCCTTGAATCCCTTGGCCACCACACCGTGCAGATGCTGCATGACGTACTGGATGCCTTTGCGCGCATGGATCTTAATGAAGCCATTAACATCTACCGCGAAGATAAGAAGGTGGATAAAGAGTACGAAGGCATTGTGCGCCAGCTGATGACCTACATGATGGAAGATCCGCGCACCATCCCCAGCGTACTGACCGCGCTGTTCTGCGCGCGCGCGATTGAGCGTATTGGCGATCGCTGCCAGAACATCTGCGAAATCATCTTCTATTTCGTAAAAGGACAGGATTTTCGTCACGTTGGCGGAGACAGGCTGGATGAACTGCTGTCCGGCGATGACGGCAGCAATAAACCCTCCTGATCGCCGCTGCGGCTGCCTGTTACCTCTGTGGCTAACCGGCAGCCGTTGCGATTTGTACCTGTTCTCCGCGTTAGCCTCTCTTTATACTTGGCGCACTTTTTTCTGCCAGGTGCTGTGATATGTCCTCTGCAACCCCCAAAAAAACTGCCGTGACGCCGGCGAAAGCGATGCTGGCGGCCATCAGCGGCTACGCCATGGATGGATTTGACCTGCTGATTCTCGGCTTTATGTTACCGGCAATCAGCGTATCGCTGGCGCTCGATCCCTCTCAGGCCGGTTCGCTGGTCACCTGGACGCTGATTGGCGCGGTGATCGGCGGCATCGTGTTTGGCCATCTCAGCGATCGTTTTGGCCGTATCCGTATTCTGACTATCACTATTTTAATGTTCTCACTGTTTACCGGGCTGTGCGCCGTGGCGCAGGGTTACTGGGATCTGCTGGCTTACCGCACGCTGGCCGGCATGGGGCTGGGCGGTGAGTTTGGGATCGGCATGGCGCTGATCGCCGAAGCCTGGCCGCAAGAGAAGCGCAACCGCGCCTCAGCGTGGGTTGGTATCGGCTGGCAGCTTGGTGTGCTGCTGGCGGCATTTATCACGCCGCCGCTGCTGAGCGTGATTGGCTGGCGCGGCATGTTCCTTGTCGGTCTGCTGCCGGCGCTGGTGTCGTTTGTCATTCGCCGCAGCATGGGCGAGCCGGAGGGCTTTACCCGCGTGGCAGAGAAAACGCCGCAGCTGTCGTTTACCGCGCGTATCAGGCTGCTGTTTGCCGATCGCGCCACCAGCAAAGCCAGTCTGGGTATTTTTATTCTCTGTTCGGTACAGAATTTTGGTTACTACGGCCTGATGATCTGGATGCCGAGCTACCTATCCTCCAGCTTCGGCTTTAGCCTGACCAAATCCGGCCTGTGGACGGCTGTCACGGTGGTCGGCATGACGTTCGGTATCTGGCTGTTCGGCGTGCTGGCGGACCGCTTTGCGCGCTGGAAAATCTTCCTGCTGTATCAGTTCGGCGCGGTAGCGATGGTGGTAGTGTACGCGCAGCTGCGCGATCCCACAGTGATGCTGTTTACCGGTGCGATTATGGGGATGTTCGTTAACGGCATGATTGGCGGCTACGGCGCGCTGATCTCTGACACGTTCCCGCCGCAGGCGCGCGCCACAGCGCAGAATGTGTTGTTCAATCTGGGACGCGGCGTGGGCGGCTTTGGCCCGCTGGTGATCGGTATGCTGGCAGCAAATATTTCGTTTACCGCGGCGATTACGCTGCTGGCGTTGATTTATCTGCTGGATATCGTTGCCACGCTGTTCCTGCTGCCGAAGAAGCAGGGCAACGAAGATTCACTGGGCGCGATTGGCTGAGGTTGTTGCCTGGATCCGGTGCGCATGAATGCGCACCCTACATAACACGATGCGCAACCCTGTAGGGTCGCCATTCATGCCGACCACATACACATACCTTGTAGGGTCGGTATTTATGCCGAGCGGGTTAAATCCCAGCCACGCGCCTGCCACAGATCTGGCAACTGCGCCATATCGTCAAAACGCGTCACCAGCGGGTGGTCGATCACCGGATTATGCGCATCGGCGCAGTAATAAAACACCGGAATCCCCGCTGCAATCCCGGCACGCGCGCCCGCTTCAGAATCATCTACCAGAATGCACTTCTCAATCGGTACCTGCATCTGCTCTGCCGCGTGGTACATCAGCTCTGGATCGGGCTTCCAGTGGTTGATGTCGTAACCGCTGTACAGCCGGCCCTCAAGGTGCGGCAGCATGCCGGTTAATCCCAGCGAATGCTGCATCTTCTTCACCGTTCCATTCGACACCACGCACATCGGAACCTTAACGCGCTCAACCAGCGTTTTCGCACCGGCAATCGGCTGCAGATCGAGATCAAACAGCCGCGCCACTTCAGCGCGATAGGCTGCCTCTACCTCTTCCAGCGGCAGCTCAACCTGGTGCTGCGCCATCACATCGCGGATGATGTCGTAAAGCTTGACCCCTTTGTACTGTTCAAACATCTGCTGCAGCGAGAGCTCGATACCGTAGCGGGCAAAGGTGTTGACGTAGGATTGCGTACAGATCATCTCGCTATCGACCAGCGTGCCGTCGCAATCAAAAAAAATACATTCAACTGACATCGTGCATCATCCTTTTAGTAAACAATCAGCTGTCACTCTAGCGCACTGAGCGCAGAAAGCGACCCGGGCAACCGGTTGCGAAAAATCCGTGTTTTGCCGCGCCAAAGCCTATAGGATACGCGGCGATAAATTTTTCATCGGAATAGCGAAATGACAAATCAGGGCCTTTTGCAGCGTATCTTCAGGCTGCAGGAACACGGTACCACGGTGCGCACCGAGGTGATTGCCGGTTTCACCACCTTCCTGACGATGGTGTACATCGTTTTTGTTAACCCGCAGATTCTGGGCGTTGCGGGCATGGATACCCAGGCGGTGTTTGTTACCACCTGTTTGATTGCGGCGTTTGGCAGCATCCTGATGGGGCTGGTGGCCAATCTTCCCGTGGCGCTGGCACCAGCAATGGGCCTGAACGCCTTCTTCGCTTTCGTGGTGGTTGGCGCAATGGGCTACTCCTGGCAGGTTGGTATGGGTGCCATCTTCTGGGGTGCGCTTGGCCTGCTGATCCTGACGCTATTGCGTGTGCGTTACTGGATGATTGCCAATATTCCGCTTAGCCTGCGGGTTGGCATTACCGCGGGTATCGGCCTGTTCATCGCTATGATGGGGCTGAAAAATGCCGGGATTATTGTGCCAAACGCCGACACCATTGTGACGGTAGGCAATCTGGCTTCGCACAGCGTGCTGCTGGGTGCGCTTGGCTTCTTCATCATCGCGATTCTGGCCTCGCGCAACATCCACGCGGCGGTGCTGGTCTCGATAGTCGTGACCACCGCAATTGGCTTGCTGACGGGCGACGTGAAATTCACCGGCGTGTTTGCGGCGCCGCCGGCGATTACCACGGTGGTCGGCCAGGTGGATATCAAAGGGGCATTTAACATCAGTATGGCCGGGGTGATCTTCTCCTTTATGCTGGTGAATCTGTTTGACTCCTCCGGCACGCTGATTGGCGTGACCGATAAAGCCGGGCTGACCGACGAAAAGGGCACCTTCCCGCGTATGAAGCAGGCGCTGTATGTCGACAGCATCAGTTCGGTTACCGGTTCACTGGCGGGTACATCGTCGGTTACCGCCTATATCGAAAGCTCATCCGGTGTGGCAATTGGCGGGCGCACCGGCTGATGGCGGTAGTCACCGGTATTTTGTTCCTGCTGGTGATGTTCCTGTCACCGCTGGCGGCGATGGTGCCCGCTTACGCGGCGGCAGGTGCGCTGATCTACGTTGGTGTTTTGATGACCGCTTCGCTGTCGCGCGTGCGCTGGGATGATCTCACTGAAGCTGTGCCTGCGTTTGTCACGGCCGCGATGATGCCGTTCAGCTTCTCCATCACTGAGGGGATCGCGCTGGGCTTTATCTCTTACTGCGTCATGAAACTGGGAACCGGTCGCTGGCGTGAAATCAGCCCGTGCGTGGTGGTGGTGGCGCTGCTGTTTGTACTGAAGATTGCGTTTATCGACGCGCACTAAACAGAACAGGCCGCGTTTGCGGCCTGTTTTCTCAGGGATGTCCCATCTCCGGGGCGCTGAGGGTACGCTCACCGGGCAGGCTGGTAAGCCGTAGCGTACGCGGCCCGATATTAGGTTTGCTCATCTCGACATCGCGCAGTGCCTGCCACTGCTGCTGCGCATCAATCTCCCACAGCCGTAATCGCTCACTGCCTGGCGATAGCGCGCATGACCATACCAGCGTCGGTTCGGCATCGCATACGGCCTGGATATCGGGATACACGCTGGAACGCAGGCGACCGGCAGCCGGATGCAGGCGCAGCGAATTGCTGCTCTCCGCCGTGCCCGTCAGCTTAAGGATGCTCTGGCGCAGCGTCCAGATCTGCGTCACTGCCTCCATAAAATCCTGCTGTGCATTGATCCAGGCTTTCTCACCCGAGGAGAGATCCTGCGTCAGGGCATCCTGTGCCTGACGGCTATGCGCGCGCACAATTTCCATGTCCAGCCCGGCGCGTCCTCCCTCTTCCGCCAGCAGTACGCCAACCATATTGCCGGCATAGGCGATACTGAAATCGGGCAGGTGGGGATCGGCAAAGCAGGGGCGGCCGCTGCTGCTGGCAATCAGCGCGGGAAGTTCACGAATGCCGTAAACCCGCAGCATCAGTTGCGCCAGCAGTTCGCGCGCAGCAAGAAAACGTCCACGGCGCTTATCGGGCAAGCGTCCGGCGCTGTTAATCACATCCTGTGGCACCCGTGTTGTCTCAGAGGAGAGGGGCGGGTTACCCATCCAACGAACAAAATGACTAGCCATCTGTCGCTCCGTGAAAATGGTCGGATAATCATCAACCGCATTGTAAGAATTTTCTCATCAGTTTGCATCCGGCTTAGAGGGAAAGGGGATAAATTCAGATAACGCCGAAAAAGTGATAATTCTGCATGTTGTATTAGCATATGAAGCTTTTGCATGTTCATGTCGGATAGGGTGATGAAGCGGCCGTTGTGGTGTAGGATTTGGGCGGTAAAAAAAGCACCTCGAAGTGCATAAACGATTATTCACCCATCTGCCAATCGTGCGCATCGCAAACTATGCACGTCGGAGTTGTTATGTCAGTTACCTCGCCTGTTCGCCAGGAATCGATCTCGCTTGATGAATTTCGTCACGGCATGCGCCGTCTTACCGCCGGTGTTTCGCTGGTAACCACCGAATATCAGGGCGAAAAGCTGGGATTAATCGCCACCTCGGTGAGCTCGCTGGCTGCCGAGCCACCCAGTCTGCTGGTGTGCGTTAACCGCAGTGCATCCAGCCACGATGCATTTTTACAGGCAGGTCATTTTGCCGTAAACGTGCTGCGCGAACAGCATGACGATCTCTGCGCGCAGTTCAGTCAGTCCACGCGCCGCGATGAACGCTTTGGCAGTGGCGAATGGCATACGCTGAATACCGGTGCCCCGGTGCTGGCGGATGCGCTGGTAAGTTTTGACTGTCAGCTGGAGAAGGTTGTGGAGTGGAACACACACAGCGTGCTGCTGGCGCGTATTGTCGGCATTGCCCTGCCGGGCGAAGCGGCAGCACCGATGATCTACTTCAACAGCGGTTTTCACTCGCTGGGATAAGCGTAAGCGCGTCGTGCCGCGGCACGACGCGACGGAATCAGGCAAATTTGCCGGCTTCTTCAAAGCTCAGGCGCGGTAAACGCGGATGCAGTTTGCTGGCTTCACCGTAGCCCAGATTGATCAACAGGTTAACCTGCCATTTGCTGTCGCCAAAGAAGGCGTCGTTGACTTTGGCCGGATCGAAACCGGACATCGGGCCGGCATCCAGTCCCAGCGATCGTGCCGCCAGAATCAGATAGCCCGCCTGCAGGCTGCTGTTGCGAAACGCGGTCTCTTTGGCCAGATCCGGGCTGCTGGTGAACCAGCTACGCGCATCGCCGTGCGGAAACAGTCTTGGCAGCGCTTCGTAGAACGCCGGATCCCACGCCACAATCACCGTCGCCGGTGCCGCCATGGTTTTATCCACATTGCCCGAGGAGAGCGCCGGTTTCAGCTTCTCTTTGCCTTCCTGTGACGTGACGAACACGAAGCGGCCCGGCGAACAGTTCGCCGAAGTCGGGCCCAGCGCGGTCAGCGCGTAGAGCTGCTTCAGTACGTCCTGAGAAATTGGCTTGTCCTGCCAGTAGCTGTGGGTGCGGGCTTCATTAAACAGCGCATTCAGCGCCACGCTGTCGAGCGGTGTACTCATGTTTCTCTCCTGTTCAGGTACAAACCGTACCTGATGTTTAGCATGAATAGTGGATGCGGCCGCTGCGCTTTAGCAACGACCATCAACCGTTATACGGCAAAGGAGAGGGGGAGCCAAATAACAAAGATGTATGTTTACAACGACCCCGGTGCGCATAATGCGCACCCTACAGAACCGCAGAGATTCCTGTAGGGTGGCCATTAATGGCGACCTGAGAAAGAGGCTATTTACCAATACAGAAACTGGAGAAAATCCTGCCCAGCAGATCGTCAGAGGTAAATTCGCCGGTGATTTCGCTCAGTGCCTGCTGTGCGAGACGCAGCTCTTCGGCAAGCAGTTCGCCTGCCCAGGCGCCCAGCAGCTGATCTTTGCCCTGCTGCAAGTGCGTAGCGGCCAGCTCCAGCGCCTGCAGATGACGGCGACGCGCAAGGAAACCGCCCTCCATATTGCCGGCAAAGCCCATGCTCTGTTTCAGATGGTCGCGCAGCGCGTCCACGCCCTCTCCGGTACGCGCGGAGAGGCGAATCAGTGAGTGGCCATTTACTTCTGTCAGGCCCAGCGTCTCGCTGGTCATATCGGCTTTATTACGCACCACGGTAATGGGCAGTTCGGCCGGTAAACGCGCCACAAAGTCGGGCCAGATAGCGGCGGCTTCGGTGGCATCGGTGGTGGTGCCATCAACCATAAACAGCACGCGATCGGCCTGTTCAATCTCCTGCCACGCGCGCTCAATACCGATACGTTCGACTTCGTCACTGGCTTCACGCAGGCCGGCGGTATCAATAATGTGCAGCGGCATACCGTCGATATGAATATGTTCGCGCAGGACGTCGCGCGTGGTGCCGGCAATATCGGTGACGATAGCGGCTTCACGACCCGCCAGCGCATTCAGCAGGCTCGATTTGCCCGCATTCGGGCGACCAGCAATCACGACCTTCATCCCTTCACGCAGCAGGCTGCCCTGGCGTGCTTCGGCACGTACGCCATTCAGGTCACCGATCACCGCATTAAGCTGCGCTTCGATTTTACCGTCAGACAGGAAGTCGATCTCCTCATCCGGGAAGTCGATAGCGGCTTCCACATAGATACGCAGGTGAGTAAGTGCTTCCACCAGCGCATTAACGCGCATGGAAAACGCGCCCTGCAGCGAATTGACAGCGGAGCGGGCTGCCTGCTCAGAGCTGGCGTCGATCAGATCGGCAATCGCTTCAGCCTGGGCGAGGTCAAGCTTATCGTTCAGGAAAGCGCGTTCAGAAAACTCACCTGGCTGGGCAATGCGCACGCCGGGCAGCGCGACAATGCGCTTCAGCAGCAGATCAAGGATCACCGGGCCGCCGTGTCCCTGCAGCTCCAGCACATCTTCGCCGGTAAAGGAGTTCGGTCCGGGAAACCACAGCGCAATGCCCTGATCCAGCACGCTGCCATCGGCATCGCTGAATAGCACATAGTCGGCATAGCGGGGTTTCGGCAGCTTGCCTAAAACAGCCTGCGCCACCTCTGCCGCTTTGGCGCCGGAGATACGCAGAATGCCAACGCCACCGCGGCCGGGCGGCGTTGCCTGGGCGATGATCGTGTCGCTGTGGCTCATAATTCACCTTATCGTCACACAAAAAAACAGGGCGACATAAATGTCGCCCCTTGATTATACGTCCTGCTCAGCGGAGCGGGGCGTTACGCTTTCTTCTTGTCGCGGCTATGCAGACCACGCTTTTCCAGGCCGCGATAGATCATCTGCTGCTGGAGGATGGTCACCAGGTTGCTGACGATGTAGTACAGCACCAGACCTGAAGGGAACCACAGGAAGAACACGGTAAAGATAACCGGCATGTAGGTCATGATCTTCTGCTGCATCGGATCGGTCACGGTAGTCGGTGACATCTTCTGAATGAAGAACATGGTGATACCCATGATAACCGGCAGGATGTAGTACGGATCCTGCGCGGAGAGGTCATGAATCCACAGTACAAACGGTGCATGGCGCAGCTCAACCGAACCGGACAGCATGTAGTACAGCGCCAGGAAGATTGGCATCTGGATAACCAGTGGCAGACAGCCGCCCAGCGGGTTCACTTTCTCCGCTTTATACAGCGCCATCATCTCCTGGCTCTGCTTCTGCTTATCATCACCCAGACGTTCACGCATCGCCTGAATCTTCGGCTGCAGCATGCGCATCTTCGCCATTGAGGTGTACTGCGCTTTGGTCAGCGGGTACATGATGCCACGTACGATGAAGGTGATAACGATAATGGAGAAGCCCCAGTTACCGATAAAGCTGTGCAGGAACTTCAGCAGTTTAAACAGCGGCTGAGAGATGAACCACAGCCAGCCGTAATCTACGGTCAGATCCAGATGCGGTGCGATAGCCGCCATTTTGTCCTGGATTTCCGGACCTACCCACAGGGTAGCGCCGAGATCCTGCTGTGCGCCTGCGCCGATGGTGATCGGTGCTGATTTATAGCCGATTGCCGCCACGCCGTTGCCAAGGTTGCTGGTGTACAGGGTGTTATTGCCCTGCGTACGCGGCACCCAGGCCGTTGCGAAGTACTGCTGCAGCATCGCCACCCAGCCATTGCTGGTAGTGGTGCTCAGGTTCTCGTTATCCGCGATGGTATCGAATTTGTATTTTTCGTATTTTGCATCGCTGGTTGAGTACGCTGCGCCACGGAACGTATGCAGAGCAAAGTTGTTGCTGCCGGTATCACGGTGCTTAGGCAGGTCGATGGTCTGCTTCAGCTGACCAAACATCGCGACTTCCAGCGGCTGCTGTGAGGCGTTATTGATGTTGTAGTCAACGTTAACCGCAAACTCGCCGCGCTTGAAAACGAAGGTTTTGGTGTAAACCACGCCATTTTCACCGGTCCAGGTGAGTGGCACACGCAGTTCGGTCTGGCCGTCTGCCATCTCAAAGTGATCCTGAGAGGTGGTATACAGCGGACGCGCGCCATTGTTCGGGTTATCCGGACCGTTACGACCGGTTAAGCCGCTCTGCGCCTGATAAACGAATGCCGGGGTTGTTTCCAGCAGCTGGAACGGTGCGTCTGAACCCAGTTTATCCGGGTAAGTCAGCAGCTGCGCCTGCTCAATGTCACCACCGCGGGTGTTAATGTTGAGTGACAGGACATCAGTCTTAACGGTGATCGTTTTGCCCTGGCCGCTGGCCGGCACGCCGGAAGTGGCGGCATCACCCGCTGTGCTGCTTGTGTTCTGCGTGGTCTGAGTCTGCTGTGGCTGCGGAGCGTGGTCCGTCTGCCAGGCTTGCCAGATCATAAAAGACACGAACAGAAAAGCGATGAGAAAGAGATTGCGTTGCGAATCCATCGTTAATGTTCTCTGGTATCAAAGGTTTTTGGCGGCACAGGATCGTCACCACCCGGGTTCAAAGGGTGGCATTTTAATACGCGTTTAATCGTCAACCAACTGCCTTTTACGATGCCAAAGCGACGTAAGGCCTCAATCCCATACTGCGAGCAGGTGGGATGGAACCGGCAATGAGGTCCCAGCAGTGGGCTGATGGCGCGTTGATAAACGCGTATCAGGGCGATCAGGAGCCGCGCGCCAGGCGACAGTGACGACGCCATAATTTCTCCAACGCTTCCGTCAGCGCACGGTTATCAAGGTCAGCAATCCCTTTTTTTGCGACGATGACAAAATCCATCGCAGGCAGCTCGTGTTGGCGCAGACGAAAGCTTTCGCGGGTCAATCGCTTGATCCGGTTGCGTTCATGGGCGCGTTTCACATGCTTTTTAGCGACAGTAAGACCGATGCGGGGATGCCCCAGCGAATTAAGGCGGCCGAGGATGGTGATTTGCGGCGTGCCAGCCCGAAGAGGTTGCTGGAAGACGAAAGTGAATTGAGCGGGAGTTAACAAACGTAACTCCCTGGGAAATGCGAGCTTAACCACGAGGGTTAGCTTTTATTACTTAGAAACGGTCAGACGAGAACGGCCTTTAGCACGACGACGTGCCAGAACCTGACGACCATTTTTTGTTGCCATACGAGCACGGAAGCCGTGTGAACGGTTGCGCTTCAGTACGGACGGTTGAAAAGTGCGTTTCATGGCGATTTCTACCTAAACTTGAAAATTTCACTGGGTGACGCGTTTTCGGGCCAGTAAAACGACCAACGCCTCAATGTGTCTTAAATAAAGAGGCGGGATTGTAATAATTGTACAGTCCGGAGTCAATTTACTTCGCTGGTCGCGGAACCTGAAAACCCTGATACAGCCCGCTAATTCCGGGCATCAAGGCTTCACGCGCCAATGCCGGGTGGAGAATTATACGGGCTATAAAGGAAAGCGCAAGGATCGTCCAGGATCTTCTTGCGATCAAATGCGCGATCGGGGTGAAGAAAACGAGAGGTCGCCTGAAAATTTGTCGCTTTCAGCCTGCATCCTGCTCGCTTTTTCTCCAGAGCGCGTAAACTCAATAGCGGTTGAGTACCCTGTGGATAAATTGGATCAAAACTGTGTAGAAAGGGAAGATCTCTGAGGCGCTTTGCGCTATGATCCGCCCTTCCGCTGACGATCCTCACCGCCGATCATCAGGGATGACTACCGCAGATAGCGGTCGCAGGCGCTTTCTGATCGCCTGTGTCAAAAAGACAGTTTCTATTTATTAGCGCCTGAAATTCTTATCGATTTTGTACGAGTGGAGTCCGCCGTGTCACTTACGCTTTGGCAACAGTGTCTTGCCCGTTTGCAGGATGAGCTTCCTGCCACCGAATTCAGCATGTGGATTCGTCCACTGCAGGCTGAATTGAACGACAATACGCTGGCCTTGTATGCACCAAATCGGTTTGTACTCGACTGGGTTCGGGATAAATACCTCAACAGTATTAATGGGCTGCTGAATGAGTTCTGCGGTGCGAACGTGCCGACGCTGCGTTTTGAAGTGGGCACGCGCCCGGCCGCACAGATGGCGGCCACGCAGCCGGTAATGGCCAGCAGCGTCAGTGCGCCGGCGCCCGTGGAAAACCGTCCGGCCCCGGCACAGCCTCTGCGTCCAAGCTGGGATTCGGTTCCGGCCCCGGCTGATGTCACTTACCGCTCCAATGTGAATAACCGCCACAACTTTGACAACTTCGTTGAGGGTAAATCGAACCAGCTGGCGCGCGCGGCGGCACGCCAGGTGGCTGATAATCCCGGCGGGGCATATAACCCCCTTTTCCTGTATGGCGGTACCGGGCTGGGTAAAACGCACCTGCTGCATGCGGTGGGTAACGGCATCATTGCGCGTAAGCCGAATGCCAAAGTGGTCTATATGCACTCTGAGCGCTTTGTGCAGGACATGGTAAAAGCGCTGCAAAACAATGCAATTGAAGAGTTTAAGCGCTACTACCGCTCTGTTGATGCGCTGCTGATCGATGACATTCAGTTCTTTGCGAATAAAGAGCGCTCGCAGGAGGAGTTTTTCCACACCTTCAATGCGCTGCTGGAGGGCAATCAACAGATCATTCTGACATCGGATCGCTATCCAAAAGAGATCAATGGTGTGGAAGATCGTCTGAAATCGCGCTTTGGCTGGGGTTTGACTGTCGCGATCGAGCCGCCGGAACTGGAGACGCGCGTAGCGATTCTGATGAAGAAAGCCGACGAAAACGATATTCGCCTGCCGGGTGAAGTGGCTTTCTTTATTGCCAAGCGTCTGCGCTCCAATGTGCGTGAGCTGGAAGGCGCACTGAATCGCGTTATCGCCAACGCAAACTTCACCGGCCGCGCCATTACCATCGATTTCGTGCGCGAAGCGCTGCGCGATCTGCTGGCGCTGCAGGAGAAGCTGGTCACCATCGACAATATTCAAAAGACGGTGGCTGAGTATTATAAAATTAAAGTGGCGGATTTGTTGTCGAAACGCCGTTCGCGCTCGGTGGCACGTCCGCGTCAGATGGCGATGGCGATGGCGAAAGAGCTGACCAACCATAGCCTGCCGGAAATTGGCGATGCGTTTGGTGGCCGCGACCATACCACCGTGCTCCACGCCTGCCGTAAAATCGAGCAGCTGCGTGAAGAGAGCCACGACATCAAAGAAGATTTCTCTAACCTTATTCGAACTTTATCTTCCTGACGCATATGAAATTTATTGTTGAACGTGAGCAGTTGCTGAAGCCGCTGCAACAGGTGAGTGGCCCGCTTGGCGGACGCCCGACGCTGCCGATCCTCGGAAATTTACTGCTGCAGGTCAATGAAGGCACGCTGCTGCTGACCGGTACCGACCTGGAGATGGAGATGGTAGCGCGCGTCGCGCTGACCCAGCCGCATGAGCCAGGCGCGACCACCGTACCGGCGCGCAAATTCCTCGATATCTGCCGGGGACTGCCGGAAGGCGCAGAAATTACCCTGACGCTGGAGGGCGACCGCATGCTGGTGCGCTCCGGCCGCAGCCGCTTTTCGCTTTCAACGCTGCCCGCCAGCGACTTCCCGAACCTGGATGACTGGCAAAGCGAAGTCGAATTCACGTTGCCGCAGGCGACACTGAAGCGCTTGATTGAAGCCACCCAGTTTTCAATGGCGCATCAGGATGTACGCTACTACCTGAACGGCATGCTGTTTGAAACCGAAGGCGAAGAGTTGCGTACCGTGGCTACCGATGGTCACCGTCTGGCGGTCTGTTCGATGCCGATCGGTCAGGCGCTGCCGAACCATTCGGTGATCGTACCGCGTAAAGGCGTGATTGAGCTGGTGCGTCTGCTGGATGGTGGTGAAACGCCGCTGCAGCTGCAGATTGGCAGCAGTAACATCCGCGCGCACGTCGGCGATTTTATCTTCACATCGAAGCTGGTTGATGGCCGTTTCCCGGATTATCGCCGCGTACTGCCGAAAAACCCGGATAAAGCGCTGGAAGCCGGTTGCGATCTGCTGAAGCAGGCGTTTGCCCGTGCGGCAATCCTCTCCAATGAGAAGTTCCGCGGCGTTCGTATCTATATCACCGAAAATCAGCTGCGCATTACTGCCAACAACCCGGAGCAGGAAGAGGCAGAAGAGATGCTGGATGTGTCGTACAACGGCACCGAGCTGGAGATCGGTTTCAACGTCAGTTATGTGTTGGACGTGCTGAATGCACTGAAGTGCGAAAACGTTCGCTTACTGCTGACGGATTCGGTTTCCAGTGTGCAGATTGAAGATGTCGCCAGTCCAGCAGCGGCCTACGTAGTCATGCCAATGCGCTTGTAGTAGAAAATATCGGCCTGGCTTGCTTGCCATTCTGGTCCCGGGCAGTGCTCGCCCCTGGTCACATACTTCAGTATGCTCCCGGGGCCTGCGCGCTGGCCGTGACCAGACTGCCTGCGCCGCCGACGGCCTGGATTGTTAATGTTAGGCAACCCCCTTCTGGCTGGAATGATTCATGGCTTTAACCCGCCTCCTGATTAAAGATTTCCGCAATATCGAGCAAGCCGATCTCATGCTAGCGCCGGGCTTCAATTTCCTTGTAGGCGCTAACGGCAGCGGTAAAACCAGCGTGCTGGAGGCGATCTATACACTCGGTCATGGCCGGGCGTTCCGCAGCTTGCAGGCCGGGCGCGTCATTCGCCACGATCAGGATGCTTTTGTCCTGCACGGACGTATTGACGGTACGGAGCGTGAACTGGCGGTCGGGCTGACCAAAAATCGTGCCGGTGACAGCAAAGTGCGCATTGACGGCAGCGACGGTCACAAAGTGGCAGAGCTGGCGCAGCTGCTGCCGATGCAGTTAATTACGCCCGAGGGGTTTACTTTGCTCAACGGCGGCCCCAAATACCGTAGAGCCTATATCGACTGGGGCTGCTTTCATGCGTACCCTGGTTTCTTCCTGGCCTGGAGCAATTTACGGCGTCTGCTCAAACAGCGGAACGCCGCACTGCGCCAGGTTTCGCGCTATAACCAGATTCGCCCGTGGGATCAGGAGCTGGTGCCGCTGGCCGATCAGATCAGCCAGTGGCGCGCCGAATACAGCGCTGCCATCGCCAGCGAAATCACCACCACCTGCGGCCAGTTTTTACCCGAGTTCGACCTGACGTTCTCGTTCCAGCGCGGCTGGGACAAAGAGAGCGACTACGGTGAACTGCTGGAGCGCAATTTTGAGCGCGATCGCGCGCTAACGTACACCGCCAGCGGCCCGCATAAAGCTGATTTCCGCATCCGTGCGGAGGGCACGCCGGTAGAAGATTTACTCTCACGCGGTCAGTTAAAGCTGCTGATGTGCGCGCTGCGTTTGGCGCAGGGCGAATACCTGACGCGCAGCAGCGGACGTCGCTGTTTGTACCTGATTGATGACTTTGCTTCCGAGCTCGATGACACCCGTCGTCGCCTGCTCGCCGAGCGCCTGAAAGCCACGCAGGCTCAGGTATTTGTCAGCGCCATTGGTGTCGAACATGTAATCGATATGAGTGACGAAAAGGGCAAGATGTTCCGCGTGGAACAGGGTAAAATAGCGGTTCAACCTGAAGATTAAATGAGCGAGAAACGTTGATGTCGAATTCTTATGACTCCTCAAGTATCAAAGTCCTGAAAGGACTTGATGCGGTACGCAAACGCCCGGGTATGTACATCGGCGATACGGATGACGGCACCGGTCTGCATCACATGGTATTCGAGGTCGTGGATAACGCCATCGACGAAGCGCTCGCGGGTCACTGCAGTGACATCATGGTGACCATTCACGCCGACAATTCCGTTTCCGTACAGGATGATGGACGTGGTATTCCGACCGGCATTCACCCGGAAGAGGGCGTCTCCGCGGCGGAAGTGATCATGACCGTCCTGCACGCCGGCGGCAAGTTCGATGACAACTCCTATAAAGTTTCCGGCGGTCTGCACGGCGTGGGCGTCTCCGTGGTTAACGCCCTGTCCCAGAAGCTGGAACTGACCATTCGTCGTGACGGTAAAGTGCATCAGCAGACTTACGTGCACGGCGTGCCGCAGGCTCCGCTGGCTGTGACCGGTGATACCGATGCGACCGGTACGCGCGTACGTTTCTGGCCAAGCCATGAAACCTTCACCAACGTAGTCGATTTCGAATACGAAATTCTGGCGAAGCGTCTGCGTGAGCTGTCGTTCCTGAACTCCGGCGTATCGATTCGTCTGGAAGACAAACGTGACGACAAGAACGATCACTACCACTACGAAGGCGGTATCAAAGCCTTTGTTGAGTACCTGAACCGTAACAAAAACCCGATTCACCCGAACGTGTTCTATTTCTCAACCGAGAAAGATGGCATTGGCGTAGAAGTGGCGCTGCAGTGGAATGATGGCTTCCAGGAGAACATCTACTGCTTTACCAACAACATCCCACAGCGTGATGGCGGTACGCACCTTGCCGGTTTCCGTGCGGCGATGACGCGTACGCTCAACGCGTACATGGATAAAGAGGGCTACAGCAAAAAAGCCAAAGTCAGTGCGACCGGTGACGATGCACGTGAAGGTCTGGTCGCGGTTGTCTCGGTTAAAGTGCCCGATCCTAAGTTCTCCTCACAGACCAAAGACAAGCTGGTCTCCTCTGAGGTGAAATCGGCGGTTGAGCAGCAGATGAACGAATTGCTGAGCGAATACCTGCTGGAAAATCCGTCAGACGCCAAAATCGTTGTCGGCAAAATTATCGATGCAGCACGCGCGCGTGAAGCGGCGCGTCGTGCACGTGAAATGACCCGCCGTAAAGGCGCGCTGGATCTGGCTGGCCTGCCGGGCAAGCTGGCGGACTGTCAGGAGCGCGATCCGGCGCTGTCTGAAATCTACCTGGTGGAGGGTGACTCTGCGGGCGGTTCAGCCAAGCAGGGTCGTAACCGTAAAAACCAGGCGATTCTGCCGCTGAAAGGGAAGATCCTGAACGTAGAGAAAGCGCGTTTTGATAAAATGCTCTCTTCGCAGGAGGTCGCCACGCTGATCACCGCCCTGGGCTGCGGTATCGGTCGCGATGAGTACAACCCGGACAAGCTGCGCTATCACAGCATCATCATCATGACCGATGCGGACGTCGATGGCTCGCACATCCGTACGCTGCTGCTGACCTTCTTCTATCGTCAGATGCCGGAAATCATCGAGCGCGGTCATGTCTATATTGCTCAGCCGCCGCTGTACAAAGTGAAGAAAGGCAAGCAAGAGCAGTACATCAAAGATGATGAGGCGATGGATCAGTACAAAATTTCCATCGCCATGGACGGTGCCACGCTGCACACCAACGCCAGTGCTCCAGCCCTGGGCGGCGAACCGCTGGAGAATCTGGTGGCTGAGTACAACAGCACGCAGAAGATGATCAAGCGTATGGAGCGCCGCTATCCGGTTGCGCTGCTGCGCGCGCTGGTTTATCGCCCGACGCTGAGCGAGCTTAGCAACGAAGCCGCAGTGAAAACCTGGCTGGATGAGCTGGTGGCTTACCTCAACGAGCGTGAAGCGCACGGCAGCAGCTATATGGCGCAGGTGCGTGAAAACCGTGAGCAGCAGCTGTTCGAGCCGGTGCTGCGCGTACGCACGCACGGCGTGGATACCGATTATCCGCTGGACAGCGAGTTCATCGCGGGTCCGGAATATCGCAAGATCTGCGCGCTGGGCGAGCAGTTACGCGGCCTGATCGAAGAGGATGCCTTCATCGAGCGTGGCGAGCGCCGTCAGCCGGTAACCAGCTTTGAGCAGGCGATTGAGTGGCTGGTGAAGGAGTCCACGCGCGGCCTGTCAGTACAGCGTTATAAAGGTCTGGGCGAGATGAACCCGGATCAGCTGTGGGAAACCACCATGGACCCGGACAGCCGCCGTATGCTGCGCGTCACCATCAAGGACGCGATTGCTGCTGACCAGCTGTTTACTACGCTGATGGGCGATGCGGTTGAGCCGCGCCGCGCCTTCATCGAAGAGAATGCGCTGAAAGCTGCCAACATCGATATCTGATGTACCGAAACCCTTCCCGCCCGGGAAGGGTTTTTTATACCCGTATCGTCCTGCCTCCTGAACCATCCGGCATCTCAATAACCAGACTCAGTTTGCCGCCCATCGCCTCGATATAGCGTTTAATCGTGATTAACCGCTGATCGGCACCGCCCTGCTCAATTTGTGTAATCCGCGGCTGTTTCACGCCCATTGCTTCAGCCACTTTCAGTTGCGATAACTGCAGCTCTTCTCTCAATAACTGCAGGCCGGTTTCCAGTATTAACTCCTCGGCTTGCAACTGAATTTCCCTTCTTTCAGCTGCAGAAAACTCGGTATCGAGAAACTTCTTCAGGTCGCTCATTTGTTTCTTTCCTCTGTTTGTGCGAGGTGTTGGGTGAAGATCTGGTCTGCAAGTGCAATCATGCGCTGATAAAACTGCTTATCTCCACGCTTATCGCCGGCGCAAAGTACAATCGCTTTTCGCGCTGCATCAAAGGCATAAAAAATCCGGATTGGCCGGCCGGCGTGCTGGAGCCTGAGCTCCTTCATATTGTGATATCTGGAGCCGTGAACCGTATCGGCATACGGGCGCGGCAGCAAAGGCCCGTAGTGCTCAAGGTTCAGAAGCGCTGAAGCAAGGCGCTTTTTCAGGTTTATTTCTTGTATCAGCAACCACTCCTTAAAGTGACTGGAAAACATAATTTCCCACATAACGCAATCTCCCTATAAGTGATTGCTTATATAAATTTATAAGCAATCACTTATATGGTCAAGCATCCAGCCGCGTGTAAATGACCAGCGCGACGATCCGGAATCAGTGGCACAAAGGATATGCGGCTGGCTACGTCGATTAACTGGTCAATGTGAGCTGAATCACGCTAGCATTAAAGCCAAACCCTGTATTAACCGAGGACGTTATGGCGATAAAACTGATTGCGATCGATATGGACGGCACGCTGCTCAATCCGCAGCACGAAATCACTCCGGCGGTAAAAGCAGCGATTGGGCGCGCACGCGATAAGGGCGTTTCAATTGTACTGGCAACGGGCCGCCCGTTTGTTGGGGTTGAGCGCTATCTGATGGAGCTGGATCTACGCCAGCCGGGCCAGTACTGCATCAGCAATAACGGTGCGCTGGCACACAGTGCCGACAGCGGCGACGTAGTGGCGGAGAAGACGCTGGGCTTTGACGACTACCTATATCTTGAGCAGCTGGCGCGTGAACTTGGCGTGCATTTCCAGGCGTTTGATAAATCATTCCTCTATACGCCGAACAAAGACATCAGCGAATACACTATCCATGAAGCCAGCCTGACCGGCATTCCGGTGCGCTATCGTGCGGTAGAGGAGATGGACCCGGCTACGCGCTTCCCGAAAATTATGATGATCGATAAGCCAGAGCTGCTGGATAAAGCTATTGCCGGCCTGCCTGCGCGTGCCCGCGACAGCTATACGATTTTAAAAAGCGCGCCTTACTATCTGGAAATCCTTAACCCGCTGGTGAACAAAGGCTACGGCGTGAAAATGCTGGCGGAAAAACTTGGCCTGCAGCAGTCGGAGGTGATGGCGATTGGCGATCAGGAGAACGATCTGGCGATGATTGAGTATGCCGGAACCGGCGTAGCGATGGGTAACGCCATTGATTCCGTAAAGAAGATTGCTCAGTTTGTCACTAAAACCAATATGGAAGATGGCGTTGCGCACGCCATTGAAGAGCTGGTGCTGTAACCTTTCACATTACGTACCACATCTGGCGGCCCTGACAGGTCGCCACTGCATTCTCTCTGCTTTCTTAGTCATCAGCACTGCTGCGACCCATCCTGGCCTTTCGTAAGCCGCCAGCGATTCCTCACACACCCTCCATTAGTTCACCGGTAAACCCTATATGGATTGTCTTTTTTGTGATCCATATTGTAGTACAAACAATTCTAATAGTACTACAATCATCCTCAATGGTTCAGGCAGCCGTTAGGTTTCACTGCGCGAACGCAGTAATCTGATGAGCAATCATCCTGCATGGAACGGAACCTCATGACGCAAGAACAACTCAGTAAAACCGAGCGCATCATTCATACCCTGGGCGAAGAGATTGTCGCCGGAAAATATGCCCCGGGCGCGGCGTTACCCGCAGAGGCAGAGCTGTGCGAACGCTTTGGCACCTCGCGCAACATCATCCGCGAAGTGCATCGCGCCTTGATCGCCAAACGTTTGATGGAGATGAAGCGCTATCGCGGCGCCTATGTCACCTCACGGAATCAGTGGAACTACCTCGACAGCGATGTACTGCAGTGGGCGCTGGCCCACGATCAGGACCCGCGTCTGATTGCCGCCATGAACGAGGTACGCGTGCTGGTGGAGCCGCAGATCGCGCGCTGGTCCGCAGAGCGCGCCACCTCAACCGATCTGGCCGCCATTGAGCAGGCTTATAACGACATGGTGGCCAACCATCTGGATCGGGAAGCGTTTAACGACGCTGATATCCGCTATCACGAAGCGGTAATGACATCGGTGCATAACCCGGTGCTGCAGCAGCTTAATGTGGCGATTAGCCAGCTACAAAGAGCCGTGTTCACGCAAACCTACATGGCGGACTCCGGCAACATGCCGCGCACGTTAGCCGAACATAAAGCCTTATTCGATGCCATTCGCCACCAGAATAGCGATGCAGCGGAACAGGCAGCAAAAGCGATGATTGCCAGCTCAACGGCACGACTCAAGGAGATTTTGTGACCCACTACATTGCCATTGACTGGGGATCAACCAATCTGCGCGCCTGGCACTATCAGCAGGGCGTCTGTGTTGATGAACGCCGCTCGGAAGCCGGCGTAACGCGCCTGGGCGACCGCACGCCGGCGCAGGTCTTTGCCAGTATCACGGCTGGCTGGCCGGTAAACGAGGTGCCGGTAGTAATGGCCGGCATGGTCGGCAGCAATGCCGGCTGGCTGTCGGTGCCCTATTTAGCCTGTCCGGTTGCGCTGGGTGACATCAGCAGCCGCTTAACGCGCGTAGAGGATAAAGCGTGGATCGTGCCGGGATTAAGCGTCGAACGTGAAGACAACTACAACGTTATGCGTGGCGAAGAGACTCAGTTACTGGGCGCGCTGGCGCTGCATCCTGCACCGCTCTATGTCATGCCGGGTACGCACGCAAAGTGGGTACAGCTGGAGCAGGATAAGGTGCTGGATTTCCGTACCGTCATGACGGGCGAGCTGCACCATCTGTTACTGAAGCAGTCGCTGATTGGCGCAGGCTTGCCAGAGCAGCAGGAGAGTCCTGCCGCTTTCCGTGATGGTTTAGAGGTGGGCACGCATGATCGCTCAATTCTGACACGATTATTTGAAGTGCGCGCCGCACATGTACTGGGCGCACGCGATCGTCGCCATATCAGTGATTTTTTGTCGGGTTTGTTGATTGGACATGAAGTGGCACAGATGACGCAGCAGATGGCGCACCACAGCCAGCCGATCACCATTATTGCCGGCAGCGCGCTGGCGCAGCGCTACCAACAGGCGCTGGCCTTTATGCATATCGATTCAGTCACGCTGGAGGGCGATCGGGCTTTCCAGCACGGAATAAGGAGTATTGCTCATGTCCTGGCCCACTAAACTGCCGCTGATCGCTATCCTGCGTGGCATTACGCCGGATGAGGCGGAAGCGCATGTTGGCGCTCTGATCGATGCCGGCTTTGACGCTATCGAGATCCCGCTCAACTCACCTGAATGGGCGAAAAGCATCGGGGCAACGGTGCAAACGTTCGGTGAGAGAGCCCTTATTGGTGCCGGTACGGTACTGGAGCCTGAGCAGGTGGATGAGTTGGCTACGTTGCACAGCAAACTGGTGGTCACACCGAACACCGATGCGGCCGTCATCCGTCAGGCGGTGGCAAAAGACATGATCGTCGCCGCCGGCTGCGCGACCGCTTCGGAAGCGTTTACTGCCTTAAAAGCGGGCGCGCAGGCGCTGAAGATATTTCCGTCGTCGGCTTTTGGCCCGGGCTATATCAGAGCGCTTAAAGCGGTGCTGCCGCCGGAAGTGCCTGTGTTTGCGGTGGGCGGTGTGACGCCGGAGAACCTGCATGAATTTATCGCCGCAGGCTGCATCGGCGCCGGCCTCGGCAGCGATCTCTATCGCGCCGGTCAGCCGCTGTCACGCACGGTGGAGAAAGCCCGCGCATTTATTGCTGCATATAAGGACGCTGTAAAATGAAGATTACCAAACTGACCACTTACCGCCTGCCGCCGCGCTGGATGTTCCTGAAAATCGAGACCGACGAAGGCATTGTTGGCTGGGGTGAGCCGGTGATTGAGGGGCGCGCGCGCAGCGTTGAAGCGGCAGTGCACGAGCTCTCTGAATACCTGATTGGGCAGGACCCGGCGCGCATCAATGACCTGTGGCAGGTGATGTACCGCGGCGGCTTCTATCGCGGCGGTCCGATTCTGATGAGCGCCATTGCCGGTATCGATCAGGCTCTGTGGGATATCAAAGGTAAAGCGCTGGGTGTGCCGGTTTATCAGCTGCTGGGCGGCCTGGTGCGTGACAGCATCAAAGCCTACAGCTGGGTCGGCGGCGATCGCCCGGCGGAAGTGATCGATGGCATCCGAAAACTGCGCGCTATCGGTTTTGATACCTTCAAGCTTAACGGCTGCGAAGAGATGGGCATCATTGATAACTCGCGCAAAGTGGATGCGGCGGTGAACACCGTGGCGCAAATCCGTGAAGCATTTGGTAGCGAGATTGAGTTTGGCCTCGATTTCCACGGTCGCGTCAGCGCGCCGATGGCGAAAGTACTGATTAAAGAGCTGGAGCCGTACCGCCCGCTGTTTATCGAGGAGCCGGTGCTGGCAGAGCAGGCGGAGTACTATCCGCGCCTGGCGGCGCAAACCCATCTGCCAATTGCGGCAGGCGAGCGCATGTTCTCGCGTTTTGAGTTTAAGCGCGTGCTGGAGGCGGGCGGGCTGGCAATTCTGCAGCCGGATCTGTCACACGCCGGCGGAATCACCGAGTGCTACAAAATTGCGGCGATGGCGGAATCTTACGACGTGGCACTGGCACCGCACTGTCCGCTGGGCCCCATCGCGCTGGCGGCCTGCCTGCACGTTGATTTTGTCTCGCGCAATGCCGTGTTCCAGGAGCAGAGCATGGGCATCCATTATAACCAGGGCGCAGAACTACTCGATTACGTCATTAATAAAGATGATTTCAAAATGGATGACGGCCACTTCTATCCGTTAAATAAACCGGGGCTCGGCGTGGAAATTAATGAAGAGCTGGTGATTGCGCGCAGCAAAAATGCGCCGGACTGGCGGAATCCATTATGGCGCTATCCTGATGGCGCGGTTGCCGAGTGGTAATATCCGCTTAATCTATTTTTTAATTCAGCACGCGGATGCTGAAATAGCGCTGAATATTACGCTAACGCTTTTTTGCTGGTAAAAAATAAAACCCGGCCAGCACGACTTTACCCTGGCGGCGCGCTTTATTACGTCTGAAGCGCGCTGCGCAACATTACCGTTTTAACGGTTTGATATTCGATAATCTTACCCTGTGCCGCGCCAGGCGTTTCTGCACGCCCTGTGCCAGGCGCACCCTACGGAGATGCACCATGGAACTCTCTGCTGTTCAGGCCAAACCAACGCGGCGCCGCTATATTACGCTGCTGATGATCTTTATTACCGTTGTTATCTGTTATGTCGATCGCGCAAATTTAGCCGTTGCCTCTGCGCATATTCAGGCGGAGTTTGGTATTACCAAAGCGGAAATGGGTTATGTTTTCTCCGCTTTTGCCTGGTTATATACTCTCTGCCAGATTCCGGGTGGCTGGTTTCTCGATCGCGTTGGCTCACGCGTTACCTATTTTATTGCTATTCTCGGCTGGTCAATCGCAACGTTATTTCAGGGGTTTGCCACCGGACTCTTATCGCTGATCGGTTTACGTGCCATTACCGGCGTATTTGAAGCACCGGCCTTTCCGACCAATAACCGCCTGGTGACCAGCTGGTTCCCGGAGCAGGAGCGCGCGTCGGCGGTCGGTTTTTATACCTCCGGACAATTCGTCGGGCTGGCGTTTCTTACGCCGTTGTTGATCTGGGTTCAGGAGTTGCTGAGCTGGCACTGGGTGTTCATCATCACTGGCGGCATTGGCATTATCTGGTCACTGGTATGGATCAAGGTCTATCAGGCGCCGAAAAACAGTAAAGGCATCAACAAAGCCGAGCTGGACTACATCCGGGAAGGCGGCGCAATGGTGGATGGCGATGCGCCAGCAGAGAGGAGGGCGCGTACAAAGCTGACGGCTGCCGACTGGAAACTGGTGTTCCATCGTAAGCTGTGCGGCGTCTACCTCGGGCAGTTTGCCGTCACGTCTACGCTATGGTTCTTCCTCACCTGGTTCCCTAACTACCTGACGCAGGAGAAGCATATCGCGGCGCTGACTGCCGGCTTCATGACGACAGTGCCCTTTCTGGCGGCCTTCGTCGGAGTGATTCTTTCCGGCATCGTCGCTGACCGACTGGTGCGCAGCGGCCGATCGCTTGGTTTTGCGCGTAAAATGCCAATCATTTGCGGTTTGCTGATCTCCACCTGCATCATGGGTGCCAATTACACCGACGATCCCCTGTGGATTATGACGCTAATGGCAATCGCCTTCTTCGGTAACGGCTTCGCCTCGATCACCTGGTCGCTGGTCTCCTCGCTCGCCCCGGTGCGGTTAATCGGGCTGACCGGCGGTATGTTTAACTTTATCGGCGGTCTGGGCGGCATCACCGTTCCGCTGGTGGTCGGCTATCTGGCACAGGATTACGGCTTCGCCCCGGCGCTGGTCTATATCTCTGCCGTGGCACTGGTCGGCGCGCTCTCCTATATCCTGCTGGTCGGCGATGTGAAACGCGTGGGGTAGCGATCTGTTTCTGGGGCGGGATAATGCGCACCAGAGACAGGCTTTCATCTGCAGGGTCGCCGTTGATGGCGACCGCTTAACAGCAGCAAATCTGCTGCACGTCCTCCCGGAATCGCGTAGTTTGTTCGGCAACAGTCCGAAGCAAGGTTGCCCTCATGTCTGAAAAACAACTCACCTTTACAGCGCGTCATCATCAGCTGACCAATATCAACGTCTGGACCGCCGACAGCCAGTGGCTGGCATTTGATGTGCGACCCTCCGGCGCGTCGTTCACCAGCCTGACCATTGAACGTGTGAATGTTGCAACCGGCGCGGTTGAGGTGCTGTTTCAGGCTCGTGATGGCGCGCACGTTGGCGTGGTCACCGTCAGTCCGGATCTGCCGCCGCGCTACGTTTGCATACATGGCCCGGAGCACCCCGATGCGCACTGGCACTACGATTTTCACCACCGGCGTGGCGTGATTGTGCAGCAGGGCATGGCCGAAAACCTCGACGCCTGTGACATCACCGCGCCCTATACGCCCGGCGCGCTGCGGGGCGGTTCGCATGTGCATGTGTTCAGCCCGGATGGCTCTCGCCTGAGCTTTACCTATAACGATCACGTCATGCATGAGCGGGACGTCCGTGACGATTTGCGTAACGTGGGCGTCGCCGTGCCGCTGCATCCGGTGTGTCCACCGAAGCAGCACCCGCGTGAATATGAGGGCAGCCATTACTGTGTGCTGGTGAGCCAGACGCAGCGCGATCCGCAGCCGGGCAGCGATCAGATCGATCGCGCCTATGAAGAGTGCTGGATTGGCGATCGCGGGTATCAGCGGTCGGATGGCAGCTGGCAACGCTGGGCTATCGCCTTTATCGGCGATACGCGTAATGCGGCAGGCGAAAAAGTGCCGGAGGTCTTTGTGGTAGATCTGCCGGCATCGCTGGCGGACTACGCGAAAGCGGGTGCGGCGCCCCTGCAGGGCACGGCGGAAAAATTGCCGGCACCGCCCGCTGGCGTACAGCAGCGCCGTATCACCCACACGCAGGGGCTGGCGCTGCAGCCGCGCCACTGGCTGCGCGCCTCACCGGACGGCAGCGCCATCGCCTTTTTACTGGCAGACGATAAGCATGTGATTCAGCTCTGGACAGTTTCACCCAATGGCGGAGAGCCCCGGCAGGTTACGCAGCTGAACAGCAGTATTCAGTCGGCCTTTAGCTGGCAGCCGGATGGCGAAGCAATTGCATTTATTTGTGATAACAGCGTAATGCGCTGTGAGGTGGCCAGCGGCCAGTGTACTCGCCTGACGGCGCGGAGCGAGCAGCCGCCGTCTGGTGATGCGGTGGTGTGGTCACCAGACGGTCAGCAAATTGCCTATATGCGTGATATTGACGGCTGGCGTCAGCTGTTTAGCGTCAGTGCGCTTCCGCAGGCATAGAGGCCGCCGTGGCAAGGCTGGCCTGCGTGCCGGCCATTTTTTCGCTTTGCAATACGCGCTCACGCGGTGAGTCTTTGGTTCTGTCATCGTCAGCGCGGAAGTAGTCCCACGGCAGCAGAATCGTATCCATCACCGCCGAAAACGGCAGATCGATCAGCGCCAGCGGTTTCATCGCCCAGCTGGTCTGGTCATCGGTCAGCATCTCCGCGCTGGCGCGTGTGCCAGGATAGTACCCCTGACTGGCGCCGGTATGCGACATGACGCTGGAACAACCCGAAGCCGCACAGGCGCAGCAAATCAGCAGGCCAGTGAACGGAACACGTTTCATCATTTTCATCATCATCATCCCTACAGTCATGGCGTGGCCCTGGCTGAAGTGTGTCATCTGCGGTCTGCATGCTCTGTGGCAATGTCTCTCCTTACAGATGAAGAGTTTCCTGAGTGTATGTCAAATCATCAGGATTGCTGCAAAAAAATACGCATTACCTCTTGAAAGCGACCACGTGGCACCCATCTTAAGATCACGGTCGCGCGGCTGTCGCCGAAAGGGACGCAGCGGGCCGGACAACCTGTCCATGGTGGAAGGTTGCCAAAACTTGCTGATTATCAGGAGTCTTATTATGCGTAACTTTGATCTCTCTCCGCTTTATCGTTCTGCTATTGGTTTTGACCGTCTGTTCAACCTGCTTGAGTCCAACCAAAATCAGGCAAATGGCGGCTATCCTCCGTATAACGTTGAGCTGGTGGATGAGAACCACTATCGCATCACCATTGCCGTGGCAGGTTTCGCCCAGAGCGAATTAGACATCACTGCCCATGACAACATGCTGGTGGTACGCGGCGCGCATCCTGAAGAACAACAGGAGCGTAAATACCTGTATCAGGGCATCGCCGAGCGCAACTTTGAGCGCAAATTCCAGCTGGCCGATCACATCGTTGTACGCGACGCGCGTCTCGAACTGGGTCTGTTAAGCATCGATCTGGAACGCATCGTCCCTGAAGAGGCGAAACCGCGCCGGATTGAGATCCTGAAATAAGGATAAAGCAGTGAAGCATAACGCCGCAGCAATGCGGCGTTTTTTATGGGCGATATAACGCTAAGGCTCAGGTTCTTACCAGAAATCGCTGGCTCACCATGCCGCCAAATACATTCACCAGCAGGCCGAAAATAATCACTGAAGCACCAAGGATCTCCTGCGCGGATAACGTCTCATCCAGAATCAGCGCCGCGCTGAGAATCCCCACCACCGGCACCAGCAGAGAGAGCGGTGCTACGCGCCAGGTCTCATAACGGCTGAGCAGATTTCCCCAGATAGCGTAGCCGACGATGGTGGCGACAAACGCCAGATAAACCAGAGCCAGCACCGTCTGCAGAGAGATCTCCAGCAGGCTGGTAACGATGGCGGATTGGCCGTCAAACCACCACGAGCAGGCGAAAAACGGCCCGATCGGCACCAGTGCGCTCCAGACCACCAGGGACATCACCGGCACCTTACGATTGCGCAGAATGATTTTGTTGGTGATATTGCCCAGCGCCCAGGATAGCGCCGCCGCCAGCGTTAGCATCATCGTCGTCAGCGTGATCCCGGCAGTGGTCTGACCCTCCATACCGGCGGTTGCCAGCATAAACATCCCCAGCGTCGCCACCAGAATGCCGGCGATATGGTTCCAGCGCAGTTTCTCCGCCAGCAGCAGTGCGCCGAGCAGCAGGGTAAAGAACGCCTGCGCCTGCAGTACCAGCGAAGCCAGTCCGGCGGGCATGCCCAGCTTGATGGCGAGGAACAGAAAAGCAAACTGACCGAAACTGATGGTCATGCCATACACCACCAGCCAGCGTAGCGGAATCGTCGGACGCTGCACAAAGAAGATGGCCGGGAAGGCCACCAGGGTAAAGCGTAATCCCGCCAGTAAAAAGGGCGGCATGCCCTGCAGGCCCAGTTTGATCACCACAAAATTCACGCCCCATGCCACTACCACGCACAGCGCTAACAACATATCTTTTACTGACATAGCTCTTCCTTACTGCGCGATCAGGCCGTTGCCGTCACCGGTGTGGCGATATCGGCGCAGCATGTTTCACCGACAATCCGGAAAAAGTCCTTCACATCCAGCGCCACGGAACGCTCTAAAGCCCCTGCGTTGAACACAGCGTGCCTACATCGCGCAGGCGTTCGTCCACCCGCAGCGCCAGCCGATCATCAAAACTGAATGGCGGGACCGCCCCCATCACGCAGCCGGTCAGCGCCTGCGCTTTCTCTGGCGCGGCAAAGCTCGATTTTTTGCCGCCGATGGCGCGCGCGGCGCTCTTGAAGTTGATTTTGCAGTCGCCGGGGACAATCGCCAGCAGGTAGCGTGCGTCGGCGCCTTCCGGCATGGTCACTTCCAGCACCATCGCTTTGGCGGCCTGATTGAGATCGTTACCGCGAATCGCACTGATTACGTCGGTCTGGCCAATTGCCTCGTGCTCTGTCACGCGATAACTGGCCTGGTGCGCATCCAGCAGTGCAATTACGTTGTCATAGGTTGTCATGCTTATCTCCTCGTCGAGGCCGGATCAGCTCCAGGCAATGGCGTGTTTCATTTTTTTGTCGGTCAGGCCAAAGAAAAAGCCCATGGTGATACGCGTGTCGCCCTCCACGCGATCAATCTCGTGGTAAAACGCAGGGTTAAACAGATAGATATCGCCACTGCGCGGCGCGAACTCACAGATCTCACTCTGTTCCACGACGCCGCGCTGATAGCCGAGTTCACCCGGCGTTTTGAAGCGCTCATCGGCGGCCTGCCACTTTTTATTGAAGATGCGCAGCTCACCCCCCGCGTTGCACTCCTGTAAACAGACCACGCAGCTCAGCTGGTGCAGAATGTTCGTCACGACCAGACCACTGCCGGCGGCATCGCGGACAATGTTGTCGTTATGCAGGGGATTGGCGACGCCGTCGGCGTGAAAGCGCACGATTGAACCGGCATAGTCACCTGAACCGGGCTCGCTGGCGGTTTGCAGACTCTCCAGACGCAGCGCATGCCGTACCCACTCATAGATCTGGCCACGCAGCGTGTGCAGCGATGCCGGCAACGCCGGCTGAATATCGCGCAGCTCAGTGAAGTAGTTTTCCGGCGCTGCGGTGTGCTTTGCCAGATAGGGGCCGAGCGTGGTCAGTGCACCGTTGGGATAGTGCGACACCCGCACCTGTTCACGGCACTGCTGCAAATCATTCACCACCGCGTGGCGGATCGCCGGCGTCAGGAAGTTGCGCAGCACCAGCAGCGGCACGCGTGCGGTCACGATATCGTCCAGCCAGGTGCTTTCTACGAACATCTGCGGATTGATGATGCGAATCTGATTGAATATGGCCATGCTGTTCACTCTCCAAAAGGAATTTCATGAAGTTCATGGTTGCTCATACGGTGCCATTGCGACGCCGCGCCCAGTGTTAAAACAGGTTCAGAAGAGATAAAGGTGCTGTTGCTCTGCTGGCAACGATGCAGGGTGAAATAGTCGGGATAGGGCGTGTCATCGGGATGCCACTGCCAGGCCCAGGCTCTCTCACGGGTGACAAAAATGGCATTGGCCGCGCTGCCGCCAGGCGCAACCTGCGCCATTTTCCCGCGCAGATAATCGCGGGTGAAATCGGCCGGGGTAACGCGATCCACGATGTACTCCAGATACTCCGCCGAATCAAAACGCGACTCCGCCATCCCCAGTTGGGCATAGACGGTGGGTAAAAAGCCGTTATGCATCATGTACCACTGCGTTGCACCGCTGGTGCGCCACAGTGGGTGAGAAAATTCGATGCCGTGGTTTTTGCTTAGCGTCGCATGGCGCACGTGCACCGCCAGAAAGCGGCTATGCCGCAGGCGATCCACCTCAATGCCCGGAAGCGCCTCGGCAAAGGTGCCGGTGCCGTGCAGCGTGCGGATATGCCCCTGCTCCAGCCACAGGCACCCCCAGCCGTTCGGGTGCTGTTTAATCGGGCCATCGTGGCAGGCAGTTTCGCCGCAGCTCATAGCGCGCGCAGCTTCCAGTACCGCTAAGGCATCAAACTGGCCGTGTGCCAGAATCATTCTGCACATAGTAAATCTCTCCATGCGGCAACATCGGTAACGTCAAGAATGTGATGAAAGGCGTCCAGCACGTCATCGCGACTGGCGCCGCTGAGCCGCAGCGTGGCGAGGATGCCCGCGTGGCGCGTCAAATCGGCATACAGCGATGAGCGGGGTGAGACGTTAAGAGCGGGCAGATTAAGCGGCGGCAGCAGCTGGCCGTGCTGATGCTGCATAATCCAGCGCTCCGCTGCGTCGTACTGTAAACGCTGACGCAGCCGCAAACGGCCTATCGCCTGCGGCTGCTCCGGGAAGTGCAGCACAGGCATGCCGCGTCCGGCCTCCACCTGGAAGGCGACATCCGCCCAGTTGATGCCGGTCACCTCCTCCACCAGATTCACCACGCCCATGCCAGACAGCCGGAATCCCATCTCCAGGAAGTGCGGTTCGCCGTTCACCATGATGAAGTCGAGATGAAAAGCGCCGCGCTGATAGCCAAAGGTTTCGCAACAGATGTCCATCAGGCGGACGAACGCGGCGGGCAGCTGCTGTGCGGCCATCGCTACATGGCCGGATTCGTAGAAACTGATACAGCCAGCAGCATCGATCGCGTGCTCAATTACCTTCTGACAGCAGGTGAGCGCCACGGCTTGCCCCTTGTTCACGACGCCCTGCAGCGAATATTCGTCCCCGATAAGGCAGCTCTCAACGATAAAGCCGCTAAAGCCGCGCCCGCCATAATTGACGGTGTTAAGCAGTTTCGCGATGGCCGCATCCAGCTGGCTGGCCTCCTCTACCAGCCAGATGCCCAATCCGCCGCCGCCGTCCACCGGCTTGATAACGCAGGGGTAGAGCAGCGCTTCACGCGCATCGCGGATGCTGAGCGGCGAGGCGAAGAAGCGGAACTCCGGCTGCGGCAGGCGCGGACAGGCTTTACGCAGCGCCATGCGCTGGGCGTATTTGTCCGGCGGGATGAAGCAGGGGCCGGCATCCGGTCCGGCCAGCAGTTCGCGCACGCGGCCGGCGCTGGCGTTATAGGCCTCAAAACCCGCCAGCACCACCTGCGGATGCTCCAGCAATCCGGCGTGCAGGCAGGCCTGCAGCACATCCCACGGATTTTCCGGGCGATCGAGACGCACAATCTGATCGAACGGCAGCGCGAGGCTAAGCGACTGGTAATCGACAAAATCACCCATCTCCGCCAGCACGGTGAAATACCCTTCACGCTTTGCCACGGCGCAGTACGGGTTCTGCCCGTCGCGCGTGGCACCAATCTGCAGAAAAATCTTTCTCATCGCGTCGCCTTACCGGGTTATCGCCCGGAGATCACTTCAGTGACGATGTCCTGCACCGCACCGTTATTCACCTGAATCACTGCTTTATGGGGATCGAAACGCAGCACGCGGGAGAGCGCATCGCCGCGCGTGCCGTCCAGCAGTGAACTCACCTGCGCGCTGCGCCAGCAGTGGCGCATCTGTGCCAGCGTCAGGCCAGAGAGCTGCGTCAGCTGCTGTGCCAGCATCAGGTCACTGCTGTCGCCGGAGAGCAGCGCACGCACCTGGTTCTCGTCCGGCGCGTCAGGCAACTGCTGCAGCCAGGCTTTCAGCTGCTGGCCTTCGGCGATAAAGGGCGAATAGATCATGCACACCAGCTGCGTTTCGCTGAGGTCAAATGCCGCCAGGGCAAACTGCGCAGCACGCTGGCGCTGGCGCGCAATGGCGTCATCGTCCTGATAACGCGCGGCCATCTCCTCAATCAGCTGCGGCGGGAAATCTTTCTGCCGCATGAGTCCGAGCGCAAAGCGCACATATTCGCGAATGCCTTCGGCGTAGCTGCGCTGTAACAGCGTCTCCGCACGCAGACCGCGAATATGTGCCATTAACGTGGGGTTGCCGCAATCCGATTCGGAAAAGCTGAACATCAGCGCATCGAAGCGGAAATGCATGAACTCCGTCAGCAGCGCCCAGTGCGCGCCTGCCTCATAAGCGGTGTCCTGATAGATATTGAAAAAAAGCGGGTCGCGCGCCAGCTGCCACGTAATGCGGTGAGCCGGCGTGACCTGATCGGCGCCATAGATCTCCGCGAAGTAGCGCTCAGCCACGCCATCCAGCGTGTGCAGAAAGCCGCTAAAGCCGCGTGATTTATCCGCAACCGGCGCATCAAACAGGCGGGAGAGGTGGCGTGCCCAGGCGAGATAAGCCGTCTGCTCCTGCGGGGAGTCGCCGGTAATAATCACGTCGACGCCGCCCGCGTAGTGGGCCGCCAGGCCAAACGAGTTCACCATGCTCAGGTTACAGGCATTGCAGAAGGTGGAGCGGGCGTCAGCGCGGAAGCGGTGGCCATTCATCAGCACATCGTTGCGATTCTGCTGGCGTACGCTGTCGGGCATCGGTAAATGGCGCGCAAAATGGCGAATCTGCAGGCCATCAGTGACCAGGCACTCGGTGAAGTCGTCATCGTGAATATGCAGCGCGCGGTAAACGCGGTCGATATTCTCCATCACGCTGTCGTTCATTGCTGCATGGCGGTTGGTACTGATGCGCAGCTGAAAAGTGGTGCCGCGCTGCTGCCAGATCACACCCTGAATGTAACGTACGTATGCCACCATATAGCTGCTGTCTTTGCCGCCGCCATAGGCGAGCAGGACGCGGTTTTCGGCCGGATGTTCAGGATTGGGCAAGGCGGCAAGCAGGCGGCGAGAGCAGCGGCGGGCTGATTCGATAATCGCAGGGGTGAGATATCCTTCAATTTCTCTCATCATGGTGGACAGATTATTCATGTTTCACTTCATCCTTTGGCTATTAAAATCGCAGCTGCCGTGCGGGCGGCAACTGACGGGAAAAGGGGCCACGAAGGTGCAACGGAATGAATGTCTGCGGCTGAATTAACAGATGCAGCCTAAAGTACTTTGAATGTAATCTGCTGGATATGCACAGATCAGCACGATATGGGGTGGAACAGATGACGGATGAAACGCGTGAACAGGAGAGTCAGGGCAGTCGCTACCGTCAGATCGCCGAGCAGATAAAACAAGCCATTCACAGCGGATCGCTGGCACCCGACAGCCGTTTACCCTCGGTGCGCACGCTGGCGACGCAGTACAATGTCAGCATGACCACCGCGCTGAAAACATTACGCACGCTTGAGGATGAGCGCTACGCAGTGGCGCGCCCGAAATCCGGTTTTTTTGTCGCCCCGCAGCCGCTGGAGATGAAGCTACCCGCAGCCGCCAGCGAGCAGCCGCGTGAGGTCGCGCCGCTGGATGAACAGACCGAACTGCATCTGGCGATGCTGGGATCGGACTGCCGCGTGCGGCTTGACCTCGCTAACGGTGATATCTCCCTCTATCCGGTCAAGAAGATCGGCCTGCTGATGCGCCAGATGGGCTACAGCAAACCGGCGCTGCTGGGCAATACGGTGAAAGGGACGGGCTATGGGCCGCTGAAGGCGGAAATTGCGCGGCGTGCGGTGGAGTATGGCTGCAACATCAGCGCAGATGACATCTTGATCACCAATGGCTGCATCGAAGCGATTTCGCTGGCGCTGCGCGCTACCACGCGCCCCGGCGATATCGTGGCCGTGGAGTCGCCCTGCTACTTTGTGCTGCTGCAGATGCTGCACAATCTCAATCTGCGCGTCATTGAGGTGGAAGCGGGACCGGAAGGGTACGTGAACGTTCCGAAGCTGACCGGACTGTTTCAGCGCAAAGCCGTCCAGGCGTATCTCACCATCAACAACATCAATAATCCGCTGGGAAAAAGCATTCCCAATGAACAAAAAGCCTATATTGCCCGCCAGGCGGATGAGAACGATGTGGTGATTATTGAGGATGATATCTTCGGCGATACGGCATTCGGCGAGCGCCGCCCGTTCCCGATGCGTGCCTTTAGCCCCAACGCCATTTTATGCAGTGGCTTCTCAAAAACCGTCGCGCCCGGTATCCGGATCGGCTGGGTGCACAGCGCCAATTACATGCGCAAACTCGCATCGCTAAAGTACACCACCAGCATGGGCACGTCGGTGCTGTCGCAGGCGGCGATTGCCGAACTGCTGCGCAGCGGCGGCTATGATGCCCATCTGCGCAAGCTGCGGCGCGAGCTGAAAAACCAGATCCACCACATGCGTCAGGCCGTGCTGCGTTACTTCCCGCCGGGCACGCGCGTCTCGGAGCCGGAGGGCGGTTATGTGCTGTGGGTTGAGATGCCGCCGCAGGCGCTGAACGTGCGCGCGCTGTTTCTGAAAGCGCGCAACGCCGGCATCGGTATCGCGCCGGGGCACATTTTTGCTACCGATCACCGCTACGATCACTGCTTCCGGCTTAACGCCGGCTTTGGCTGGAATGCTGAGGTGGAAGAGGCGATTCGCCAGCTGGCACAGTGGTGCCAGCTCTCATTAACGGCGGGTTAAGCCTGCCATGCGTTGTCCAGCTCTTCGGCCAGAATCTGTACTGCGCGCTCAATCTGGTCCGCATCCGGTACATAGTTCATGCGCATGCACTGATGCGTATGCGGCCACGCCTGCTCCAGACCGGGGAAGAAGAAGTGGCCGGGCACCATCAGCACGCCGCGAGTTTTTAACCGCTGATACAGCGCCTCGGTGGTGATCGGCAGATCGCGGAACCACAGCCACAGGAAGATGGCGCCTTCCGGCTTGTGGATCAGACAACGCTCCTCCGGCAGATAGCGGCGCAGAAGGGCAATGGTTTCGCTCACTTTAGCCTGATAAAACGGCTTAATCACATCCTGAGACAGGCGCAGCAGGTCGCCGCGCACAATCATCTCGTTGGCGATGGACGGACCAATGCTGCCCGGAGCCAGGCTGATAATGCCGTTCATATTGCCAATCGCGCCGATGGTCTTCTCATCCGCCACGATAATGCCGCAGCGCGCACCCGGCAGGCCCAGCTTCGACAGACTCATACAGAGGATAGTGTTGGGATTCCACAGCGGGCGCGCTTCACTGAAGATAATGCCGGGGAAGGGGACGCCGTAGGCGTTATCGATCAGCAGCGGCACCTTATGCTGCTGCGCCAGCGCATCCAGCTGCAGCAGCTCGTCATCGGTGATGACATTGCCGGTTGGGTTGGTGGGGCGCGACACGCAGATTAAACCCACGTCGTCATTCAGCGGCAGATGATCAAAATCGACGTGATATTTGAACTGGCCTTCCGGCAGCAGCTCAATGGTTGGCCGGGCAGAGACAAACAGATCCTCCTCCAGTCCGGCATCGGCATAGCCAAGATACTCCGGCGCCAGCGGGAACAGCACGCGCTTTTTACTGCCATCGGCGCGCGACCGGCGAACAGGTTAAACAGATAGAAAAACGCGCTCTGGCTGCCGTTGGTCAGGGCGATGTTCTGCGGCGTAACCGGCCAGTCCAGCTCGTCACGCAGCAGCGCCGCCAGTGAATCCAGCAGCAGCGCTTTGCCGCGCGGACCGTCGTAGTTGCACAGGGCCTCATTGAGTTTGCCATCCTGATGCATCTGCAGCAGCAGCTGGCTGAAGTAATCATCAATGGCCGGAATCTGCGCCGGATTGCCGCCGCCCAGCATAATGGTGCCAGGCGTACGCAGACCTTCTCCCATGTCCTCCATCAGACGTGAGATGCCGGTGTGTTGGGTAAATTTATCGCCGAACTGAGAAAAAGACATAAGAGGTAAAAATTTTGTTATCGCGAATGGGAGACCACCATAGCGCCCGCTGCGGGCAGGCGCAATGGCTAAAGAGCGGCGGTTACGCCTGGATTTGTGGATTAACGCAGTTTTTATCGACCTTGCCGTTCAGCGCCGCGATCAGGTTATCCACGGCGTCACGCGCCATGCCGTAACGGGTTTCATGGGTAGCCGAACCGATATGCGGCAGCGCCACCACGTTCGGCAACGTCAGGATCTCCGCATCGGCGGGCACCGGTTCAACCTCAAACACATCCAGACCGGCAGCGTGCAGGGTACCGTCCTTTAGCGCGGCCGTCAGCGCCTGCTCATCCACCACCGGACCGCGTCCGGCGTTGATCAGAATCGCGCTCGGCTTCATCAGTTTAAGCTGCGCTGCGCCGATCATATGGTGCGTCTGTTCGGTCAGCGGCAGGCTGATGCAGACAAAATCACTCTCTTTCAGCAGGGTCTCTAAATCGCAGGCGCGTGCGCCAAAGCGGCTCTCCGCCTCTTCATGCTGACGGCGCGCGTTATACAGGATGTTCATGCCAAAACCGAAGTGTGCACGCTGCGCCAGCGCCAGGCCAATACGGCCCATGCCGAGAATACCCAGCGTCTTATGATGCACATCGATGCCAAATTCAGCAGGCCCAACGCTCTTCTGCCACTGACCTGCTTTCACCCATTTATCCAGCTCGGGAACGCGACGCGCGGTGCTCAGCACCAGCGCCATCATGGTATCGGCCACGGTTTCCGTCAGCACGGTTGGGGTATGCATCAGCAGCACGTGACGCTGATTGAGTGCATCCACGTCAAAGTTGTCGTAACCCACGGAGACGGTAGAGCAGGCGCGTAGCGCCGGCATGGCGGCCAGCAGTTCATCATCGACTTTGCCGCCGGAGCCCAGCAGGCCCTGCGCAGAGGCAAACTGCTCCGCATGCTGTTTAACCGTTTCCGGCGAGACATCCTTCACTTCGGTCACGCTGAAGTGGTCATCCAGTTTCGCACGCAGATCATCGGGCAGACTCTTGTACAGAATTACAGCAGGTTTCATCGGTTGCTCCCTGTAGAATAGTGCGGAGGCCGCCAGGCCTCCGGAGTGAGTTGATGCGCTGTTAAGCGGGCTTCGCGCCGGGAAAAGGCGGCGATTTGTTCTCCGCCGGCTTGACGATCAGCGTCAGCCATACCGAAGCCAGCAGCGCAGCACCCATAAAGATGTAAGAGGCGGCAGGGCTGCCGGTCGCGCCATTAAGATAGCCTACAATCCACGAGCCGATGAAGGAACCCAGCGCACCCATACTGTTGATCAGCGCCATTGCACCGCCCGAGACGTTGCGCGGCAGCATCTCCGGGATGATGGCGAAGAAGGGACCATAAGGGGCATACATCGCACCGCCGGCGATCACCAGCAACGCATAAGAGAGCCAGAAGTTGCTGGAGCCGACCAGATACGAACCGAGGAACGCCAGCGCACCAATCAACAGCAGCGGCCAGACGAACAGTTTGCGGTTTTGCGTCTTGTCCGACGCCCACGACACCACAATCATCGCAATGGTCGCCACCAGATAGGGCACCGCTGACAGCCAGCCGGCCTCGACCATGCCCATCTGTGTGCCATTACGCAGAATCGACGGCAGCCACAGTACGAAGCCATACACGCCGATGCTCCAGGCGAAATATTGCAGGCAGAGGATAATCACGTTGCGATTGCGAAACGCCTCGCTGTAGTTACGCACCGCTTTGATGTTCTCCTGCTCTTTCTGCAGCTGCGCCTGCAGCGCCGCTTTCTCCTCATCGCTCATCCATTTGGCCTGTGCCGGCTTATCCTGAACCAGGAACCACCAGGCGATCGCCCAGATCACCGCCGGGAAGCCTTCGATGATGAACATCTCACGCCAGCCGAACGAGTTGATCAGATAGCCAGAAACCACCGACATCCACAGCACGGTGACCGGGTTACCAAGGATCAGGAAGGTGTTAGCGCGGGAGCGCTCAGATTTGGTAAACCAGTTACTGATGTAGATCAGCATCGCCGGCATCACTGCTGCTTCCACCACGCCCAGTACAAAACGGATTGCCGCCAGCATTGGAATGTTGCTGACAATACCGGTCAGCGAGGCGCAGCCGCCCCACAGGATCAGGCACCAGAAGATCAGCTTCTTGACGCTGCGGCGCTCGGCGTAGACCGCGCCGGGGATCTGGAAGAAGAAGTAGCCAAGGAAGAACAGGGCGCCCAGCAGCGATGACATGCCTTTAGTAATGCCGAGATCGTCGTTTATCCCTGCGGCAGAGGCGAAGCTAAAGTTCGCCCGGTCCAGATACGCCAGACTGTAGGTGATAAACACGATGGGCATGATATACCACCAGCGTTTTGGCGCGATTGTCTGCGATTTCATGGGTGACTCCTCTGGTTGAGGCGGGCACATTCTGTTGATGTGCCTCGAAATAATAGGGTTACAGAGACCATGTTTACCGGATGCGCATCAGCGTACCCTGGCGGTTGTATTAATAATCGCCGAGCGCGGCGCGCGTCGGCAGCCCTTCACTGTCACCGGCGACCTGAATCGCCAGCGAGCCAATCCTGTTACCGCGTAAAATCGCCTGCGGCAGCGATTTGCCCTCCAGCAATCCGCTGATAAGGCCCACGGCAAAACCATCGCCTGCGCCGACCGTATCGACGACATTATCCACACGAATCGGCTCAATCAGTCCCTTTTCACCGTCAGCGGTTTTGTACCATGCGCCATCGCAGCCGGTTTTAATCACTACGGCGCGCACGCCTTTATCCAGATAGAAATCGGCGATGGCTTCTGGCTGGCGATAACCGGTGAGAATCCACCCCTCTTTTTCACCCGGCAGCACCCAGTCGGCATATTCTGCCAGCAGATTCAGCTGCTTACGCATCTCATCTTCGCTGCGCCACAGCACCGGGCGCAGGTTAGGATCGAAAGAGATGGTTTTGCCGCGGGCGCGCATCTCTTTGGCCGCGTATTGAGAGAGCGCCAGAGAGCTCTCCGAAAGAGCGGCAGACACACCGCTCAGGTGCAGATGGCGCGCGCTGCCAAAGTAGTCAGCATTAAAATCGTCAGGCGAGAGATGGCTGGCGGCAGAGCCTTTACGGAAATACTCTACTTCCGGATCGGAGCCATCCTCGACGCGGGCTTTAAGCTGAAAGCCGGTACGGTAGTGGCTGTCAGTGGTTACGCAGCGGTGATCAACGCCCTCTTTTGCCAGCTGCTGTAGCGTGAAGCGCCCAAAACTGTCATCGCCGACGCGGCTGACCCAGCCCACCTGCAGACCGAGGCGCGCCAGTCCAATGGCCACGTTAAGTTCAGCGCCGGCAATGCGTTTTACAAAGCTTTCAGCGGCAGCGAGATCGCCGGTTTGCTGAGCGATAAACATCGCCATCGCTTCGCCAATGGTTACCACATCCAGCTGAGCAGATTGTTGCATGTTCAACTCCTTACACCGCACGCAGCAGGTCAACGTAATGGCGCGTAACCGCCCGCAAATCATCGCCCTGCAGTGGGAATTCGATGCCACGAGGTGCATCGGCAGGCAGCGCATTCAGCAGCGTGCGCCACTGATCATCCGCATCGTCCAGCGCGATAGCGCGGAAACTGTCACCGTGAGGAACCGCGGCCTTAACATGAATGTAGCTCACATATCGGCTGAGCTGCGCCGCCGCCTGTAAAGCGTCCTCGCCAGTCCAGAGCCAGTTGCCCATATCGAATGTCATATCCAGCGGCAGGGCGGCATCGCAGGCGCGATGGAAAAATTGCAGCATCGGGGCGAGTTTACTGGCGGGCGTCTGATCGTTCTCCACTACCAGCGTCACGCCGGAGGTAGCCAGCACCTCAACCAACTGACGGTCAGAGAGATCAACAAAATATCCGAGCGCCAGCTTCAGACGCTGCGCGCCCAGCTGCTCCGCTTCCTGCAGGTACTGCGCCAGGCGCGGGTTGAGCGTACCGTCTTCCAGCCACAGCGCTTCCGGTACTGAGTAGCTGGCGCTCAGCTGATGCTGACGAATCGAGTGGCCGAGCGCGTGCAACTGGGTGAGTTCCGTATCGCTGAACAGCTCACGGCGGATCTCCACGCCATCCGCGCCAGCATCTTTGATGATCGGCAGCAGCGCCGCCTGGCCGCCCAGTTCTGCCACCTGCTGCGTGCCGTATGCGGCCGTGACCACAATGATTTCCGGTTTTTTCATGATTTCTCCGCGGCGGGAGCGTGTCGGGCGCTCCCGCAAATATTCTGAGCCGCTTTCCGGTGCGCATGAATGCGCACCCTACAGGATTTGTGCCGTATCGCCTTTCACCGCGACCAGGAATCCCGCACCGTATCCGCGACCCCACGACAATTTGATATAAAAAGCTTAATGGAACCGGTTCCAAAGGAAAGCAGCAGAGTCCGGATTTATGATCCTGCTCACGAAGTGAACCAGAAAGGGGGGAGTTAGCGCAGCGGCTGGCTGGAGCCGCGCACGATCAGTTCACCGGAGAAAACCTGTTCGCGAATTGGCTGTTCGCTGCCTTCAATGCGGGCGATAACCTGCTCCAGCGCGGCGTAACCAATTTGCCACGTTGGCTGTTGCAGCGTGGTAATCCCCACACCGGCCAGCGCGGCCCACTCCAGCTCGTCAAAGCCGAGCAGGCCGATATTCTCGCCCCAGCGCAGATCCAGCCGTTGAAGTGCACGCGCAACCTGTAACGTCAGCGCGCCGTTAGCGGCCATCACTGCGCAACGTTTATCAGCATGGCGCTGATGAAAAGCACGCAGCGCGGTCTCCAGCGGTAACGGCTGATGCAGCGGGACTTCAGCGTTCTCGGCCACCACCCGGGGCGCATTTTTTATCGTAGCGAAGAACGCGGCCAGACGTTCCCGGCGCGTGTTAACGCTGCCGAGCGGCTCGCTCAGGAACAGTAACGCTTCGTAGCCGTTATCCAGCAGGTGTTGCGTAGCGAGCTGCGCCGCTTCCGGGTTGTTGAGGCCAACAACATCACAGTCAAAATCGGGGATCTTGCGGTCAATCAGCACCATCGGCAGCATCGACTGCTGCAGCCGGTTTAGCACCGCTTCGTGCATTCCGACGGCGTTCACCACAATGCCTTCAACCTGGTAGCTGCTCAGCAGTTGCAGATAGTGCTGCTCCAGATCGACCTCATTGTTGGTGTTACACATCAGCAGCGTGAAGCCGCGCGCGCGGCAGGCGGCTTCGATACCGCTCAACACATCGACAGAGTAGGGGTTGGTGATGTCAGCAATAATCAGGCCGATCAGGCGTGTGCGCCCGCGTTTCAGGCCACGCGCCATCTGGCTTGGACGATAATTCAGCTCAGCAATCGCCTGTTCGATACGGGCCTTGAGATCGGGCGAAAGCAGATGCACTTCACCATTAAGATAGCGGGAAACGCTGGTTTTACCGGTTTTTGCCGTGCGGGCAACGTCACTGATTGTGGCTCGTGGCGGCCTGGTTTTCATTGGGTACACCTGAATAATTGCATCAGGCGAAGACTATCACAGCTCGGGGTGCACGCAATCATTGTGCGTCAGAAGTGAGGCGCAGCATGGGCTGCCACAGCGTCTGGAGTTGTTCGGGCGGCTGATTATCCAGCAGTTGCAGTACCATCTCCGCCACGCGCTCACCGATACGCTGTTGGGATGATTGCAGAATGGCGTTAACCGGCTCATCGATAATGGAGTCATGCGGCAGACCATCGTAGACATACAGCGCAATGGCCTGCGCGCCGCTCAGCCGCCCGGCCTGCTGCAGCGCGATCGCAGCACCCTCGCCAAGCGGGCTGCTGTCAGTGATGATGGCATCCGGGATGCTGCCCTGCGCCAGCCAGGCGCGGGTTTGCTGATAGCCTGAGCGGCGTGTCGGCGGCAGGGCAGCCATATGCTGTGACAGCGGGCGCGCCATCAGCGCATCCATAAACCCCTGACGACGGTCCAGAATGTAGGTGCTCAGTTCATTACCGCCAAGGTAGGCCAGATTTTGATAACCCTGTTGCAGGGCGTGCTGCGCGGCCAGCAGCGTACCGGCGTGATTATCGTAATCGAACCAGGCGTAGGGCTGTGGTAAGCGGCTGCGGCCAAGCGTGAGAAAGCGGAAACCCTTCTGCTGCAGGCGCAACAGGCGCGGGTCGTGCGGTGTGGTGTGGGTAACAATCAGCGCATCAAGCGCACCGCTGCGCAGCATACGCAGCAGATTGCGCTGCTGGTCCGGGTTTTTATCCGGTAGCAGCAGCAGATCGATCTCATGCCGGGCCAGGCACTGATCGAGCGTCAACAGCATTTCGCTGTAGAAGCTGTCATTCAACGAGGCATTGCTCACGGGGAACACCAGGCCCACCGCATTGGCGCGGCCGGTCTTTAAGCGGCGTGCTGCCGCATTGGGGCGATAGCCGCGCCGGTCCGCTTCGGCTTCAATACGTTTGCGCGTGGCTTCAGCCACATCATCAAAGCCATTAAGCGCACGGCTCACCGTAGTGACAGAGAGGCCGAGCGCGGCGGCAATCGCTTTGAGTGACATGATGGTGTTCCACTGATCAAATTTTGATCACGCTAGCATAAAGTTATCTTCGGCTCTATTACCCGGCGATTTTTGAGCGATTTCTGATGCGAAAAGCGTCAGTAATAGCGGAAAAGCGCGGAAAAAAGCCGGCCTGTCACAGCAGACCGGCGACAGGATTATCCCAGCGGGCTGAGAGTAATTTCGACGCGGCGGTTCTGCGCTTTGCCTGCTTCGGTACTGTTGCTGGCGACAGGATTATCCGGTCCTGAGCCCTGTGTGCGCAAACGATTCTGCGCCACGCCCTGCAGTACCAGCGCGCTGGCAACGCTTTCGGCGCGCTGCTGTGACAGGCGCATATTCAGCGCCCGCGTGCCGGTGCTGTCGGTAAAGCCAACCACATTCACTGCAGTTTTTGGATACTCTTTCAGCACCATCGCGACGCCTGTCAGGGTATTTGCCCAGCCGGTTTCAGGTTCGCGCTGCTGGAGTCAAATGTCACGTTATTCGGCATATTCAGAACAATATTATCGCCCTGGCGCGTCACGCTGACGCCGGTACCGCGCATTTTATCGCGCAGTTTTGCCTCCTGCACGTCCATATAATAACCAACGCCGCCGCCGAGTGCCGCACCTGATGCAGCGCCAATCAGCGCACCTTTGCCGCGATCTTTTTTCGACGATGAGAGCACGCCAACGCCCGCGCCAAGCATGGCGCCCAGGCCGGCGCCGATACCTGATTTACCCGCCTGCGATTCGCCGGTATAAGGATTGGTGGTACAACCCGACAGCGCTACGCTGCCGCTTAATAACAAGGCCAGCGTCAATACACGCTTTTTCATGCAAAATCCCTCACACATTCCAATGGGGAAAACACCCCAAAACGGCAATATTATGCCGTTCAATAATGGAAAAAAGCGTGAGGCGCACTCTTAAAGTGTAAAGTTTTGCGTTAAAGATTATCAGGATGGCAGAAACAGCTGGTTTGATGATCGTTAATCAGGCCGCAGGCCTGTAAAAAGGAGTGGCAGATTGTCGGGCCGACGAATTTAAAACCACGTTTTTTGAGCGCTTTCGACAGGGCTATTGCTGGCTCAGAGGTCGTTGGCGCCAGTTTATAGTCGGCATAATGGTGCAAAATCGGCTGATTATCGACAAATGACCAGATAAAGCGCGAAAAGTCTTCACCGGTTGCTTCCAGCGCCAGCGTCGCTTTGGCGTTTTCGATAATCGCCGTCAGCTTGCCGCGATGACGAATCAGGCCGCTATCCTGCAGTAACCGCATCAGGTCCGCTTCATCCATCAGTGCTACTGCGCTGATATCGAATTCATGAAACGCCCGACGGTAGTTTTCACGTTTCTTCAGTACGGTGATCCATGAAAGGCCCGCCTGCTGACCCTCCAGACACAGCATCTCAAATAAGGCGCGCTTATCGGTTTGCGGCACGCCCCACTCCATATCGTGGTACGCCAGATAAAGCGGATCGGCGGTTACCCAGCCACATCGTTGCATTGCATCCCTCCCGTCGCATGAAAAAAGCTGTTATTTCCTTGACGTATGGCGGAATCGATTAATAGTTAATCAATGGGTGCCGATAATGGAAAGACCAAAAACTTACACACCCGTTCCCTTTCCGGCTCGTCAGGAGTCACTCATGTTGCAGAAAAGTCAGCGGACAGGCCAGCACAATCTTGCGCTGGCTTTTGGCGGTTTGTGGCTGCTTTTTGTGGCCGCGCCCGGCTTCGCACAGGATCAACTGCGTCAAAGCAACGGGCCCGATTACAACGCGATACTGGCTGAAAAAATTTCCAGTAATCACCTGATGGTGACGGAAAACCCTGAGGTCAGCCTGTTAGATGCTGCGCTCAATCCGCCGGGCGACGGCAGAATGATTGTGCACAACGAAACCGCCAGCGTCGGCAACGGGCCGTTAGTGAGTCGCTACTCCGCCGGCTGGTCCATGCCAATGAGTGCGGCACTCAGTACCGGGCCGGTTGCGCAATTTGCAGTGGATGATTCACGGCTAAGCTGCCCGAAGTGTGAATGGGTCGATAGCAACAACGCCGCACACATTGCCTCGGTGGGCTGGCGCATGGACTCCGCGCTGGGCTGGATATCCCCCTGGGCGCAGGTGAGCTATAGCCACCAGCTCAATGACATCAGCCCGGCGCCGATGCGTGACCGGCCAGATGATGGAAACCGCGAAAGTAACTGGGTGGATGTCAGCGTTGGGGCGAATCTGCCCATCGGCCAGAATATGGCGGCATTCGCTTCCTTTGCCCAAAGCGGCGCAGAAAGCAGCGGTGAACAGCTGATTTACAGTCTGGGCGTGAGCGCCAGCTTCTGAATCGGCATGAAAAGCGAAGTTACCGCAGCAAAGCAAAATATAATAAGCGCGCTAATTATATTTCTTCTTTTGGTAACATTATGCGCGAAAATATTACTCTTATTAGCCGTGAATTAGCGGCCTTCTTCATCAGTGGAATCGTACTCGTTTTTTGCATGGCGATGGTTTACATCGACGTCAACTGGATGAACGATGCGCTGCACGAAACCTCATTCACGGAAGCTACGCAGGAAGGGATGCTGGCGCTGATTGCTGCGCTGTTTTTCTTCACGGCGGCACAGCGCCCGCAACAACGCAGCGCGCTGATTCTGATCGGCGGCTTTTATAGCTGCATGCTGATTCGGGAGATGGATTTTCTGTTTGATCTGGTGCAGCACGGTGCATGGGTCTGGTTTGCGCTGGCCACCACGGCAGCATGCTTTGCTCTGGCGCTGCGTCAGCCGCGTCAGATTCTGCCCGGTCTGGCCGCGCTGCTGCAGCACCGCAGCTGGCAGATGATGGCCGCCGGATTGCTGGCCGTTCTGGTCTTTTCCCGCCTGTTTGGCATGCATCAGCTGTGGCAGCACCTGATGCTGGATGGCTATAACCGGGTAGTGAAAAATATGGCTGAAGAGGGTAGCGAACTGTTTGGTTACAGCCTGTGCCTGCTCGCTTCCGTGCGCTATGTGTGGCAAACCCGCCCGCAGCGGAGCGCCGTCCGCGCAGCACGCAGCGTTACCGGGGCAACGCCGGATCTGAGCTACTCCGCGCCACGTTAATTCCTCATCCATTTATGGCGATCCCCGGTGCTAAAACAGGTACACTGACCGCTTAGCGCCGGGCTGATCGGCGCGCCAGGTTGCTCAACGTCAGGTTTCTCATGTCAGTTAAAATCTTATCTTCAACGCTGATCGGGCTGGATAGCTTTTGCCACGATCCGCTCGCGACTTTGCAGCAGGCCGATAACGGCACGCTGGCGGTGCTGCACAACAATGCGCCCGCTTTTTATGCGCTGACGCCGCAGCGTCTGGCGCAGTTACTGGCGCTGGAAGCGGCAGCGCAGCAGCCCAATGACGTCTCGCTGGATGACAGCCTGTTCCACAACGATGCGCCACCGATCGCCACGCCAGCAGGCAAATTTGCCATGTATCAGGGTTGGCAGCCGGATAACGATTTTCAGCGCCAGGCTGCCATCTGGGGTGTGGCGCTGAGCGAGCCGGTCACCGCAGCGGAGCTCGCCACCTTTGTTGCCTACTGGCAGGCCGAAGGCCGCCTGTTCCACCATGTGCAGTGGCAGCAGAAACTGGCGCGTAGCGTACAGATGAATCGCGCCGCTAACGGCGGTCAGCCGAAGCGCGATATCACCCAGGTCAGTAATACTGATTACGATATTCCCGATGGATTTCGAGGTGAGTGATGAAAACGCCGAATGATCTTTTCAATCGCCTGAAAAAGTTTATGCCCGCCGATGTGAAGCCGAAATTCAAAAACGGTGAAGAGCTGCTGGCATGGAATCAGGAGCAGGGCCGCCTGCGCTCGGAAGCGATTGTGCGTGAAAACCGCGCCATGAAGATGCAGCGCATTATGGGGCGCTCCGGTATTCGTGAGCTGCACATGAACTGCTCATTCGATAACTACCGCGTTGAAAATGACGGCCAGCGTAAAGCGCTGGCGCTGGCGCGCGAATACGCGGCCGGGTTTGATAACAGCATCGCCAGCTTTGTGTTCTCGGGCCGTCCCGGCACCGGAAAAAATCATCTGGCGGCGGCGATCGGCAACGACCTGATTATACGCGGTAAGAGCGTGCTGATTGTCACGGTGGCCGATTTGATGTCGAGCATGAAAGGCACCTTTAGCGGCGGCAGCGATCTGACCGAAGAGCGGCTGCTGCAGGATCTCAGTCATGTTGATCTGCTGGTGATCGATGAGATCGGGATGCAGAGCGAATCGCGCTATGAAAAAGTGATCATCAACCAGATTGTTGACCGCCGTTCGTCATCAAAACGCCCGACCGGTATGCTTTCGAACCTCGATCCGGCGGGAATGAATGCGCTACTGGGTGAGCGTGTAATGGACCGCATGCGGTTGGGTAATAGCCTGTGGGTGCGTTTTGACTGGGATAGCTACCGCAGCCGCGTACGCGGCGATGAGTATTAATATTCTGCTCAATCGCTAAAAACCTCGATTCAGCCGACGATTGGCCCGGGCGCCAGGCTGCTAAACTTACACTCTTAACTCTTTGTCAGGTGAGGGTGCGATGAAAGCAGCCGGTAAAGGCCCAGCGGTACTTCGACTGAACAACCTTAAGCGGGTAATGACGCAACTGCGTGGCATCCGTATCACCTCGCGGCAGGATCTGGCGCTGGCGCTCGATCTCAGTAAAAACACCGTTTCCCTAATTGTTGACGACCTGCTGGCGCAGGGGCTGATCCGCGAGCTTGGCCCGGTGAGCGTCGCTGCGGCTGGCCGGCCCAAAATCGAAATTTCACTGCGTCCGGAAAAACTGAAAAGCGCCGGGATTATGGTTGAGCGTCAGGCCATCCACTGGCGCGTCTGTGACTACTTCTCGCAGGTGATTGCCGAACAAACCTGGCGCACGGAAACCACCGATCCTGACACCTTACTGCACGAGCTGGCTGAAGTGTGCCAGACGCTGCGTGCGGCCCACCCGGAGCTGCTTGGCGTGGCGATTGGTTTTCCCGGCATTATCGATCCGCTACGTGGCCGGGTGCACTTTTCGGCGCACCTTGGCTGGCGGGATGTGGATGTGCTGACGCCGCTGCTGAACAGCGTGGAGTTGCCGCTGCGTATCATGAATAACGTCAAAGCAGCGGCGCTACTGGCCGTACAGCATCTGGAGTTGAACAAAGCACAAAGCCATTTCTATCTGCGTATTGCCGAAGGCCTTGGCGGCGCGCTGGTGGAGCAGGGTGAAGTGTTCACCGGTCACAGCTGGACCGCCGGCGAGATCGGGCATCTGGCCGTACAGAACAACGGCGCACCGTGTAAATGCGGACGTAATGGCTGTCTGGAAACGCTGGTCAGCCTGCCGGCGATCCAGCAGCAGCTGGGGCGGCGCAAATCCGGCCTGCGCTGGCAAAATTGTGACAACGAACCAGAGATCGTGCGTGCGGTGATGACGGAAGCGGGCACTCACCTCGGCCACGCCCTGAGCCAGGTGATGCAGCTGATCAATCCGGCCAGCATCATTATCGATGGGCCGTGGAACGCGCAGCCGGCGTTTGTTCAGGCGGTACAGCAGAGCGCACAGGCAACAACGCTGGCTTTTACCTTTGCTCACACCGCGCTGCACTTCCTGCCACAGCGCATCGATCCGGCGAACGGCTTAGCGCTGGCGGTGGTTGAGCAGTATGAACGACCGACGCATTAAAGGGATCTGCTGCGGTACGGCTGACTGGCGCGCGGCAATTGGGCATAATACGTTGATTCACGGGCCCTCTTTGCGGACAACGCAATGAAAACGCAGCGCATTACTTTGGATGATATCGCCACGCTGGCGGGCGTCACCAAAATGACGGTGAGCCGCTATTTACGCACGCCGGAAAAGGTCAAAAGCGAAACGGCGCAGAAGATTGCCAGCGTGATCGCAGAAATCGGTTATGTTGCAGAGCATCACGGCACAACCGCCGCCAGACAGAGCCCGCCGCGCATCGGCGTGTTAATCCCCTCCTTTAATAATCAAATTTTTGCCGATCTGCTGGCCGGTATCGAGTCGGTGACGGGCGCGCACGGCTACCAAACGCTGGTGGTGAATTACGACTACAACGCGCAGCGCGAAGAGGAGCAGATCGCCACCGTACTGGCATGTGATATCAAAGGGTTGATCCTGACCGAATCGGTGCACACCGTACGTGCGGAGAAGTACCTGAATGCCGCGAATATTCCGGTGGCGGAAGTGATGGGAATGACCGACGCGCGCGGGCGCATCAATGTCGGTTTTGATAACTATCGCGCGGGTTATGACATGACAGCGATGCTGCTGGCGAGCGGCAAGCAGCGTGTTATCTATTTTGGCGCGATGTCCGATCATCGCGACGAGCAGCGTTATGCCGGCTACTGCGCGGCGGTAGAAGCGGCCGGATTGTCCGCAGGGCGTATCGTGCCGAATAAGGTTTCATCGGTATCGATTGGCACCGGCATGATGACGCTGGCGCGCCAGCTCTACCCGCAAATGGATGCGATTCTGTGCACCAATGATGATTTAGCGGTGGGCGTACTGCAGGAGTGCCAGGCGGCAGGGATTGCGGTGCCACACGCGCTGGCGATTGCCGGTTTTCATGGCCTGGATATTGGTCAGGCGACCACGCCACGGCTGGCCAGCGTAATCACACCGCGTTTTGAGATGGGCAAAGTTGCTACGGAGATCATCCTGAAAAAAATCCGTCAGCAGCCGACCATCGAGCAGGTTAACCTGCACTATCGCCTGTCGATGGGCGCAACCATCTGACACTTCTGTTTCTGAAAAGTCGCCCCGCAGCGACCTGATTATTCAATCGCGCGCTACGCTGGGCACAATCGGTGGCTGGGCATGGTGGGCGCGCTTGAGGAAGCGGCTCTCCAGCAGATGCCAGGAGAGATACGCCAGCACCAGCGTCAGCACAATCACCATCAGCACGCCGAGCCAGGCATTGGTATCAAACACGCCGAAATGCTGCAGGACCTGAATAATCGGCCAGTGATACAAATACATGCCGTAAGAGAGGTCGCCGTACTGGCTGATTTTGATCTCTTTGCACAGGCTGGTGCAGAACAGAATCACCACGGATGAAAACGCCACCGGCTCAACGATAAACGCATAATCCGTGCTCTTAAACAGCAGGAACACCACCAGGGAAACGATGGTGATCTCCTTCAGACGGTCGAAGGCAGGCTTATGTACCGCCAGCAGGCTGCCGAAGAAGAAGTAGGAGGAGAGCGCAACAAACTGCTTCGCCAGCGTATCGGCCTTTGGCCCACTGTAAATAGAGGTGAAGTAGAAGAACCACGCGCAGGAGATAACAAAAATTGCCCCCCACACTTTCATCGGACTTCTCTTCAACAGCGGCACAATAAAGGGCAGCAGCACATAGAGCGTCAGCTCCGCCTTGATAGTCCACAGCGAACCATCCAGCGGCTGGTTAGGATTGTGCGTAAATACGCCAGGCAGTGAAGGCTGAATGAAGTTCAGGAAGGTAAAATTGGCAACCAGATATTTCAGCGTCTCTTTATTTTTCAGGAAATCCATCAGCGGCAGCGTGGTGAGACAGAGGCCAATGGTGAAACACATCAGGATGACAAATATATAAGCCGGTAAAATACGTTGTGCACGCTTAATAAAATAGGATGTAAGCGATTTACTTCTTAAGTAACTTTTTGCAATAAGGAATCCACTTATTGCGAAAAATCCTTTTACGGCAAAATCACTATTTAAAAAATGCGCAAGGAAGCGGATATCTGCGTTTCTCGTGACCTCAGCGGAATGCACCAGCATTACGATAAAGGCAAGCGAGAACCTTACAATGTCAAAGTTATTTTTTTCATTCATGTCAGCATTCTTTCATTAAGTGACGTCGCGCCATAGAAAGTCATGAAAGACTTCGTGTGGATTATTAAGAACAATCTTACTGCCTGATGTCCGCGCAGCGAACGGTGTCTATTAGAGGTTTAAAAGCAGCAAAAATCAAGCGATCGTCAGGACCAGAGGATGATTCGGAATTTCCCTGGAAAATGTGTTGTCAGGCTTATAAATCGAAAAAACGCCAGCTCTGTAGCTGGCGTTTTAACCGGACCTATTTGAACAGCTGGAAAGTACGTGAAACTTCATAGCCGACAATCGACTGCTTGCTGGATATGGTGTTGTAGTAGAGATAGTACAGCACCATCAGAATGGTGACAGCGGTGGCCGCCACCTTCATCAGCTTTTTGGTTTCCCAGATACACAGCGAAATAAGCACCGGCTCAACCTGCAGCAGGTAGTTCGCCAGACGACCACCTGAAGCGTAATCCTGCAGCGCCATCCTCAGCCCACTACCAATGGCAAAAGTGATCACCAGAATGTAATAAGTATTAAACTTTTCCGCATCGAAGTTCTTAATTTTGTCGCTCAGCAGCATATAGCTGAAGATAAAGACGAAGCCGATATTCTTCAGGTTAGAGAGCGTCAGGATGCCCTGCTCCTGGCGTGAGTCAACATCGGCATAGCCCATTGCCCTGTCGCCCAGTGAACCAAGATGGCTGGAGAGCGCAGTGATGAGAGCTGAACTGCCCATAAACGCCAGCGGCAGGCTGGCCACCACGATAGCAATCGGGATGTACTTATTTTTTCGGACGATCATCGCCAGCGGAATCAGAATTGAAACGATGGCGGTGGCGTGGCTGATAAAGGACAGGATAAACGTGGTGAACATGCCCGATTTGCTGCGGCGCGACATGTGATACACAAAGCCCATCAGGAACGCAGAGCACAAGCCAAAGCGGATCTGGTTCATGTCTTTGTTGATAAACAGGTGCGCCGAGTAGACCGCCAGTGCCACCAGTGGCAGCGGCGTGAGCTTACGGAAATAGTGCGCGTTAACGCCAACGGCAATGACTGCAAAGACGAACAGGAAGATATCCGGATTCGCAGTGAATATGCGCGTGGCACCGGCGATCGCATAAATCATCGGTTCATAACGAAACTCGATAACGGCGCGCCAGAAACCTTCGATGATAATTTTATCGATAAACTGTGCATAAAAATCGCGATACTGGAAGTCATCGAGGCCGGTTCCCAGGCCACGAATACCGCAGAAAGTAATAAGTACTATTACGGCAACAAAATAAAGCCATGTCCTGATTTGTGCTGTGTTTTCATTTTTACTTAACATGATTTCGACAATAGCGACGAAAGTCAGGCTAAGACTTATGATCCAGTAAATTCCCATGGTCACAGATTCTTATAGTTTAAAATTCACTTATAACATACGGCCTTGTTAACGTAAACATGAGAAAAGTCTAATTTTTACTGGCCCGGTATTATATTGACTGCGATTCCTTATTATTATTTGCTACTGTTAAGGATAATTGTTATTTAACTGCTTTTTTCGATATCTCGTGGGTAAGTGTACCGTGGCCAGAAAAATCTTTTGCGTAAGATTTGGCTTTTGTCGCTGTTTTTACTCAGGAACTGGAGTGCGTGTGATGTGTTTTCCGCGTTTTGCTGCCCTGCTGGTTGCGCTATGGCTACCGGCTGCCTTTGCCAATCAGGAAATTCCGATCTGGCCACAAGAAATGTCAGGAAATAATAAATTTATTAACTTTAGTAAGAACCCGGCGGTAAATAACCGGGCCGTCACAAATGTTGATTCACCAGAAATGATTTATGTTCCGGCCGCCGGTAAAAATAATCATTCGGCGGTGCTAATCATTCCCGGCGGGGGTTTTTCTTATATTATGAAAGACCGTGAAGGGCTGGATGTGGCGAAGGTGCTTAGTCAGCATGGCTATGCGTCATTTGTTTTACTTTACCGCCTGCCGCACGGCGGCACAGATGAAAACCGCACTCACGCCTTTGCCGATGTGCAGCGCGCCATGCGTCTGATCCGTGCCGACGCCGCCCGTTACAAGGTTGAGCCCGATCGCATCGGCGTGATGGGCTTTTCCGCTGGCGCTTTCCTGGCAGCCAATCTGAGTAACAATCCGGATGAAACAAACTACGCGCCAGCTGATGCGCAGGATGCGGTTTCGGCCCGGCCGGATTTCAGTGCGCTTATCTATCCGGTGGTGTCGCTAAAGGACGGCGTAACGCATCCCGGCACCCGTGCGGCGCTGTACGGTAAATCCGTCAGTGCGCAGGTTATTGCGCAGAACTCCCAGGAAGACCGCGTTAGCGCGAAAACGCCGCCCACTTTCCTGGTACAGGCGCTGAATGACGGGACGGCTTCGCCGCAAAACACGCTGCGCATGTTTGAAGCGCTACGTAAACAGAAGGTGAAGGTTGAGATGCACCTGTTCCAGCAGGGCGGTCACGGGTTTGGTACCGGTATCCAGCAAAACATCCCGGCAAAGAACTGGCTAACATTATTCAGCGACTGGCAAAGCAGCCTGGTGAAGCAGGGTTAAAGGAACGCGTGTAACCGGCCGTTCATTATCCCTGTCCCTCTCTTGCGACACTGCCGCTGACGGTGTTTGTGCCGGGCATGGCGGCGTGCATTTTGCCGTTCGGCACGGGCGCAGGTGTGCTGACCGACCTGCTGGCCGCTGTGGCGGCGATCGGTCAGCTCACTCTCTCTGTTCTGCCTCGCGGCCATTTTGGGCGGCGCCGTGGCTTATAGGGTGATAAATTTCCTGATGACGGCAGCGCCGCTGTCGATGCTGATGAGTAAGCAACGCGTTGCCGGCGATCTGCCCGGATAATTGTTGCCGCAGCTGCGGTTTGCTACAGTGGCGTGAATTTCAGAGGAAACCTTCATGCCACGTGACAACCGCATGTCCCGCTCGCTGCACGCGCTTATCCACCTTGATCGCCACGTTAAGCGCGCGACCTCAGAGGCGCTGGCGAAAATGTTATGCACTAACCCGGTGGTCGTGCGGCGCATGATGTCGGGCCTGCGTGATAAGGGCTATCTGGTGTCGGAGAAAGGTCACGGCGGCGGCTGGGAGCTGAGCACCAGTCTGCGCGACATCACCCTGTTTGATGTTTATCAGGCGATTGGCTCGCCAGCGCTGTTCAGCATCGGTCCCGCAGCAGAACCTTCGCCCTGCCTGGTAGAGCACGCGGTGGATGCGCGGCTCGATCAGGCACTCAATGAGGCTGAAGCGCTGCTGCTTCAGCGCTTCAGCCAGATTACCGTGGCGGATATCGCCGACGATTACCTGCAAAAGATGGCCCACCTCGGTCTGAATCCGGAAACCTTGCCGGGCTGTAGCGAATAGCGGCCTCAATCCTGCTTCTGCAGAGTAATCTGCGCGTTGTGCTTCATCGCGTGCGTGGTGACCGCCGCCTGAAACACCTTAAACAGCAATCCATTGATAAAGGTGGTAATGGTTAGGGTGATGAACGCGGTCATCACCCAGTCGATCACCGTGATGCCGCTGTGCAGCAGGTACGGACGATAGATCAGCATGCCCGCAAAAACCACCCAATGGCTCAGGCAGTAGAAGCAGTGAAATAAGTGGCCCACCATCGGATGGAGTCTGGCGGTCCAGGCACGCAGGCCGGCAAACAGCTCGGTTTGCGTCAGGGTCATGGAGATGCTGGCGGAAGCCAGCGCAATGCTCAGACAGATCCAGACATCCGGCGTTATTAGCGAATTCATGGTTATTGCTCCTCAATGGGTGTATTCATGTAACTTACAATATTACATGATATGACCGCAAGCGACCGATACGACATGCTGAATGGCAGCGCATAAATTGGCGAGTTATCGCTATTTATTGGCTTTTAGCAGGAACATAGCCAATGCTGCGCTTTTTATAATCCGGCATCAGTGGCACGCACGGCATCAGGAGGAACGATGGATATACATGCAGCCTTTATGCATCAGCTGATGATGTGGATTGAGGCGAACATTGAACAAAAGCTGATTCTGGAAACGGTGGCGCGACGCGCCGGATATTCGCAATGGCACCTGCAGCGGCTGTTTCGCAGCTATACCGGCGTGGCGCTCGGTACCTATATCCGCGAGCGCAAACTCACTGCCTCGGTGATTACGTTGCTGAACAGCAATACCTCGCTGATGCAGATTGCGCTGCAGTTTGGCTTTGATTCACAACAGACCTACTGCCGCACGTTCCGGCGCGTTTTCGATCTGCCGCCAGGCGCGTTTCGTCGCAAGTATCAGCACAGCCTGCCGCCTATTGATGGCCCGGCGAGTCTGCTGCTACTGCATCCGCCGCGTCGGCTGTCACAGTAAAATATTTGCCTGGCGTAGAGCCGAATGCCGCCCGGAAGGCGCTGATGTAGCTGCTTACGCTATCAAAGCCGACCTGCCAGGCCACCTGCTGCACGCTTTTGCCCGCCGCCAGCGCCTCCAGCGACTTCAGCAGCCGCGACATCTGCCGATATTTGCTCAGGCTCATACCGGTGGCGATCGACCAGTGGCGGCTCAGGCTACGCGGGCTCAGACCGGCCCAGCGCGCCAGTTCTGGCCCGGTACGCGCATCAGAGGGATCATCCATCAGTAAACAGGCGATCTGGCGCAAACGTGGCTCTTCCGGCAGCGGCAACGTCAATGCCTGCTGGGTCGATTCGTACAGCTCGTCGAGAAAGACCTGACCGAGACGATGATAACGTTCGCTGCTCCAGCAGTCGGGATCGAGCGTCGCCAGCCGTTCAGCCAGCGGCTCCAGTACGTCCGGACATGAGAGCAGAACCGGGCGATCTGGCAGCGGCGCTGCCAGCGCTTCGTCTATTAATACCGTCCAGCCCAGTACGCGGCCCGGCCCGACAATAGCGTGTTCAAACCACGGCGGAATCCAACCCACCAGGCGCGGCGGATTGGCAAATATGCCCGACGGCGTATTCACCGTCATCAAACCTTGCTTCAGGCAGTAGAGCTGGCCCGCGGCGTGGCGATGCGTACGACGCTCACCGTTCAGCTCTTTGGATAACGCCACGGCAATCACTTTTGGGGCATCAGGGGCCATTAAGCGGTGGCGCAAGGCATCTCTACGGGCATCGCCAGAGAAGGGAATGTTATCGGAGGGATGGATGAGCATAGAGACATTCCACGTTGATGGCGGATTGCGGTTTACTCAAGCCGGGCGAGGATCTTATCGAGCAACGCATCGGCCTGATGGTGTCGCAGGTAAGTACTGACCTGCCGTGCCCACGCATCGCCGTTGCCTAATACCGCGCGGCTGTGCGTGGATGCATAGTGATACCGCGTATCATAGAGATCAATCAACGTCTGGTTGATGCCATCAATTTTACCATGCGGATTTTTCCTCAGCTGCGCTTCCAGCGCCTGCGTGATCTTCGCCTCGTGCGCTGCTGTAGGGGCGATGACTCTTTCACTGAGTTCGCTGAGCACCACAAATTGCGGAGCAATCTGCTCTTCAATCGCGGCCTGTAATCGGTAGTGACCATCAAGGATAACAAACGACGCGAGCCCGGCAACATGCCACACCAGAATAGGCGGCAGGGTGCCTTCACGACACTTCTTGCGCCACCATTTTAAACGCCCGGAATCAGGCTCGATGGCGTAACGCGGCAACAATTGATCGCCGCCAAACCACCAGTCAACGAAAGTCACGTATTCAGGCTGGCGCAGATCGGGAAAATCCTCACCGTATAGCCTCCAGTTAAAAGCCAGATTGCCGCGACTGTCAGGAGACTGGAAGCGCCAGTCCGTGATGGCTTGCACTGGTGAGTTCGCGTGTGCCGCTGTATGTTTCGCCGGCAGCATCGGCCTGAGCAGGCAGCGCTGGCCGGGCAGCAAGGGATGCCCGGTATCGGTTAACCGGCGAGCAAAGTAGCGGCACCATTCGCGTTCCCTGTCGTGCGGTGCTTTACGGCAAAGATGCTCTATGTCCTGAGAGGTGATCGGCGGTAACAAGTTGTGCTGGTGTTTATGGTCAGCGTTAAACACCAGCCAGACGCCTGAGTGATCGAGCAGGGTGGTCGCCCAGAAGAGAGGCTCATCCTGCAGATATAACGCCATCCGGCCGTGATGGCCGCTGCGCATTTCCAGCGTGGTTGCCGCCGAAGGCGATGCGGCGGCGTGAAGCGCCAGGCCCTGCCAGCGATCATCGCGGTCGTGAAAATCCTTCCACCAGTGCTGCGTCATCGCGTTTCCTCTCCGTGTGAGATGGGTCAGTCAGGGGGAGTTTAACGAATAAAGTCAGGGGAGTGCAGGGAGATAAGTGGCGGAAGATCACAGGAGTCGAACCTGCCCGGGACCGCTGGCGGCCCCAACCGGATTTGAAATCCGGCCGCCTCACCGGAGACGACGATCTTCCTTTGAAGATGCCGCGCAGTATAGCGGCAAATCACCGTAAAATCTTGATCTCAAGTGTAGGTTACTGCACGTTCTCGCCGTGATGCTGGCGATACTCCTTCGGCGTGGTCAAATAGCTTTTCTTAAACACCGAATAGAAGTATTGCAGTGAAGGATAGCCGCACATCTGCGAAATCTCATTGATATTCAGTGAAGAGCAGGCCAGCAGTTCGCGCGCCTTCTCCAGTTTTTCGCGGTGGATCATGGCATGAATGGTGTCACCGGTTTCGTCGCGGAAGCGCTTCTCCAGGTTGGAGCGGGACATCCCGATTGCATCCAGCACCTGCTCAACCTTGATGCCTTTACAGGCGTTAAAGCGGATGTAATGCATCGCCTGAATCACCGCCGGGTCGCGTAGCGAGCGGAAATCGGTTGAGCGGCGGGCAATTACTTTGACGGGCGGCACCAGAATGCGCTGCAGCGGTAAGGTTTGCTGATCCAGCAGGCGATGCAGCAGCTTGGCGGCCTGATAACCCATCTGGCGCGTACCCTGCGCCACGGAAGAGAGCGCCACGCGGGAGAGATAGCGCGTCAGCTCTTCATTATCGATACCAATTACGCTGAGCTTCTCCGGTACCGGGATTTTCAGGTGCTCGCACGCCTGCAGCAAATGGCGCGCGCGGCATCGGTGACGGCAATAATGCCGGTTTGTGGCGGCAGCGTTTGCAGCCAGTCGGCCAGCCGGTTTTGCGCGTGCTGCCAGTTCTCCGGTGCGGTTTCCATGCCCTGATACACCACGCCCTGATAGCGCTCCCGCATCACCAGCTGGCGAAAAGCGTGCTCGCGCTCCTGCGCCCAGCGTTTCCCGCTGGCGGCGGGCAGGCCATAAAACGCAAAACGGTTAATGCCTTTCTCTTTCAGATGCAGGAAAGCGCTCTCGACCAGGGCCGCGTTATCGGTGGCGATATAGTGCACCGGTGGATAGTCCTGCTCATGGTGATAAGAGCCGCCGACGCCGACAATCGGCACCGGTACTTTACTCAGCAAGCGCTCAATCGAACCGTCGTCATAATCGGCGATCACGCCGTCACCGAGCCATTCGCGGATATTCTCTATGCGGCAGCGGAAATCCTCTTCAATGAAGATATCCCAGTCAGTTTGCGAAGCCTGCAAATATTCGCCAACGCCCTCTACCACCTGGCGATCGTAGACTTTGTTGGCATTGAATAGCAGCGTAATGCGGTAACGTTTTTCATGCATAGTGGCGCGCTCCGTTAAACCTTTTGCGCATTGCATAGCATGGCGGAAAAGGCGTCAGAAATTGTTTGCGCCACTTTGTGATCGGCCACGCGGTTATACCCGACGACGCGTCGCCGTATCCATCCACACCGCCAGCAGCAAAATGGTTCCTTTAACGATGTACTGCCAGAAGGTCGGTACATCCATCATGCTCATGCCGTTATCCAGCGAAGCCATGATAAACGCGCCCAGCACCGCGCCTGCCACTGAACCAACGCCGCCCGCCAGGCTGGTGCCGCCAATGACGCAGGCGGCAATGGCGTCCAGCTCAGCAATGTTACCCGCCGAAGGTGAACCCGCGCCGAGACGGGAACTCAGGATCAGCCCGGCGATCGCCACCATTACGCCGTTGATGGCGAACACCGCCAGCTTGGTTCGCGCCACGTTGATCCCTGAAAGGCGTGCTGCATCAAGGTTACCGCCGATGGCGTAGATGCGCCGTCCAAAGGCGGTGCGGGTCGCGATAAACATGCCCCCAAGCAGCAGCAGCGCCAGCAGCAGAACCGGCGTAGGCACGCCGCGATAATCGTTCAGCAGCCAGATAGCCCCCAGCACCAGCACGGCGGTGATAGCCTGCCGTGCGACCGTACTGCTGACGGCAGCCTGCGACAAGCCCAGCTGCTGACGGCGGCGAACCAGGCGCCATTGCCAGACGATAAACAGCGCCAGGCCGGCGATGCCGAAACCAAATCCAACCCCGCCAGGCAGATAGCTTTGGCCAATCTGCGACATGGCTGGCGTAGTCGGGGCAACCGTCGTGCCGTCAGTGATACCCACCAGAATGCCGCGGAACGCCAGCATGCCCGCCAGCGTAACGATAAAGGAGGGCACTTTGCGGTACGCCACCCACCAGCCATTCCAGGTCCCCAGCAGCAGGCCCAGCACCAGCGTCACCACGATCGTCAGCGGCAGCGGCCAGCCGAGCCAGACATCAAAAATCGCCGCTGCGCCGCCCAGCAGGCCCATCATTGAGCCGACGGAGAGATCGATCTCCGCCGAGATAATGACAAACACCATACCGACCGCGAGAATCCCGGTGATTGCCGTCTGGCGCAGTAGGTTCGAGACATTACGCGGGCTGAGCCACGCACCATCGGTGGTCCAGGTAAAGAACAGGGCAAGCAGCACAATCGCGCCCAGCATCACCAGCACTTGCAGGTTGATGCGGGGAAACTTGCCTGGCGATGGCTTGCCCGGCGTACCGGGCAGGCTTTGGGTACTTTCGGTTTTAAGCATAATGTTCGCTCCGCAGGGCAGCTTCCATGACCTGCTCCTGAGTCAGGTTATCGTTAATCAGATCGGCTTTGATTTGCCCTTCATGCATCACTAACACGCGATCGCTCAGGCCCAGCACTTCAGGCAGTTCGGATGAGATGACGATCACCGCGATGCCCTGCTGCACCAGTGCGTTGATCAGCAGATAAATCTCCTGGCGAGCCCCGACATCAATGCCGCGCGTGGGTTCGTCGAGGATGAGGATTTGCGGGTTAAGCAGCAGACACTTCGCCAGAATCGCTTTTTGCTGATTCCCGCCGCTCAGCCGGCCAATCGCCAGCTCGGGGGAGGAAGTTTTAACGCGCAGGCGGCGTATGGCATCGTTGATGGCGTGCTGCTCCTGCGCGTCGTCCAGCGTGGAGAGGCGGTGGGTGTAGCGATCGAGCGCGGCCAGCGTGATGTTTTTGCCTACGCTCATCAGCGGTACGATGCCATCTCTCTTGCGGTCTTCAGGCACCATCGCGATACCGTGGGCAATCGCTGCCCGGCAATCCGCAATCTGCACTGCCTGGCCGTTGATCCAGATATCGCCCTGCCAGCGGCCGGGCCAGACGCCCGAGAGACACTGCACCGTTTCCGTTCTTCCGGCGCCGACCAGCCCGGCAATACCGAGAATCTCGCCGCGCTTCAGGCTGAACGACACATTATTCACCCGGCGCACATGGCGATTGACCGGATGCCAGGCCGTAAGGTTTTCGACTTTCAGCACCGTCTCGCCAATCTCATGCGGCTGATGCGGATAGAGCGCAGTCAGTTCACGGCCCACCATCATGGTGATGATGTCATCCTCGTTCAGTCCGGCGGCCGGGCGCGTGGCAATATGCTGCCCATCGCGAATGACACAGATCGTGTCGGAGATGGCCTTTACTTCGTTGAGCTTGTGCGAGATGTAGATGCAGGCGATACCGTGTTCGCGCAGATTGGTGATGATGCTCAGCAGCACCTCAGTCTCCTGCCCGGTAAGCGACGAAGTGGGTTCATCCAGAATCAGTATCCGCACCTGCTTGTTCAGCGCTCGTGCGATCTCCACCAGCTGCTGCTGCCCTAAGCCAAGCTCGCCCACGCGGGTATCAGGCCGTACGTTAAGCCTGACCCGCTCCAGCAACTGCTGGCAGCGCAGCGTCATGGTCTCATCATCCACCAGGCCAAAGCGGCCCAGTTCGGCACCGAGAAAAATATTCTCCATCACCGTGAGCTGCCGCACCAGCGCCAGCTCCTGGTGAATAATCACGATCCCTTTGCGCTCCATATCGCGGATGGTCTGCGCCTGGAGACGTTCGCCAGCAAAGCGGATCTCGCCCTCAAATTCACCGTGCGGATAGAGTCCGCACAGGATTTTCATCAGCGTCGATTTGCCTGAACCATTTTCGCCGCACAGCGACAGCACTTCACCGGCTTCCAGCCGCAGGCTCACGTCATCCAGCGCTTTCACTGCGCCGAAACGCTTGGTGATGTTATTCATTTCCAGCAGCATCGGTGTGCTCCCGCGCGTGGTGGCGCTTAGAGGTCGCTCTGTTTATGGAAACCGTCTTTCACTACGGTGCTTTCGATGTTGTCCTTGTTAACCGGGATCGGCTTCAGCAGGCGCGACGGCACATCTTTCAGGCCGTTATTGAGTTTGCTGTTGCTGGCCGGCGTTTGACCCTCCCCCAGCTCAACCGCGATCTTCGCTGCTTCGGTGGCGAGTTCGGTTATTGGTTTGTAGACCGTCATGGTCTGCGTGCCGCTCATGATGCGCTTGATGGCGGCGAGGTCCGCGTCCTGTCCGGAAATGGCGACTTTACCCGCCAGCCCCTGCGCGCTCAGGGCCTGAATAGCGCCGCCGGCAGTCGCATCGTTTGAGGCAACCACGGCGTCAATATGGTTGCTGTTCGCCGTGAGGGCGTTCTCCATAATTTTTAGCGCGTTTTCCGGTAGCCAGGCATCAACCCACTGATCGCCGACCACTTTAATCGCGCCGTTATCAATGTAGGGCTTGAGCACCTTCATCTGGCCCGCACGGAACAGGCGGGCATTATTATCAACCGGCGATCCGCCCATTAAAAAGTAGTTACCTTTAGGTACCTGCTTAACAATACTTTCTGCCTGAAGCTCACCGACTTTTTCATTATCAAAAGAGATATAAAAATCGATATCGGCATTATTTATCATACGGTCATAGGCCAGCACTTTAATGCCTTCACGTTTCGCTTCTGCAACCACGTTACTCAATACCTGACCGTTGTAAGGAATGATGACCAGCACATCGACGCCGCGGTTGATCATATTTTCAATCTGTGAGATTTGCGTCTCTTCATTGCCATTGGCGGACTGAACAAATACTTTCGCGCCTGATGCTTCCGCCTGCTTAACAAAAATGTCGCGGTCTTTCTGCCAGCGCTCCAGACGTAAATCATCGATCGCCATACCGATTTTCACTTCTTTCGCCAGGCTGGCATGGCTGAACAGGGCCAGCGCAGCACTGAGTGCTAACAGCGTGATTTTCATTTTCATCATGGTCATCCTGTAGGTTGAGGCTATTGTCGTTGTAAGGCTATGCACCAGGCGGATGAATTGTTGACCTGACTCTGCGCCAACATCAATTACTGATTTTTATCCTGCTATTACGTTTTTTTGTTTATTTATGATTCTTTGAGCGCGATCGATATTTTCAGTTGCGATAAATCAGCGGTTGCAATTCCTGTGCGTCGCAGTGCGCAATGAAATTTATTACAGCGTTTTGCGAGCGGGCGCACAAATAATAATTATCTTACGTTGAGTGTGAAATATCGTAATTGAGCCGGACGCCAGCGCATCCGCAAAATAACGCTTCACTGCTGACCATCCAGGTCTGATGCTAAGGAGCAAAACATGCACGCTTATTTCGACCAGCTTGAGCGCGTTCGCTATGAAGGGGCCAAAACCACGAATGCACTGGCGTTTCGTCACTACAATCCGGAAGAGGTGATTCTGGGGAAAACCATGGCGGAGCACTTGCGCTTTGCTGCCTGCTACTGGCACACCTTCTGCTGGAACGGTGCGGATATGTTTGGCGTTGGCGCGTTTGATCGCCCCTGGCAGAAAAACGGCGATGCACTCCAGCTGGCGAAGCAGAAAGCGGATGTAGCTTTTGAATTTTTCTACAAGCTGAACGTGCCCTATTACTGCTTCCATGATGTGGATGTCTCGCCGGAGGGCGATTCGCTGCACAGCTATCGGGAGAACCTGGCTGTCATGACCGATAAACTGCTGGAGAAACAGCAGGAGACCGGCGTCAAACTGCTGTGGGGCACGGCCAACTGCTTTACCCATCCGCGCTATGCGGCAGGTGCCGCCACCAGCCCGGACCCGGAGATTTTTGCCTGGGCCGCCAGCCAGGTGTGCAGCGCCATGCAGGCAACGCAGACGCTGGGCGGAGAGAATTATGTGCTGTGGGGCGGCCGGGAGGGTTACGAAACGCTGCTAAATACCGACCTGCGCCAGGAGCGCGAGCAGATCGGCCGCTTCATGCAGATGGTGGTCGAGCATAAGCACAAAATCGGTTTCCAGGGCATGCTGCTGATTGAGCCGAAGCCGCAGGAACCCACAAAACATCAGTACGATTACGACGTGGCGACGGTGTACGGTTTCCTTAAGCAGTTCGGGCTGGAAAAGGAGATCAAGGTGAACGTGGAGGCCAACCACGCCACGCTGGCGGGGCACTCCTTCCACCATGAAATTGCGACAGCGATTGCGCTGGGCATTTTCGGCTCGGTCGATGCCAACCGCGGGGATAGCCAGTGCGGCTGGGACACCGATCAGTTCCCGAACAGCGTGGAGGAGAACGCGCTGGTCATGTATGAGATCCTTAAGGCCGGCGGCTTCACGACTGGCGGGCTGAACTTTGATGCCAAAGTGCGTCGTCAGAGCACCGATAAATACGATCTGTTCTACGGTCATATCGGCGCGATGGATACGCTGGCGCTGGCGCTGAAAGTGGCGGCGCGCATTGTCAGCGAAGGCGAGCTGGATAAGCGTGTGGCGCAGCGTTATAGCGGCTGGAATGGTGAGTTCGGCCAGCAAATTCTGAAAGGCGAGTTTTCACTTGCCTCGCTGGCAGCGCATGCTCAGCAGCAGCAGCTCAATCCGCAGCACCATAGCGGACGCCAGGAGCAGCTGGAAAATCTGGTTAATCACTATCTGTACGACTTTTAACCCATCAGGAGCATGGCATGGTTATCGGGATTGATTTGGGCACCTCCGGCGTAAAAGTGGTGCTGCTGGATGCGCACGGGCAGGTGAAAGCCAGTACCAGCGCACCGCTTCAGGTGTCACGTCCGCAGCCGTTATGGAGCGAGCAGGACCCGGAAAGCTGGTGGCAGGCTACCGATAACGCCATGCAGGCGCTGGCGCAGCAACACGATCTGAGCGCGGTGAAAGCGCTGGGGTTGAGTGGGCAGATGCACGGTGCCACCCTGCTGGACGATCGTCACTGCGTGCTGCGTCCGGCCATTTTATGGAACGATGGACGCAGCGAAGCGCAGTGCCGTGAGCTGGAAACGCGCGTACCTGATTCACGGCAGATTACCGGCAACCTGATGATGCCGGGCTTTACCGCACCCAAACTGCTGTGGGTAAAACAGCATGAGCCCGACGTGTTTGCGCAGGTGGCAAAAGTATTGCTGCCGAAAGATTACCTGCGCTGGCGCATGAGCGGTGATTTCGCCACTGATATGTCGGACGCGGCCGGAACAATGTGGCTGGATGTGGCGCAGCGCGACTGGAGCGATACCATGCTGGACGCCTGCGGGCTGGCACGCCGGCACATGCCACAACTGTTTGAAGGCAGTGAGATCACGGGGACGCTGCAGCCGGATATCGCCGCGCGCTGGGGCATGCAGCCCGTGCCGCTGGTGGCAGGCGGTGGCGACAACGCCGCAGGCGCGGTTGGGGTAGGGATGGTTGAACCGGGTCAGGGCATGTTGTCGCTGGGCACTTCAGGCGTCTATTTTCTGGTCAGCGAAGGCTATCTCAGTAATCCGCAGCGCGCGGTGCACAGTTTCTGTCATGCGCTGCCGCAGCGCTGGCATCTGATGTCAGTGATGCTCAGCGCGGCCTCTTGCCTTGACTGGGCCGCCGCCCTGACCGGCTGCGACGATGTGCCGCACCTGCTGGCAGAAGCGGAAAAAGCGCGGGCGGATGCAGCACCCGTCTGGTTTTTGCCCTATCTCTCCGGCGAACGCACACCGCACAACAACCCGCAGGCGCAGGGCGCGTTTTTTGGCCTGACGCACCAGCATGGCCGGCCCGAGCTGGCGCGTGCGGTGCTTGAGGGCGTCGGTTTTGCCCTGGCGGAGGGGATGGATGCGGTGCATGAGTGCGGTGTACAACCTGACACCGTCATGCTGATCGGCGGTGGCGCGCGCAGTGCCTGTTGGCGCCAGATGCTGGCGGACATCAGCGGATTAACCCTTGATTACAGTCACGGCGGCGAAGTGGGCCCGGCGCTGGGCGCGGCAAGGCTGGCGCAGCAGGCGATTTATCCCGCCAGCGCATGGCCGACGCCGGAGCGGGTGCAGCGTCATCAACCGGACGCGACGCGGCATCAGGCGTATCAGCCACGGCGGGAAACCTTTGCGCGTCTCTATCAGCAGTTGCTGCCGCTGATGTCCTGATTTGGCTGGCTGATGGCCGGATGAGGGCGTAAAGGTGCCTGTTTCTGGGGTAAGATGGCGCGAAGCCGTTTAAGGTAAGCGCTGTAAACCGCCTCTTTCGCAGGAGCCCGACATGCCCCAGTCCGTCTATTTCCTCGTCTTGCCCGGCGTGATGGCGCTGGATCTCACCGGCCCGGCGGAGACGCTGCAGCTGGCCGACGGGCACTTTGCCCTGCACTACATCGGTCCGCAGCCGCAGGTGCGCTGCTCTACCGGCATGACCCTCGCGGATATTGCGCCGCTGCCTGAGCATCTGCCTGACAACAGTCTGCTGGTGGTGCCGGGCGTGTTTGACTCGCGCGTCTGGTTTGATACCGGGGCGGCCGCTACGGCGCGTGTCTGGCTGCGCCAGCAACACTACGCTATTCATTCGCAGCGCATTACGCTGGTGTGCATCTGCTCGGGTACGCTGCTCTCCGCACAGGCGGGATTGCTGGATGGCGTTGCCTGCACCACGCACCACGATGTACTGCCGCGTCTCAAAGCGGCGGCGCCCGCGGCGATTGTGAAAGATAATCGTGTTTTCGTAGAAGATCGCGGTATCTGGACCAGTGCAGGTATCACCGCCGGCATCGATCTGGCGCTGCATCTGATCAATCGCCTGTGCGGATCGCGTCAGGCGTTAACGGTGGCGCGGGAGATGGTGGTGTGGTTCCGCCGATCCGGCGACGATCCGCAGCTGTCGCCATGGTTGCGCTATCGTAATCACCTGCATCCCGCCATTCATCGGGCTCAGGATGCGATGATTGCGCATCCTGAACATGACTGGTCCCTCACTGCGCTGGCGGAGCGGGCGCACGTTAGCGAACGCCATCTCACACGGCTGTTCCGTCAGCATCTTGGCATCAGCGTACGTGAATACCATGAGCAGCTGCGGCTGGTGATTGCACGTCAGCGCCAGCAACAGGGGGAGGCGGCAGAGAAGGCGGCACTGGCGGCCGGCTTCTCCTCGGCGCGCCAGCTACGCCGGGCGCGTCAGCGCTGGGACGATCAGCTCACCAGATGATGCTTATCCACCCGTTTTAAAATCACTGCCAGCAGTAAACTGCCCGCCAGCGTCACGCCGAACACCCATGCAGATCCAGCCACGGACGCGACATATCGTCGTAGTGATGCGTGCGCAGATAGTGGATAAACAGCGCGTGGAAACCATAGATGGGCAGGGAGTAGCGTGAAATTGTCGCCAGCCCGGGGAGCGGGCGGTGATTAAGCACATTTTTACTGAGCACCAGCAGGCTGATCGCCGCGATGAACACCAGCGGGCCGCAGTAGAGATACCAGGTATCGTTGAAAGCACCGTTGATTTTCAGCAGCTGTTTTGTACCCAGCGCAATGCCCGCTACGCAGGCGATAAAGCCAAAACCGGCCAGCCAGCTAACGCCGCGTTTATCAGTATCCATGCAGCCAATCGCACGGCCCAGCAGCGCATACAGCAGGTAATAGATCGTGTCGCCGCTAACATACAGGTTCACCGGCAGCCAGTGAAAGGGCCCCAGCGACTGGCTGACGGTATTGGGGTTGGCGAGCACCGCCAGCACCAATACCAGCAGCACCACATAGCGCGGCTGCACGCTTTTCACCTGAATCAGCGGTGAAAGCAGGTAGATACCGATAATGGCAAAGAAGAACCACAGGTGGTAGAACACCGGCTTCTGCAGCAGTTTAATCAGCGATCGTCCTTCGCTGATTGGCGTCAGCCAGGTGATATAGGCCAGTGCCACTGCGCTATAGAACAGCAGGCACAGCACAATGCGCAGCAGGTGCCGCCCCTGCGCGCTGCGCTCCCCAAAGAACAGATAACCTGAAATCATGAAAAACAGCGGCACACAGACGCGTGAAGCGGAGTTCATGACATTCGTTATATCCCAGGTGATGCCCGTCACTGCCATCGGTCCGGTGATATACCAGGTGGTCGTGTGAATGACGATTACCATCAGGCAGGCAATCGCGCGTAAGTTATCTATCCAGCTAATTTTTTGCGACATGTCTTCCTCGTACGTACTGAGTGCGAAGGAAGCGTAGCTACTGCGTCGCCCGCCAACAACATATCAGCGGGTAATTCAGATCACTCTGTTAAGCGCAGCACAACCGTGCGGCCTGCCAGCAGGATTTCCGGCTGCACAATGCGCGGTCAAAGGGTATACTGTCGCACTCTTTTTTAATCGACCCGTATCGCGTACTCAACATGCAAAAGTTTGATACCAAGACCTTTCAGGGCCTGATCCTGACCTTGCAGGATTACTGGGCGCGCCAGGGCTGCACCATTGTTCAACCGCTGGACATGGAAGTGGGCGCTGGCACTTCACACCCTATGACATGCCTGCGCGCTATCGGGCCTGAGCCAATGGCCAGCGCGTATGTGCAGCCTTCACGCCGTCCAACCGATGGCCGCTACGGTGAAAACCCAAACCGTTTACAGCACTATTACCAGTTCCAGGTGGTGATCAAGCCGAACCCGGACAACCTTCAGGAGCTGTACCTTGGTTCGCTGAAAGAGCTGGGTATCGATCCCACCGTGCACGACATCCGCTTCGTGGAAGATAACTGGGAAAACCCAACGCTGGGTGCCTGGGGATTGGGCTGGGAAGTGTGGCTGAACGGCATGGAAGTGACGCAGTTCACCTATTTCCAGCAGGTTGGCGGCCTTGAGTGCAAGCCGGTCACCGGTGAGATCACCTACGGTCTGGAGCGCCTGGCGATGTATATTCAGGGCGTGGACAGCGTCTACGATCTGACCTGGAGCGACGGTCCGTTTGGTAAAACCACCTACGGCGATGTGTTCCACCAGAACGAAGTGGAGCAATCCACCTACAACTTTGAATATGCAGACGTGGAATTCCTCTTCAGCTGCTTCGAGCAGTATGAGAAGGAAGCGCAGCAGCTGCTGGCGCTGGAGAAACCTCTGCCGCTGCCGGCCTATGAGCGCATTCTGAAAGCGGCGCACAGCTTTAACCTGCTGGACGCGCGCAAGGCGATCTCCGTGACTGAGCGCCAGCGCTACATTCTGCGTATCCGTACCCTGACGAAAGCCGTGGCTGAAGCCTATTATGCGTCCCGTGAGGCGCTCGGTTTCCCAATGTGCAACCGTAACAAGTAAGAGGCAGCCATGACCGATAAAACTTTCCTGGTGGAAATTGGCACCGAAGAGTTGCCTCCGAAAGCGCTGCGCAGCCTGGCGGAAGCCTTTGCCGCGCACTTTACTGCAGAGCTGGATAGCGCCGGCCTGGCACACGGCGAGGTGAGCTGGTTTGCTGCTCCGCGCCGTCTGGCACTGAAAGTCGCCGCGCTGGCTGCAGCCCAGCCGGATCGCGAAATTGAAAAACGCGGCCCGGCCATTGCGGCGGCGTTTGATGCAGACGGCAAGCCAACCAAAGCGGCTGAAGGCTGGGCGCGCGGTAACGGCATCACCGTTGAGCAGGCCGAACGCCTGAGCACCGATAAAGGCGAATGGCTGGTGCATCGTGCCGCAGTAAAAGGCGAGAGCGCCCAGGTACTGCTGCCTGCGATGGTCGCCACCACGCTGAGCAAGCTGCCGATTCCAAAACTGATGCGCTGGGGCGCCAGCGACGTGCAGTTTGTCCGTCCGGTGCACACCGTGACGCTGCTGCTGGGCGACGAGCTGATTCCGGCAACCATTCTGGGCATTTCGTCCGATCGCGTCATTCGCGGTCACCGCTTTATGGGCGAGCAGGAATTTGCCCTTGATCACGCAGACCAGTATCCGCAGCTGTTGCTGGAGCGCGGTAAAGTGGTGGCTGATTTCGCGACGCGTAAAGCCAAAATCAAAGCCGATGCGGAAGCCGCGGCGCAGCAGCTGGGCGGTATCGCCGATCTGAGCGACAGCCTGCTGGAAGAGGTCGCCTCGCTGGTAGAGTGGCCGGTGGTGCTCACCGCGAAATTTGAAGAGAAGTTCCTGGCGGTACCGGCAGAAGCGCTGGTATACACCATGAAAGGTGACCAGAAGTACTTCCCGGTGTATGCCGCAGACGGCAAGCTGCTGCCGCACTTCATCTTCGTGACCAACATCGAATCCCGCGATCCGCAGCAGATCATCGCCGGTAACGAAAAGGTGGTGCGTCCGCGCCTGGCCGATGCCGAATTCTTCTTCAACACCGACCGTAAAAAGCGTCTGGAAGACAATCTGCCGCGCCTCGAAACCGTGCTGTTCCAGAAGGAGCTGGGCACGCTGCGTGACAAGACCGATCGCATTCAGGCGCTGGCTGGCTGGATTGCCGCGCAGATTGGTGCAGATGTGAATCACGCCACGCGTGCGGGCTTGCTCTCGAAGTGTGACCTGATGACCAACATGGTGTTTGAGTTCACCGATACCCAGGGCGTGATGGGCATGCACTATGCGCGCCACGACGGCGAAGCTGAGGATGTTGCGGTTGCGCTGAACGAGCAGTATCAGCCGCGCTTTGCCGGCGACGATCTGCCTTCCAGTCCGGTCGCCTGTGCCGTCGCGATTGCTGACAAGATGGATACTCTTGCGGGCATCTTCGGTATTGGTCAGCATCCGAAAGGCGATAAAGATCCGTTCGCGCTGCGCCGTGCTGCGCTGGGCGTGCTGCGCATTATCGTTGAGAAGAACCTGCCGCTCGATCTGCAAACCCTGACCGAAGAAGCAGTGCGTCTCTACGGCAGCAAGCTGAGCAATGCGAAGGTGGTTGATGAGGTGATCGACTTTATGCTGGGCCGTTTCCGCGCCTGGTATCAGGAAGAGGGCCACAGCGTCGATACCATCCAGGCGGTACTGGCACGTCGTCCAACCCGTCCGGCCGATTTCGATGCACGCATGAAAGCGGTATCGCACTTCCGTACGCTGGAAGCGGCCTCGTCGCTGGCTGCCGCCAATAAGCGCGTGTCAAACATCCTGGCAAAAGCCACGGAGACCCTGAATGACAGCGTGCAGGCTTCGCTGCTGAAAGAGAACGCCGAGATTCAGCTGGCGACCTTCGTCACGGCCCTTGGTGACAAGCTGCAGCCCTATTTCGCTGAAGGCCGCTATCAGGATGCGCTGGAAGAGCTGGCACAGCTGCGCGAAGCGGTTGATAACTTCTTCGATAACGTGATGGTTAACGCTGACGACGAAGCGGTACGCGTCAACCGCCTGACGCTGCTGGCGCAACTGCGTCAGCTGTTCCTGCAGGTAGCGGATATTTCACTGCTGCAGTAAGCGATGCGCTGATGTAAACCAGAGCCAAAGGGACGAGAAATCGTCCCTTTTTGCTTTTTAAAGCGAGGTGTCCCAGGTGATATGGGATGAATAATCCTGAGAATGATGCAGAATACGAACAATGATGATCTGCTCAGGTTCAACGCGGTAAATGATGATATGTTCGCTGTGGATAATGGAGTAAAAATCACGGCCATAATCTATGCGGCGTCGTCCCAGGTTATTTACCTGGAGGCTGGAAAATAATGTATTTATTTTCAAGGCATAGCGATCAGCCTGAGGTTCACCAAAGTTCCAGCATCCATAAAGCCAGATGGTCAGCAAGTCTTCACTCGCTCTCGGTGTTATCACGATTTCTTTTTTCATAAATGCCTACCCTGGCTTTCGCTCTCCGTAGAAAATCGTCTACGTCCCAGGGAATGGGTTCTCCACTCTCCATCCCCTCCTTGATCAATTTCCTTAAATTCTCCAGTTTCGACGCCGCCTGCTTTTCGCGCAGCAGGCGCAGGGATTCCCGCACCACTTCGCTTTGCGTCCGGTAGTCACCGGATGCCACCAGAGATTCAACAAACTCGCGCAGTTCATCACCTAAATCGATTGTCATGGTACGTGCCATCATTGCTCACCAAATGTAAGAGTATTTCTTACATCCTGGCACATTTTTGTACAACGGGGAATGTGCGTTGCAGCGCAGTTACAGCGATAACTGCGAGGCAACGCGAAGGTATTCAGGTGGCAGAAGCGGTGAAGAGACGGTCATCGCGCAGCAGGTGATCGTTACCGCGCCGGCGGGTAAAGCCGCTGCGGTCAAAGAACTCCAGAATCTGTACCGCTACTTTGCGCCCGGTACCCAGTTGGTTACGAAAATCGGCGGCGCTGGTGCTGCCACCCTGAGCGGCACGCTGGCGAATCAGATCGGCGAAGATCTGGATCTGGTCGCTGCGGTAGTAGCGATCGCGCACGATCGCGGTAATGTGCCCAAGACGCGCGGCGGTCAGCAGCAGGCTGCGCACGGCGGCTTCATCCTGCTGTACGGCTTCAGCGATATCGCGCACCCACAGCGGCTGCCCGGCAAACAGGGGTGCCACCTGCTGCCACAGCGTCTCTTCCTGTGGATTGAAGCGAGGTTCAAAGTCCGGCAGGTGCAGCCAGCCATTTTTCTGCTGCAATATGCCCTGCGCCAGCATCTGATCAATCAACGCCACTATCAGCGCAGCAGGTTGATTGGGCAGGGCGACGCGGCGCAGACGATCGTGACCGATACCCGGCTGCTCCGGATGGTGCTGATGAAAGTGGGCCAGCGCCTCCTGTATCCGCAGCTGCCAGCCGGCGGCTTGTGCAGTACCGATCAGCTGGTTACCAAGCCGCACCGGAGCGATGTCCGTCAGCAAATCATCGAGCGCTGCTGGCGTGAGCTGACGCGCCCAGCCGAGCTCGTCATACTGCGCGGGCTGCTGGCTGAGATAGCCCTGCAAACTGGCGCGATCGTCTGTCGCGGCGGCCAGGGTGCGCAGCCAGGCGAGATAGTCCGGCTGACGCTTGCCGCGTTTTTTACTGTCGAGCAGCAGGACGCGGCCGCCGCCCAGCGTCTGTTGTGCGTTACTGTCACGGATAATGAGCCGATCGTTCTCTGCCAGCCACAGCGGTTCGTTCAGTACCAGCTCAGCCAGCGCGTCATCCAGTAAAGTTAAACGGCCGGTGACGTGGCTGGCGGCGTGGTGGATATGTACCGGCTGGGAGGCGTTTTTCAGCGGTTGCAGCAGCCGCAGCGCTACGGTTAGCCGCTGCGTACCTTCCGGCGGCGCCTGGGCCAGCAGCCAGTCACCGCGTGCTATCTGCGCTTTTTCGACCTCACCCGCAATGTTCAGCGCAATGCGTTCACCGGCCTGCGCGCGCGTCACCGTCTGGTTCTGTGCATGCAGCGCCCGCACGCGTACCGGTATGCTGAGGCGGCTTAACCACAGCGTATCACCCACCTGCACGTCACCGCCCAGCGCCGTGCCGGTCACTACCAGGCCGGTACCTTTCAGCGTAAAGGCGCGATCGATCGCCAGCCGAAAGCGCTGCTGCAAGTTAAACACCGGCTCGGCCAGGCGGCAAAGATGCTGGCGCAGTGCGTCAATGCCCTGTTGGGTATGGCTGCTGGTCACAAACTGCGGCGCCGCGGGCCAGCCGAGCTGCTGCGTGAGTTGCGCCACCTGCTGTTGCACCTCAGCAAGGCGGGCAGCATCAACGCGGTCGGCCTTAGTGAGCGCCACGCTAAGGGGAGGCTGGCCGGCCAGGCTCAGCAGCTGCAGATGCTCGCGCGTCTGCGGCATCACACCGTCATCGCAGGCCACCACCAGCAGTGCATGATGGATGCCGCCAATGCCGGCCAGCATGTTAGCGAGAAATTTCTCATGGCCCGGCACATCAATAAAGCCAATAACGCGGCCATCCGGCTGTGGCCAGTAGGCATAGCCGAGATCGATGGTCATGCCGCGCCGTTTCTCTTCGGGCAGGCGATCGGCATTGATACCGGTTAACGCCTGTAACAGCGCCGTTTTACCGTGATCGACATGTCCGGCGGTAGCAATAATCATGGTACCAGCGTCCGAATCAGGGCGGCTTCATCCTCAAGACAGCGTAAATCCAGCCACAGCTTGCCCTCCTGAATCCGCCCAATTACCGGGCGCGGCAGGTGACGCCAGCGCTGCGCCAGCGCATTAAGCTGGCCGCCATGGCCGTTATGCGGCGCGAAGGTAATCGCGAAGCTGGGCAGACGTTCGACCGGTAGCGAACCGCTGCCGATTTGCGATGAACAGGCAGCAATCGCCAGCGAAAATTCACCACCATACGTCTGTTCAAGCGCCGGCATCAGCCGCTCGGCCTGTTGCAGAATCGCGTGCGAGCTGCGCGTCAGCTGGCGCAGCGTTGGCAGCGCTTCCTGCAGTGTTTCCGGCTGGCGATAGAGTTGCAGCGTGGCTTCCAGCGCGGCCAGCGTCATTTTGTCCACGCGCAGCGCGCGCTTGAGCGGATGCAGCTGCAGCTGGTCGATCAGCGCCTGTTTGCCGACGATAATCCCCGCCTGCGGGCCGCCAAGCAGTTTGTCGCCGGAGAAGCTGACCAGGCTGACACCGGCCGCAATTAGCTGCTGCGGCATCGGTTCGGCGGGCAGCCCGTAAGCAGTCATGTCGATCAGGGAGCCGCTGCCGAGATCGGTGATCACCGGCAATTGATGCGCTTCGCCCAGCGTGACCAGCTCCTGCTCTGTCACCGCATGGGTAAAACCCTCGATGTGGTAATTGCTGGTGTGCACCTTCATCAGCAGGCCGGTCTGTTCGCCGATGGCGCCTTGATAATCTTTAACGTGCGTGCGGTTGGTGGTGCCGACCTCTACCAGCTGGCAGCCCGCCTGACGCATCACGTCCGGGATACGGAAGGCACCGCCGATCTCCACCAGCTCGCCGCGTGAAACAATCACCTCGCGCCCGGGCGCCAGGCTGGCCAGCATCAGTAGCACCGCCGCGGCATTATTGTTAACAATGCAGGCCGCTTCGGCGCCGGTCAGTTCGCACAGCAGCTTGCTCACAGCGCGATCGCGGTGACCGCGAGTGGCATCGTCCAGCGCATACTCCAGCGTGACCGGCTGACGCAGACAGGCGTCAACTGCCGCAATAGCATGTTCACTGAGCTGAGCACGGCCAAGGTTGGTGTGCAGCACGGTACCGGTCAGGTTGAACACCGGTCGCAGCGCGCTCTGCTGCTGTTGCTGCACGCGGCGCTGTGCTTCCTGCGGCCAGTTTGCATGCCAGTCAGGCAGGGTCTGGTGCAGCCGGATATGCTCACGCGCCTCCTGCTGCATGGCGCGCAGCTGGCGCGTGGTTAACGCGGTGCCGGCATCGGTGAGGAGAGTTTGCAGCGCCGGATCGCGCAGCAGGTTATCAATGGCGGGTAACTGGCTGTAGAGGTTTTTCATCAGGTAACTTAGCTGGCGGGCGGAACGGTACGGGCAAAGCTCTCCCGCTCAAACAGGGTCTCCGCCAGTTTGACCAGCGCCGGGCGATTGACGCACCAGTTAGGCAGCACGCGGCGGAAGTTAAGGTAGCCAATCATGCAGCCGGTGGCGATGTCAGCCAGGTTGAGCGTGCCGCTGTTGAGCAGTTCACCCTGTGCCGCTGCAGTCTCAAGCGCATCCAGCCCGCGCTGGATTTTTTCCCGGTTGCGCAGCAACACCTCTTCTGACTGTTGATCGCCCGGGCGCAGCTGTTCACGCACAATCATCACGGCGGCGTCATTGATGCCATCGGCCAGTTTCTCCAGCTGGCGCACCTGAAGCGCGTGCAGCGCATCGGTGGGCAGCAGCGCAGGCGCTTCACCACGCAGCTCAATGACCTGCGCAATGATGGAGGAGTCAAACCAGGTGAGCTGCCGATCGTCGATCAGCGCCGGCACTTTGCCCAGCGGATTGTACTGCGGCACGTGGCTCTCATCATCCCACGGAGAGTGGTTGACGAATTCGAACACCTGGCCCTTTTCCAGCAGGATCACCGAAATTTTGCGCACAAACGGGCTGGTATAGCTGCCAATCAGTTTCATTGAAGCCTCCGTGTTGAATGAGTGTGGCATGGCGACCCTACGGTCATCCTCTTACCGCGCATTTATGCGCGCCGTTCATGGCCGGTTAATCGCCGGGGAACATAAACGGATTCAGGCTGCTGCGCGCAAATCCCTCCTGCTCCATGCGCGCATCCAGCACCAGCGAGGCCAGATCATCGGCCACCGGCTCAACGGCCGGATCTTTCTCCTGATAAAGCATCTTCAGGTAGGTACCGCAGTCGCCGCAGCTCTCTGCTTTCACCGCGGCCTGTTCACTATCCAGCGACCAGTAGTGCAGATCGCCCGTCTGTTCGCAGTTGGAGCACTTGCTGCGCACCACATACCATTCGCTCTCGCACAGATTGCAGTGCAGATAGCGCAGGCCCTGCTGGCCCACATCCATGTGTACCACGCTGGTGACCGGCACGCTGGCGCAGACCGGACAGAACTGGCGATGCTCGCCATATTCAGCACGCGCTTTGCCTGGAATCAGTGCCGCCATCTGCGCCCAGTAGATCGATAGCGCTGCCCAGATAAACGGCGATTTATCACTGCTGACCTGGGCAAATTCGCCCTCCAGCAGGGCGCTGGCAAGGCTCTCCAGCTCGGTCGAAGAGGCTTTCTCCAGGTTCTCCAGCACCGCCAGCGCCTGGCCGCTCATCTCTGGCTTAAGCTCAGCGATCAGCGAATGCAGCAAACGCTGCCAGTGCGCATCGCGTGGGTAAGTGTGAATATCCAGCGGTGGTTTGCCCTGGGCAGCGCTCTCAGACAGGCGTGCATGCAGATCCAGCTGTAACGGATGGTCATACAGTACGATCTCCTGCGCCTGCGCGATGACAGCGGCAAAACGCAGGTAGTCGCCCAGCGGATTCTTCGCCGCCAGCTCACGCAAGCGTGCCGCCCGGCGGCTATACAGATTTTTCAGCCGGGGGAAAAGTAACGGCGGAACCTGTTCCGCCGTACGCTTTTCGCCTCTCTCCAGCTGGTCCTGCGGGATGATGCGAATACTCATCAGGGACGTTTTTCCTGTTGTGTGTGGCGTTGGCGCTGCTCGCGATACCAGCGTGGGTGATGCTTCTTCGCCCACGCGGCGGGCACCCAGCCCTCAACCATGGCGGTAATGGTGCCTTTGACCCACAGGGCCGCATAGATGTGCACCATAATCACCACGATCAGTGCCACAGCTGAGACCGAATGCACCACCAGCGCGGCGCGAATCAGCGGGATGGCAAAGGCACCGGCAAAGTAAGGACGCCAGATGACAATGCCACTCACCAGCAGCAAGACTAAGCTGATAATAGCAGCCCAAAACACACACTTCTGCCCGAAGTTGTATTTGCCGGTATCGCCCACCTCCTCGTTACGCACGATTTTGTGGATATTCTTCGCCCACACCAGGTCTTCGCGATTGATCAGGTTATGCTTCCAGTAGCGTAAGAACATGATGATAAAGGCAGCAAACATCACAACCCCGACAAACGGATGCAGGATGCGCGCCAGCTGGGGAGTGCCAAGCACATGCATCAGCCAGTTAAAGGACGGGAAGAAGAAACCCAGCCCGCTCAGCGCGGCCAGCACAAAACAGAACGCCACAATCCAGTGATTGATGCGTTCCGGCGCGCTATAGCGCACCAGACGATCGCGTTTTTTCATTACTCGCGCTCCTCTTTTTCATGCAGGTTCTCATCCTCATCCTCTTCCACCCGGTTCGGACCGACACCGACATAGTGGAACACCGAAGCCGCAAAGGTGGCAGCGAAGCCAATCGCCGCCAGCGGTTTCCAGATCCCTTTCCAGAACGTCACCGCCGGGCTGATGCTCGGGTTATCCGGCAAGCCGTGATAGAGCTGCGGCTTGTTGGCATGATGCAGCACGTACATGACGTGCGTTCCGCCCACGCCCTCTGGATCGTACAGGCCGGCATTGGCATAACCGCGCGTATTCAGCTCGGTGACGCGCTCCGCCGCCAGCGCCTGCATATCGCTTTTGCTGCCGAAATGGATCGCGCCGGTCGGGCAGGTTTTCACGCAGGCCGGTTCCTGACCGACGTTGACGCGATCGACGCACAGCGTGCATTTGTACACGCGGTTGTCCTCTTTATTCAGACGCGGCACGTCGAACGGGCAGCCGGCAATGCAGTAGCCGCAGCCAATGCACTGTTCCGACTGAAAATCGACGATACCGTTCGCGTACTGAATGATCGCGCCTTCTGACGGACAAGCCTTGAGGCAACCCGGATCGGCGCAGTGCATGCAGCCATCTTTGCGGATCAGCCACTCCAGCTTGCCGTTCTCCTCTACCTCCGAGAAGCGCATCACCGTCCAGGATTTGGCGGTCAAATCCGCCGGGTTGTCGTACACCCCAACGTTATGACCGACCTCATCGCGAATGTCGTTCCACTCCGAACACGCCACCTGACACGCCTTGCAGCCAATACAGGTGGTGACGTCGATCAGCTTCGCCACCTCCTGCTGATGGTCACGCGCCTGCGGCGGCGGCGTCACGCCATTGGTGGCGGAGCGGCGGATAATGTCTTGTGATTGATAAGCCATATTCGTTCTCCGTTACACCTTCTCAACGTTAACCAGGAACGCCTTAAACTCTGGCGTTTGCGTGTTGGCGTCACCGACAAACGGCGTCAGGGTGTTGGCGATAAAGCCTTTTTTCGCTACGCCCTGATAACCCCAGTGAATCGGGATGCCGATGGTGTCGATGGTTTTGCCATCCACCTGCAGCGGACGGATACGCTTAGTCACTACCGCTTTGGCTTTGATATAGCCGCGATTCGAGCTCACTTTCACCGTATCGCCCTGTGCAATTCCCAGCTTGTTCGCCAGCTTCTCACCGATTTCAATAAACTGTTCCGGCTGCGCAATGGCGTTGAGCCGTGCGTGTTTGGTCCAGTAGTGGAAATGCTCGGTCAGGCGATAGGTGGTGCCGACGTACGGGAACTGCTCCGCTTTACCCATTGCCGCCAGATCGTCCTTAAACACGCGTGCTGCCGGGTTGGAGATCACGTTCGGGTGCAGCGGGTTGGTGCCAAGCGGCGTCTCAAACGGCTCGTAGTGTTCCGGGAACGGACCTTCGGCCATTTTATCGAGCGCAAACAGGCGACCCATGCCTTCAGGCTGCATGATGAACGGACCCACATTGCTGCCTGGCGCGGCGGCGCTGTAGTCCGGCACGTCCATGCCGCCCCATTTGCTGCCATCCCACTTGAGGATCTGACGCTTTGGATCCCACGGATTGCCTTGCGGGTCCGCCGAGGCACGGTTGTAGAGAATGCGGCGGTTGAGCGGCCACGCCCAGCTCCAGTTCAGCGTGTTGCCCAGCCCGGTGGGATCGGTGTTATCACGCCGCGCCATCTGGTTACCCTCTGGCGTCCAGCTGCCGGCGAAGATCCAGCAGCCGCTACTGGTACTGCCGTCATCTTTCAGATGGGCAAAGGTACTGAGCTGCTGGCCTTTTTTCACCAGCAGGGTGCCTTTATCATCAAAGATATCCGCCAGCGCCTTGCCGTTGCTCTCCATCGCGACCTCTTCCGGCGCCGGGTTTTCCGGTGTCAGATAGTTCCAGCTCATATTCAGCACCTGCTCAGGCAGCGCACCGCCTTCGCGTGCGTACATCTCACGCAGACGCAGATAGATGCCGGCAAGGATTTCGCCATCGTTCAGCGCTTCGCCCGGCGCATCCTGGCCTTTGAAGTGCCACTGCAGCCAGCGGCCGGAGTTCACGATAGAACCGTTCTCTTCAGCAAAGCAGGTTGACGGCAGACGGAACACTTCAGTCTGAATCTGTGCCGGATCAACGTCGTTGAACTCGCCGTGATCTTCCCAGAACGTCGCGGTTTCGGTGTTTAGCGGGTCGATAGTGACAAGGAACTTGAGCTTCGACAGCGAGGCGATCACTTTCCGTTTGTTTGGGAACGAAGCCACCGGGTTAAAGCCCTGGCAGAGGTAGCCATTCACTTTGCCCTGCGACATCATCTCGAAGTACTGCAGGACGTCGTAACCTTTGTCCCACTTCGGCAACCAGTCAAAGCCCCAGCTGTTCTCCGCCTGCGCTTTATCGCCGTAGAAGGCTTTCATCATGCTGACGAAGAATTTCGGGTAGTTGCTCCAGTAATTGACCTGGCCTGGCAACAGCGCTTTCGGCGTATTCGCCGTGAGATAGGTTTGCAGATCGGCCTGTTTCTCAGACGGCAGCGTCATGTACCCGGTCAGGCTCTGCGACAGCAGGCCGAGATCGGTTAATCCCTGAATATTGGAGTGGCCGCGCAGGGCGTTCACGCCGCCGCCCGCCATCCCCATGTTACCGAGCAGCAGCTGAATCATCGCCATGGTACGGATGTTCTGTGCCCCGACGGAGTGCTGCGTCCAGCCCAGCGCATACAGGAACGAGGTAGTGCGATCGCGCGCGCTGGTTTCACCAATCAGTTCGCAGACGTGCAGGAAGTCCGCTTTTGGCGTGCCGCAGATGCGCTCGACGATTTCCGGCGTATAACGACTGACGTGCTGCTTCAGCAGGTTCCAGACGCAGCGCGGGTGCGTGAGCGTCTCGTCACGTTTAGCGAAGCCGTCGTCGCCCAGCTCATAGTTCCAGCTGGTCTTGTCATATTTACGGTTTTCCGCGTCATAGCCGCTAAACAGGCCATCTTCAAAGTGAAAATCCTCGCGCACAATCAGGCTGGCGTTGGTGTACGCCTGCACATATTCGTGCTGGATCTTGTCATTCTGAATCAGCCACAGCAGTACGCCTGACAGGAAGGTGATGTCAGTACCGGAGCGAATCGGCGTGTAAAAGTCCGCCACCGATGCCGTACGCGTAAAGCGCGGATCGATAACAATCAGTTTGGCTTTGTTGTGAATTTTAGCTTCCATCGCCCAGCGGAAACCCACAGGATGCGCTTCAGCGGCGTTCCCGCCCATCACAACGATCAGGTTGGCATTACGGATATCGACCCAGTGGTTGGTCATCGCACCGCGACCAAATGTTGGAGCAAGACTTGCTACCGTTGGTCCGTGTCAAACGCGCGCCTGGTTGTCGACCGCTAACATGCCGAGCGATCGGGTAAATTTCTGGGTCAGATAACCGGTTTCATTGCTGGAGGCCGACGCACACAGCATGCCGGTGGAGAGCCAGCGGTTAACCGTGGTGCCCTTATCATTCTGCGCCACGAAGTTTGCATCGCGGTCGGCTTTCATCAGCTTAGCGATGCGGTCAAACGCATCGTCCCAGCTGATACGCTGCCATTTATCTGAGCCTGGCGCGCGGTATTCCGGGTATTTCAGACGGCTTTCGCTGTGAACAAAATCGAGCAGGCCTGCGCCTTTCGGGCAGAGTGCGCCGCGGCTTACCGGATGATCCGGATCCCCCTCGATATGAAAAATGGTCTCTTTGGCGTTTTTCGCGCCATCGCCGAGGCTGTACATCAACAGACCACAGCCCACTGAGCAGTACGTACAGGTATTACGGGTTTCACGAGCGCGCAGCAATTTGTACTGCCGCGTTTCCGCCAGCGCGACTTCCGGCGTAAAGCCAAGCATCGCTGCCGTTGTTCCTGCCATACCGCCAGCACAGATTTTGAAGAATTTTCTTCGGCTGACGTTCATGGTTAATCCTTGAGTCGACATTACTAAGGTGTGTTACTGCATTTTTTTATTTTGCGGGGCGCCGGGCCGGCGTGCACAATGACCCAACTAAGATTGCGACAATAGCGACCAGATATTACCACTACTTTAATGTGGTTGTTATGCGAGGCGACAAAAGTGAAAGCGAAAGGGCAGGAAACTCACAGTAATGTGAGTGAGATCTCAGGTGCGACGCAGGCGCAGGTGTGGCAGCGCCGCGAACTGGCGCAGGCAGAGCAGGACTGGCTGGCGCAGGAAGTGCCGGTGGCGCTGGTGTATAACGGCATCTCACACGTGGTGATGATGGCCACGCCGAACGATCTGAACGCTTTTGCGCTCGGTTTCTCGCTCTCAGAGGGCATTATTGAGAAACCTGAAGAGATTTATGGCATGGATATCGTGCCGGGCTGTAACGGTATCGAAGTGCAGATTGAGCTCTCCAGCCGCCGCTTTATGGCGCTGAAAGAGCAGCGCCGTGCCATGGCCGGACGCACCGGCTGCGGCGTATGCGGCGTTGAGCAGCTCGATCAAATCGGTAAGCCGCTCACGCCGTTGCCGTTTAGCCAGACGTTCGATTTGGCGCAGCTGGATGCGGGCCTGGCACAGCTGCGTGATTATCAGCCCATCGGCAACCTGACCGGCTGTACGCATGCGGCGGCCTGGATGTCGCCGCAGGGCGAGCTACAGGGCGGCTGCGAAGATGTCGGGCGCCATGTGGCGCTGGATAAACTGCTAGGCTGGCGCAGTCAGCAAGCGTGGCAGCAGGGCGCGGTGCTGGTCTCCAGCCGCGCCAGCTATGAGATGGTGCAAAAATCTGCCATGTGTGGTGTAGAGATTCTGTTTGCCGTCTCTGCGGCCACACAGCTCGCTGTTGAAGTGGCACAGCGCTGTAACCTGACGCTGGTTGGATTCAGTAAACCCGGGCGTGCAACGGTATACAGCCACCCACAGCGTTTGCGCTAAACCACCTGTACCTGCGGCAGTGCCTGCTGCAGGGCGTCCAGCGCACCCGTTTTTGCCGCACCGCCATCGCAAATCAGCAGATCGATATCACCCACGGGTGCATACACCGTGCGGCTGACAACGCCAAGCTTGCTGTGATCCGCCAGTAAAAAGGTGCGGCTGGCCTGCTGCACCATGGCGCGGGCAATCGCCGCTTCATGGGGGTGAAAACTGCTGGCGCCGCTTTCCGCATCAATCCCTACCGGTGATAACAGCGCAATGTCGGCGCGATAGCGGTAAATTTCCCCTACGGTAATCTCACCGCGCGTCTGCTGTGCGCCCGCCATCATTACGCCGCCCAGTAACATCACCTGATTGTTCAGCGACTCATGCTCTTCCGCCGCACTGAGGGCCAGCGCCGCCTGCAGGCTGTTAGTGATAATGGTCAGGCCGGACATGCTGCGCAGCGCTTCCGCCAGCAGGGTCGTTGTGGTGCCGGCATCCAAAAAGAGTGTCTGACCGGGCTGCAAATGCTGCACCGCTGCTGCGGCGATGGCGCGTTTCTCCCGTGCCTGTGCGTTACGACGTACCTGCAAGGGCGGCTCCGGCTGGCTTTCAGGTGCCACTACGCCACCATGAACGCGTCGGGCAAATCCCTGCGCTTCCAGTGTAATGATGTCACGCCGCGCCGTCTCCCGGGAAACGCCCAGCTCGTTGATGATGCGCTCAGTGCTGACCTGATGCTGCGTGTTCAGCAGCGCGCGAATGCGGTGTAAACGGGTTTCCTGCAGCATGATGTCTCCCCGGGTGTCTCTGGCTGGTGCTTAAGCTTACCGAAGTGTCATACGGGCGTCATGTGTATTTGGTTGTATTTGTGTATTTGGTTGCTTTTGTCGGCGGGGCAGGCATGATAATGAGAGTGCTGTCCTTTAACACCCCCTTTTAACCTGGCAACGGGAGTTCCCATGGCGACACGATCCACCATCATGGATACCAACAGTTTTCGTGCTGAAGATGCTGAAGGTCTGGACGCGGCTACCCGACAGCTAACGGAGAAGCGCAGCCACATATTGGGTGAGTCCTACCGTCTGTTTTACCGCAAGCCGGTACATCTGGTTCGGGGTGAAGGGCAGTATCTGTGGGATGCGGCGGGTAATAAGTATCTTGATGTGTATAACAACGTGGCAAGTATTGGGCACTGCCATCCGGCAGTTATTGATGCGGTCACGCAGCAGATGAAGATGCTGAACACGCATACCCGCTATCTGCATGAGCGTATTCTTGATTACAGCGAAGCGCTGCTGGCGACCACGCCGGAGGCTATCGACCGCGCCATGTATATGTGCACCGGGTCAGAGGCGAACGATCTGGCGATTCGCGTGGCGCGTGCTTTTAGTGGCGGCACCGGTATTATTGTGTCGCAGGAGGCCTATCACGGCACCAGCGATCTCACCTCCGGCGCATCACCGGCGCTGGGCAGTGGCCAGCCACTGGCCGCCACCACGCGATTAGTGCCGCCACCGGACGCGTATCGCGTGGCTGCGCCCGACCTTAGTGAGTGGTTTGCCAGCGAGATCCAGAAGCAGATTAACGACATGCACGCGCACGGCATTAAATTTGCCGGCTTCCTTGCTGATTCGATCTTCTCTTCCGATGGCGTCCTGCCGAATCCGCGCGGTTTCCTGCAAAAAGCAGTTGATGTGGTGCACGCCAACGGCGGCATTTTCATCGCCGATGAAGTGCAGCCAGGCTTCGCCCGCACCGGTGATACCTTCTGGGGCTTTGCCCGCCATGGCGTAGTACCGGATGTGATCACCACCGGCAAGCCAATGGGCAACGGCATTCCGGTTTCGGGGCTGCTGGCAAAAAGCCATGTGCTGGCCGCGTTCAGCGATGCCATCCCTTACTTCAATACGTTTGGCGGCAACCCGGTGGCGATGGCGGCTGCGCAGGCGGTGTTGTCCGTGATTAAAGAAGAGGGCCTGCAGGAGCACAGCCGCGTGGTAGGGGCGCAGCTGCTGGCCGAGCTGCAGGCGCTGATGTCGCGGCATGAGTGCATCGGCGATGTACGCGGAGCCGGGCTGTTTATTGGTTTTGAGCTGGTACAGGATCGCGCCAGTAAAACGCCGGATAAAGCGCTGGCGCTGGATGTGATTGAGAAGCTGCGCGAACACCATGTGCTGACCTCGGTAGCCGGCCCTTATGGTAATGTGCTGAAGCTGCGCCCACCTCTGGCGTTCCAGTTAAGCGATATCGACTGGCTGGTGGGCGCGCTGGATAAGTCACTGACAGAGTTAGGGCGGTAGTGCATCCGGTCGCGATGAATGGCGTTCCGGTACAGAACATGTAGGGTGCGCATTGATGCGCACCTGGATATTAATCGCTGCGCATACGCACCTGACAACCTCACGCAGCTGCGGTTTCCGTGGCGAAAATGCTCTCCATCTTCTGCCAGGCCTGCGCGACATCATCGTGCAGATTAAAGAGACCCGAGGTGCCGACAATAAATACATCAACGCCAGACGCAGCGATCTGTTTAAACGTTTTTGCATTACATGAACCATCAATCTCGGTCAGATAGTGATAGCCGTGCTCTTTACGCATGGCGATAAGCTGGCGAATCTTATTCAGCGTCTCCGGAATAAATTTCTGGCCGGCGAAACCGGGATCGACCGACATGACCGTCACCTTATCCAGCAGATGCGCATATTCACGAATAGTTTCTGCGGGCGTCGCGGGATTCAACACTACCCCACAGCGGCGGCCGGCATCTTTAATCTGCGTCAGCAGGCGGAATATTTTATTGTTGGCGGTTTCCGGATGGAAACTAATAACATCGGCGCCGGCGTCAATGCACATCGGAATAATATCTTCCGGATGATTCACCATTAAATGCACATCGATCGGCACGTCGGTGATTTTGCGCAGATTCTCAATAAAGAACGGCGACAGCGTAATATTCTTCACATAGCTGCCGTCCATAATATCAACATGGTAAAACGCGGCGGTAGGGTTCATCGCTTCGATCTGCTCACGGAAGCGGGTCAGATCCATGCACATTAATGACGGTGAAAATCGGGCGTTCATGGGGTGTTTCCTCATTACAGACACAGCGCCCGTTACCGGACGCTGTGTCTGACATCAATGGAAGAGCGAAATAATATGGCCGAGCACGATACCGACGATGCCGAAGTCCGCATCGCCAAAGGTGGTGGAGGCAAAACCGAGGTCGCCCATCAGCGGCAGTAAAATAGCGGGCAGGAAGGAGATCAGCAGGCCCTGTACAAAGGAACCAATAATGGCGCCGCGACGTCCGCCGGTAATGTTGCCGTATACGCCAGCCGTTGCGCCGCAGAAGAAGTGCGGTACCAGGCCCGGCACAATCACGCTGAGGCCAAACAGCGGACACAGGAACATGCTGATCAAACCGGCGGCGAAGCTGCACAGGAAGCCGATAATCACCGCGTTTGGTGCGAACGGGAAGACGGTCGGGCAGTCCAGCGCCGGTTTTGCATTCGGCACTAACTTATCGGCGATACCTTTAAACGCGGGGACGATCTCAGCAATCACCATACGTACACCGGCAAGGATGATATAAACGCCTGCGGCAAAGGTGATTGACTGGATGATGGCGAAGACGATGAAGTTCTGGCCACCGCTCAGGGTTTCAGTAAAGGCTTTGCCCGCCACCAGCACCAGCGCAATAAACAGAATCATCATGGTCAGTGAGATAGCGACCGATGAATCACGCAGGAAGTTGAGGGTCTTCGGCACCTTCAGCTCTTCAATGGATGGGCTGCCTTTGCCAACCGCTTTACCCACCAGCGCCGCCAGCAGATAGCCGGTAGAGCCAAAGTGGCCCAGCGCCAGATCGTCAGAGTTGGTGATTTTGCGCGTAAAGGGCTGCAGAATTGCCGGGCAGACCACCATCATGGTGCCGAGAATAAGTGAACCAATCACCACCAGCCAGAAGCCGTGCACGCCGCCTACCGACAAGATCACTGCCAGCATGGCCGACATATACAGCGTGTGGTGGCCGGTCAGGAAGATGTATTTCAGCGGCGTAATGCGCGCCAGCAGGATATTCACCAGCATGCCGAACACCATGATCATGGCGGTTTCGGTGCCGTAATTTTTCTGCGCCAGCGCCGCCATGGCATCGGTATTCGGCACCACGCCCTGGATACTGAACGAGTGCTCAAACAGCTGACTGAAAATGGTCAGTGTGGCCGCAATTAAATTGGCCCCGGCGATGAGAATAACAAAGCCCATGATGGTTTTCAGCGTACCGGAAATAACATCGGATACCGGTTTCTTTTGCAGTAATAAACCAATCAGGGAGAAAAGGCCGACAAGTATTGCGGGTGTTCCAAGAACATCCTTTATAATAAACTGCAGCATAACTTACTCCATACGAGCAAATATGTGGTTGTTACAGGTGTTCCGCCAAAATCTCTTTGATTTTTGCATTATCCAGTAGGTTGCTCAGGCCAAATACCTGTGCGCTATGGCCGGATAATTGATCGGCTATATCTTTGGCGCTGATAATTAAATCGGCCTTTTCAGATTTTGCCGAAGTTAAATCGGTATGGCCCACTTCCGCCTCTTTGCCTAACTCAGTAATGATTTTCTTCACGTTCATTTCAACAATGAAGCTGCTACCTAAACCATTTCCACACACAATCAGTACTTTTTTCATTATCGGATTCTCTGGTAATTAATGTTGAATGACAGCTTCAATTGCTGGCAGGGTAGAAGCCGACAGCAACTGCTGCAGGCGGGTTTCATCGCTGAATACTTCAGCCAGCGCGGTGATCATTTGGATATGATCGTCGCCGGATACAGCACACAGCATGATCACGACAAATACCGGATCGTTTTCATCTGCTTCGAAGCTCACGCCGTTTTTTACATGCAACAGCGATAAGCCATTCTTGCGTGCGCCCTGTTCCGGACGTGCATGCGGCATCGCCAGGCCCGGGGCCAGCACATAATAGGGGCCCAGCTCAGCGTGCGAGGTGAAGATCGCATCAAGATACGCCGGGCTGATGGCACCTTCAGCCAGCAGAGGCTCGGCGGATAAGCGCACGGCGTGCTGCCAATCGTTAACCTGATCAACCACGCGAATGTGTTGCGGCGTCAGCCATTGAGTGAGCATCAGTAATTCCTGTTTATTCGTTGATGCGATGCACTTTAGGTGATTTTCTCGCCTTTTTTCTGTGATGTTTGTCGCAAAAGTTAGCGCTAACACGAATCTTGTTAAAAACTGTGTTAGCGATAACATTTTCAAGCGCCGGGTTTGTCAGCGTTGCAACACCCTGACATGCTCGCCGTTTGCGGAATCTTTCTCATGGGTCGCCGATGACCGATTCTGTGGTTTTTAACATAGCGCGCTGACTCTTTTGGTTTTAAGCTGCGTGCGGGCATGAGTAGCAAGTTACACAGGAGAACGCATGACAGAAAAACGACGGCGCAGTACCGGCAAAAGTACGCTGGCTGATGTTGCCCGTTTGGTCGGTGTGAGCGCCATGACAGCGTCGCGCGCCTTGCGTATGCCGGAGAAAGTTTCCCCTGAGATCCGCGCCAAAATCGATGCAGCAGTCACTGAACTGGCCTATGTGCCGAATGTTCAGGCGCGCAACCTTGCGTCGGCGTCCTCGCGGCTGATCACCATGGTGGTGCCGTCGTTTGCCACGCCGGGCAGCGCGATTGTCTCGGAAGCGCTACAGGAAGTTTTACGGCCGCAGGGCTATAACATGATGCTGGCTGAGGCCAACCACTCGGCGGCAGAGGAGAGCGAGCTGATTGAGATGCTGCTCTCCTACAACCCGGCAGCGATGGTGCATTTCAATTTTGATAATGCCGCAGAGGCACACCGGTTACTGAGCAACTCCGGGCTGCCGGTCATGGATATCGGTGGCGTGCATCAGGAGTCAGCCGGGATCAGTATTGGTGTTGATTATGCCAAAGCGATTCGCCAGCTGGTGCAAAGCCTGGTCGAGCGCGGCTACCGTCACCTGGGACTGCTGTGTACGCAGACTAACAACACCATTTTTCGCCAGCTGCTGAACGGCTGGCACAGCGGCATGCTGGCGCTCAATCAGGCACCGCATCGCGTGGTGACATCGCCTAAAATGCCCACTTTTGCTGCCGGACACAGCTTGCTGGCGGAGATTCGTCTCACCTGGCCGGAGCTGGATGTGCTGATCTGCACCAGCGATGAGGTAGCCTGCGGCGCCATGATGGCCTGCCATGCTGCAGGCATCTCGATGCCGAGCCAGCTGGCGATCGCCAGCATCGGCGGCGGTCCACTGGCAGCCGTCTGCTCGCCGCCGCTCACCAGCGTTGTACTGCCCTATGAAGAGATGGGGCGCACGGCGGGCAAACGGCTACTGGCAGCGCTGAATGGTGATGAACCACCAGCCATTAACGAGTTGCCGGTACAGCTTAAGCTGCGCGCCAGTACCCACAAGGTGTAGCCTTGTGTGCGCATGCTTTGCCAGATTGATCAAACCCTTATCATTTCTAAGGCATTGATAACCCTTTTACGGATCATGATTTTAACTATAATGATCCGACTGCTTACGCGGCACGCCGGCAAGGTTGTGCTGCAAAACACTAAATGGAGAGGAAGAACATGAGTTATTCACTGCCATCCCTGCCGTACGCCTACGACGCACTGGAACCGCACTTCGACAAGCAGACGATGGAAATCCATCACACTAAACACCACCAGACCTACGTTAACAACGCTAACGCTGCGCTGGAAGGTACTGAATTCGCAGACCTGCCGGTTGACGAACTGATCACCAAACTGGATCAGCTGCCAGCAGACAAAAAAGGCCCACTGCGTAACAACGCGGGCGGTCACGCTAACCACAGCCTGTTCTGGAAAGGCCTGAAGACCGGCACCACGCTGCAGGGCGACCTGAAAGCAGCTATCGAAAAAGATTTCGGCAGCGTCGAGAAATTCCAGGAAGAGTTCGAGAAAGCGGCAGCGACCCGTTTCGGCTCTGGCTGGGCATGGCTGGTGAAAAAAGGCGACAAACTGGCGGTTGTTTCAACGGCTAACCAGGACAACCCGCTGATGGGTGAAGCTATCTCCGGCGCATCCGGTTTCCCAATCATCGGTCTGGACGTGTGGGAACATGCGTACTACCTGAAGTATCAGAACAAACGTCCTGACTACATCAAAGCCTTCTGGAATGTTGTGAACTGGGACGAAGCTGCTGCGCGTTTTGCATCGGCTAAATAAGTTCAGAACGGCTACTGCGGATCACCGCTGCTATTGAGTCACGGTTAATCGCAGATAATATCAACTCCCTGCTGGCGCTGAGCTGGCAGGGAGTTTTTTATTGTGTTACAGAATTTCTACGCATATTTTTATTAAAAAGTGTTTATTTGATTACTTCATCAATTTTTTGTGAGCCAGCTTCCTGATCTTCTCTTTATTTTTCATTTTTTGATAATTTACTTTATAGTCATGACGGTTTATTAATGGAAAGGAATCCGCTATGCCAGTTGAAGGAATATTCACAATTAATGATGCACACTGGTCCCCTTTGAAAATTATGGGGGCTGGTATATTTATGGCTTTTTCTGGTCAGGGAGGATACAGAAACCATGGAGGATGCGTTCATATCAGTAATCTTGGTCCTATTCCGCCGGGTAAGTATTGGATAGTTGATCGTGCAATGGGCGGTAAGTTAAACCAGTTAAAGAATTACGTTAAAGACTTATGGACGGGTAATAACCACGATGAGTGGTTTGCTTTATACCATGATGATAATCAGATAGATGATTATACATGGATAAAAGGTGTTGAAAGAGGTCATTTTCGCCTGCACCCTGGGCGCATTTCTGAAGGCTGTATAACGTTGCCATACTATTCTGATTTTCAAAGAATAAGACAGAGTTTATTAAGCACAAGTAAGATTTGGGTTCCAGGCATGGCTGGATTACAATCATACGGAACGATTGAGGTGATTGCTAATGGCACAACATGTCCGTAAGTCTGTGATGATAATATTTGTACTGCTGTTAACAGGATTTATCTTCTTACAGCAACCCGTTAGTGAATATATTTCTCACGCTATTTGGGAGAGTGTGAAATATGAGGTAGCGGAAAAAATCACCGTTTCCTTTGACGGCCGGACAGATCCTGAGCCCTACGACACGTTGATCTTCTATGTTACCGTTTATGCCTATGCAATAACTTGCGTTTTAATCTATGGATTACTGGATTTTATGATATCGTTGGTTTTCAGGAATACCGACTACTCTTTTCAAGCTCTTGCAATGAGTGTTTTTACTAATCTTATTAAGTCGCTATTCATTCTGACTCTGTTTCTGATGATTTTATATTTCATACCTTCAGATGTTGGTGAGAACGCTGAATATGCCCGGCCAATTATGATGGCAATACTATTATTGGATGGTATAGTAACAATTATTCTGTATAGGTTAACAATATTATTGTTTACCCGGTTACATAAAAGATAAGCCATAAACCCACACCGGATGAACAAGGATACCGTTCCCCCGGCTTATCTGTCCGGGAGTTATCTGTAAACAGCAATCTAAACCGAAAGTAAACAGTAAATACTCTGAGGATCTGTTACGTCAGTTATTAACGTGCCGTTGATAATTCGGGGCATACAGTAGCCACCTGTTATCCCGCAACGTAAAAATAACCATGTCTGTAATCACTCACTCTGAGCCGAATACCCGCTCTTCGGTAGCGCTGTTTGTACCTTTAATACGGGGTACGTTTCGCCCAAATAAGCTGTGGGATAGCAGAAGATTCCGGCTGAAATTTGCCTTAAGGTCTGTGGTATTCCCGATGACTACCGCTCATTACCTCAATCAGTTAGCGCAGCTCTCATTTCTGCCAGCGTTAATGAAGAGCCAGGGCCTGCTACCGGCAAAACCGCACCGGCCCTATCTGAGTGCCGGTTTCAGCGTGGCGCAGCGCGCGCAGGCAATTCTCGATCACTACCAGTTGATGGAGCAGCTTGATAACGTTGCGCTCCGTCAGCTGCTGTTAAGCCCGGCGAATAACCCTCTCGCCCGTTTCTGTGGCAAAAATGATGAGCAGTTCGTCATCGATTGCTGTTCCGGGTACTACGATCGCGAAGGGGAGATCACGCTGATACTGCGCTATCAGGCGATGACCATTGCTTCACTGTCATTCTCGGTTATCCAGCAACAGCAGCAACGCACGCTATTCATTGGCGGTTTGCAGGGCCCACGTAAACACATTCCTGCTGACGTTATCCGTGAAGCGACCAAAGCGGCGCACGGATTGTTCCCGAAACGTCTGCTGATGGAGGCATTGTTTGTACTGGCTGACCAGTGCGGCGTGCAGGCGATGACCGCAGTAGGTGATGACACGCACGTGTTCCGCAGCCTGCGCTATCGTCACAGTAAAGGGGATAAATTCTTCGCCAGCTACAGTGAGTTCTGGCTTTCGCTGGGCGGTAAGGCGCGCGCCGATGGGCTGTTTACGCTGCCGTTAAATATGGTGCGTAAGGATCCGGAAGAGATAGCCAGTAAAAAGCGCGCGGAGTATCGCCGTCGCTATGCACTGCTGGATACCTTAATCGCGCAAGTGCGAGAGGCGGCAGGAGACAAACGCGACGTGGCCCACGCCGCGTAAGGCAATCAGAACGGCTGCTTTGCGTAGCCGGTCATCACCTGCAGCCCCATCTCACGTCCCAGCGCGGTCATTGGATGCACCACCACCAGACCGCGCACGCTCTTCTTCAGCGCGCCCATGTTGGCCTGCTCTTTTTTCGTGATTTCACGACTGAATGGCAGCTTCTGCAGCTGTTGTGCCTCTTTGCTCAGCTTGACCTCACGCACGTTGCGCAGACGCTCAATCTCCTGCACCAGCACCTCTTTCTCTTTCAGCAGCGCACCGAGCTTTTCGGCATCGCCTGCTTCCAGCAGCTGCGGTTCTTTGCGATTCAGCGCGTCCAGCTGGTCGCTGAGGCGTTTGATTTCGGCTTTTTCTTGTTCTTTCATCGGGGAAACTCGTTAAGGAAAACAGGCAAAGGATACATGAAATCAGGGCGACTTTGCAGTACAGCGCTGAGCGCAGATAAAACGCGTACCGCTATGCCGCATCGGACAGGCGTCGATATCCTGCTAACAGAGTGGCTTATAGCGCCGGCTTTTTAAACGCCTGCTTATGGGAGATGCGCGAAATCAGCTCGGTCAGTGAGAGCACCATGGTCGAGCGAACCATCTGCAGATAACGCTGCTGCTGCATGGCGCGCAGCTGATCATCATCGCCGGTAAAATCGGGGCGGGGCGGCCAGGCGGTAACGCAGTGCAGCTCGCCAAACGGGCCAAGCACTTCATCATCCGTAAACCGGTACTCGCTGGTGTCGTGGTTTAGCTCTTCCCGCAGCGCCAGCAGTAACTCGCAATCTTCATATTCATGGCGATTGATGACGCCGAGCCCGTAGATCAGTTTGAGACGCACCGGCAGTTCACCCAGCGGGCCATCGCCAAGCAGCAGCGGCTCTACCGCATACTTCACGGCGTAATCGTCTTTACGAAATACCTGCAAGACCAGCAGATTCACCGCTTCAGCCAGCAGTTCGACAGCGGCGATCAGGAAGCTTCTCACCGAACGACCGGCGTTCAGGCGCTCAAGCACCCGGTTTTCAAAAGCCTGCTTCTCTTCCATTATTGCCTGCATCGTTCAGCTACCGTCGACGGGCACGGTGTACTCCGTGCCCGGTTTTGACCACTAAAGGGCGCGCATTATGCCATAGCGTTGTAAGTGCTCACCACTGAGGTGACCACTTCGCTATTAGCATCAAGACCCGAAATCTCAGCCAGTGCGGCCTGCGGACCTTTTTGCTCAATCAGAGTGGCCAGCTCTTGCGCCTGCGGATCGGCTGCGCTGCGATAGTGCATCGCAGCAGCGATACCCTGTACCAGGCTGGCGTGCGGCAGGTTGTACTCCAGCGTGCCCAGCGTGGGTTTAATCAGACGATCGCCTGCGCTGAGCTTACGCAGCGGCTGGCGCCCGACACGTTCCACGTCATCTTTCAGGTACGGATTTTCAAAGCGCGTGAGGATTTTCTGGATGTAAGCCGCATGCTTCTCTGCATCGAAACCGTAGCGCTTAATCAGCACCGCGCCGCTCTCCTGCATCGCACCCTGTACTACGGCACGAATTTTTGGATCCAGAATGGCCTCGCGGATGGTCGCGTGGCCCACCTGCTGGCCCAGATAGGCGGTAATGGCGTGGCCGGTGTTTAACGTGAACAGCTTGCGCTCAACGAGGCCATCAGGTTGTCTGTCAGCTCCATGCCCGGAATATCAGGCAGTTCGCCTTTGAACTGGGTTTTATCAACGATCCACTCGCTAAAGGTTTCAACCGTGACTTCCAGCGGATCGCTGCTGCCGGCTTCCGATGGCGGTACGATGCGGTCAACCGCAGAGTCCACGAAGCCGATATGCGCTTCAACCCATGCGTGATACTGTTCCGGCAGCGCCTTCAGCACGTGCTGTTTCAGCTGGCTGGTGCCGCGCACCATGTTTTCACAGGCGATAATATTCAGCGGACGGACATTACCGTTATCGCTGCGTTTGGCCAGACCTTTTGCAACACCGCTGGCGATGCGTTCCAGAATCTGCGGGCCAACCGCCGTGGTAACGATATCAACCTCAGCGATCAGCGTGATGATGTCATCGCTGGTGCTGTTTACGGCGCTGACGCCTTTAACGATTTCCACTTTCGCCTGCTCGCCGACCACGTGAACCGGATACTCATGACGGGCGTTCAGGGCATCCAGCACCACCTGATTCACATCGGCAAACACCAGTTCGATCCCGGCATCGGCCAGCAGCTTACCGATAAAACCGCGGCCGATGTTACCTGCTCCAAAATGTAACGCTTTCATAAATTTGACCCATATCAAATGACGAAAGGGCGGGCATGTCCGCCCCGGAAAGTGGGGACGGGCTTGCCCGCCCCAGGGAAGTTAAAACGTAGGATTACGCTTTGGCAGCGTTACCCGAAAGCAGATCCAGCACATCCTGCACGCTGGTGGTGTGCGCCAGCTTCTCAATCACGCTGTCGTCGTCCAGCGCGTTGGTCAGGCTGGTGATGACCTGAATGTGTTCGTTATTGCGTGCGGCGATACCGATAACCAGACGCGCAATTTCATCAGGCTCATCGCCAAACTGCACGCCCGCCGGATACTGACAGAATACAACGCCGGTTTTCAGCACGCGGTCTTTCGCTTCAACAGTGCCGTGCGGTACGGCAATCGATTCGCGAGGTAGGTTGGCGTCAGCTTCTCACGCTCCAGCATCGCTTCAACGTACTCAGGCTGAACGTAACCGCCTTTCACCAGCTGCTCACCGGCGAAGCGGATGGCCTGCTCTTTATTGCTGGCGCTCAGGCCAAGGAACACGTTATCTGCACCCAGTTTAAACAGGTGCGCGTTGCCTTCATCGTAGCTGTCAGCCAGCGCGGTCTGCACGGTTTCACGGTGCGCTACGCTGCGGTTAACGGCAACCAGGCGCTCGGTCAGATTGCTGTAAAGCGCGCTGTCGAGGAAGTTGTTCAACGAGATATGCTGCGCCTGCGGTGCCTGGCGCATCGCGCGTTCGGTCAGATCGCGGTGGGTGATCACCAGATCAACATCTCCCGGCAGCGAGTTAATGGCGCTGTTGGTGACGGAGATATTGATCAGGCCGGCATCCTGTACTTTCTTGCGCAGTACGCCTGCACCCATGGCGCTTGAACCCATGCCGGCATCACAGGCCACGATGATTTTACGTACGTGGCTGACCTCAACACTATTGGCATCAGCAACAATCGGCGAACCCGCAACGGCCTGACCTTTGGACTGCGCTTTCATGTCACGCATGCGCTGTGTGGCCGCTTCGATATCATCCTCTTCTTTAACTTTGCTGGTTTTCAGCAGAATGGAAGAGACCACGAAGGAGACAGCAAAGGCGGCAATGATGGCAGCGATGTTAGCGAAGTAAGCGCCTTTTGGCGTCATCGCCAGGACGGCCAGGATTGAACCCGGAGAGGCCGGTGAAACCAGACCGCCGTTCAGCAGGGTCAGGGTAAATACGCCAGTCATACCGCCGAGGATAACCGCCAGCAGCAGGCGCGGTGCCATCAGCACGTACGGGAAGTAAATCTCGTGAATACCGCCGAGGAAGTGGATGATGGCTGCACCGCCGGCTGACTGTTTAGCGCTACCGCGACCAAACATCATATAGGCCACCAGCACGCCCATGCCCGGGCCCGGGTTCGCTTCAATCAGGAAGAAGATGGATTTGCCCGCTTCGCTCGCCTGCTGGATACCCAGTGGTGAGAAGATGCCGTGGTTGATAGCGTTATTGAGGAACAGGATTTTCGCCGGTTCAACAAAGATCGAGGTCAGCGGCAGCAGGTTGTTCTGCACCATCAGATTTACGCCGGCGGCGAGAATGTGCGACAGACCCTCTACCAGCGGACCGATAGCCAGGAACGCCAGCAGCGCCAGCAGCATACCGATAATACCGGCCGAGAAGTTGTTAACCAGCATCTCAAAGCCGCTTTTGATTTTACCGTCAACCGCGCGGTCAAACGATTTGATCGCCCAGCCGCCCAGCGGACCGGCAATCATTGAGCCGAGGAACATCGGCATATCGGCACCGACGATCACGCCCATGGTTGTGATAGCACCGACCACGCCACCGCGATCGCCACCGACCAGGCGACCACCGGTAAAACCGATCAGCAGCGGCAGCAGATAAGTGATCATCGGACCGACGAGTTTCGCCAGCGTTTCGTTAGGAATCCATCCGGTTGGAATGAACAGTGCAGTGATGATACCCCAGGCGATAAACGCCCCGATGTTAGGCATCACCATATTACTCAGAAAGCGACCAAAGCTCTGGACCTTGACCTTGACTGATGAAGACATAAACCCACCCCTTATTGAGACGCGCTGCAATAAGAGAGCGCGTTTGTTTTTGTTGAGACGTTACGGCGGGGGCCGTGGCATTACTGTATGCACGCGGACTCTAGCACTAGTTTATTACGCTGCGTAGAGTCCTGAACAAGTGTGATGCAGATCACGCTAATTTGGGGTGGGCAGGGGGCTATAAGGTGATGACGATCACAAAATAAGGGTGTAAGAAAGCAACGAAGGCTAAAATCCAGGCGGATCAAACCGTTAAATGTGATGAATATCACCTTTGCGATTCCCGGTTTTGTTTCTTAAATGTGACTTAGATCACAAACAATCTTTGGTTGAAAATGCGCCAGATCACACTCTGCCTGAACAGAAAATGAAGCTGTAAGGAAGTGACAAAAATCTGAAAAACGGGCAGCAGGTCACTGCCCGTTGTGTATCTTACTGCAACCCACCCTGTACGGCACTCTGCGCCTGGGTTAGTGCCTGTGCGTTGCCGGAGAGATCGGTCATCAGTGCGTTGTACTGCGTGGCCTGCTCTTGGGTCGGGAACTGTACGCCGCCATCGTTAAAGCTGACGCGTGCGCCCTGCGATTGCAGATAGTCACCGGTCTGAACGGCCGTCTGACTCAGTGCCTGCAGTTTCGGCAGCAGCGGAATCAGCGTGCTGGCCGGCTGTGTGACCACTTTGGCATAGACGCTGTCGTACACTTTTTTCAGATCGTCCGGCTGTTTCAGCGTCGCTTTGCTGCTATCGGCCTGCATTTTGGCGCTTTGAATCTGCTGCGTCAGCACGCTGAGGTTACCGCTGGCCTGACGCAGGCTATCGCGGCGGGTCAGATAATCCTGCGGCACGCGGATGGCTGCCAGCTCATCAACCACCGGGCGCATACCCTGCTCAACGGCCTGGTTCACCTGTTGTGAGAAACCATACAAAATGGCGTAGTCGCTGGCATAGTTGCCGAAGGTCTGCTTCTGATTTTCGCTCAGGCTTGGCAGATGCTCGCCGCTGCGCATAACGGTGTTCTGCAGAAAATCATTAAAGGCTTTACGCTGATCGCCCTCTTTATCGCCACAGGCGGTGAGTTGCAGCACGACCAGCGCGCCAACCATCAGCATGCCGGTACGCATCCAGATGCGGGAAATTCCTGACGCCATGTTTTCAACTCCTGTCGTGACAAAATGGCAAAGTGTGCTTTGGTGGGAATGGTCCTAAAGAATAGTGCAATGGCAGGGCGTGTACAACGGCCTGTCGCGGTCTGCGGGCAGTTAAGTCTGGTCAGCATCACAATCCTGACTGCCGCCGTCACGCGCGGTTTTGCTTCATATTGATGCAACATTGCCGCGTTATGATGCAGTGTCCGGCCGGTAAGCGGCAGATTGGGTCACTTTGTATGTAATATCAGGCAGATAACAAGTTGGCGCTAATTTTGCTTAATAGTTAACGCTTTTTAAGCGATCCGGTAACGCACTTTACTATTTATGTTCCAGAGACTTAACTGCCATTGCCGGAATTTGACTTAAAAAAGATGAAAAAATAATCACGATTTACCCGGCAAAACCGGAGAACTGACCCATACTTAGAAACCCGGTCAATTGTTGCATTGCGCTGACATCTTTTTGCAGTGTGCAACAGGCTGTGTCCCGTAACGGTTTCATAACCATAACGTATAAACCGCTGTGGGATACAGCCTGAAACGACCAGGTTTCAGCGCCTGCTGGCGCTTACCTCTTTACTTTCATGTGCTTCATAGTGAGTTTTAAGGAGTTCTCTATGGAAATAAAAGATCCAATGGTCGAATTACTCAGCAGTCTTGAGCAAATTGTTTTGACACGTGATGCACAGCCTTCCGTATCAGAAATTGCACTCAACACGGTTTCAGTTCCCGAGCCACAGCGTTTACGCGAGATGACCGGCATGCAGGTGGATGAGTTCGCCCGCGTGATGGGGGTGAGCGTCTCGTCAGTGAAAAGTTGGGAAGCGCAACGCACGCGCCCATCCGCTACGGCACGTAAATTGATGAAACTGCTGCAGGCTAACCCGTATCTGGGACGCCAGCTGCTGGAGTAAGACCGGCTAACGGTTCTCTGTAACCCGCCTGCGTGGCGGGTTTTTTATTAGCTTAATCCACCGTATTTTGCCGCCTGTTTCACAAACCAGCTCTCGGGTACGCTGTACGGGGGCTGTTCCAGCTGTTTGATGCCCTGCGCGATAATGTGATCCGCCTGCTGCCACAGACGCTTGTCGCCCTGGTTTAATAACTGAATCTGAATCTGCTTCTCCACCAGATAGACCCGGGCAAAATTGGGATCGAACTGCACGATGGCGCGCGTGTTATCAATGATGTCAGCCAGTTTGATGGTTTGCGCATCTGGCGAGGCGTCAGCGGTGTGACGAAAGTGGGCCAGTTTACGTGCGGCACGGTTTTTCGCCTGTGGCTGGGCGCTATCGGTTAGCATATCAACCAGCCCGGCAACGCGCGGGCCAAAGTGGCTTTCGATATCCTGTAATGTACTTGGGGTATCTTCTACCGTATCGTGTAGCCAGGCTGCGGCGATCATCTCTTCATCATCGGTGACGCTGCGGACCAGTTCAGCCACCGCTGCCGGATGAACGATATAGGGTTCATCCGTATATTTACGACGCTGACCTGCAGCGGCATGCGCCTGTGTGGCATAACGGCGCGCTTGCTCTTCCAGTGAATCACGCATTTTCTACTCTCCCGTAAAAAGTAGCTTGCAATTATCTAGCGCGCTATTTATATTAAGTCCCATGAACAGTAATCAAGATGACAAAAAAGTGCAGCAGACGCTACTTCGGGTTGATCAGCAACTCTGTTTCGCGCTGTATTCGGCGAATCTCGCTATGCACAAAGTCTATCGCCAGCTGCTTGCCCCGCTGGAGATTACCTATCCGCAGTATCTGGTGATGCTGGTGCTGTGGAATCAGGATGAAGTCACGGTTTCTGAAATTGGTGAACACCTGTTTCTGGATTCGGCCACGCTGACGCCGCTGTTGAAACGTCTGGAGAGTGCAGGCTTGTTACGTCGCCAGCGTTCGCGTCAGGATGAGCGGCTGGTGATTGTGACGCTGACTGATGAAGGACGTGCGCTGCAGGCAAAAGCTGCCAGCATTCCTGATGCGGTACAGTGCGCGACCGCGTGCGATCTCGACACGATGGTGGCGCTGAAACAGCAGCTGGACGATCTGCGTGCCAGCCTGAATCGCAGCAGTTAAGTATACGGGATGTCGCGAAAGCGGCGTCCGGTCAGTGAAGTTTACCCTTGCGCTTTATAGATAGCGCGCGATTATATAGCGAATAGTGAGGTTATCATGTCTTTAGAGAAAGTTGTTTACACCGCAAAAGCCAAAGCCACCGGCGGCCGTGATGGTCGTGCTACTTCTTCTGACAATGTGCTGGACGTGAAACTGGGCGTGCCGAAAGAGATGGGCGGCGCAGGCGGTGAGGCCACCAACCCCGAGCAGCTGTTTGCAGCCGGTTATTCTGCCTGCTTCCTTGGCGCGATGAAGTTCGTTGCCGGTCGTGACAAGATCGCAATGCCAAAAGATGCATGGATTGAAGGTGAAGTCGGTATCGGTCCAATTCCGACCGGTTTCGGTATTGAAGCCAAACTGAATATCCACCTGCCAGAGATGGATGCAGCAGAAGCGCAGAAGCTGGTAGATGCAGCACACATTGTATGCCCGTACTCAAACGCGACGCGCGGCAACATTGATGTGACGCTGAATATTATCAACTAAGGTTGGTGATGCGTGATAAAGGCTCCTGCGGGGGCCTTTTTGCGTTTCAGAAAAATCCTCCATCCATTTGAGCTAAAGAATTTTCTGGTCTTACCATTGGTTAAATGTTCTACTGCTGCGCTTTGTGCGGCATCGTAGTTTTTTCGGTTCAGATTCGTCCCGATCCTGCTCGATACGTCACGCTTTTCCACTCTGAAAGCGAACCTTGCTGTCTTTATATAGTCACAACTGTGGTTGAAACATCGGCACCAGGTCGGGAACAGAAATTTAGATGAATTATATTAAAAGCTTAACGCAGCAGAAGCTCTCGCTTTGGCTGTCGCTCTACCTCGGTATATTGTTGAATTTACCGATATTCTATCGCCGCTTTGATGGTTTCCTTACGCACTCCACCGTCTCAAACTGGCTTTCCGCTATGGCGGAAGTGACCGCTGCGGTCTTGCTCACCTTCTTCCTTATGCGCCTGCTTTCGTTGGGTGGGCGCTGGTTTTATCGCGTCATCGCCAGCCTGCTGGTAGTCATCTCAGTTGCGGCAGCCTATTACATGGCGTTCTTTAACGTTGTCATTGGCTACGGCATTGTGGCTTCAGTCATGACCACCGATATCGATCTGTCGAAAGAGGTGATTGGCCTGCATTTTATCCTGTGGATGGTGCTGGTCAGTGCACTGCCGCTGTTACTGATTTGGCGCAATACGTTGCGCCTGACGCTGATTGAACAGTTGAAAACCCCGGGACAGCGCCTGAAGCCGCTGGTGATCATGGTGCTGAGTGTGGCGCTGGTGTGGCTGCCGATTCGCTACTTCGATAAGCTGCAAAAGGCGAACGAAGAGATCACCAATATCGATCTGCCGAGCTATGGTGGTGTGGTGGCGCACTCCTATCTGCCGTCAAACTGGATTGCCGCGCTGGGGCTGTTTGCGTGGACAAAGGTCGATGAGAAGCTGGATAGCCAGGAGCTGCTCGATCCGGCGAAGAAATTTACCTATATCGCACCGCCGGGCATTGATGATACGTACGTAGTGTTTGTGATTGGCGAGACCACGCGCTGGGATCATATGGGGATGCTGGGCTACGATCGCGACACCACGCCGAAGCTGTCAAAAGAGAAGAACCTGGTGGCGTTCCGTGGCGAATCCTGTGATACCGCGACCAAGCTGTCGCTGCGCTGTATGTTCGTGCGCGAGGGCGGCACCATGGATAATCCAGGTCGTACGCTGAAAGAGCAGAATATTTTTGCCGTGATGAAAGAGCTTGGTTTTACCTCTGAGCTGTTCGCCATGCAGAGCGAAGTGTGGTTCTACGATAATGCCGATGTAAATAATTTCTCGTTCCGCGAGCAGATCGGTTCTGAGAAGCGTAACCAGGGTAAAGCGGTCGACGATATGCTGCTGGTGCCGGAACTGCAGGCTTCGCTGCAGCGTTTCCCGAAAGGCAAGCATCTGGTTGTGCTGCATACCAAAGGGTCGCATTATCTCTATTCGCAGCGCTATCCGCGTAGTTTTGCACGCTACCAGCCAGAGTGTATGGGCGTTGATGAGACGTGCAGTAAAGCGCAGCTGATTAACGCTTATGACAACTCAATTTTGTACGTTGATACCATGCTGGATAGCGTGCTGGATCAGCTACGGGATAAGAAGGCGCTGGTGTTTTACGCCGCCGACCACGGTGAGTCGATTAGCGAGAATATGCATCTGCACGGTACGCCGCGTGAGATGGCACCGCCGGAGCAGTTCCGCGTGCCGATGATGGTGTGGGCTTCGGATAAGTACCTGGAGGACCCTACCAATCGCAGCAACTTTGAGCGTTTACAGGCGCAGCAGCGCGTAGGCAAAACGCATCGTCATGTTGAGCTGTTTGATACCATTCTGGGCTGCCTGGGTTACAGTTCGCCAGATGGCGGTATTAAAGCCGCGAATAACTGGTGCCAGGCGCCGGCGACAACAGCCACCGCGAAGCCGCTATAATTTGTGCCTGAAACTTATTAAGCCAGCGCTGTTTTTTAAGGCGCTGCTTGCTTTCCAGGCGATCGGGCGGATTTTCGGGAAAAGGGATTGACGCTCTAAAGGCACGGCAGTAATATTCGCCCCCA
>NZ_MLFS01000003.1 GCF_002095485.1 Pantoea wallisii | reverse complement strand
TGCCGCTCCGGTTGCCCCGGTGCCGCAACCGGCTGCGCCGGTATCGCACTATGCGGCGTCGGCATCGCAACCGGCGGTAGTCGAGCCGGCAGTTCAGCCTGCGCCTACGCGCTACCATTTTGAGATGCCCGATACACCCGCCCCGGTCTCTTTCGCGCCCGCTGAGGATGATGAGGGACCGCGCATGGGCGACTGGCAACATGCCGAACCGTTTGCCGCACCGCTTAACAGCGCAACCGCCGCAGCCGTTGGTGCAGGTGCGGTCAATGCTGCGGCCGGCGCGTCACCGTACTCGCCTGCCTTCGATGTGGTACCAGAGCGCGATTACAATCCTCAGGTAAAACAGGGGATTGGTCCGGAGCTGCCGCGTCCGAATAAAGTGAAGTTACCTACGCGTCGTGAGCTGGCCTCCTATGGCATCAAACTGCCATCACAACGCATGGCGGAAGAGAAAGCGCGTGAGGAGACGGATCTGCCAGCAGCGTCCGTCAGCAGCGTCTCTGCTCAACCCGTGCAGGAGGAGGATCAGGCTGCACTGGAGGAGGCGCAGCTGCGTGAGGCTTTCCAGTCGCAACAGCAGCAGCGCTATGGCGAAAGCTGGGAGCAGCAGCCCGAAGAGGATGACGAGGAAGCGCACCATCAGGCCCAGCTGGCAAGCCAGTTCGCTGCGCAGCAGCAACAGCGCTACACCTCAGCCGAAGCGCCGCAGAATCCGGTGTTTAACCTTGATACTGCTTCCGCTTTTGATTTCTCGCCGATGAAGGATCTGGTGGACGATAGCCCGAGCGAACCGCTGTTCACTATCGCCGCGACGCCGGATCCTGAACCGGAGACGCCAGCACAGTGGCAGCAGGCTGCGGCACCGCAGCCTGAACCGGAGGCACCGGCACAATGGCAACAGCCTGCAGCACCGCAGCCGCAGCGCCAGCCGGAAACGCTGCCGTCACTCAATGAACAGAACAGCCCATGGTCTTCGCCGGAGCCGCAACCCTACGCTGCACCGGCAGAGCCGCCTAAACCGACTGCGCCGGCGCAGGATAGCCTGTTCCATCCCTTCCTGGTACGCCATGAGCAGCCGCTGGAGAAACCCTCTACGCCACTGCCTACGCTGGATCTGCTGACCTCACCGCCGTCAGAAGAGGCGCCGGTAGATATGTTTGCACTGGAGCAGACGGCCCGTCTGGTTGAAGCACGCCTGGCGGATTATCGTGTGAAGGCGGAAGTGGTCGGTATTTCGCCAGGTCCTGTCATCACCCGTTTTGAGCTGGATCTGGCGCCGGGCGTTAAAGCCGCGCGTATCTCAAATCTGTCGCGCGACCTGGCACGTTCGCTCTCCGCCGTTGCGGTGCGCGTGGTTGAGGTTATTCCGGGTAAACCGTACGTTGGCCTGGAACTGCCGAATAAACATCGCCAGACCGTGTATCTGCGTGAAGTGCTGGATTGCGACAAATTCCGTGATAATCCATCGCCGCTCGCGGTCGTGCTGGGGAAAGATATCTCCGGGCAACCGGTGGTCGCTGACCTGGCAAAAATGCCGCATTTACTGGTTGCCGGTACAACCGGTTCCGGTAAGTCAGTCGGCGTTAACACCATGATCATCAGCATGCTGTATAAAGCCACGCCGGAAGAGGTGCGCTTTATCATGATCGACCCGAAAATGCTTGAGCTGTCGGTGTATGAAGGCATTCCACATCTGCTGACGGAGGTCGTCACCGACATGAAGGACGCCGCCAATGCGCTGCGCTGGAGTGTGGTGGAGATGGAGCGTCGCTATAAGCTGATGTCTGCGCTGGGCGTACGTAATCTTGCCGGGTACAACGAGAAGATCGAGCAAGCCGCCGCGATGGGCCGCCCCATTCCGGACCCATTCTGGAAGCCAGGTGACAGCATGGATATGACGCCGCCGGTACTGGAAAAGCTGCCTTACATTGTCGTACTGGTTGACGAGTTCGCCGATCTGATGATGGCGGTAGGCAAAAAAGTGGAAGAGCTGATCGCGCGCCTGGCGCAGAAAGCGCGTGCGGCAGGTATTCATCTGGTGCTCGCGACTCAGCGTCCGTCAGTGGATGTGATCACGGGTCTGATTAAAGCGAACATTCCAACCCGTATCGCCTTTACCGTCTCCAGTAAGATCGACTCCCGCACCATCCTCGATCAGGGTGGCGCAGAGTCGCTGCTGGGCATGGGTGACATGCTCTATATGCCACCGAACTCCTCTATGCCGGTGCGTGTGCACGGTGCCTTTGTGCGCGATCAGGAAGTACATGCGGTAGTGCAGGACTGGAAAGCACGCGGTCGCCCGCAATATATTGAAAGCATCACCGCGGGCGAAGAGAGCGACAGCGCGGGTGGCGGTATCGACGGCGATGAAGAGCTTGATCCGCTGTTTGACCAGGCGGTTGCTTTTATCGTGGAAAAACGCCGTGCATCCATCTCCGGTGTGCAGCGTCAGTTCCGCATCGGCTATAACCGTGCTGCCCGTATTATTGAGCAGATGGAAGCGCAGGGCATTGTCTCTGAACCGGGCCATAACGGTAACCGTGAAGTTCTCTCTCCGCCGCCTCACGAGATGTAAATCCAACGCAACGCAGCGTTCTCTTCGGGCCAGTGAAAACTGGCCCGTTGTTTATCTGCAGCGTTATCCCCATATCGTTGGGAGCTTTCAGCTTTTTCTCCTGTCGAAGAGAGAGGATGGCAACTACGTTTAATGCAGTAAGTGTCGGGAAACCATAAATAAGGAATCGAATCAGATGAAATTACGCGTTATTGCCTGCGGCCTGCTGGCCAGCTTTGTCTCTGCTTCCGTACTGGCCGATGCGACCAGCGATTTACAACAGCGGCTGAACAAAGTGAACAGTTTTCACGCCAGCTTCAGTCAGAAAGTGACCGATGGCAGCGGGGCGAACGTGCAGGATGGTGAAGGAGAGCTGTGGGTAAAACGTCCCAGCCTGTTCAACTGGCATATGACGGCGCCGGATGAGAGCGTCATTATCTCCGATGGCAAAAATCTCTGGTTCTACAATCCGTTTGTTGAGCAGGCCAGTGTTAGCCTGCTGCAGAACGCAACCAGCAACACGCCGTTTATGCTGATTGCCCGTAACCAGCCCGGCGACTGGCAGCAGTACAACATTAAACAGCAGGGCGATAACTTCGAGCTGACCCCAAAAAGCAGTGACGGCAACCTGAAGCAATTCACCATTAATGTGACCTCTTCAGGCACTATCAATCAGTTTAGCGCCATCGAGCAGGATGGTCAGCGCAGCAGTTATCAGCTGAAGAGCCAGAAAAACGGTGCGATTAGCCCGGACAAGTTCACCTTTACGCCGCCAAAAGGGGTAACGGTGGACGATCAACGTCAGTGAGGTGGTAGTGAGTAATCTGTCGCTGGACTTTGCCCCTTCAAATGAGTTCAAACCGCTGGCTGCGCGTATGCGGCCGGCGACGCTGCAACAGTATATCGGTCAGCAGCACTTACTGGCCGCCGGTAAGCCGCTGCCGCGCGCTATTGAAGCCGGGCATCTGCACTCAATGATTTTGTGGGGGCCGCCCGGCACAGGTAAAACCACGCTGGCAGAGATCATTGCCCATTATGGTAAAGCCGATGTCGAACGCATCTCAGCTGTCACGTCCGGTGTCAAAGAGATCCGTGAGGCGATTGAACGCGCCCGCCAGAATCGTCAGGTCGGGCGTCGTACCATTCTGTTTGTTGATGAGGTACACCGCTTCAATAAAAGTCAGCAGGATGCGTTTCTGCCGCATATTGAAGATGGCACCATTACATTTATTGGTGCTACGACGGAGAACCCGTCGTTTGAACTCAATTCAGCGCTATTGTCCCGGGCGCGCGTCTATTTACTGAAATCGCTTACCACGGACGATATTGAACAGGTGCTGCAGCAGGCGATGGAGGATAAAGCACGCGGTTATGGCGAGAGCGATATCCTGCTGCCCGACAATACGCGCCGTATGATTGCTGAACTGGTTAACGGTGATGCCCGGCGAGCGCTGAATACGCTGGAGATGATGGCGGATATGGCCGAGCTTAACGGGCAAGGCCAGCGCGAACTGACGCCGCAGTTGCTTAACGAAGTCTCGGGTGAGCGGGCGGCGCGTTTCGATAATAAGGGCGATCGCTTTTACGATCTCATCTCCGCCTTACATAAATCAGTACGCGGCTCAGCGCCCGATGCCGCGCTCTACTGGTATGCACGTATCATCACTGCCGGCGGCGATCCGCTCTATGTCGCACGGCGCCTGCTGGCGATCGCTTCTGAAGATGTAGGCAATGCCGATCCGCGCGCGATGCAGGTAGCCATTGCTGCCTGGGACTGTTTTACCCGGGTCGGTCCGGCCGAGGGTGAGCGCGCGATTGCGCAGGCGATTGTCTACCTGGCCTGTGCACCGAAGAGTAATGCTGTTTACACCGCGTTTAAAGCGGCGATGCGCGATGCGAGGGAACATGCAGATTACGATGTGCCGGAGCACTTGCGTAATGCGCCAACGAAGCTGATGAAAGAGATGGGGCTGGGCAAAGAGTACCGTTATGCCCATGACGAGCCCAACGCCTACGCCGCCGGCGAAGTGTTTTTCCCCCCCGAAATGGCACAAACACGCTACTACCATCCCACCAATCGGGGCCTTGAAGGGAAGATTGGCGAAAAACTCGCCTGGCTTGCTGAACAGGATCAAAATAGCCCGATAAAACGCTACCGCTGATAAACGCGTTACGGTAAGGTGAGTAAGGAATTCAATGCATTCCAGTGGAATGCATCCCTTCATTCGTTCAATCAACCTTTTATTACACAGGATAAGCATGCTCGATCCCAATCTGCTGCGTAACGAGCCAGACGCAGTCGCAGAAAAACTGGCACGCCGGGGATTTAAACTGGATGTGGAAACGCTGCGCGCGCTCGAAGAGCGTCGTAAAGTGTTGCAGGTAGAAACGGAAAATCTGCAGGCTGAGCGTAACTCCCGATCCAAATCCATCGGCCAGGCCAAAGCACGTGGGGAAGACATCGAGCCGCTGCGTCAGGAAGTGAACACGCTGGGCGAACGCCTGGATGCGGCAAAAGCAGAACTGGATGCCCTGCAGAACGAAATCCGTGATTTTGCGCTGGCACTGCCAAATATGCCGGCGGATGAAGTCCCCCTGGGTAAAGATGACAGCGAAAACCAGGAAGTGAGCCGCTGGGGCCAGCCGCGCCAGTTCGATTTCCCGGTAAAAGATCATGTTGAGCTGGGTGAAGCGGTTAAAGGTCTGGATTTTGCGGCGGCAGTGAAGCTGACCGGCTCCCGTTTCATCGTGATGCAGGGCCAGATTGCCCGTCTGCATCGCGCGCTGAGCCAGTTCATGATTGACCTGCACACGCAGCAGCATGGCTATCTCGAAACCTACGTGCCTTATCTGGTGAATCACGAAACGCTATACGGTACGGGTCAATTGCCGAAGTTTGGTGAGGACCTGTTCCATACCAAGCCACTCGGTGAAGAGGCTGGCAGCAGCAACTATGCGCTTATCCCCACGGCGGAAGTACCGCTGACGAACCTGGTACGTGACGAGATCGTTGAAGAAGAGAATCTGCCGATCAAACTCACGGCGCATACGCCATGCTTCCGCTCTGAAGCAGGTTCATACGGCCGCGACACGCGCGGATTAATCCGTATGCACCAGTTTGACAAAGTTGAGATGGTGCATATTGTCGCACCGGAAACCTCAATGGATGCGCTGGAGGAGCTGGTTGGTCATGCAGAGAAAGTGCTGCAGCTGCTGAATCTGCCGTACCGCAAGGTGCTGCTCTGCACCGGTGATATGGGCTTTGGTTCGGCCAAGACTTATGATCTGGAAGTCTGGCTGCCCGCACAGGACACTTATCGTGAGATCTCATCCTGCTCCAACATGTGGGATTTCCAGGCGCGCCGCATGCAGGCACGCTGCCGCAGCAAAACCGATAAGAAGCCGCGTTTAGTGCACACGCTGAACGGATCGGGTCTGGCCGTGGGGCGTACCCTGGTCGCTGTGCTGGAAAACTATCAGCAGGCTGATGGCCGTATCGCTGTGCCGGATGTACTGCGTCCTTATATGGGCGGCCTTGAGTTTATTGGCTGATTGACTTCTGAATAATTAAACCCGGCAACGCCGGGTTTTTTTATTTCTTAAGCGCGCAGCGCTATTTTTTTTAAGCAAAATTTATCAGAAATAAAAGTTATCGATAATGAGCGCAGCGAAACGGCTTAAATGTATAAATTCATAGAGATAGCTAGCCATCTAAGACCTTTCTGGTCTCCCTTAAGCTGTTGAAGATAAAAAAAATAAATTGTTCCTCAGCAATTTGTGCGGCGGCGATTTTTTGCACATTGACTTTACTTTTGCCAGTGGCAAACTGCGCGCAAATATCTTCCTCTCTTGTGGTTTTTAACTTCTATGTCAACCTGGTCACGCCCCGTCATGCTGCTGCTTTGCGGCCTGATGCTTATGACGGTGTCTATTGCTGTGCTTAATACGCTGGTGCCGTTATGGCTTACTCACGATCAACTGCCCACCTGGCAGGTGGGAATGGCGAGCTCATCGTATTATACCGGCAATCTGTTGGGCACATTGCTGGCGGGCTGGCTGATCAACCGTTATGGTTTTAACCGCTGCTTCTACCTTGCCAGCGTATTGTTTGCCTTTGCGACCATGAGCATGGTACTGCTGGAAGGGTTCTACAGCTGGACACTGCTGCGTTTTACCGCCGGTGTGGGCTGTGCGTTGATTTGGGTCGTGGTGGAGAGCGCGCTGCTGTGCAGCGGTACGGTACGCAATCGGGGCCAGCTGCTGGCCGCCTATATGATCATTTACTACCTCGGCACCGTTGCTGGTCAGCTGCTGGTTAGCCGCGTCTCCACGGAGTTACTCCACGTTATCCCCTGGGTGACGGCGCTGATTGTTTGCGCTGTGCTGCCTGTGGTCTTTGTGCGCGTCAATGCCGGTGCCGCCACCGAAGAGGCCTCTACTACGCGTATCTGGAGTATGTTGCGTCGTCGCAGCTCGCGCCTTGGCATCAATGGCTGCATTATCTCCGGGATTGTTCTGGGCTCACTCTACGGCCTGATGCCACTCTATCTCTCTCATCAGGGTATGAGCGATGCCAATGTGGGCTACTGGATGGCGCTGCTGGTAAGCGCGGGTATTGTCGGTCAGTGGCCGGTAGGGCGCCTGGCCGATCGCTTCGGGCGGCTGATGGTGCTGCGTGTTCAGGTATTTGTGGTGATTCTGGGTGCTATCGCGATGCTTGGCGATACGGCAATGGCACCTGCGCTGTTTGTACTGGGTCTGGCAGGTTTTACGCTCTATCCGGTGGCAATGTCATGGGCATGTGAAACAGTGGCGCACCATGAACTGGTGGCGATGAATCAGGCGCTGCTGTTCAGCTATACGGTAGGCAGCCTGGTTGGCCCGGGGATGACCTCCATGCTGATGCAGAACTACTCCGATCGCCTGCTGTTTGTGATGATAGCCGCTGTCGCCCTGGTGTATCTGGTTATGCTGCTTCGTAAGGCGGATCAGCAGGCGACACCTGTGGCGCATGCCTGAAAGCATCAACCATAAAAAAGGGGGAGCCTTGAGCTCCCCTTTGCCTTTTCTGTGTTAATACATTACGTTGTGACCGTAACCGGCGAGAATGTTTTTTACCCGCTCCATGGTCTCTTTCGTCGGCGGCTTCACGCCATCGAGCTTGTACTCTTCACCCATAGCAATCCACTTATGCTTGCCTAATTCGTGATAAGGCAGCAGCTCAATCTTCTCAATATTATCCATATCTTTGGTGAACTCCCCAAGACGATGCACAGAATCGTCGTCATCAGAGTAGCCCGGTACAACGACATAGCGAATCCATGTGCGTTTCCCCCGCTTTTGCAGATAGCGGGCAAAGTCCATTGTGCGATGGTTAGAGACGCCCACCAGAATCTGGTGCACGTCATCATTGATCTGTTTCAGATCGAGCATAACCAGGTCCGTGACATCAAGCAGTTCATCAATCACCGGATCGTAACGGCGTACAAAGCCGTTGGTATCCAGACAGGTATGAATGCCTTCCGCTTTACAGGCGCGAAACCAGTCGCGCACGAACTCTGCCTGCAGAATCGCTTCGCCGCCTGAAGCGGTCACGCCGCCGCCCGAAGCATTCATAAAGTGGCGATAGGCCAGCACATCTTTCATTAACTCTTCCACGGTCACCTCCTTACCACCGTGCGTGTCCCACGTATCACGGTTGTGGCAATAGAGGCAGCGCATCAGGCAGCCCTGGAAGAAGGTGATAAAGCGGATGCCGGGACCGTCAACGGTGCCGCAGGATTCAAACGAGTGGATACGACCGATGGTTGACATTGCGATGTACTCTCCGGTTCAGCCCAGACATCGGGCGGCACAATCTGTGCTGTGCTCTAAGGATGGAAGTCGATTTTGCCAGGCCGCCTGATGAGGCAGGCTGGCAAAACGGACTTGTGGAGAAAAGGCCCCCGCAGGAGCCTTTTGTTCAGAAGGGCCGGATTACAGTGACGCCGTAAAGGTTCGGGTTATCACGTCCTGCTGCTGCTCTTTGGTCAGCGAGTTGAAGCGTACAGCATAGCCGGAAACGCGGATGGTGAGCTGAGGATATTTTTCCGGATGCTCCATCGCATCCAGCAACATCTCACGGTTCATCACGTTAACGTTCAGGTGCTGACCGCCCTCAATGTTAGCTTCATGGTGGAAGTAACCATCCATCAAGCCTGCAAGGTTGGTTTTACGCACGTTATCATCTTTACCCAAGGCATTCGGCACGATGGAGAAGGTGTACGAGATACCATCTTTCGCGTAGGCAAAGGGCAGTTTAGCCACGGAGGTCAGCGAGGCGACTGCACCTTTCTGGTCACGTCCGTGCATCGGGTTAGCGCCCGGGCCAAACGGTGCACCTGCGCGGCGACCATCCGGCGTGTTACCGGTTTTCTTACCGTAAACCACGTTAGACGTAATGGTCAGTACTGACTGAGTAGGCACGGCGTTGCGATAGGTCGGCAGTTTCTGAATTTTCTTCATGAAACGTTCAACGAGATCGCAGGCCATATCGTCCACGCGTGAGTCATTATTACCAAACTGCGGATATTCGCCTTCAATCTCGAAGTCAACGGCAAGACCGTCTGCATCACGCACCGGTTTCACTTTGGCGTACTTGATGGCTGAGAGTGAGTCCGCAGCCACTGACAATCCGGCGATACCGCACGCCATGGTGCGATAGACATCACGATCGTGCAGCGCCATCAGTGAGGCTTCATAGCTGTACTTATCGTGCATGTAATGGATGATGTTCAGTGATGTCACGTACTGTTTAGCCAGCCAGTCCATGAAGTGATCCAGGCGCGCCATTACGGTATCGTAATCAAGGACATCATCCGTGATCGGGGCCTCTTTTGGACCAACCTGGATTTTCAGTTTCTCGTCAACGCCGCCGTTGATCGCGTAAAGCAGCGTTTTCGCCAGGTTGGCACGCGCGCCGAAGAACTGCATCTGCTTGCCAACAATCATCGGGCTTACGCAGCAGGCGATAGCGTAGTCGTCGTTATCGAAATCCGGACGCATCAGATCGTCATTCTCGTACTGCAGAGAAGAGGTGTCGATAGAGACTTTTGCCGCATATTTCTTGAAGTTAACCGGCAGCTTCTCAGACCAGAGAATGGTCATGTTAGGTTCAGGCGAAGGGCCCATGGTGTACAGGGTGTTCAGGAAACGGAAAGTGCTTTTGGTCACCAGCGTACGGCCATCAACGCCCATACCTGCCAGAGATTCTGTGGCCCAGATTGGGTCACCAGAGAACAGCTCATCATATTCTGGCGTGCGCAGGAAACGCACCATACGCAGCTTCATCACCAGATGGTCAATCAACTCCTGTGCCTGCTCTTCGCTCAGCTTACCGGCTTTAATATCACGTTCGATATAGACATCCAGGAAGGTTGATACGCGGCCAAAGGACATGGCGGCGCCATTCTGTGATTTTACCGCAGCCAGATAGCCGAAGTAGGTCCACTGTACCGCTTCCTGCGCAGTAGTGGCAGGCAGAGAGATATCGTAACCGTATTTAGCGGCCATCTCTTTAATCTGGCCCAGTGCGCGGTGCTGCTCGGAGATCTCTTCACGCAAACGGATAGTAGCTTCCAGATCGGTGCCATTCTCCATGTCGTGTTGCAGTGAATTGAACTGCGCCACTTTATCTTTCATCAGGTAATCGATGCCGTAGAGGGCTACGCGGCGGTAATCACCAATGATGCGACCACGCCCATACGCGTCCGGCAGACCGGTCAGTACGCCTGACTTGCGGCAGCGCAGGATATCGGGTGTATAGACGTCAAACACGCCCTGGTTGTGTGTCTTACGGTAGTCGGTAAAGACTTTTTTCAGCGCCGGATCCAGCTCACGACCATAAACTTTGCAGGAGCCCTCAACCATTTTGATGCCGCCAAACGGGATGATGGCGCGTTTCAGCGGTGCTTCGGTCTGCAGACCGACGATAGTTTCAAGGGATTTGTTAATGTAGCCCGCGTCGTGCGAGGTAATGGTAGAGGCTAAATCAGTATCGAAATCGACCGGTGCGTGCGTGCGGTTCTCGATTTTAATGCCTTCGAGCACGCTGTCCCACAGTTGCGTGGTGGCAGGTGTGGCCCCGGCCAGGAATGCTTCGTCACCTTCATACGGCGTATAGTTCTTCTGGATAAAGTCACGGACGTTGACGCTATTTTGCCACTCACCGGCGCTAAATCCTTCCCAGGCTGACGCCATTTTTTCATTCAGTTCGGACATGATATACCTGCCTTATTTAGGGAGACTGTCACGAGTGGCGCGCCCGGGGGCGCGCCCGTAATCATTACTTAATGCGCTGGCTCATCGCCGCGCAGATAGATAACCCAGTAGGTCAAACCGACCAGTAATCCGCCGCCAATAATGTTGCCGAGGGTTACCGGAATCAGGTTGTTAATAATAAAATCACCTACGTCGAGCGCCGGAAACTGTGCGGCACTTGCGCCGGTCATCTGCCAGAATTCCGGTGTGGCAAAATCACGGATGATGATGGCCATAGGAATCAAAAACATGTTGGCGATGCTGTGTTCAAAGCCGCAGGCGACAAACATGGCCACGGGTAAAATCATGGCAACCATTTTGTCGAGCAGGCTACGGCCGGAGTAGCTCATCCAGACGGCAAGACACACCATTAGATTGGCCAGTGTCCCGAGGCTGACCGCTTCGATAAACGTATGATGCATTTTATGATCGGCGGTTTGTAAGACATTCAGGCCCCATGCGCCATTGGCGACCATGTGCTCGCCTGCGAGCCAGATCAGCATGACGAAAAACAGTGCGCCGCACAGATTGCCGACATAGACGTTTAACCAGTGACGGCCCAGCTGCAGCCAGGTAATGCGGCCACTGGCTTTCGCCACCACAATCAGCACGGTAGAGGTGAACAGATCGGCACCGCACACCACCACAAGCATTAAACCGAGTGAAAAGCAGATGCCACCTATCAGTTTGGCAATGCCATAAGGCATCACGCCGCTGCCGGTGGTGGCGGTGATATAGAAGACAAACGCAATTGAAATAAATACGCCAGCTGTAATCGCAAGAAAGAATGTCGTCAGAGGATGTTTAGTCGCTTTATAGACACCGGCGTCTTCTGCAACTTTTGCCATTGCTGCCGGTAAGAGTGAATTAAAAGGGTTGTCAGCTTTCACACTAACGCTCTCCTGAAATTGCCTGTAAAGATACTAACAAAGGAGTATAGGTCAGTAATTGATATGGATCATATTTGCCGAAGCGGTGGGGGTAAGCGAAGGCGTAAAGTAGGGTTTTAATTCCATAACTTTATGATAATTAAAATAAAAATAATTTTTAATTTATGCAAAAAAATTTGATGCCTTCTGTCTGCGGTCGTTTTTATTGTTAACTGTAGCCACTTAATGAAAATAAGTTGTGATCTAATATGGCGAGAAGTTTGAAGCTCTTTTATTACATGAAAAGGGCACTGGATTATCCAGTGCCCTATATTTATCAGATGCTACTTAACGGCAATAAAATAATTATTTGGCAGACCAGTAACGACGCTTGGCGGCCTGAAGTTTTTCATAAGCTGCCAGCAATGCCTGGTGTGCCGGGAAGGCTTTCAGGTCAGGATCGACCGCCTGCAGGCCATAAAATGGCGCTTCACCGCTTATCGCTGCAGAAGCAGCTTCCACCGCCGTTTCGCCATACATGCGCACAAACGCACGATGGTATTGCACTGGATCACGCTCCTCTTCCATCGCCAGCAGCAGCAGCGTCTGCAGGCAGCGATAGTAGTTTGCACGCGCTTCGCTGAAGATTGACTGGTTAAACTCCATCGTCCACTCGGTCCAGATCAGCGCCTGATCCAGATCCCCGCCCGCCAGAGCCAGCATAGCTTTCAGCTCACCGATGCGCAGGGTATACCAGCCATTATCTTTCCCGGACGCCAGGCCAAGCAGTTCACGCACGCGCGTAAAATCATCATGACCCTCTTCATCCAGCTGGACGATCAGATCAAGGTAAGCTTCAGGCTCCCACTGGCTGGCAGGCAGCGCCAGCAGTGTTTCACGCAGTGATGCACCCATATTGTTGTTTGCCAGCAGCAGATCTTCTGCCGGATAGATATCCGACATGCCTGGAACGATGATGCGGCAGGCATATACGCCCAGATGTTCGTAATCGGCAATATAGACCTCCTGATCTTCCGCGCGGAAGATGGCCATAAGCGTATCGAACTCTTCGTGGGTGTTACCAGCAAAGCTCCAGTCGACAAACGGATAATCAGCATCGTCCTTGAACATATCCCAGGAGATTAAGCCGCTTGAATCGATGAAGTGCGTCTCAAGGTTGGCATGCTCTGCTACTTCTTCGTCATCGAAGGTTGGCGGTGTGAATACGTCCAGATCTTTCAGGCCGCGCCCCTGAAGCAGCTCGGTGACGGTACGCTCCAGTGCAACACCGAAGTCCGGGTGCGCACCGAATGAGGCGAAGCAGGTGCCGTTAGCGGGGTTAAACAGAACCACGCAGATGACCGGATATTTGCCACCCAGTGACGCGTCATACGAGAAGATAGGGAAACCTTCCGCTTCAAGGCGGTCAATCGCTTCGACCACGCCCGGATAGCGCTGCATCACCGCTTGCGGAATCTCCGGCAGGCTGATCGACTCAGCGATGATGCGGTTTTTAATATGACGCTCAAACACCTCGGACAAACCCTGTACGCGCGCTTCGTTAGCCGTATTTCCTGCTGACATACCGTTTGATACGTACAGGTTTCCGATGATGTTCATTGGAATATAGACAGTCTGCTGATCCGATTGACGGGTGAACGGCAGGCCACAGATTCCGCGCTGCGCATTACCGGATTGCAGATCCACCAGATCGGTGGCGCTCAGGCTCGCTTCCGGATCGTAAAACGCGTGCAGGCGGGCATCAAGGATACCTTGCGGCAGGCTGCCATCTTCCGGCAGCGGGAACCACTTCTCGTTGGGATAGTGTACGAATTCGCCGTTGGCAATGGATTCACCCAGCCAGAAATCCGCAAAGAAATAGTTGGTGGAGAGACGCTCAAAGTATTCGCCCAGTGCTGAAGCCAGCGCCGCCTTTTTACTGGCACCTTTGCCATTGGTAAAGCACAGCGGGCAGTCACGATCGCGGATATGCACTGACCAGACGTGCGGAACCGGATTAAGCCAGGATGCCTCTTCAATATTGAAACCCAGGTCCTGCAGTTTCTGCTGGAAGCGTGCGATGGAGTCTTCCAGTGCGGCGTCTTTACCTGGAATAAACGTTTGCGTCATGGTGCGCTCTCTCAAGTCGATGGGGTGGGGCGTAAAGCGCGCAATAATACGGGTTTTACGCGTGCTTCGCTATTGGTCGGCTAAATTTCTGCCGGCATTGTTACCGCTTTTTATCTGCGATGCAGCCTCTCTGTTTCACACCAGGAGTGCGCCTCACAAAATTCCGCGGCTGGTTACATTCATGACATAAGCTGCGGTGGAGGCCGATCCGGAAATGTGATCGCTGCCGGATAAATGATTGCAGCCATCCGGAGGCAATGATACAACCGATAGGTATTCATAACCGTTCGATATGACAGTGGTGAGGGGAAATGACGCAGGTTTACAATTTTAGCTCCGGGCCGGCCATGTTGCCGCAGGAAGTGCTCCGTCGTGCAGAACAGGAGCTGACAAACTGGCGCGGTTTAGGCACCTCGGTGATGGAGATCAGTCACCGCAGCAAAGAGTTCATTGAGGTCGCGGAAGCGGCGGAACAGGATTTTCGCGATCTGCTAAAAATCCCAGCCAACTACAAAGTATTATTCTGCCACGGCGGCGCGCGTGGGCAGTTTGCTGCGATTCCGGGCAACCTGCTGGGCGAGGCAACCTCAGCTGACTATATCGACGGTGGCTACTGGGCACACAGCGCGATAAAAGAAGCGGAAAAATTCTGCTCACCAAACACCATCGACATTAAAACCACCCTTGACGGTAAACGCGCACTGCGCCCTATGCGTGAATGGCAGCTGAACGATAACGCCGCCTATGTGCATTTCTGTCCGAACGAAACCATTGATGGCATCGCAATTGATGAAGAGCCGGATTTTGGTGACAAAGTGGTGGTTGCTGACCTCTCCTCAACTATTCTGTCACGCCCGATTGATGTCAGCCGTTATGGTTTGATCTATGCCGGCGCGCAAAAAAATATCGGACCGGCCGGCTTGACGCTGGTGGTAGTACGCGAGGATCTGCTGGGCAAGGCCCAACGCTGGGTACCTTCTATTCTCGACTATAAAGTACTGGCGGAAAACGACTCTATGTTTAACACCCCGCCAACGTTCGCCTGGTATCTCTCTGGTCTGGTCTTTAAGTGGCTGAAAGAGAAGGGCGGTGTGGCCGAGATGAATAAGACTAATCAGGCAAAAGCCGATCTCTTATATGGCGTAATTGATCAGAGCAACTTCTACCGTAATGAAGTCGCCTCTGCAAACCGCTCCCGCATGAACGTCCCCTTCCAGCTGGCAGACGCTGCGCTGGACAAACTCTTCCTTGAAGAGTCACAGAAGGCGGGTCTGCATGCGTTGAAAGGCCATCGTGTGGTTGGCGGCATGCGTGCCTCGATCTACAATGCGATGCCGCTGGAAGGTGTAAAAGCGCTGACCGACTTCATGATCGACTTTGAGCGTCGTCACGGCTAATCATTCGTTATATGCCGGTTTATCTGGTGTCAGGCCCCGTCACAGGACGGGGTCTCGTATTTTCTGGAGATTTAGTTTCACATGCAGGACTCCCTGACTCTACAACCGATCGCCCGCGTTGACGGCACGGTAAACTTACCGGGTTCGAAAAGCGTTTCGAATCGCGCACTTTTACTGGCAGCACTGGCAAAGGGGACAACGCGTCTGACCAATTTGCTGGACAGTGATGACGTCAAACATATGCTGAACGCGCTGAAAGCGCTGGGCGTCAGCTACACCTTGTCTGCCGACCGTACCGTGTGCGAAGTCACCGGTAATGCGGGTCCGCTGCAGGCTACGCAGCCGCTGGAGCTTTTCCTTGGCAACGCCGGCACCGCAATGCGCCCGCTGGCTGCTGCACTGTGTCTGGGAGAACAATCTGTGGTGCTGACCGGCGAACCGCGCATGAAAGAGCGTCCCATCGGACACCTGGTTGATGCACTGCGTCAGGGCGGTGCCAGCATCGATTATCTGGAACAGACCGATTACCCACCGCTGCGGTTAAAAGGCGGTTTTACCGGCGGTAATGTGAGCGTAGACGGCAGCGTTTCCAGCCAGTTCCTGACCGCACTGCTGATGACCGCACCGCTGGCGCAGCAGGACACCACAATCAGCATCAAGGGCGATCTGGTTTCTAAACCTTATATTGATATCACCCTACACCTGATGCGCCGTTTTGGTGTCGAAGTTGATAATCAAAACTACCAGCGCTTTGTGATAAAGGGCCAGCAGCAGTATCACTCGCCGGGCGACTACCTGGTAGAGGGTGATGCATCCTCTGCCTCCTATTTCCTTGCCGCCGCCGCCATTAAAGGTGGCACCGTACGTGTCACCGGTATTGGCCGCAACAGCGTACAGGGCGACATTCGCTTTGCTGATGTGCTGGAGAAAATGGGAGCGGTGATTGAGTGGGGCGATGACTACATTGCCTGTACCCGCGGGGCGTTAAACGGCATCGATATGGATATGAATCACATTCCGGATGCGGCAATGACCATTGCGACCACTGCACTGTTTGCGCAGGGCACAACGCTAATGCGTAACATCTATAACTGGCGTGTTAAAGAGACCGACCGCCTGGCGGCGATGACAACCGAACTGCGTAAAGTAGGGGCCGAAGTCGAAGAGGGCCATGATTTTATACGTGTGACGCCGCCCGCGCAGCTGCAGCATGCTGATATTGGCACCTATAACGATCATCGCATGGCGATGTGTTTCTCCCTGGTTGCGCTGTCAGACACTCCGGTAACTATCCTGGATCCCGGCTGTACGGCGAAGACTTTCCCGGATTACTTCCAGCAATTAGCAAAAATCAGTCACGCCTCCTGATCTGCCTGCCCGGTATCGATGTGCCGGGCATCTCTGCTTCCTGCTGGCCTTACCGGTGGGAAATTCTTCTGAATCTGTCGAAATTTCTGGTGCTGTCTACGCTAAAGGGTAACCAAGCTGACGCGGGCAGCGTATAATGCCGCGCAATCCAGACAGCCAAGAAGGCTGATAATAAGTATGCAGCAACAGGAGAGAACCATGACGGCAATCGCCCCGGTAATTACCATTGATGGTCCAAGTGGCGCAGGTAAAGGGACATTATGTAAAGCGATGGCGGAGTCATTGCAGTGGCATCTGCTGGATTCTGGCGCGATTTATCGCGTGCTGGCGCTGGCAGCCCTGCATCATCAGGTCGATATCGAGTCTGAAGAGGCGCTGGTGCCAATGGCCGCGCACCTTGATGTGCGTTTTCTGTCCGTCGATGGCGAGATGCAGGTGGTACTGGAAGGTGAAGACGTGACCGGCGAAATTCGCACGCAGGAGGTCAGTAACACGGCTTCACGCGTGGCGGCCTTTCCCCGGGTACGCGAGGCCCTGCTACGTCGTCAGCGCGCCTTCCGTGAAGAGCCCGGTCTGATCGCCGATGGTCGGGATATGGGCACGGTAGTGTTCCCGGATGCTCCGGTTAAAATTTTCCTCGACGCCAGCTCAGAAGAGCGTGCGCATCGCCGTATGCTACAGTTGCAGGAAAAGGGCTTTAATGTTAACTTTGATCGCCTTTTATCCGAGATAAAAGAGCGCGACGACCGCGATCGTAATCGTGCCATCGCGCCATTGGTGCCCGCCGCTGATGCTCTGGTGCTGGATTCAACCAGTATGTCCATTGAGCAGGTGATTGAAAAGGCACTGGATTATGCCCGCCAAAAGCTGGGCATTTAATCTTTTTAAAACCGAATTGTAGTAACCCTGTACCACGGATCCGGTGCCGGGCATGTGAAACAACCCCATCCGACAATGATGTCAGGTGGACGTTAAATTGAAGAATCCTAAGATTATCAATATGACTGAATCTTTTGCTCAACTCTTTGAAGAGTCCCTGAAAGAAATCGAAACCCGTCCGGGTTCCATCGTTCGTGGCGTTGTTGTCTCTATCGACAAAGACGTAGTTCTGGTTGATGCGGGTCTGAAATCTGAATCTGCAATCCCTGCAGAGCAGTTCAAGAACGCAGCCGGCGAACTGGAAATCCAGGTGGGCGACGAAGTTGACGTTGCTCTGGACGCAGTAGAAGACGGCTTCGGTGAAACCCTGCTGTCCCGTGAGAAAGCTAAACGTCACGAAGCTTGGATCACGCTGGAAAAAGCTTACGAAGACGCTGAAACTGTTACCGGTGTTATCAACGGCAAAGTTAAAGGTGGCTTCACAGTTGAGCTGAACGGTATTCGTGCGTTCCTGCCAGGTTCACTGGTTGACGTGCGTCCGGTTCGCGATACTCTGCACCTGGAAGGCAAAGAGCTTGAATTCAAAGTAATCAAGCTTGATCAGAAACGTAACAACGTCGTGGTTTCACGCCGTGCGGTTATCGAATCTGAAAACAGCGCTGAGCGCGATCAGCTGCTGGAAAACCTGCAGGAAGGCATGGAAGTCAAAGGTATCGTTAAGAACCTCACTGACTACGGCGCATTCGTGGACCTGGGCGGCGTTGACGGCCTGCTGCACATCACCGATATGGCGTGGAAGCGCGTTAAGCATCCAAGCGAAATCGTCAATGTGGGCGACGAAATCACTGTTAAAGTCCTGAAGTTCGACCGCGAGCGTACCCGTGTATCTCTGGGTCTGAAACAGCTGGGCGAAGATCCATGGGTCGCTATCGCTAAGCGCTATCCGGAAGGCACTCGTCTGACCGGTCGTGTTACCAACCTGACTGATTACGGCTGCTTCGTAGAGATCGAAGAGGGCGTTGAAGGTCTGGTACACGTTTCTGAAATGGACTGGACCAACAAGAATATTCACCCATCTAAAGTTGTTAACGTGGGCGATGTTGTTGAAGTTATGGTTCTGGACATTGACGAAGAGCGTCGTCGTATCTCCCTGGGTCTGAAGCAGTGCAAATCTAACCCATGGCAGCAGTTCGCAGAGACCCACAACAAAGGCGATCGCGTTGAAGGTAAAATCAAGTCAATCACTGACTTCGGTATCTTCATCGGCCTGGACGGTGGCATCGACGGTCTGGTTCACCTGTCTGACATCTCCTGGAACGCGACTGGCGAAGAAGCCGTTCGTGAGTACAAGAAAGGCGACGAAATCGCTGCCGTTGTACTGCAGGTTGATGCAGAGCGCGAGCGCATCTCTCTGGGCGTGAAGCAGTTGGCTGAAGATCCATTCAACAACTACATCACCCTGAACAAGAAAGGCGCTATCGTGACCGGTAAAGTCACTGCAGTAGACGCTAAAGGTGCTACAGTAGAATTAGCTGATGGCGTAGAAGGTTACCTGCGCGCTTCTGAAGCTTCTCTGGATCGCATCGAAGACGCCACTCTGGTTCTGAGCGTAGGCGACGACGTTGAAGCGAAATTCACCGGCGTTGACCGTAAGAACCGCGTTGTGAGCCTGTCTGTTCGTGCTAAAGACCAGGCTGACGAGAAAGAAGCTATCAACACTGTTAACACCAAACAGGAAGATGGCAACTTCTCTAACGCAATGGCTGAAGCGTTCAAAGCGGCTAAAGGCGAGTAATCGACCCGAAGCACCGGACGGTTTATTCCGTCCGGTTTCGGTAAAAGCTGTCATACCTTTCCAAACAGGGATTAACCGGAGGTTACATGACCAAGTCAGAACTGATTGAAAGACTTGCTGGCCAGCATACTCATATTCCGGCGAAAGTCGTTGAGGATGCGGTCAAAGAGATGCTCGAGCACATGGCCACTACGCTGGCACAGGGCGAGCGCATTGAAATCCGGGGATTCGGCAGCTTTTCTTTGCACTACCGCGCACCGCGCACTGGTCGTAACCCGAAAACGGGTGACAAAGTGGAACTGGAAGGTAAATACGTTCCCCACTTCAAGCCGGGCAAAGAATTGCGTGACCGTGCAAATATTTACGGCTAAGCCGTTACCGAACGATAAAAACGACACCTCAGGGTGTCGTTTTTTTTACCCGCTATTCAGGTTTTGTGAGCTTGCCTCCATCACGTTGTCTGCTACCTGTAACCGCCGTAAAAAGCGCGGAACCCTTCACGAATAACGCTACTGCGCCCCACGCCAACCTCGTTAACTTGTCGCACAATAGCGGGACAGAGGGAGAGGGTGATGCGCATAACAGGAACGTTGGTAGCCAGAATAATGATCGTCGCGGCGCTGCCGCTCGGTGTTTTGCCGGATATTCCAGCCAGCAGCACCCTCACGCTTATGATTATTGCCGCCATACTGCTGGCGCTGATACCGGTTACCGTGGTACGCCTTGTCGCGCTTGGCCTGCTGCTGCTGAGCTGGACGCTAACAGAAGCGCGCCAGATGCTAAACACGATAGAGCAGTTGACGCTGAAACCGGTTGAGGCCGCGTTACGTATCACCGATGTACATGAAGCCAGAAATCAGCTGACAGCCCAAATCGTACGCGTGGGCGATCGTTACCTGTTCCCGCCGATGTTTGTCACGCTTAACGGCCTGCCACAGGCGCAGCGTTACTGTCAGGGGCAGCGCTGGAACATGACGCTGCGCTTACGTGCAGTTCATGGGCGATTAAACGAGGGCGAGTTTGATCTGCAGCGTTTTGCCCTATCCAGACATACGCCGCTGCAGGGACGTATTGTCCATCAGCATCCTGAGGCGCTAACGTGCAGCTGGCGGACACAACTGATCGACGCTCATCAGGCCTCTTTTACAACGTTGACCCAGCCTGCGATCATACAGGCTCTGGCATTTGGCATACGCGACAATCTCTCCGCCGGGCAGCGACAGCTGCTGCGGGAAACGGGTACCGCACATCTGATGGCGATCTCCGGGATGCATATTGCACTGGCAGCCAGTGTAGGCTGGCTGCTGGCACGTGCGCTGCAATTACTGATGCCGGCATCCTGGATTGGCCATCTGTTCCCGCTGGTGATTAGCGGGATAACCGCCGCCATTTACTGTTGGATCTCCGGCAGCCATCCCCCGGCGCAGCGTGCAATCATTGCGCTGACGCTTTGGATGGTGATGCGTGCCGCGGGCTGGCAGCTCAGTAGCTGGCAGGTCTGGACATTGTGTATCGGCTTTTTGCTATGGCTTGACCCGCTTAACGTGCTCTCTGAAAGCTTCTGGCTCTCGGCGCTGGCGGTTGCGACGTTGATTATCTGGTATCAGTGGTTTGGCCTGGCGCCGCGTTTCCGCCGGCAAAAGCGCTGGCTGGTATTGCAGCTTCTTCACCTGCAACTGGGGATGATGATCCTGATGGCGCCACTACAGATTTTTCTGTTTCAGGGCATCAGCCTGAGTGCGCTACTGGCCAATCTGCTGGCGGTGCCGGTGATCTCGTTTATTACTGTGCCGTTGATCCTGCTGGCCATGCTGCTGCCGTTGCCGTCAGTCGCGCCTCACTTGTGGTGGCTGTCTGACTTATCAGTCAGCGCGCTAATAAAGAGCCTGCAGCTGCTTCCGGCTGGCTGGTGGCACTGGCAGGAGGCACCATTGGCGATGGTATTGATCTGGGGCGGACTGGTGATGTGGCGCAGTGGCCTGGCGTACTACGCCATTACCCCTTGCTGTAGCCTGCTGCTGGCACTGCTGTTGTGGCGCAGCAGTACAGAGCAGGATGAGTGGCAGGTTGACATGATTGACGTCGGCCACGGGCTGGCGATAGCCATCACGCAAGGCGAAGAAGTTGTACTGTATGACACCGGGCCGGCATGGCAGCAGGATGATGCCGGCAAACGCGTAATTTTACCCTGGCTGCAGCATAAAGGACGAAAATTACAGGCGGTGATTCTGAGCCATAAGCATCTGGATCATCGCGGTGGCCTGGCATCAATTCATCAGGAAAATCCCGCCATTACTCTGCGCAGTGCACTGAATGAGCCCGCTCATCTGCCTTGCCATCGCGGGCAGCAGTGGCAGTGGGGCAAACTGCATTTCAGCGCACTTTGGCCGCCTGTGGAGCAGGTAAAAGGCAATAATAACGACTCGTGTGTAGTGCGGGTTGACGATGGCAATATCAGTATCTTGCTGACGGGTGATATCGAACTGGAAGCCGAAAGAGCGCTGGTCGCGCTGGAGAAGCAGGCGTTAAAAAGCACCCTTTTGCAGGTTCCTCATCACGGTAGCCGCACCTCATCGGGTGCATTACTGTTACGTAGTGTTGCAGGTGAAGCCGCGCTGGCCTCTGTAGCACGCTATAACGCCTGGCGGATGCCGGCACAAGCAGTAGTGGAGCGCTACCGGCAGCAGGGATATATGTGGTATGACACGGCACAATCCGGCCAGCTTCATATCGCGATCGTGGGCGGGCGCTGGCAGATAAAAGGCTGAGAGAGCAAATAATGCCCCGCTGGTATCATCAGTGGTTTGGCGTCAAACGCGATTCCAGGTAGAATGAGCGGCTATTTCAAACAGCGTGAATAAATAATGCATCAAGAAAAAGATCTCTCAACGTGGCAGACATTCCGCCGACTCTGGCCGATGATTGCGCCGCACAAGGCTGGCCTGTTTGTGTCCGCCGTGGCGCTGATCCTTAACGCGGCAGGCGATACCTTAATGCTCTCCCTGTTGAAACCTTTACTGGATGATGGCTTTGGTAAAGCCGACAAATCCGTCCTGCTCTGGATGCCGCTCGCCGTTATTGGCCTGATGTTAATCCGCGGTGTCACCAGCTATATCTCCAGTTACTGCATCTCATGGGTCTCCGGTAATGTTGTGATGAACATGCGCCGCCGTCTGTTCGGCCACATGATGGGAATGCCGGTTGCGTTCTTTGATCAGCAATCGACCGGCACGCTGTTATCACGTATTACTTATGACTCTGAACAGGTCGCTTCATCCTCGTCCAGTGCGCTGGTCACGGTGGTGCGTGAAGGCGCATCCATCATCGGCCTGTTTATCATGATGTTCTACTACAGCTGGCAGCTGTCGCTGATCCTGATTCTGCTGGCCCCTCTGGTCTCCTTGGCGATTCGCACCGTCTCTAAACGGTTCCGCAGCATCAGTAAAAACATGCAGAACACCATGGGGCAGGTGACAACCAGCGCTGAGCAGATGCTGAAAGGGCACAAAGAGGTACTGATTTTCGGTGGCCAGCAAGTTGAAGCCGATCGCTTCTCCCAGGTGAGCAACAGGATGCGCCAGCAGGGAATGAAACTGGTGTCCGCCTCGTCCATCTCCGATCCGATCATTCAGCTGATCGCCTCGCTGGCGCTGGCGTTTGTCCTTTACGCCGCCAGCTTCCCAAGCGTCATGGAAACGCTCACCGCCGGTACCATCACCGTGGTCTTCTCCTCCATGATCGCACTTATGCGCCCGTTGAAATCGCTGACCAACGTCAATGCGCAGTTCCAGCGCGGCATGGCAGCCTGCCAGACGCTGTTTACCATTCTGGATAGCGAGCAGGAAGTCGACACCGGTAAGCGTGAAGTCGAACGAGCGAAAGGCGATATTGAGTTCCGCAATGTCACCTTTACCTATCCGGGCCGCGACATCCCGGCACTGCGCGATATCAACCTCGTGCTGCCCGCCGGGAAAACCGTGGCGCTGGTGGGCCGTTCCGGTTCAGGCAAATCAACAATGGCCAGCCTGTTAACCCGTTTCTACGATATTGATCAGGGGGAGATTCTGCTGGATGGTTATGACCTGCGTGAATATACCCTGAGTTCACTGCGTAATCAGGTGGCGCTGGTCTCGCAGAATGTGCACCTGTTTAACGACACCATTGCTAACAATATTGCCTATGCGCGCAACGGCCTGTACACCCGCGAGCAGATTGAGCAGGCCGCGACCATGGCGCACGCCATGGACTTCATCAAAAAGATGGATAACGGCCTGGACACGGTGATTGGCGAAAATGGCGTGCTGCTATCTGGCGGTCAGCGTCAGCGTATTGCCATTGCACGCGCACTTCTGCGTGATTGCCCAATCCTGATTTTGGATGAGGCCACCTCCGCGCTGGATACGGAATCTGAACGCGCCATTCAGTCGGCGCTTGATGAGCTGCAGAAAAACCGCACCTCGCTGGTGATTGCGCATCGTCTGTCGACGATTGAGAAAGCCGATGAAATCGTGGTAGTGGAAGATGGTCGCATCGTTGAGCGCGGTACCCATGAGGTATTGCTGGCGCAGAGAGGTGCGTATGCTCAACTGCACAAACTGCAGTTTGGTCAATGATTGAACGTATCTGGAGCGGACGCTCGCCGCTGTGGCTGCTGCTGTGGCCGCTGAGCCTGCTTTATGGGGCGATAACCTGGCTGATTCGCCTCAGCTTCCAGCGCGGCTGGCGTAACAGCTGGCATGCGCCGCGACCGGTGATTGTGGTGGGCAACCTGACAGCGGGCGGCAACGGTAAAACACCGGTTGTCATTTGGTTAGTGCAGGCGTTACAGCAGCGCGGCCTGCGCCCTGGCGTGGTGTCGCGCGGCTACGGTGGCAAGGCAGAGCATTATCCGCTGCTGGTGACGGCGCAAACCGCCACCGGGCAGGCGGGTGACGAGCCGGTCCTGATTGCGCAGCGTACGCAGGTACCGGTCGCGGTGGCCCCGAAACGCTGTCAGGCGGTCGAAGCCCTGCTGGCCGCGCACGATCTGGATGTCATCATTACGGATGATGGCCTGCAACACTATGCGTTGCAGCGCGATCGCGAAATTGTGGTGGTCGATGGTGTGCGCCGTTTTGGCAACGGCTGGTGGCTACCCGCCGGGCCGATGCGCGAACGGGCTTCACGCCTGCAGAGTGTGAACGCCGTGATTGTGAACGGCGGAATCGCGCAGGATGGTGAGATCGCCATGTCACTTCAGCCTGGTCTGGCAATTAATGTGCTAAGTGGTGAGACGGCCAGCCTGCAGCAGCTGCCGCCGATCGTTGCGATGGCCGGGATTGGCCACCCACCGCGCTTCTTCAGCACGCTGCAGCAGCAGAGCGTAAAGCCTGTTGCCGAGATCGCGTTTGCCGATCACCATGCTTACAGCGAAGAGGAGTTAAGCCGTCTGACACAGCAGGGGCAGTGTTTGCTAATGACGGAAAAAGACGCGGTGAAGTGCCGCGCCTTTGCGCGCGCTAACTGGTGGTATTTGCCGGTTGATGCGCAGCTGACCGGCGCGCCGCTGGCGGCACTGCTCGACGATATAACCCACCTCTGTACTGCCGCCCGCGACGCCCGCTCGCGTTAATCCTGAAAAAGGGAGAGGTCATGAAAAACAGTGCGTCCCTCTCACTCTCTACGGCCCGCCATCTGCATCTCGCGGCTCAGGGGCTGCTGCGCCCGCCGGGGCGCCGTGCGCGTTTTGAGGATGTCCATGCCAGCATACGACAGATGTCACTGTTGCAGATCGATACCATCAATGTGGTTGCGCGCAGCCCCTATCTGGTGCTGTTTAGCCGGCTGGGAGCCTACCCGCCAGCGTGGCTGGAACAGACGCTGGCCTCCGGTGCGCTGTTTGAATACTGGGCGCATGAAGCCTGTTTTATTCCCTTCGAAGATTATCCGCTACTGCGTCACCGGATGCTGACACCGCAGCGTCTGGGGTGGAAATACAGTGAGCAGTGGGTTGAACAGCACCAGCAGGAGATCGCCGCACTGCTGGAACATATCGCGCTTAATGGCCCGGTACGCGCCGCCGATTTTGCCAATGACAAGCACACAAAGCCTGGCTGGTGGGCATGGAAACCGCACAAACGGCATCTGGAGAACCTGTTTAGCGCCGGTGAGTTAATGGTGACAGAGCGGCGTAACTTTCAGCGTGTATACGATCTGCGCAGCCGGGTAATGCCTGAGTGGCGCGACGAGCTGCATGCGCTGAGTGAAGCCGATGCGGTCAACCTGATGCTGGATCACAGCGCCCGCAGCCTGGGCATTTTCCGCGCCAGCTGGCTGCCGGATTACTATCGGCTCCGGCGGGCGCCGGTGAAAACCTGGCTAGCCGCAGCGGCTGAACGCGGCGCAATACAGCGGGTTGAGGTGGAGCAGTTAGGGGAGATGTGGCTGCATCAATCGCAGCTCGCCTTGCTGGAAAAGCCCGTGGCAGCCACACACACGGCTATCCTGTCGCCGTTTGATCCGGTGGTTTGGGATCGTCGGCGGGCGCTGGAGTTGTTTAATTTTGACTACCGCATTGAGTGCTATACCCCGGCAGAGAAGCGTAAATATGGCTACTTCGTGCTGCCGATACTGCACCGGGGTGCCCTGAAAGCGCGTATGGATGCCAAAATGGATCGTCAGACTCAGCGCCTGATTATCCGCGCGTTCTGGCTGGAACCTGGCGTGCGCCTCAGCCAGCTGCTGCTTGATGATGTGCAAAAAGCCATCAGCCGTTTTGCTGCCTGGCAGGAAGCAACGGAAGTGGTGCTGGAGAGCGCGCCTGAGGCACTGCGGGAAGCGTGGTCAGCACGCTGGTTAATCACCGCGTGAGCCGGATTCCGGCACATCGCGCGCAGCTGCGCTATGGTATGCTAATCGTCTGACGAATCGGTCCTGAAAGGAGAAGAGTATGGATCACCGTTTACTTGAGATTGTTGCCTGTCCGGTATGTAACGGAAAGCTGTATTACAACAAAGAGCAGCAAGAGCTGATTTGTAAACCTGACGGCCTGGCTTATCCGGTACGTGACGGTATTCCGGTGTTGCTGGAGGTGGAAGCCCGCACGTTATCTGTTGAAGAGATTCATCCATGAGTTTCGTCGCCATTATCCCGGCGCGATATGCCTCAACGCGTCTGCCTGGTAAACCGCTGGTTGATATTCACGGCAAGCCGATGATTGTCCACGTGATGGAGCGTGCGCGTGAATCGGGCGCCGATCGCGTCATTGTCGCCACGGACCATCCGGATGTGGCTGCTGCCGTTATCGCGGCCGGCGGTGAAGTGTGCATGACGCGCGCCGATCACCATTCAGGCACGGAACGTTTGGCCGAAGTGATTGAAAAATATCAGTTCGCTGATGACACCATTATTGTCAATGTGCAGGGTGATGAGCCGATGATTCCGGCAGAGATTGTGCGCCAGGTGGCGGGCAATCTGGCGCAGGCGGATGCGGGCATGGCTACCCTGGCCGTGCCGATTACCGATGCGGAAGAGGCGTTTAACCCTAATGCGGTTAAAGTCGTGACGGATGCTAACGGCTACGCGCTCTACTTCTCACGCGCCACCATTCCATGGGATCGCGAGCGTTACGCGCATTCGCGTGAGCAGATTGGTGATACGCTGCTGCGCCACATTGGCATTTACGCCTACCGCGCCGGCTTTATCCGCCGCTATATTGCCTGGCAGCCCTGTCCGCTGGAGCAAATTGAGCTGCTGGAGCAGCTGCGCGTGCTGTGGTATGGCGAAAAAATTCACGTAGCGGTTGCGGCAACGCTCCCCAGCGTGGGTGTGGATACGCCGGAAGATTTGGTGCGCGTGCGCGCGGCCATGCAAGGCTAAAACACCGACGGCCAGTGCAGGCTGCTGGCCGTTACGTTTGATCCGGCGCGCCGTGTCGCGCCTGTGTGACCTCCAGGGGAGTGGAATCATTTACGCCGGAGGAAAATGCAATGGAACAACTCCGTTCAGAACTGGCCCTGGTGCTGGGTGAAGCCGTCAGCCGGCTGGAAACCATCAGCGAACAGGCGCAGTCGCGGCTCTATGCCCTCTATGACGATCACGGCAGACCCATGCCGCTGGTGGCAAAGTACTTCCGCCATCAGGGCCGTGCCGCGCTCGAAGCGCAAAAACTCACGCTGCTCAGTCACGATAGCCTGATCGCTGTTCCGGCGGTCTGGTGCTCAGCCAGCAGCCACCCGCCCATGAGATGCTGCTGATGGCGCGCTATAACGGCGTATCGGCGGAGGCCCCCGCCCGTACAGCTGACCGCTGGACGCAGCTCTGTGAGCAAATTGTTGAGGGCGTGCTGGCGTGGCACCGTCTGGAGAGTCATGGCCTGGTGGGCAGTGTGGATAGCGTGCAGGAGAATCGCTGGCCGGCGTGGTATCGCCAGCGCGTCGAGGTGCTCTGGTCTACGCTGGGCGGGTTATCGCCGCCGTTTCTGACGCTGGAAGATCGGCAGATGCTGTTCCGCAGCCGCCAGCAGCTGCCGCGTCTGTTTGAGGGGTTTGATGATCCCTGTGTGCTGGTGCACGGGAATCTGCGCCTCGCCAGCGTGCTGAAAGATGCGCGGAGCGATCAGCTGATCGCCATGATGCAGCCCGGTACGATTTTGTGGGCTCCGCGTGAATACGATTTGATGCGGCTGGCTGATAGCGGGGCAGAAGCGTCGCTGCTGCAATACTATCTGCAGCGAGCCCCGGTCGCCGAGGGCTTTGTGTGGCGACGCTGGCTCTATCAGATGTGGGATTGCGTGGATACGCTGGTCAGCAGCGGGCAGTTTGACCGCCCGCGCTTCGATCACGCCTGCCGGCAGTTACTCCCCTGGCTCGGCTGAGCCATTGCCGTGCAGCCTTTGCCAAATCAGCCCCAGCGTCTCATACACGGCACGCTGGCTGTGGCTGAGCCAGAGCGGCGAAGGCAGCGTCCTGTCCCACACGCTAATCGGTGAGGTGATCGCCAGCTGGTTAGCCGGTGCTGGCAGCGGGTTCAGGCCGGCACCCTGGAAAAAGCGCATCGCCCGCGGCAGGTGGTTAGCGGAGGAGATCAGCAGGAACGGATGTTCTCCGATGGTCTGCTTTACCGCCAGCGCCTCCTCTCCGGTATCATGCGGCTGGTCGAGGATAATAATCGCATCCGCCGGCACACCCAGGCTCTCCGCTACGCCGGCCGCTACGCTGGCATTGCTGCGGGGGTTGAAGCCCGCCGCGGCCCCGGTAAAGATCATTTTTGCCTGCGGATAGCGCCGCCATTGACGCACACCTTCCGTGACGCGCGGCAGACTATTGTTGAGCAGATTAGAGCTTGGCGCCCACTCGCGGTTATAGGTGTAGCCGCCACCCAGCACCACGATGTAATCGACCGGCTCGCTGCCGTTCCAGGTAGCGTACTGATTCTCCAGCGGCGCCAGCAACCGATCGGCCACCGGTTGCAGGCTCAGCAAAAGTAACAGTAGCCAGCTTACAGAGATAAGGATTTTGCCGCTTTTTTGCCAGCGACTAAACCAGAGCAGCAAAAGTCCTGCCGCCATCAGCGATAACAGCAACGGCAAAGGCAGTAGCATCGCGCCAATCCATTTTTTTAACGCAAAAAACATTGAAAATTACTCCTTTTGTCCGAAAAAACAGCAGCCGGACAGTTACTGCGGGATGAAAGGTTCATTCTTGTTGAGCCTGTGACAAAATAGCACAAGTTGAATGCAGCAAAGCGGAGCCCTCACCATGCAGGATCGTAACTTTGACGATCTGGCGGATAAATTCTCGCAAAACATTTACGGCACCCGCAAAGCAGGTGCGCCAGGCGATCCTGTGGGATGAGCTGGACACCATTCTGCCCACGCTGCCGGACGGTCCGCTCGCGGTGCTGGATGCCGGGGGTGGCGTCGGACAGATCGCCAGTGGCCTGGCGGCCCGCGGTCACCAGGTAATGCTGTGCGATCTGTCGATTGAGATGCTCAAGCTGGCCGAAGCCCACGCGCATGCCGAGGGTGTGAGCCATAACATGCAATTCAAACAAATTAGCGCCCAGCAGATTGGGGAGCATTTGGATAAGCCCGTGGATCTGGTATTGTTTCACGCTGTGCTTGAGTGGGTAGCCGATCCGCAGGCGGTACTGCAGGCGCTGTGGCATACGCTGCAGCCTGGCGGCGTGCTGTCGCTGATGTTTTACAACGCACACGGCCTGACGTTTCGCACCCTGACCCTTGGTAATTTCGGCTATCTGCGCGCCAATATGGCGAAACGCAAGAAGCGCACGCTTTCGCCGGATTTCCCCCGCGATCCGGATGATGTGAATCGCTGGTTAACACAGTGTGGTTTTGAGATTGAACAGCGTGCCGGTATTCGCGTGTTTTGTGACTACATGAAGCCGCAGCCCGGCACCGGGAAGAGCGTTGAGGAAATTATTGAGATGGAGCGGCGCTACTGTCGCCAGGAGCCCTTTTTAAGTTTAGGGCGCTATATCCATGTGACCGCGCGCAAACCCAGTCAGAAGGATCAACTATGAGCGAGTTTTCCCAGACGGTCCCCGAACTGGTGGCATGGGCGCGCAAGAGTGACTTTTCACTTGCGTTGCCGGTAGAACGTCTGGCCTTTTTACTGGCCATCGCCACGCTCAACGGCGAGCGGATGGATGGCGAAATGAGTGAAGGCGAACTGATTGATGCATTTCGCCATGTCAGTAAGGCATTCGAACAAACCAGCGAAACGGTGCAGGTGCGCGCCAACAACGCTATCAATGATATGGTGCGCCAGCGCCTGCTTAACCGCTTTACCAGCGAACTGAGCGAAGGCCACGCCATTTACCGCCTGACGCCGCTGGCGATCGGCATCACCGACTACTACATCCGCCAGCGTGAGTTCTCAACGCTGCGCCTGTCAATGCAGCTGTCGATTGTGGCGCAGGAGCTCAAGCGTGCGGCCGATGCCGCCGAAGAGGATGGTGATGAGTTCCACTGGCACCGCAACGTCTTTGCGCCGCTGAAGTACTCCGTGGCGGAGATCTTCGACAGTATCGACATGACGCAGCGGCTGATGGATGAGCAGCAGCAGGCGGTGAAAACCGATATTGCCGATCTGCTCAACAAAGACTGGCGTGCGGCGATCTCCAGCTGTGAACTGCTGCTGTCGGAAACCTCCGGCACGCTACGCGAGCTACAGGATACGCTGGAGGCGGCCGGCGATAAGTTGCAGGCTAACCTGCTGCGCATTCAGGACGCCACGCTCAGCAGCCCGGATCTGGGGTTTGTCGATAAGCTGGTGTTTGATTTACAGAATAAACTCGATCGCATCATCAGCTGGGGACAGCAGGCGATCGATCTGTGGATCGGCTATGACCGCCACGTACACAAATTTATTCGTACCGCCATCGACATGGATAAGAACCGCGTCTTCGCGCAGCGTTTGCGCCTGTCGGTGCAGAACTATTTCGACCAGCCGTGGGCGCTGACCTACGCCAACGCCGATCGCCTGTTTGATATGCGTGACGAGGAGATGACGCTGCGCAATGACGAGGTGATGGGCGAGCTGCCACCGGAGATGGAGTACGAAGAGTTCAACGAAATCCGCGAACAGCTGGCAGCGATGATTGAAGAAGCGCTGCTGATCTACAAGCAGCAGCAGAAGCCGCTGCATCTTGCCACGGTGATGCGTGACTATCTGGCGCAGTATCCGCGCGCGCGCCACTTTGACCTTGCACGCATCGTGATCGATCAGGCGGTGCGACTCGGCGTGGCTGAAGCTGATTTAGCCGGTTTGCCGGCAGAGTGGCAAACTATTAATGATTACGGAGCCAAGGTGCAGGCACATGTCATCGACAAATATTGAACAAGTGATGCCCGTCAAACTGGCGCTGGCACTGGCAAACCCGATTTTCCCTGCGCTGGATAGCCAGTTACGTGCAGGCCGCCATATTGGTATCGAAGAGCTGGATAACCACGCATTTCTGATGGATTACCAGACTTTTCTGGAAGAGTTTTACGCGCGCTATAACGTTGAGCTGATTCGCGCGCCGGAAGGTTTTTTCTATCTGCGTCCGCGCTCCACCACGCTGATTCCGCGCTCGGTACTCTCTGAGCTGGACATGATGGTAGGCAAAATCCTGTGCTATCTCTATCTCAGCCCTGAGCGGCTGGCGAATGAGGGCATCTTTACCCAGCAGGAGCTGTATGACGAGCTGCTGTCACTGGCCGACGAGGGCAAGTTGTTGAAGCTGGTGAACCAGCGCTCCACCGGCTCTGACCTTGATCGGGCGAAGCTGCAGGAAAAAATGCGCGCCTCGCTCAGCCGCCTGCGCCGTCTCGGCATGGTGTGGTTTATGGGTAACGACAGCAGCAAGTTCCGTATCATGGAGTCAGTATTCCGCTTTGGCGCCGATGTCCGCAGCGGCGATGATGCGCGTGAAGCGCAGCTGCGCCTGATTCGTGACGGCGAAGCCATGACGCTGGAGCGCGCAGCTGCCGCCAGCGATAACGATGATGCAGAGAATGACAGCGAAAACGACGCGAGTGATAGCGCGGAGGAAGAACAGGCATGATTGAACGCGGTAAATTTCGCTCGCTAACGCTGATCAACTGGAACGGCTTCTTTGCCCGCACCTTTGATCTTGATGAGTTAGTGACCACGCTCTCCGGCGGTAACGGTGCCGGTAAATCCACCACCATGGCGGCGTTTGTAACGGCGCTGATCCCGGACTTAACGCTGCTGCACTTCCGTAATACCACTGAAGCGGGCGCGACCTCGGGTTCACGCGATAAAGGCCTGCACGGTAAGCTCCGCGCGGGTGTCTGCTATGCGGTGCTGGATGTGGTTAACTCACGTCATCAGCGCGTGATAGCAGGCGTGCGTCTGCAGCAGGTCGCCGGGCGCGATAAAAAGGTGGATATCAAACCGTTCAGTATTCATGGCCTGCCGACCGATTCGCTGCCAACCGATATGCTGACAGAGATCCTCAACAGCCGTCAGGCGCGCGTACTGCCGCTGGCGGAAGTGAAAGAGCGCGTAGAAGCGCACGAGGGCGTGCAGTTCCGCCAGTACAACTCGGTCACTGATTATCACGCCATGATGTTTGAACTTGGCGTGGTGCCGCGCCGTCTGCGCACCGCGGGCGATCGCAGTAAGTTCTATCGTCTGATCGAAGCCTCGCTGTACGGCGGTATCTCCAGCGCCATCACCCGCTCGCTGCGTGATTACCTGCTGCCGGAAAACAGTGGCGTGCGTAAGGCGTTCCAGGATATGGAAGCCGCGCTGCGTGAAAACCGTATGACGCTGGAAGCGATTCGCGTTACGCAGTCCGATCGCGATCTGTTTAAGCACCTGATCTCCGAAGCGACCAGCTATGTGTCCGCCGACTACATGCGCCACGCCAATGAGCGCCGCATTCACCTCGATGGCGCGCTGCAGCTGCGTAACGAGCTGTTTACCAGCCGCAACCAGCTGGCGTCTGAGCAGTATCGCCACATTGAGATGGCGCGCGAGTTGTCCGAACACAACGGGGCGGAGAACGATCTCGAGACCGATTATCAGGCGGCGAGTGATCACCTGAATCTGGTGCAGACCGCGATGCGGCAGCAGGAGAAGATTGCGCGTTATGATGCCGATCTGGAGGAGCTGACCTACCGCCTGGAAGAGCAGAATGAAGTGGTCGCCGAAGCGCGTGAGGTGCAGGAAGAGAACGAAGCCCGCGCCGAAGCCGCTGAAATTGAAGTGGATGAGCTGAAGAGCCAGCTGGCCGATTTCCAGCAGGCACTTGATGTGCAACAAACGCGCGCCATCCAGTATCAGCAGGCGCTGCAGGCGCTGGAGCGAGCGCGTACGCAGTGTCAGCTGCCGGATCTGACCATCGATAACGCCGCTGACTGGCAGGAGACCTTCCAGGCGCGCGAAGAGGAAGCTACCGAACGCCTGCTGCGTCTGGAGCAGAAGCTGAGCGTGGCCGAAGCGGCGCACAGCCAGTTTGAGCAGGCGCTGGCGCTGGTCACCAGCATCGCCGGTGAAGTGAGCCGTCAGGATGCCTGGCAGACCGGCCGTGAGTTGTTGCGTGATGCGGCGAATCAGCGCCATCACGCCGAGCAGCTCTCTTCGCTGCGCCTGCGTCTGAACGAGCTGGAAACGCGCCTGCGTGAACAGCACGACGCCGAACGTCTGCTGGCTGACTTCTGCAAACGTCAGGGCCAGCAGTATGAAGCCGATGCGCTGGAGGGCCTGCAGCGTGAACTGGAAGCGCAGATCGAACAGCTGAACGAAAGCGTGGCCGATGCCGGTGAGCGCCGCATGCTGATGCGTCAGGAGCTGGAGCAGCTGCGTGAACGTATCAGCACGCTGACAGCACGGGCACCGCACTGGCTGGCCGCGCAGGAGATTCTGACGCAGCTGAGCGAGCAGACCGGTCAGCAGCTCAGCAGCAGCCAGCAGATCACGGAATACATGCAGCAGCTGCTGGAGCGCGAGCGTGAAACCACCGTAGAGCGCGATGAAGTGGCCGCGCGGAAACGTGAGGTTGAGCAGCAGATCGAACGGCTCAGCCAGCCGGGCGGTGCAGAAGATGCGCGCCTGACGCAGCTCGCTGAGCGATTTGGGGGTGTGCTGCTGTCAGAGATTTACGATGACGTTACGCTGGACGATGCGCCGTACTTCTCGGCGCTGTACGGTCCGTCACGCCACGCCATCGTGGTACCGGATCTGTCGCTGGTGCGTGAAATGCTCGACGGCCTGGAGGAGTGTCCGGAAGATCTCTATCTGATCGAGGGCGATCCGCAGGCGTTTGATGACAGCGTGTTCAGCGTGGATGAGCTACAGAACGCGGTAGTTGTGAAAGTGGCGGAGCGACAGTGGCGCTATTCGCGCTTCCCGAAAATACCGCTGTTTGGCCGCGCCGCGCGTGAGAACCAGCTGGAGCTGCTTGGTAACGAGCGCGATCGGCTGGCAGAGCGCTTTGCCACTCTCTCATTTGACGTGCAGAAAACGCAGCGTCTGCATCAATCCTTCAGCCGCTTTATCGGCAGCCATCTGGCCGTGGCGTTTGACGATGATCCGGAAGCGCAGATTCGTCAGCTCAGCAGCCGCCGTGGCGAGCTGGAGCGTGCGCTGGCGCAGCACGAAAATGATAACCAGCAGCAGCGTGCGCAGTTTGAACAGGCGAAAGAGGGCGTAGCTCAGCTCAACCGTCTGTTACCGCGCGTTAATCTGCTGCTGGATGATTCGCTGGGCGATCGCTGTGAGGAGATCCGCGAGCGGGTTGAAGAGGCACAGGACGCGGCACGCTTCCTGCATCAGCACGGCAGCAAACTCGCGAAGCTGGAGACGCTGGTTAGCGTGCTGCAGAGCGATCCGCAGCAGCACGATCAGCTGCAGCGCGACTATCAGCAGGCGCAGCAGCAGCAGCGCGATGCGCGTCAGCAGGCCTTTGCCCTGACCGAGGTGGTACAGCGTCGGGCGCACTTCAGCTACGAAGACTCTGCCGGCATGCTGAACGGCAACAGCGATTTGAATGACAAACTGCGCCAGCGTCTCGAGCAGGCTGAGGGCGAACGCAACCGTGCGCGCGAACGTCTGCGTGAGCATCAGGCGCAGCTGACGCAATATTCACAGGTGCTGGCATCCCTGAAGAGCTCTTATGACGCCAAGCGCGACATGCTGAAAGAGCTGCAGCAGGAGATGCAGGATATTGGCGTGCCAGCGGACGCCAGCGCTGAAGCGCGGGCGCGTACCCGGCGCGATGAGCTGTACAGTGCGCTCAGCCATAACCGCGCGCGTCGCAATCAGCTGGAGAAACAGCTTACCTTCTGCGAAGCCGAAATGGACGGCCTGCAGAAGAAGCTGCGTAAGCTGGAGCGCGATTACCACATGATGCGTGAGCAGGTGGTGAGCGCCAAAGCGGGCTGGTGCACCGTACTGCGTCTGGTGAAAGATAACGGCGTGGAGCGTCGTCTGCATCGCCGTGAGCTGGCCTATCTGAGCGGTGACGAGCTGCGTTCGATGTCGGATAAGGCGCTGGGGGCGCTGCGTCTGGCGGTAGCGGATAACGAGCATCTGCGCGATGTTCTGCGCATGTCAGAAGATCCCAAGCGGCCGGAGCGCAAAATTCAGTTCTTTATTGCTGTCTACCAGCATCTGCGTGAACGTATCCGCCAGGATATTATCCGCACTGACGATCCGGTTGAAGCCATTGAGCAGATGGAGATCGAACTGAACCGTCTGACCGAGGAGCTGACGGCGCGCGAACAGACGCTGGCGATCAGTTCACGCAGTGCGGCGAATATCATCCGCAAAACCATTCAGCGCGAGCAGAACCGTATTCGCCAGCTGAACCAGGGCTTGCAAACCGTGAGCTTCGGCCAGGTGCGCAGCGTACGGCTTAACGTGAACGTGCGGGAAACCCACGCCATGCTGCTGGATACGCTGTCGGAAGAGCATGAACAGCACCAGGATCTGTTTACCAGCAACCGTCTGACCTTCTCGGAAGCGCTGGCAAAACTGTATCAGCGCCTGAATCCGCACATTGACATGGGCCAGCGTACCCCGCAAACCATCGGCGAAGAGCTGCTGGACTACCGCAACTATCTTGAGATGGAAGTCGAAGTGAACCGCGGCTCAGACGGCTGGCTGCGCGCAGAGAGTGGCGCGCTCTCCACCGGTGAAGCTATTGGTACCGGCATGTCAATTCTGGTCATGGTGGTCCAAAGCTGGGAAGAGGAGTCCCGCCGTCTGCGCGGCAAAGATATTTCGCCGTGTCGCCTGCTGTTCCTGGATGAGGCTGCGCGTCTGGATGCCCGTTCAATCGCGACCCTGTTCGAGCTGTGTGAGCGTCTGGAGATGCAGCTGGTGATCGCCGCACCGGAAAATATCAGTCCGGAGAAGGGCACCACCTACAAGCTGGTACGTAAAGTCTTTAACAATACGGAGCATGTGCACGTGGTCGGACTGCGCGGTTTTTCTGCCGATCCGGCACCGGTTAAACATGAAAATAGCGGGCTGGGTCTGGAAACAGAAAATAGCTAGCGGCTCATCTGGTTAAAAACCGGCGCTCCGGTTAATCTGTAAGCGGCATCTGTCTTTGAGGCAGGTGCCGTTTTTTATTCATATACTCAATCATAAGAGTAAGGCAGTACACGGCGCTATCAGGATGCTGTGTCTTTGGTAAGAAGGGGGCAGGGATGTTGCTGAACAATAAAAACAGATTTAACCGTGCTGTACTGGCACTCACTTTGTCACTGACTGGCGCGCCCCTGGCGATCGGCCAGGCAGCGATGGGCTCGGCCCTGTCAGGCACCACACACAGTACGCTGTCGGTGGCGGCCAGTCAGCAGCAGATCCGGCAGGCATTCAGTGCCAGTGAACAACCCTTCTATCTGCCTGGTCTGGCCGGTATTTATGCCGCACGCAACATGGCGCCGCTGTGGCAGGATCGTGATGCCGTGCAGGCGTTCCAGCAGCAGCTGGCCGAAGTGGCGCTCTCCGGCGTGCAGCCGCAGTTTACCCGCTGGGTGAGCCTGCTCACCAATGCGGAGATTAAGGGGATCGCGCGCGATATCGTGCTGAGTGATGCGATGTTGGGCTATCTGCAGTTTGTCTCCGGCGTACCCACTCAGGGCGAAACATGGCTCTACAGCAATGTGCCGTACAAAATGAGCATGCCGTCGATCTCAGCCATTAATCAGTGGCAGAACGCGGTAAACGGCGGCGGCGGGCGGGCTTTTGTGCAATCGCTGCAGCCGCAGCATCCGCAGTATGCCCCTATGCACAGCGCGCTAAAAACCTTGCTGACCGATAACCGCCCGTGGCCACAGCTGCGTGATAAAGCCACGCTGCGTCCGGGCCAGATCAGCGATGACGTGCCGGCACTGCGCGAAATCCTGCAGCGCACCGGGATGTTAAGCAATGCACCTGCCGCAACCCCCAATCCGGCCGAGGATGCAGTGCCCACCGCGCCTGTACCGGTTAGCCAGAGCAACCAGCCGGTAGCGGTCAGCCCGTCAGCGACCAGCGTCAGCGATCTGCCACCTGCGAACCCGGAAGCCGCAGGGAACGTGAGTGCGGATACGCACCCCTCCAGTAACAATGTCTATGACACCACGCTGGTGGATGGCGTAAAGCGCTTCCAGCACTGGCAAGGGCTGGCGGACGATGGCGCCATTGGCCCGCGGACGCGTGAGTGGCTTAATGTGTCGCCGCAGATGCGTGCGGCGCTGCTGGCACTGAACATTCAGCGCCTGCGCCTGCTGCCGGACGATATGCATAACGGCATTATGGTTAACATCCCCAACTACTCGCTCACCTACTACAACAATGGCACGACGATTCTCTCGTCACGGGTGATTGTCGGACGTCCGGATCGCAAAACGCCGCTGATGCGCAGCGCGCTCAATAACGTGGTGCTTAATCCGCCGTGGAACGTCCCGACCACGCTGGTGCGCCAGGATATCGTGCCAAAAGTGAAACAGGATCCGGGTTATCTGTATAAACACGGCTATACGCTGCTGTCTGGCTGGAGCGCCGACGCAGAGGTCATCGATCCCTCAATGATTGACTGGCACATGGTGTCCGCGGCCAGCTTCCCCTATCGTATCCGTCAGGCGCCGGGGGCAACGAACTCACTGGGCCGCTACAAATTCAATATGCCCAGCTCGGACGCCATTTATCTGCACGATACGCCGAATCACGGGCTGTTCCAGCGCGACATCCGTGCACTGAGCTCAGGCTGCGTGCGCGTGAATAAAGCTTCAGAACTGGCCGATCTGCTGCTGCAGGATGCGGGCTGGAATGATAACCGTATCTCCGACACCCTGAAGCAGGGCGATACGCGCTACGTGCCGATTCGTCATCGCATTCCGGTCAATCTCTACTATCTGACGGCCTGGGTAGCCGATGACGGGCAGCCCCAGTATCGTACAGATATTTACAATTATGATAACCCCGCACGTTCCGGTAGCCAGGTGCTGACAAAAGCCGGGCAACTCCTGCTCTAATCGTTGATTTGGTTGCGATACCCCTTCTGTAAAACATACCAGGACCGGTCTTGAAAAATTGATTTCAGGCCGGTTTTGGTCATTCTGTGACGTGGCGCGGGTTGACTGGCCAGTTCACGGCAGGTACTGTTCGGCCTTGTGTGCTTTTTGCTCAAATTTTTATCGCTTTAGATTAGGTAACCCCGCTTCATGGCTAATTTTGATTCTCACCGTCGTCGATTATTGCTGCTGGGTGGCGCAGCGGCTGGATTGTCACTGCTGCCAGGCTCAGCTCTGGCCTCGCTCTCCACCTCACGCCCGCGCATATTGACGCTTAGTAACATGCATACCGGCGAAACCCTTAAAACGGAATTTTTCAATGGTAAGAGTTATGACAAGGATGAGTTAGCGCGTTTAAACCACTTCTTCCGCGATTACCGCTCCAACAAGGTTAAAAACATTGATCCGCATCTGTTTGATCAGCTTTATCGCCTGCAGACCCTGCTGAATACGCGCAAGCCGGTTCAGTTGATCTCGGGCTATCGCACGCTGGCGACAAACAATATGCTGCGTGAATCCGGTCCTGGCGTGGCAAAACACAGCTACCACACCAAAGGGCAGGCGATGGATTTCCACATTGAGGGCATTGCGCTGAGCAATGTACGCAAAGCGGCGTTATCTATGCGCGCCGGTGGTGTAGGATATTACCCGCGCAGCAACTTCGTACACATAGATACCGGGCCTGCAAGGCACTGGTCCTGATACCGGCAGCGCTGCGTGTGTCGGTCATGGAGCGCTATGAATTATCTGATTATTCCGGTCACCGCCTTCTCTCAGAACTGTTCTGTTATCTGGGACGACGAAACTCAGCAAGCCGCGCTGGTTGATCCAGGCGGCGATGCGGACACCCTTATTGCCGTACTGGCAGAGCGAGGATTAACGCCGTCGCAGATTCTGCTGACGCACGGACATCTCGATCACGTTGGCGCGGCGGCTGAGCTGGCGGCACACTATCAGGTGCCGATTGTCGGGCCGCATCCGCTGGATGCCTTCTGGCTGGATAATTTGCCCACGCAGAGCCGCATGTTTGGTTTGCCTGAGTGCGCGCCCCTGACGCCGGATCGCTGGCTGGAGGCGGGTGAAACTGTGCAGCTGGGCAACGTGACGCTTGAGGTCCTGCACTGTCCGGGCCATACGCCGGGGCACATTGTCTTTTTCGACCGTGCAGCACGTCTGCTGATTTCAGGTGATGTGATTTTTAACGGCGGCGTGGGACGCACCGATTTCCCGCAGGCAGTCACGAGGATTTGATCAACGCGATCAAAACCCGCTTACTGCCGCTGGGCGATGACGTGACCTTTGTGCCCGGCCATGGCCCGATCTCTACCCTCGGCCATGAGCGCATCAGTAATCCGTTTCTGCAGTAAATAGAGGAAAAGGCGCTAAACCGCAATCTTTCAGGCTATATCATCGCTGATGCTGAAAACCTGACACAGCGGTACTGTGGACTGGGGGAAGAGGGGATGTTGAGCTAAGCCGGACGGCACGCGGCAGGGATGCCGTGTGCCGGGGCTCGCAGGGAAGCGGGTGTAGCCGTTCCGGGCCTGCTCAATTTCCCCTCTGACCGTTCCGTATTACAGTGCGAAAAGGCGTTGCAACGTTAATTAATTAAACGAGAGGCCGCTTAAAGCACTGCCACAATCGCTTCGCACAGTGCTGACATATTGTCAGGCGTCATGCCGGCGACGTTCACACGGCCGGAGTTCACCGCGTACACGCCAAACTCTTCACGCAAACGCACCACCTGATCTTTCGTCAGGCCGCTGAAAGAGAACATACCGTTCTGCTTGATGATGAAGCTGAAGTCCTGCTGCGCACCTTTCTCGGCCAGGGTGTTCACAAACAGCTGGCGCATGCGCTGAATACGCTGACGCATATCGGTCAGCTCCTGCACCCAAATGGTCCGCAGCGCATCGTTACCCAGAATCGTGGCGACCACTGCCGCACCGTGCGATGGCGGGTTAGAGTAGTTAGCGCGGATGCTGAATTTCACCTGGCTGAACGCGGTCTTAGCCACTTCACTGTTCGCAGCAACCAGCGTCAGTGCACCAACGCGCTCATTGTACAGGCCAAAGTTTTTCGAGTAGGAGCTGGCAACGATCAGCTCCTGATGCGTGGCAGCAAAAATGCGCAGGCCCTCAGCATCCTCATCCAGGCCACGCGCGAAGCCTGATAGGCGAAGTCAAACAGCGGCAGCCAGCCTCTCTCCTGCGACAGCTGCGCCAGCTGTTGCCACTGGTCAGCAGTGGGATCGATACCGGTTGGGTTATGGCAGCAGCCGTGGAACAGCACCACATCACCGGCTTTGGCCTCCTGCAGTGAAGCGAGCATGCCGTCAAAATCCAGGCTATGGCTGGCGGCATTGTAGTACTGGTAATCGCACACTTCCAGACCCGCTGCGTTGAACACGTTGTTATGGTTCGGCCAGCTTGGATTGCTCACCCATACGCGTTTTACGCTGGTCTGATTAGCCAGGAAATCTGCCGCAACGCGCAGCGCGCCGGTGCCGCCTGGCGTCTGTGCCGTGCAGGCGCGACCGGCGCTAATCAGCGCGCTCTCTTTACCAAACAACAATTCCTGAGTGCAGTGCGCAAAATCAGCGAGACCATCAATGCTGAGATAGTTCTTGGTGGTTTCGTTCTCCAGCAGATACTGCTCAGCCTTCTTCACACTGGTCAGCACCGGCGTTTTGCCGGTTTCATCTTTATAAACACCAATGCCAAGGTTGATTTTATTCGGGCGGTCGTCGGCGCGAAACAGGTCAGCCAGTCCCAGAATAGGATCGGCAGGTGCGGCAGAGATAGATTCAAACATGAGTCAGTTCCGTTTGGGTGAACTTTAGCAAAATGAGCTATCAGGTTAGCGTCAGACGCAACGCTTGCCAACCGCTGATATAAAAAAGAAATAACCGTCGCGTGCAAAGTAATGGCGCTAATCGGGAGGCAGATCACTGAAATGCAAAACGGAGCCCGAAGGCTCCGTTTCAGAGGTGTTACGCAGATCTAATCGGCAGATTAGAACTGGTAAACCAGGCCAACGCCAACCACGTCGTCGGTAGAAGTACCGGTAGAGCGGGTGAAGTCGTTGTCGTCCAGCAGGTTGATTTTGTAGTCAACATAGGTGGACATGTTTTTGTTGAAGTAGTAGTAGGTACCCACTTCGATGTATTTAACCAGGTCAGCATCGCCGCCGCCGAAGGTACCTACAGCGTTCAGGTCCTTGCCTTTAGACTGCAGGTAAGCGATGGATGGACGCAGACCGAAGTCGAACTGGTACTGAGCAACCACTTCGAAAGCCTGTGCTTTGTTAGCAGCGAAGTTGAAATCGCCGTTTACGTTAGTACCGTTGTTGCCATACTGAGTAGTGTTACGTGACTCACCGTAGAAGGCTGCCAGGTAAACGTTGTTCGCGTCATATTTCAGACCGAAACCGTAGGCGCTTGCTTTATCGCCGTTGCCATCAGTTGCCTGCTGGTCAGTACGGTCAGAGTTGAAGTATGCACCCACTGCGCTGATGCCCATGCCAGTGTCATAGGACAGAGAGGTACCCCAGCCGTCGCCATTGTCGTAGCGTGGACCGCGGCCTTCGTTTTTGCCCTGATACTGAACAGCGAAGCCCAGGCCATCAACCAGACCGAAGAAGTTGCTGTTGCGGTAGGTAGCCAGGCCATTTGAACGGCCGGTCATGAAGTTGTCGTTGTCCTGATACAGGGTATCATCACCGAACACAGGCAGCTGGTCGGTATAGGCCATTGCGTCGTACAGTACGCCGTAGTTACGGCCGTAGTCGAAGGAGCCTGCATCACCGAATTTCAGACCAGCGAAGCCCAGACGAGTTTTAGAACCTGTGGTGCCCTGAGATTCAGCAACGTTAGCCTGCACGTTGTATTCCCACTGGCCGTAACCGGTCAGCTGGTCAGTAATCTGAGTTTCACCCTTGAAGCCGAAACGCACATAGGATGCATCGCCATCGCTGCCTGCATCATCAGAGAAAGTGTGACGCGCATCAACTTTACCGTAGAGGTCCAGTTTGTTGCCATCTTTGTTATAGATTTCTGCTGCGTTTGCTGCACCTGCAGCTAACAGAGCAGGGATAACCACTGCAAGAATGTTGCGCTTCATCATTATTTATTACCCTCATTGGAGTTATTTGGACATCTGCCACTGCCGTCAAGAAACCTTTACGGGAACCTTGAAAGAAGTTTGATGTCTCCTGTGTCTGCACGCATCTTTCCATCACGGGGTTGCTAATTCTAGCCCGAAAATGATTCAATTCTCGCAATTGAGTATCAAAAAGCAAAATTGTATTACATTTTGTAAAATTTCGGGAACTTTGTGAGAGAACTCAAAATTTACAAAAATAAAAAAAGGCCGGCGGTGCCGACCTCGATATATATATGAATTTCTTATATTTAATAGCTTAAATCAGAAATTCGCGTTGCGTGGGGTGCGTGGGAACGGGATAACGTCTCTTACATTTTGTACGCCGGTGACATAGGCGATTAATCGTTCGAAACCTAAACCGAAGCCCGAATGCGGAACGGTGCCATAGCGACGCAGATCGCGATACCACCAGTAATCCTCTTTATTCAGCCCCATCTCTGCCAGGCGCGCATCCAGAACATCCAGACGCTCTTCACGCTGTGAGCCCCCGATGATTTCACCGATGCCCGGCGCCAGAACGTCCATCGCTGCCACGGTTTTGCCATCGTCGTTCATACGCATGTAAAACGCTTTGATGTCTTTCGGGTAGTTTTTCACCACGACCGGCGCTTTGAAGTGCTGCTCGGCAAGATAGCGTTCATGCTCAGAGGAGAGATCCACGCCCCAGGAGACCGGGTTCTCGAAGCTTTGACCGCTCTTCAGCAGAATATCAACCGCGTCGGTGTAATCTACCTGCGCGAAGTCGGTGGTGACGAAGCGCTCCAGGCGGGCAATCGCCTCTTTGTCTACGCGTTCAGCGAAGAACGCCATATCGTCGGCACGCTCTTCCAGCACCGCTTTAAACACATACTTCAGCATGGCTTCTGCCAGCGCCGCAGCGTCATCCAGCGTGGCGAAGGCCACTTCCGGCTCCAGCATCCAGAACTCCGCCAGATGGCGACTGGTATTGGAGTTTTCGGCACGGAAGGTGGGGCCGAAGGTATACACTTTTGACAGTGCACAGGCGTAGGTTTCAGCATTCAACTGACCAGAAACGGTCAGGAAGGCCTCTTTACCAAAGAAGTCTTTATCAAAATCGATCTTGCCCTGCGGATCGCGCGGCAGGTTCTCCAGATCCAGGGTGGAGACGCGGAACATCTCGCCCGCACCTTCGGTATCGGAAGCGGTGATCAGCGGTGTTGAAACCCAAAAATAGCCGTTTTCATGGAAGAAGCGATGCAGCGCCTGCGCCAGCGTATGGCGAACGCGCGCCACGGCGCCAACCAGGTTGGTGCGCGGACGCAGGTGAGCCACTTCGCGCAGATATTCGATGCTGTGACGTTTCGCCGCCATCGGGTAGGTATCCGGATCGTCTACCCAGCCGGTCACCTCAACGCGGGTTGCCTGCAGCTCGAACGCCTGGCCTTCGCCCGGCGATTCCACCACTTTACCGGTGATAATTACGGAGCAACCGGTGGTCAGGCGCAGCACTTCATCCTGATAATTATTCAGAGAATTATTGACGACGGCCTGAACGGGATTAAAGCAGGAACCGTCATAAACGGCGATAAAGGAAAGACCGGCTTTGGAATCTCTTCGGGTACGCACCCAACCACGTACGGTGACTTCACTGTCAACCGCGACACGGCCGTGCAGTACATCCGCTACAGGCACTACGCTCATAAATTTCTCGCTATATAGATGAAAGGAGTTAATTAAGCCCCATTCCGGGGTTTTGCTATGTTACTTGCGAGCCACAAGGAAACAAGCAAAATTGGGAGTTTTTATCAGAGAGGAGCAGGGCGCACGCACCCTGCTGCTTATGTCAGCTGGCGCGTTTGACCAGCGGCAGATCGAAGGCTTTGCGCAGGGCGCGTACAAAGGCTTTATCCTGGCAGATGGTTTTGCCGGGGCTATCGGAGAGTTTTGCCACCGGTTTACCGTTGCAGGTCACCAGTTTGATCACGATATTGAGCGGCGTTACGCCGGGAATATCACACGTCAGGCGGGTACCGATACCGAACACCACATTGGCACGCTGACCGAAGTGGCGGTACAGCGCCAGCGCTTTATCCAGGTTGAGATTATCGGAGAAGACCAGCGTTTTACTGTTCGGATCGATGTCGAGACGCTGATAGTGCGCAATGGCTTTTTCACCCCACTCAACCGGATCGCCCGAATCATGGCGCAGCCCCTGATAACGGTGCGCGAAGCCCGGACCGAAATCGCGCAGAAACGCATCCATGGTGATGCAGTCGGTCAGGGCGATACCAAGCTGGCCGTTATACTCGTCCAGCCAGGATTGTAGCGCTGCGCGCTGGCTGTTCGCCAGCACCGGGCTGATCTGCTGGTGCGCCTGGAACCACTCATGCGCCTGCGTGCCCACCGGATTAAGCTGTAAACGGCGAGCCAGATCGTAGTTGCTGCTACCCACCAGCCAGGGGAACGCGCTTTTCAGCGTACTGACGATCCCCTCCTGTACCGCCTGAGAGTATCGGCGGCGGGTACCAAAATCCATGAGCTGGAAGCGCGACATATCCAGATCGCCCACCTGTTCACGGAAGTTCACCAGCTTGTGCTGCAGATGGGCAACGGCCTGTTCAACACCCAGTTCAGGCGTACGGTGGCGATGCACCACTTCACTGATCAGCGCCAGCAGCGGTACCTCCCATAAGATCACTTCACGCCATGGGCCCGCGATCTGAATGCGCAGATGCCCCTGCTCGTTGCGTACGTCAACCTGTGAAGGGTCATAGCGGAACTGCCGCAGCCAGCTAAGGTAATCGGCCTGGAAAAAGGGTAAGCCGCTGAGATAGGTGTATTCGTCATCGCTCAGGGTGAGGTCGCGCAGCATCGCGATCTGTGCACGAATTTCGTCGGCATACTGGCCGAGCAGCTCATCGCTGCGGCAGCGAAACTCTGCCGTAACCGGGACATCGTAATAACGATGATAAACGGCCTGCTGCATGTGAAGCTTGTACGCATCGGTATCAAGCAGCGTGGTCAAAATCGGGGAAGCGTGTCCAGTCATGGTGCGTTTCAGCATCCTCTTCCGCGGAGCAGAGCCCGGTGTTCAACAAAGTCATAAAGACGCAGGAGTATAAAACAGTAATGACCGCGATCACACCATAATTGCGGGTAGCGGGTCGAGGGTCATTTGTGCCATTGTTAATAAATTGTAGACTTCAGGCGCAACGCACGCATTGTGCGTGGCAACCAAAGCGCAACCCGCTTAGACTTTGAGGGTTCAACCTGTTAACCCTGCGAGAAGGATTTATGACGCAACAGCCGCAAATTAAATATCGCCACGACTACCGTGCGCCGGACTTCACCATTACTGATATTGACCTGACTTTTGATCTGGACGCGGCGAACACGCGCGTGACCGCCGTCAGCCAGGTTAAGCGCCTGGGCGCGGCGGATGCTGAACTGCGTCTGGACGGGGAAGATCTTACGCTGATCTCGCTGGCGGTGGATGGCAGCCCGTGGCCGCACTACCGTGAGGAGCCGGGCGCGCTGGTGATTAGCCAACTGCCGGATAACTTTACGCTGACCATCGTTAACGCGATTCAGCCGGATAAGAATACTGCGCTGGAAGGGCTGTATAAATCGGGTGATGCACTGTGCACCCAGTGTGAAGCCGAAGGTTTCCGCCACATTACCTGGTACCTTGATCGTCCGGATGTTCTGGCGCGCTTCACCACCACAATTTTCGCCGATGCGGCGAAGTACCCGTTCCTGCTCTCTAACGGCAACAAGCTGGAGAGTGGCCGCCACGAGGATGGCCGTCACTGGGTGAAATGGCAGGATCCCTTCCCGAAACCGTGCTACCTGTTTGCGCTGGTGGCGGGTGATTTTGACGTGCTGCGCGATAGCTTTACCACCCGCTCCGGCCGTGATGTGGCGCTGGAGATCTTTGTCGATCGCGGCAATCTGGATCGCGCCGACTGGGCCATGACGTCACTGAAAGCCAGTATGAAGTGGGATGAGGAGCGGTTTGGCCTGGAGTACGATCTCGACATCTTCATGATCGTTGCCGTGGACTTCTTCAACATGGGCGCCATGGAGAACAAAGGCCTGAACGTCTTTAACTCCAAATATGTGCTGGCAAAAGCGGAAACTGCAACCGACAAAGATTATCTCGGCATTGAAGCGGTGATCGGCCACGAATATTTCCACAACTGGACCGGCAACCGTGTGACTTGCCGTGACTGGTTCCAGCTCAGCCTGAAAGAGGGGCTGACGGTATTCCGCGATCAGGAGTTCAGCTCCGATCTCGGTTCGCGTGCGGTAAACCGCATTGATAATGTGCGCGTGATGCGTGGCGCGCAGTTTGCCGAAGACGCCAGCCCAATGGCGCATCCGATTCGTCCCGATCAGGTGATCGAGATGAACAACTTCTACACCCTGACGGTGTATGAGAAGGGATCTGAAGTGATTCGCATGCTGCACACGCTGCTGGGCGAAGAGAATTTCCAGAAAGGTATGCAGCTCTACTTTGAACGCCACGACGGCAGCGCGGCCACCTGCGACGACTTCGTGCAGGCGATGGAAGATGCCTCCAATGTTGATCTGTCGCAGTTCCGCCGCTGGTACAGCCAGGCCGGTACACCAGTGCTGTCGGTGCGTGACGATTACAACCCGGAGCTGGAGCAGTACACGCTGCACGTTACCCAGCACACGCCGCCGACCACCGGACAGCGAGAGAAGCTGCCGCTGCATATTCCGCTGGATATTGAGCTGTATGACAATGAAGGCAAGGTCATTCCGCTACAGCATAATGGTCACCCGGTGCACCACGTGCTCAACGTAACGGAGGAGTTCCAGACCTTTATCTTCGATAACGTCTATTTCCAGCCCGTGCCGTCACTGCTGCGTGAGTTTTCTGCGCCCGTGAAGCTGGATTACAAATGGAGCGATGCGCAGCTCACCTTCCTGATGCGCCATGCCCGTAATGAATTCTCGCGCTGGGATGCCGCCCAGAGTCTGCTGGCAACCTACATTCGTCTGAATGTGGCGCGCCATCAGCAGGGGCAGCCGTTATCGCTGCCGTTACATGTGGCCGATGCGTTCCGGGCGATTCTGCTGGATGAGCAGGGCGATCCGGCGCTGATGGCGCTGATCCTGACGCTGCCCTCTGAAAATGAGATCGCCGAGCTGTTTGAGATCATCGATCCCCAGGCGATTGCAGCGGTGCGTGATGCGCTGGTGCGTACGCTGGCGAAGGAGCTCAGCGATGAGTTCTATGCGCTCTGGCTGGCGAACCAGCGTGATGAGTACAAGGTTGAGCATGCTGAAATCGGTAAGCGCGCACTGAAAAACGTCTGTCTGAGTTATCTGGCATTTGGCGATGTGGCGCAGGCCGATAAGCTGGTGCAGGCGCAGTATCACGCCGCCAACAACATGACCGATGCGCTGGCGGCGCTCTCGGCAGCGGTAGCGGCGCAGCTGCCGTGCCGGGAAGCGCTGCTGGCGGCGTACGACGATCGCTGGCACCAGGATGGACTGGTGATGGACAAATGGTTTGCGCTACAGGCCACCAGCCCGGCGCCGGATGTGCTGAGCAACGTACGTAAACTGCTGACCCATCGCTCCTTTACCATGAGCAACCCAAACCGTATCCGTTCACTGATTGGTGCGTTTGCGGCGGGCAATCCGGCGGCGTTCCACGCCAAAGATGGCAGCGGTTATCAGTTCCTCGTGGAGATGCTGACCGATCTGAATACCCGCAATCCGCAGGTGGCAGCGCGAATGATCGAGCCGTTAATTCGTCTGAAGCGTTACGATGCTGAACGTCAGGCGTTGATGCGCCAGGCGCTGGAGGCGCTGCAAGGGCTGGATAAGCTCTCGGGCGATCTGTATGAGAAGATCACCAAAGCGCTGAACGCATAAAAAACAGAGCGTAATGAATGGCGCCGCTACAAACATCCGTAGCGGCGCGATTTATCGCGCATTTTTGCTCAACGCTGCTGCGCAAACTTCAGTGGCCGATCAGACTGGCCACGCTTCATTACGCGATCCAGCACTTCTGCTTCCAGTTCAGCCAGCCGCGCAGAGCCTTTGCGCCGCGGACGCGGTAAATCCACCGTTAAATCCAGCCCAATCTGCCCCTCTTCAATCAGCAGGACGCGATCGGCCATGGCCACCGCTTCACTGACATCATGCGTCACCAGCAGTACGGTGAAATGGTGCTGCTGCCACAGCGACTCAATCAGCCCCTGCATCTCAATGCGCGTCAGCGCATCCAGCGCCCCGAGCGGCTCATCCAGCAGCAATAAGCCTGGTCGATGAATCAGCGCGCGCGCCAGCGCAACCCGCTGCTTCTGCCCGCCGGACAGCGCCGCAGGCCACTCGTTCGCCCGCTCTGCCAGGCCAACGGCCTCCAGTGCCGCCAGCGCTGCGCTGCGCCATGCGCGGCCTTTCAGGCCAAGGCCGACATTATCAATCACCTTTTTCCACGGCAGCAGGCGCGCATCCTGAAACATCAGACGCGTTTCTTCGCGTGCGTGTGCCAGCGGCGCATTGCCCGCCAGCAGCTCGCCGTGCGTGGTGGACTCCAGCCCGGCCAGCAGACGCAGCAGCGTACTTTTACCGCAGCCGCTACGGCCCACCACGGCAACAAACTGCCCGGCCGGAATATGCAGGTCAATATGGCGCAAAATGGTGCGGTCACCATACTGCTTGGTTACGCCATTGACGCCCACCGGGGTGCCGCTGTTCAGACGCGCCGGGCTTAACGTTGCGTTGCTCATGCGTTCTCCTCCTTCAGTTGGTAAGCCGGATGCCAGCGCAACCAGAGGCGTTCCAGCAGCTGCGCGGCCACATCGGCCAGTTTACCCAGCAGGGCGTAAAGAATGATGGCGACCACCACCACATCGGTTTGCAGGAATTCGCGCGCGTTCATCGCCAGATAGCCAATACCGGCGTTAGCGGAGATGGTCTCGGCCACGATCAACGTCAGCCACATCAGGCCAAGCGCGAAACGCACACCCACCATGATTGACGGCAGCGCGCCCGGTAAGATCACCTGAATAAACAGGCTCCAGCCAGACAAGCCATAGCTGCGTGCCATCTCCACCAGGCCGCGATCAATATTACGGATGCCGTGATAAGTGTTGAGGTAGATCGGGAACAGGTACCCAGCGCAACCAGGAAGATTTTGGCGGACTCATCAATGCCAAACCATAAAATAACCAGCGGGATCAGGGCCAGATGCGGCACGTTGCGCAGCATCTGCAGCGAAGTGTCCAGCAGTCGCTCACCGGTACGCGAGGTGCCGGTGATCAACCCAAGAATCAATCCGAGAGAGCCCCCAATCGCAAAGCCTATTGCCGCTCGCCAGCTGCTGATCGCCAGATGCTGCCAAAGCTCGCCGCTGGCTGCCAGTTTCCAGAAGGTAATAACAATATTCTCCGGCGACGGCAGAATACGCGTTGATAACCAGCCACTCTGTGAAGCAATCTGCCACACCGCGACCAGCAGTACCGGCAGCGCCCACGGCAGCAGGGCATGCGACAGCTGTTTTGTTGCTTTGGCCATCTGCGGCTCCTTAACTCTGTGACACTTTTTGCGGGGTGAAATCATTGGCCACCGCTTCACCGTGCGCGGATACCACACGCGGGGCCGGCACATCAGGAACCGCCAGATCGAGATGCGGGAACAGTAGCTCGCCCACGCGATACGCCTCCTCCAGATGCGGATAGCCGGAAAGAATAAAGGTCTCAATACCGAGATCCTGATACTCCTGCATACGCGCCGCTACCGTGGCGCCATCGCCCACCAGTGCGGTGCCTGCGCCGCCACGCACCAGCCCTACACCGGCCCACAGATTGGGGCTGATCTCCAGCTTGTCACGGCGTCCGCCGTGCAGGGCGGCCATACGCTGTTGGCCTACGGAGTCGGTGCGGGCGAAGGCAGACTGCGCTTTGGCGATAGTGGCATCGTCGAGGTGAGCAATCAGACGATCGGCGGCTTGCCAGGCCTCTTCATTGGTTTCCCGCACAATTACGTGCAGGCGGATGCCAAAGCGCACCGTGCGACCCTGCGCCGCCGCTTTGGCACGTACCTGATCAATTTTCTCTTTCACTAACGCCGGCGGTTCGCCCCACGTGAGATAGACATCAACCTGCTCAGCCGCCAGATCCTGCGCTGCATCTGATGAGCCGCCAAACCACAGCGGGGGACGCGGCTGCTGGACCGGTTTAAACATCAGACGTGCACCGCGCACTTTGACGTACTTACCGTCATAATCGACGGTTTCCCCTTCCGAAACCCGGCGCCAGACGCGGGTAAATTCAGCCGATTCTGCATAGCGCTCACGGTGATCGAGGAACACGCCGTCACCGGCCAGCTCCTCCGGATCGCCGCCGGTCACCAGATTAAACAGCGCACGACCGTTGGACAGGCGATCGAGCGTCGCGGCCTGGCGGGCAGCCTGGGTAGGCGAAATCACGCCGGGGCGCAGCGCGACCAGAAAACGCAGGCGCTGCGTCACCGGGATCAGCGAGGCGGCAACCAGCCAGGCATCTTCACATGACCGACCCGTGGGAATCAGTACCCCACCGAAGCCAAGCCGGTCGGCGGCTTGCGCCACCTGTTGCAGGTAGCCATGATCGACCGGGCGGGCGCCTTCAGCGGTGCCAAGGTAGTGGCCGTCGCCATGGGTCGGAAGAAACCAGAATACGGATACGCTCATGATGTCACTCCTTATGGACGGGCTGATTGGGGATGCCATATGCGGTCAGCAATAGTGACTTTCACCGGCATTAAATGGCTGGCATAGAACAGATCGGCCGTTTGCTGCTGAGCCTGCGCGGTGTGCGCGCTGACCGGCGTAATGGTGGTGGGCGGGCGATGATCAAGGTAGCTGGCGATCACCGGCTGCGGCAGGCCCATCGCCTGGGCCAGCAGCGCGATACTCTGGTCGCGCTGGTTTAACGTCAGGGCATCGGCGTCACTAAAGGTGCGCAGCACCTGCGCGACAACATCGCCATGCGCTTCAGCAAACGCGCGCGTGGCTAAGTAAAACGAACCGGTCAGGTTCAGCGTGCTGCCATCTTTCAGTACGCGTACATTGCCTTGCAGCAGCGCGGCGGAGTAGTAGGGATCCCAGATCGCCCATGCATCAACGTCGCCCTGCTGGAAAGCGGCACGCGCATCTGCAGGGGTCAGGTAGGCGGGCTGAATATCGCTAAAGCTGAGTCCGGCCTCTTTCAGCGCGCGCAGCAGTAAGTTGTGCGAGCTGGACCCTTTCTGGAACGCGACTTTATGGCCTTTCAGATCGGCGACGCTGTGAATCGGGCTCTCTTTCGGCACCAGAATCACTTCAGATTTCGGCTTTGGCGGTTCCGAACCGATATACAGCAGATCGGCACCGGCCGCCTGGGCAAACAGCGGCGGAATATCGCCGGTACTGCCTATATCAATGCTATTGACGTTTAGCGCCTCCAGCATTTGCGGGCCGGCCGGAAATTCAATCCATTTGATCTGCGTATGCGGAAAGCGCTTCTCCAGTAGCTGGTGGGATTTGGCCAGCACCATACTGATGGAGCCTTTCTGGTAGCCAATACGCAGCTGTGCTGGCGTATCGTTCGCCTGAACGGCACCGCTCAGCGCAAACAGAGCGCTGAGCGCCGGTAACAGTAAAGCGGTCACTATCCTTTTCATCGGGGCTCCTTTATACCGCTTGTGCATAGGGCTGATGACGGCGCTGCAGCGCCTGCCAGAAGGTGTCAAGCGCTTCATCAATGCGCTGGTTCAGCAGGTCATCCAGCACGGGCTGACGGTCGTAATCGGTGATCTGCGTGTCGCTGGCGAATACGCCATGCAGCACCTCCTGTGCTTTCAGCGCGTTCAGGACGGGTTTCAGGGCATAATCCACCGCCAGCATGTGCGCCACGCTGCCGCCACTCGCCAGCGGTAGCACCACTTTGTGCGCCAGCGCGCGTTCCGGCAGCAGATCAAGCAGCGTTTTTAACGCGCCAGAAAATGACGCCTTATAAATGGGCGTGGCGACAATCAGGCCGTCAGCCAGCGCGAGATCCGCTTTCAGCGCCGTCAGCGCCGGTGAGTCAAAACGCGCATACAGCAGATCTTCCGGCTGAAAGTTGTGAATATTCCATGGCACAACCTCAACGCCACGCGCTTCCAGCCTCTGCTGGCAAAGGCTTAGCAGCGCCGCCGAGCGCGAAGGAAAGCGAGGACTGCCCGCCAGCGTAATAACCCGCATCGTCACTCCTTATAACTGAAAGTTATTGATTATCTATTATTGAGAACTGATGCGTTTAATCCTGACAGAGCGGGCGGCGAGGCGTAAATGATTTATCCGGCAATGATTAGTCGCAGAGCGGGATTACCCGCGCGCCTGTAAAGAGGAGAGAGTGAAGAAAAAAGGGACGCCTCAGGTTTATCCTAAATCCGCACCCGTTCAGGCCGCTTCATATAAGGGCGCCGCGTCACGCTTTACGTTTTAATGATTAAAAAGCCTGAAGCGTGACATTACTGGAGAGGAAAAAAGCGCCATGACGGAGTCAGTTACACTTTACCGCTGCGTTTTAAATTAAATTCCCGCAGATAACCAGGGAATTATGCGGTGATTCATTTTAATTCCTGCGACAGGGAATCGGATTAATGCCAGAGGAGAAACGTGTTTCTCTTATTTTAAATGGCCTGGCACTGATGAATAAGTGTATCAAAATCCGGATAATTATTAAGAAGTGCATGCGTTGTTATTAATGCTGTAACAGCTGTTGCCGGTTTTATCTGCGGCGGATAACAGTTGCTAAAGAGAAATTAAACATTCAGCGTCTGATAATAAGGCTGCCTGACGAATAGAAAGTAGAATAAGCGTTTAACGACTGTTTATAATCCCTCGAGTTTAATGACGACAGAAACTAACAGCGATTATCTTTGCGTTTATTTACGCTGCGTTTTGCCGCGTGTGTGCCCTGGCCGTTATCCAGTTTTATTCTTAGGGAGATGAATATGGGAAGTTCCGCCCCTGCTCAGCGTTTCGCTGAGCCACCAATGGCTGCGCCGCAGCCGCCACTCGCCGCCCTGGCCTGCTACAGGCTGCAGAGCCCGGCTGCAGGAGATGTCTCTGCCTCTGCGCTGCCGGATTATCCGCAAGGTATATACAGCGAGGATGATTTTCTGCTGTTTGCTGCCGATCCCTGGACGCCTTCCGCCGCGGTACTGGAAGAGATCGCCGGCCTGAGCGACCAGCGCCCGGAGCTCAACTGTTTTCTGATCTCCCTTGCGCCGCGCTCGCTCACCAGCGGTCTGCACGCCTCTGTTCAGCTGTTTCAACAGCTGCAAACGCAGCGCGCCTGGCGCCAAAATAACTTCGCGGTGATCCTGCGCGCCGGGCTGGCGAAGACCGCTGCGCCGCTGGAGACCCTGCAGGATGTGATGCTGGCGGGCCTGTTAAACAGTCAGTCCGTCTGGCTGATCAATGCGGCAGAGGAGAGCGAGGTAACAACAGAAAATCCGGCGCTCGCCTATCAGCAATTTATGTCGGAATATGAGAAAGTCACACGCCTGTCACATTTTATTCCGGAGCGAAACCGCTATCGTCAAAGTTATTTACGCAACGGATTAATGCAATTAGTTCAGCAGGAGTTAAATCACGAGAGCCAATTCTCTGATAATGTGCGATACGCGCTCTCTTACTTTGCCGACGATTTTCCGGCAAAAGGCGTGATGGAGAAACTGATGCTGAAACAACCGGACATCTATTTCTCATTAATGAAAGTGAGAAAAAGTCGCTAACTCAGCGCCAGCGTTAATTTTAAGAATTACTCCCGTGTGCGTTCCGGTATTTTTATGTCAGGCTTACCGCACTGAGAAAAATACCCAGACGCCAGAACCCTTATGTCCATAAAACGTAACGCGATTGCCAACTATGTTGGCCAGATCTATCTGACGCTGTCAGGTATTTTAGTTGTACCGCTCTATATTCAACATTTAGGCATGGAAGCTTACGGTCTCGTTGGCTTCTTCTCTATATTACTCACCTGGCTGCAGCTGCTGGACGCCGGTGTCTCCACGACGCTGATGCGCGAAGCGGCACGCTACCGGGCGAATCAGGCGGAGTTTGTCTGGTTCCCGGCGCTGTTTGCCACGCTGACCAAATTCTTCCTCTTCTCCACCCTTGTGCTGGTGGTGCTCGGCTGGCTGGCCACGCCGTGGATCGCCACGCACTGGCTGGATGCGCGGCATCTGCCGGCAGAGGATGTAGTGATCGCCGTGGCGATTATGGTGATTACCGCGGCGATCCGCTGGCGTACCAGCCCCTACCGCAGTGTGATTGTGGGGTTTGAACATCAGGTCTGGCTCAACGGCGTCAACCTGATCATCACCACGCTGCGCACCTTTGGCGCGGTGCTGGTGATTCAGCTGTTTCCTAACCCGGTGCTGACCTTCTTTGTCTGGCAACTACTGGTTTCCATTGCCGAAGCTGCCTGCTGCATCTGGAAATCCTGTCAGCTGGTGCCACGGGCGGCACGTAAAGAGAAGCGCGACGATCTGAAGGGCGTGCTGAAACCCTTTATTCGTTTCGCGCTAAGCGCCGCTTTCTCCAGCGCCGTCTGGACCTTTATTTCGCAGATCGACCGCCTGGTGCTGTCGAAAACACTGCCGCTCAGTGAATACGGCTCCTTTACTGTGGTTGCCACGGCAGCGACCGGTATTCTGCTGCTCAGCAGCCCGATTATGCAGGCGATTGTCCCACGCATGACCGGCATGAAGACGCGTCAGGAGGGGGATGCGGAGTCACTGAAGCTCTACCGTTACACCACGCAGGCGGTCTCCATCTTTATGGCACCGCTCAGTATTACCATCGCCTGTTACGCCGGGCCGCTGCTGTGGGCGTGGACGCAAAAAAGCCAGATTGTTGATGAGATGTCGTTTGTGCTGAGCCTCTATGCGCTGGGCAGCGGAATCCAGGCTATTTGCGGTTTGCTCTATCACCTGCAGTACGTCAACGGCAATCTCAAGCTGCACATGAAGGGCTTTACCTGCTTTGCCGTGCTGCTGGTGCCGCTCAACATCTGGTGTGCCATCCACTTCGGTGCGCTGGGGACCGGCTGGCTGTGGGTGGGACAGAACATCTTCTATCTGGTCGGCTGGGCGTGGCTGGTGCATCGCCGCTTCGCACCAGGCATTCACTTCACCTGGCTGACGCGTGATGTGGCGCTGATTTGGGCTGTGTCTGGGCTAATCGCCGGGCTCAGCACCTTGCTGCCGATTGACTGGAATCAAAACCGCTGGATCAACCTGCTGTGGCTGGGGCTGATTGGCGCTGTAAACCTTGGTGTGTGCTGCCTGTTGCACAGCCTGGTCCTGAAACGCCTGCGCGCTCCGTTACTGAAAGCAGAGAGAGGATAAACATGACAACCCGTCGCACGCCGACCGTCTCGGTCATTATCCCTAACTGGAACTGCGCGCCGTGGCTGCCGGAAGCGATGAGTTCGCTGCTGCGCCAGTCCTCACCGCCGCAAGAGATCATCATTATTGATGATGGCTCAAAAGATAACAGCGTGGCGTGGCTCAACGCCTTCGCCGCACAGCACCCGCAGGTGACTCTGCTGAGCGGTGAGCGCGGCGGCGTCAGCGCGGCCCGCATGAAGGGGCTTGCGGTGGCGACCGGTGATTTTGTCTACTTCATGGATGCAGACGATTTTGTCTCAACCGATCTGTTCGCTGACTTTCGTCGCGTGCAGGCGCGCCATGACGATCTTGATCTGTTCTGCTTTGGCGCGAAAATGTTCTTCGATCTGCCCGCCGCGCAGCGTCAGTATCAGTCTATTCATCAGCGCCACGTCAGCGGATTAATGCCGGGTGGTAGCGCCAGCCTGCGCACGCTAATCCAGCATCAGTCCGCTCATCGCGTGGTGTGGAGCAGCATTATCTCGCGCCGGCTGATCGATCAGCTTCAGCTGCAGTTCCTGCCGATTCAGAACCATGAAGATGCGCCTTTCATGTTTGCCCTCTACATGCAGGCGCGGAGTTTTTACTGCACCAGCCAGAGCTATTACTACAAGCGCTTTATGCTGACGTCACTGTCGCAGAGCACGCGCGATTTTTCGTGGATAAAAAACTACTTTATCGCCCGCGGCAGCAGCGAGCAGTTCCTGCGTGACCATCAGCTGCCGCTGGATGAAGCGCTGCTGGATGACTACTACCAGACGGTGATGCAGGGCTGCCTGTCGCAGATCCGCTATAACCATGTGAAGGTGCCGCCGGAGTGGCTGCCGCAGGTGAATCAGGTGGTGCGCAAAGTGCTGCAGCGCAGTGCGCGCCATAAGCTGCTGTGGTACTGCCCGACGGTATGGCGCGGTTTACAGGCCTGCCGGAACCGGATCGGACGCTATTCCGCACGTCGCTGACGGCGATCAAATTGTCTGACCCCAGAGTAATTTACTTTTGCGCCAGAGCACCTTACCATTCTGGCGCACAAATTCCCGTGCACCCGACTTTCACGAAGCTTCCGCCATTCAGGAGAGTGCATGTTATATCCTATCGTCCGGCCGGCGCTGTTTAAGCTCGATCCAGAGCGCGCGCACGAACTCACCTTTCAACAATTACGCTTTATCAGCGGCACACCGCTGGAAGGGCTGATTCGCCAGTCGCTGCCGTCCCGTCCGGTTACCTGCATGGGGCTGACGTTCCCGAATGCGCTCGGCCTTGCTGCCGGTCTCGATAAGAATGCAGAGTGTATTGATGCCTTTGGCGCCATGGGGTTTGGTTTCGTTGAAGTGGGTACGGTTACGCCGCGTCCGCAGCCGGGTAATGACAAGCCGCGTATGTTCCGTCTGGTGGAGGCGGAAGGCATTATTAATCGCATGGGATTTAATAATCACGGTGTTGATCATCTGGTCGAAAACGTTAAAAAGGCGCGCTTTAACGGTATCCTCGGCATCAATATTGGTAAAAATAAAGATACGCCTGTTGAACAGGGTAAAGACGATTATCTGATCTGCATGGAGAAGGTCTATGCCCATGCCGGATATATCGCGATCAATATCTCCTCACCCAACACGCCAGGATTACGCACGCTGCAATATGGAGAAGCTCTGGACGATCTGCTGTCAGCGATAAAAGCAAAACAGAAAGCGTTGCAGGCCTCGCACCTGAAATATGTGCCGGTTGCGGTAAAGATTGCGCCGGATCTCTCTGAAGAGGAGTTGATTCAGGTCGCAGACAGTTTAGTTCGTCATCAGATTGATGGTGTTATTGCAACAAACACTACGCTGGATCGTGCGCTGGTGACTGGCCTTAAATATGCCGAAGAGGCGGGTGGATTAAGTGGCCGCCCGGTGCAGTCGCGCAGCACGGAAGTGATCCGTCGCCTGGCACAGGAGCTGCAGGGCCGTCTGCCGATTATTGGCGTGGGCGGCATTGATTCTCTGGTGGCCGCTCGGGAGAAAATGGCGGCGGGCGCCACGCTGGTGCAGATATACTCCGGTTTTATTTATAAAGGTCCGGGTTTAATTAAAGACATCGTGACTCACCTCTAAGACATTTCTCACTTTCCCCGGCCGGGGGGTTTATTTATCCCTCCGGCTCCTTTATATTTTGTCCTGCTGGTGTATTTTTCAGCTTTTCCTTAGAGAATATTTTTAAATTAAGCGCCATTACACCCGAAATAGTGTGGATTGCCGTGAAGCAATCGCAGCAGAGTCAGGCTCTATGAGACCTGAATGCAGACGGGTTTAGCGCAGTGATAAACCACAGGGCACATCATGAAAATAAAACCGGATGACAACTGGCGGTGGTATTTCGACGCAGAACATGACCGCATGATGCTGGATTTGGCCGACGGCATGCTGTTTCGCTCACGTTTCTCGCGCAAGATGCTGACGCCGGATGCCTTTAATGAGTGTGGTTTTTGCGTTGACGATGCGGCGCTTTACTTCTCCTTTGAGGAGCGCTGCCGGCAAAGTGGATTAAAAGGCGATCAGCAAGCGGAGCTGGTATTGAACGCGCTGGTTGCCAGCCGCTTTCTGAAACCACTGATGCCCAAGAGCTGGCACTTTACCCGCTATATCCGCAGCTGGCAGCCCGCCGCAGGTGATATGGTTGCCGTGACGCTGGCCGACAGCGGTGAGCAGGCGCAGCTGCTGGTGGTAGAGAGCGGCGAAAATGCGGCGCTCTGTCTGCTGGCGCAAAATGCACTGACGGTGGCCGGAAAAGGTATGCAGCTTGGTGATGCCATCAAGATCATGAACGACCGCCTGCAGCCGCAGCAGCAGGAACAGCCCGCGCATTATGCCCGGGCAGTGTAACGCTTACACCAAATCAATATCACCTGCCGGAATACAGCTGCAGCTGAGAATAGTGCCGTCATCCCGTACTGCGCTCTGCTTCAGCGCTTTTACCTCGCCTGAGACCAGTGTCATCCTGCAACTGCCGCAAATGCCGGCGCGGCATGAGTAGGGCACGCGGAAACCCTGCATCTCCAGCTGTTCCAGTAAGACCTGCTGGTTGTCGCCGGTAAAGGTGGTGCCCTGGTAGCCAATCGTGACGTTTGCCAGGCTGCTGTTTTTTACCGCCAGCGTCTCCACCACCTCTCCGGGCCCGTAAGCGCGCGGCGTCTGGCGCTCAAGCACCTCCAGCGTGTCGCCCACGCGGATAATGCCGCTGTTAAGCGCTATCAGATTTAAACCAAAATCGATGTCGCCGCTACCGTCCTGCGCGCTGCGAAAACGCTGCAGCGTGGCCAGCGGTTCGCCGTCGGGATGTTTACGGCCGCTCTCGGTGCCCACCGTGGTAAATACGCAGCGGCTGCACGGCTTCGGCATCTCAAATGTAATCTCGCCAATCTTCACCCGTCTCCAGCTGTCCTCTTCCCAGGCGCTGGCGCCGCTGATAATCAGATTGGGCCTGAACTGCTCAACGCGCACGCTGGCCGGGCAGCGCTGCTGCAGATCCTGCAGTGAAGCCATGTTCACCAGCAGATAGGGAAAACCATCGGCAAAGCTGAGCGGGATCGCGTCAAAGCGTTTTACGCGACGGGTTAATTCGTCGCCGACCCAGCGCAGCTGCACCGGACGCGGAAAAAACTGACTCAGCCAGCGGTTGATCGCGTCCGGCGCGATGCGGGCAGTAAAGTGGTTGCCCCACACTTCGGTGGGCGCGGCCTGCGCCGCGAAGTCGGCAAAACGGATCAGCGCCTGGCTGCCGTCCGGCGCGGTAATAAACAGTCCGTCCGGCAGCAGCGCGGGCGTGAAACGCACCATCTCCGGAAACTGACGTGCAGTGATAAAGGTGCCGTCCGGCTCGGTCACCATGAAGATGCGATCGAACGCCAGACCGCTTTCCTGCACCTGCGCGTGCGACAACTGCAAACCCCGCATTGACTTAACCGGGTGAATAAACAGGCGAGAGAGCGTAATCATCGGAACTCCGTGCGGACAAAAAGAAGCTAACTTTATGACATAGGACGCTGATTCGCTATAATGCGCAACAATTTTAGCAAGAGTAAAAGTGACGATATGAATTCTCTGTTTGCCAGTACGGCGCGTGGGCTCGAAGAGCTGTTAAAAACTGAGCTGGACGCGCTGGGTGCGCAGGATTTGCAGGTGGTGCAGGGCGGCGTCCACTTCCGAGCCGACGACCGTGTTATGTACCAAAGCCTGCTGTGGAGCCGTCTGGCTTCACGTATTTTGCTGCCGCTGGGAGAGTTCGGCGTCTGGAGCGATCTCGATCTCTATGTCGGTGCGCAGAGCATCCCGTGGAGTGAGATGTTCGACAGCAATACCACCTTCGCTATTCACTTCAGCGGCACCAATGAGGTGATCCGTAACAGCCAGTTCGGCGCGCTGCGTATTAAAGATGCGATTGTTGATAGCTTTACCCGCCAGAACCTGGAGCGGCCGAGCGTGGATCGTGAGCAGCCGGGTATTCGTATCAACGCCTGGTTAAACAAAGATCGCGTCAGCATCGCGCTGGACCTGAGCGGTACGGCACTGCACCAGCGCGGCTACCGCCAGCAGACCGGCCAGGCACCGCTGAAAGAGAACCTGGCGGCGGCGATTGTGATGCGCGCCGGCTGGCAAAACGGCACGCCACTGGTGGATCCAATGTGTGGTTCCGGCACGCTGCTGATTGAAGCGGCGCTGATCGCCTGCGATCGTGCGCCGGGCCTGCTGCGCTCTCACTGGGGCTTTACCCGCTGGAAAAAACACGATGCGGCGTTGTGGCAGGAGGTGCGCAGCGAGGCACTGCAGCGTGCGCGCACCGGCACGGCAGCGACCACGTCGCGCTTCTTCGGCTATGACAACGACGGCCGCGTGCTGGAGTGGGCGCGTGCCAATGCGCGCCGCGCCGGCGTGTTTGAGCTGTTCACCTTTAACCAGCAGGATGTGCTGAAGCTGAAAAATCCGCTGGCGGGAGAAGCGATCACCGGTACGGTGCTGAGCAACCCGCCGTACGGCGAGCGTCTGGAGAGCGAACCGGCGCTGATTGCGCTCCACAGCCAGCTGGGCCGCATCATGAAACAGCACTTCGGTGGCTGGAATCTGTCGCTGTTCAGCGCTTCGCCAGAGCTGCTGAGCTGCCTGCAGCTGCGTGCGGAGCGCCAGTTCAAAGCGAAAAACGGTCCGCTGGAGTGCGTACAGAAAAATTATCAGCTGGCAGCAAACAGCGCAGAAGGCGGCGCGCAGATCGCCGAAGATTTCGCCAACCGCCTGCGCAAGAATATTAAAAAGCTGGAGAAGTGGGCGCGTCAGTCAAATATTGAATGCTATCGCCTGTATGATGCCGACCTGCCGGAGTACAACGTGGCGGTCGATCGCTATGGCGAGTGGGTGGTGATTCAGGAGTATGCTCCGCCGAAAACCATCGACGCCAGTAAAGCTCGCCAGCGTCTGTTTGATGTCATCAGCGCCACCTTAAGCGTGCTGGAGATCCCGGCGAACCGTCTGGTGCTGAAAACGCGCGAGCGGCAGAAGGGTAAAAACCAGTATCAGAAGCTGAGCGAAAAGGGCGACTTCTTCGAAGTGCAGGAGTTCAACGCGCGCCTGCTGGTGAACCTGACCGACTACCTGGATACGGGCCTGTTCCTGGATCACCGTATCGCTCGCCAGATGCTGGGTCAGATGAGCAAGGGCAAAGACTTCCTGAACCTGTTTGCCTACACCGGCACCGCCAGCGTGCACGCCGGGCTGGGCGGCGCCAAATCCACCACTACGGTTGATATGTCCCGTACCTATCTGGAGTGGGCGGAGCGTAACCTGCGTCTCAACGGTCTGACCGGCCGTCAGCACCGTCTGATGCAGGCAGATTGCCTGAGCTGGCTGCGCGAGAGCGATGAGCAGTTCGACTTAATCTTTATCGATCCGCCGACATTCTCAAACTCCAAACGCATGGAAGACGATTTCGACGTGCAGCGCGACCATCTGATGCTGATGCAGAATCTGAAACGTCTGCTGCGTCGCGGCGGCACTATTATGTTCTCTAACAACAAGCGCGGTTTCAAAATGGATCTGGACGGTCTGGCACGTCTTGGTCTGCAGGCGCAGGAAATTACCCAGAAAACGCTGTCGCAGGATTTTGCGCGCAACCGTCAAATTCACAACTGCTGGCTGGTTAGCCACGCCGGTAAGGAATAAGTTTTATGTCTCTGATCAGTATCCATGGCGCTTACCTCTCATTCAGCGATGCGCCGCTGTTGGATAACACCGAACTGCATATCGAAGAGGGCGAGCGCGTCTGTCTGGTTGGCCGTAACGGTGCCGGTAAGTCCACGCTCATGAAGATCATCAACGGCGAGCAGCCGCTGGATGATGGCCGTATTATTTATGAGCAGGACTTAGTGGTCTCCCGCCTGCAGCAGGACCCGCCGCGCAACATTACCGGTTCGGTGTATGACTTTGTGGCCGAGGGCGTTGCCGAGCAGGCTGAACATCTCAAGGCCTATCACGCGATCTCGCATCTGGTGATGGAAGACCCGAGTGAAAAGAACCTGAATGAGATGGGCCGCCTGCAGACGATTCTGGATCATCAGAACCTGTGGCAGCTTGATTCGCGCATCAACGATGTGCTGCAGCAGATTGGTTTAGCGCCGGATACCGAGCTCTCTTCGCTCTCCGGCGGCTGGCTGCGTAAAGCGGCGCTGGGCCGCGCGCTGGTGAGTAACCCGCGCGTGCTGATGCTGGATGAACCGACCAACCACCTCGATATCGAAACCATCGACTGGCTGGAGACCTTCCTGAAGACCTTCACCGGCAGCATTGTATTTATCTCGCACGACCGCTCCTTCATCCGCAATATGGCGACGCGTATCGTCGATCTGGATCGCGGTAAGCTGGTGTCATGGCCGGGTGATTACGATCAGTTCCTCGTCGGTAAAGAGGAGGCGCTGCGGGTTGAAGAGATGCAGAACGCTGAGTTCGATCGCAAGCTGGCGCAGGAAGAGGTGTGGATTCGCCAGGGCATTAAAGCGCGCCGTACCCGTAATGAAGGGCGCGTACGCGCGCTGAAAGCCCTGCGTCGCGAACGCTCAGAGCGCCGTGACGTAATGGGCAAAGCCAACATGCAGGTTGGCGAAGCGGCGCGCTCCGGCAAAATTGTCTTTGAGCTGGAGAACGTGAACTACAGCGTAGAGGGCAAAACGCTGGTACACGATTTCTCCACCCAGGTACAGCGTGGCGACAAAATTGCGCTTATCGGCCCGAACGGCTGCGGGAAAACCACGCTGCTGCGCCTGATGCTTGACCAGCTCAAAGCCGACAGCGGCCGGGTGCACTGCGGCACCAAGCTTGAGATCGCTTACTTTGACCAGCACCGCGCCGAGCTCGATCCGGACAGAACCGTGATGGATAACCTGGCCGAGGGCAAGCAGGAGGTGATGGTCAACGGTAAACCGCGCCATGTGCTGGGCTATCTGCAGGACTTCCTGTTCCATCCCAAACGCGCCATGACGCCGGTGCGTGCGCTGTCCGGTGGTGAGCGTAACCGCCTGCTGCTGGCGCGTCTGTTCCTCAAGCCCAGCAACCTGCTGATTCTTGATGAACCGACCAACGACCTGGATGTGGAGACGCTGGAGCTGCTGGAGGAGCTGGTGGATGGCTATCAGGGCACCGTGCTGCTGGTGAGCCACGATCGTCAGTTTGTCGATAACACCGTTACCGAGTGCTGGATTTTTGAAGGCAACGGTGAAATCGGTGCGTTTGTCGGCGGGTACCATGATGCGCAGCTGCAGCGTGCCGCCTATAAGCAAACCAAAACGGCCGTGAAAGCGGCAACGCCGGCGGCAAAACCGGCTGAGAAAAACGAGTCCGCCAAACGCAGCGCCGGCAAGCTAAGCTATAACCTGACGCGCGAGCTGGAACAGCTGCCGCAGAAGCTGGAGCAGCTGGAGACGCGCATTGGTGAACTCCAGGCGCAGATGAGCCATCCGGATTTCTTCAGCCAGCCGCATGACAAGACGCAGCCGGTACTGGATGCCCTGGCTGAGACCGAGAAGGCGCTGGAGACAGCATTTCAGCGCTGGGAAGAGCTGGAAGCGCTAAAAAACGGCGCATAACGCAGAGGACATCAGCATGTGTGCAACGCATCAGGCGCAGCATTGGATGCTCTGCCCACACTGTGATTTAACCGTAAAACTGCCCGCCGTACCGGTGGGCAGTCGCGCACGCTGTCCGCGCTGCCATACCACGCTCATCGCCAACTGGCATGAGCCGCGTAAACGCCCTACAGGTTATGCGCTGGCGGCGCTGTTTATGCTGCTGCTGGCGAACCTGTTCCCTTTTATCACCATGCACGTTGCCGGACTGAGCAGCCAGATATCGCTGCCACAGATCCCACAGGTGATGGTGCGTGAGGATTATCGCAGTCTCGCCACGCTGTTTATGCTGTTCGTGCAGGGCATACCGGCGTTCTGCATGATCACCATTCTGCTGCTGGTAAACCCGGTACGCATGCCGCACAGCCTGCGGCTGGGGCTGGCGCGCATACTGTTCCAGCTGCGTAGCTGGGGCATGGCGGAAATCTTTATGGCGGGCGTGCTGGTGAGTTTCGTTAAGCTCATGGCCTACGGTGAAATTGGCCTGGGCAGCAGCTTCTGGCCGTGGTGTCTGTTCTGTGTACTGCAGTTACGGGCATTCCAGTGCGTCGATCGCCGCTGGGTGTGGCAGCGTATCGATCCGCTGCCACCTTTACCGCGGCAGCCGCAGGCGGGTATCAGTGGCTTGCAGCAGGGATTACGCAGCTGCCCCTGCTGTACTGCCATTCTGCCTGCCGCACAGCCACACTGCCCACGCTGTGGCGTGAACGCCGCGCCGCGCCGTCGGCACAGCCTGCAGTGGACGCTGGCGCTGCTGCTGACCTCGGTGATGTTGTATATCCCGTCGAATATCATGCCGATCATGGTGACGGAGACACTTGGCTCGCAATATCCCTCCAACATTATGTCCGGGGTGATCTTGCTGTGGAGCGACGGCTCGTGGCCGGTTGCACTGGTAATTTTTATCGCCAGTATTATGGTGCCTTCGCTGAAGATGGTGGCGATTGGCTGGCTTTGCTGGCACGCCAGCGGACGCGGCCGGCGCGATGGCGAGAAGATGCACCTGGTTTATGAGGTGGTGGAGTTTGTTGGCCGCTGGTCAATGATTGATGTGTTTGTTATCGCTGTGCTCTCTGCGCTGGTGCGTATGGGCCAGCTGATGAGTGTTTATCCTGCGCCGGGCGCGCTGTTATTTGCTTTGGTGGTGATACTAACAATGTTCGCCGCCATGGCATTTGACCCGCGACTGATCTGGGATCGCCTACAGGAAACTGAACCTAAGGAGCCGCGTCTTGACGGACAATCAACACGGCATTGCTAACATCGACCAGATTAAACGCTGGTCGCCGGTCTGGATCGTACCCATTGTTACGCTGTTAATCGGCGGATGGATTCTGTTTTATCACTTCAGCCATCAGGGCCCGCAGGTCACCCTGATTACCGAAAGTGCCGAGGGCATCGTTGCCGGTAAAACCACCATAAAGAGCCGCAGCGTGGATATCGGCACGGTTGAGAGCGCGGTACTGACTGATGATCTGCATCACGTTGAGATCACTGCGCGCCTGAACGCCGGCATGGAAAAACTGCTGCATAAAGATAGCGTGTTTTGGGTAGTGAAACCGCAGGTTGGGCGTGAAGGGATCACCGGACTTGGCACGTTACTCTCGGGCGCCTACATCGAACTGCAGCCGGGCGCAAAGGGCGAGCAGCCGGAGCACTATCAGCTGCTGGATGCACCGCCGCTGGCGCCGCCGGATGCGAAAGGCATCCGCGTCATTCTTGATAGCAAAAAAGCCGGTCAGCTGAATGCGGGCGATCCGGTGCTGTTCCGGGGCTATCGCGTAGGGACGGTGGAGACCAGCAGCTTCGACACCGATAAGCGCATGATGACTTATCAGCTGTTTATCGCCGCGCCGTACGATCGACTGGTCACCACTAACGTGCGCTTCTGGAAGGACAGCGGCATCGCCGTGGACATGTCGGCCTCCGGCATGCGCGTCGAGATGGGCTCGCTGACCACGCTGTTCAGCGGCGGCGTCAGTTTCGACGTTCCGGACGGCTGGGAGCTGGGCGAGCTGGCCAAAAACCAGAGCGATTACCATCTGTTTGACGATCAGCGCAGCATTCAGGATTCGCTCTACACCGCGCATACTGATTTCCTGATGTTCTTCACGGACTCCATTCGCGGCCTGCAGGTGGGGGCGCCGGTTGAGTTCCGTGGCATTCGTCTGGGTACCGTGGCGCAGGTGCCGTATATGATTCCGGGTGTAAACCAGGCGCTGAATACCGACTATCGCGTGCCGGTATTGATCCGTATTGAGCCGGATCGCTTTATCAGCCGGCTGGGTGGGGACTTCAATCTTGAGAAGCATCTGCAGGATGGTAAGCGACGCGGACTGCGCGCCACGCTGAAAACCGGCAACCTGCTGTCAGGCGCGCTGTTTGTCGATCTCGACTTCTATGACAATGCGCCCGCCTATAAAGGCCCGAACGAGGTGGCCGGACTGGAGGTGATTCCAACCGTAAGCGGCGGGCTGAGCCAGATTCAGCAGAAGCTGATGGCCGCGCTGGATAAGATCAACGCCTTGCCACTCAATCCGATGCTGAATGAGGCTACCGGCACCCTGAAAGAGAGCCAGCGCACGCTGCAGCAGATGCAGAAGACGCTGAATAACCTTAATCAAATTACCGGCAGCCCGGCGATGAAAACCTTGCCAGCGGATATGCAGCAAACGCTGCGCGAGCTGAATCGCAGCATGAAAGGGCTGCAGCCGGGCTCGCCCGCCTATAACAAGCTGGTGGGTGATATGCAGCGTCTGGATCAGGTTCTGCGTGAACTGCAGCCGGTGCTGAAAACGCTCAATGCAAAGAGCAACGCACTGGTGTTTGAAGCAAAACCGGGTCAGGACCCACAGCCAAAGAGGGCGAAACAGTGAAAAAAGGGCTGATTATCGGCGCGTTGCTGCTGCTGGCAGGGTGCAGCAGCACCATTGATACCACTTACTATCAGCTGCCTGCGGGCAGCAGTGTGGCGAGCGTGCGGAGTGAAGCCGGCAGCGACCAGCCGATGATATGGGTTGAGCAGGTCAGCGTGCCGGACTATCTGGCAGGTAACGGGCTGGTCTATCAGACCAGCGATGTAAAATATGTTATCGCCGCCAATAACCTGTGGGCCAGCCCGCTGGATCAACAGTTACAGCAGACGTTGGTCACTAATCTGAGCAAGGCGCTGCCGGGTCGGCTGGTGGCCAGCAAACCGGTGGGTGACACGCACGACACGCTCAACGTTAACGTCACAGGGTTCCAGGGACGTTATGATGGCCAGGTGGTGGTCAGCGGTGAGTGGCTGCTGCAGCATCAAGGGCATCTTATCAAACGCGGCTTCAATTTTACGCTGCCGCAAACGGAAGATGGCTACGATGCGCTGGTGCGCACTTTAGCGCTTGGCTGGCAGCAGACGGCACAGCAAATTGCTAATGGCGTAGTCGCACTAAATTAGGAATTGTTCGAAGCTTATGCTAAGTCTCTGAATTGCCGTGCTGCGATAGCGCGTCAGTCAGGGACTTTTTTATTGGCGAATCAGCCAGATATACGCTGCGTTGACAAATTATTATGTCTTTTTAAGGTCATTCAGATGACATTGGCGTGAATTTTGCGCATTGACCTTTCGGTGCGCTGAGGTTAGAACATTATTGTGGCTGAACATTAATTCGCCACTCTATATCTTTCCACCAGATTCCACCAGACCTGAAATGAGGGAAACGAGGTATGAAGAGACAGAAGAGAGACCGCCTGGAACGAGCACATTCTCGAGGCTATCAGGCCGGCATTACAGGCCGCTCTAAGGAGCTATGCCCTTATCAACTGATCGATGCCCGGTCTCACTGGTTGGGAGGTTGGCGACAAGCCATGGAGGACAGGTCGGCGGTGGCCTAGCACTGCCGGATGTCTATCGATAGGGAATGAACCTCCGCTGCGTGCGGAGGTTTTCGTTAGCGGATTTAGAAAGCAGAGGTATCTTTGAACAGACCCACTTTCAAATCCGTTGCGGTATAAATCAGGTTACCGTCAACAAACACTTCGCCATCGGCCACGCCCATCACCAGCTTGCGGTTGATCACGCGTTTGAAGTGGATTTTATAGGTCACTTTTTTCGCCGTCGGCAGAACCTGACCGGTGAATTTCACTTCACCCACGCCCAGCGCACGGCCTTTACCTTCCGCGCCCAGCCAGCCAAGGTAGAAACCTACCAGCTGCCACATCGCATCCAGACCGAGACAGCCAGGCATTACCGGATCGCCTTTAAAGTGGCAATCAAAAAACCACAGGTCAGGGCGGATATCCAGTTCGGCTTCCACGTAGCCTTTGTCGAAGCTGCCACCGTCTTCAGTCATTTTGACGACACGGTCCATCATCAACATGTTGTCGGACGGCAGCGGCGGGCCATTTTCGCCAAACAGTTCGCCGCGCCCTGAGGCAACCAGGTCTTCTTTGCTATAGGATTCGCGTTTATCTACCATGTTCTCAATATGCCTTCTTTTAGTGAAGTCCGAATATTAGCGAACAGTTGTACGCTGAGCAATGCTATCAGTTGTGGTTAAACCAGTTAAGCCAGCGTAACGGCCATGCGCGCGGGCGTGACTCCTGCTGATTAAATTGTGTAATGCGCTCCTGAATGGTATTCAGTAACGATTCACCGCTCTCACTTTGCCAGACGACACCGGTTAACAGCGGCAGCGCTTCGTCGACGCGCTCAATCGCCCAGATGTGGAACTGACCCTGCTGCACCGCATCGACCACATCCTGGCTCAGGCTCAGATGGCGCAGGTTACTGGCAGGCAGAATCACCCCCTGTTTGCCGGTCAGCTCGCGTGCCTGACAGATATGGAAGAAGCCCTCAACCTTCTCATTGAGACCACCAACTGGTTGCACATTACCAAACTGATCGACCGAACCGGTGACGGCGATGTGCTGGCTGAGCGGTTGATTTGCCAGCGCGCTGATTAACGCACACAGCTCGGCCAGTGAAGCGCTATCCCCGTCGACCTCGGAGTAGGACTGTTCAAACACCAGCGAAGCGGAGAAGGGCAGCTGCTGCTCAAGCTCCAGTTCGGCAATCAGGTATGCCTGCATGATCATCATACCTTTGGCGTGAATATTACCGCCCAGCTCGGCTTTACGCTCTACGTCGGTAAACTCCCCATCGCCCGGATGTACCACGCAGGTGATACGCGACGGTTCACCCCATGGACGTGGATGGCCGGGGAACTCAATCACAGAGAGGCCATTAATCTGACCCACCACTTCGCCTTCGGTCTCGATCATGATCTGGTTGAACAGGATCTCATCGCGCATACGGTCGACCAGGAAGCTTTCACGCCACTGACGGGCTTCCAGCGCATCTTTCAGCGCTTCAGCATTTATCGCTTCGCCGTGCAGCGACGCTTCCTGTAACTGACGGCGTAGCCAGCGCGGGCAGAGCGGCAGCGTCTCCTGATCGCCGGACATGCGCACGGCTTCATTGATGAGCGGTGGCCAGAAATCGGCTTCCGGCGCGGCTAAACCGGCCTGTCTGGCCTGCGTCAGCGTCCACTGGCACCACGCCGTCATATCCTCTTCATCAACGATTTGCAGGTTCTCTTCGAACTCGCTGTAGAGCGCCATCTCATGCACTTCAACGTCCAGCTCCTGGAAGCTGGCAAGCGCATCACGATCGCCACACAGCACCAGACGCAGCTGCAGCGGCAGGGAGGGGATGGTGAGAGGCAGTGGCTGGCGCTCATCCTGGGAGTACCAGTCAAAGCGGCCCTGTTCTATAAACTTACGCAGACGCAGCCACAGCAAAGGCTGCGACAGCAGGGTATTGATCGACAGAATCAGCGTGCCGCCATTTGCCCGATGCAGCAGACCCGGCTCCAGCTGCACGCGATCTTTGTACTGGCGCACGCAGCCAAACAGCTGTTCGGACTCAACCCAGTCGGCAAAATGCACGCCGCCACGGCTGGTGAACGGCCGGCTGGCATCCGCAGGCGGAAGCAGGCTGACGGTATCGCCCATGATATGGTAATCACCGCCGTACAGGGCCGTTTCATCAGGCTGGAAGCGGCGCGCAGCTTCAGCAATACAGGCGAGATAATCGCTGTTCTCCTGACTGCGCAGCAGCAGCAGCGGGAAACCCAGCGTTTGATGATGTAAATGCGCCAGCGCATTCAGCAGACGCGGCTGAACCGCGGCAAGACTATCGCACTCTTCCAGGGAGACGGTAGAAAAAATGGATTGGTAGCGGGTGTTATCCGGCTGCAGGGCTTGCCACGTAATTTGAGAGCTGGTCAAAATATTCGCATTAGTCTGATTCAGGAAAAGCGCGATTATACAGGAATCAGCCTGGTTAAGCACTGTGGAGTTCTGGCCCGAATTGTGACGTCCACAACATGTTTTTCCTTGCTGCATCCAGGAAAAAAGCTGTTATTCTTAGATTGTTACGTGATCACGATGAGATTCCGATGAAATACCAGCAACTCGAAAATCTTGAAAGTGGATGGAAGTGGAAATACCTGGTGAAAAAGCATCGGGAAGGGGAGTTGATCACCCGTCATCTGGAGCTAAGCGCTGCGCAGGCGGCCGTGAATGAGCTGCTGGCGATTGAGAATCGTCCAACTGAAGTGGGCGACTGGATTGCGCAGCACATTCATCCTGACCTTGAAAATCGCCTCAAGCAGACGATCCGTGCGCGCCGCAAACGCCATTTCAATGCTGAACATCAGCACACGCGCAAGAAATCGATCGATCTGGAGTATCTGGTGTGGCAGCGTCTTGCGGGGCTGGCTCAACGGCGCAGCAGTACGCTCTCTGAGACCATCGTACAGCTGATTGAAGATGCAGAGCGTAAAGAGAAGTATGCCAGCCAGATGTCAACGCTAAAACAGGATCTGCAGGCTATCCTCGGGAAGGGCGACGCGGATAAGAGCTAAGCGCTAAGCGCAGCGTTTGCCGCGTGTCAGCTGATTACATAGCAGCCATAAAAAAAACCCCGCCAAAGCGGGGTTTTTTATTACGCGATAACTTAAGCCTGTGGCTGAGTTACAACGTCTTTGATACCTTTCACGTCGATTTCAACGCGACGGTCTGGCGCCAGGCAGTCGATCAGGGCGTTACGGCCTTTCACGCTGTCACAGGTGTTGCCAGTAACCGGGTTAGATTTGCCCATGCCACGTGCAGAGATCTTGTTAGAAGGGATACCTTTAGATACCAGGTAATCAACTACAGACTGTGCGCGCTTCTCAGACAGTTTCTGGTTGTACTGCTCTGAACCGATGCGATCGGTGAAGCCCAGTACTACAACAGAGCCGTCTTTCGGATCCATTGAGCTCAGCTGGCTGTACAGCTGATCCAGAGCCTGCTGGCCTTCTGGCTTCAGGGTTGCTTTGTTGAAGGTGAACAGAACGTCAGACTTCAGGGTGAAACGCTTGGTTTCAACAACCGGAGCTGGTGCTGGAGCCGGAGCAACAACAGGTGCTGCATCTTCATCCTGACCGAAACGGTAAGAAACGCCAACGCTCAGCATGCTGTTGTCTGGACGTGCGCCAACAGTACCTGCATCACCGATGTTGTTAACCCACTGGTAGTCCAGGCGGGTAGCCCAGTTTTTGGTCAGTGCGTATTCAACACCTACAGCAGCCAGCGGAGAAACGCCGGTGTCGTGATCGCTGATACGAGTGCCGTTAGCAACATTAGCCTGAGTAGAGTCTGCACGCCATACCATACCACCCAGACGGGTGTACACGTCCAGATCGTCAGCAATTGGGTAGCTCAGTTTAGCAGCCAGCTGAACGCCTTGTGCTTTGAACGCGCCATTTACTTCGTTGCCTTTGTTAGGCATACGGCCCAGCCAGTCGTAGCCCAGCTCGAAGCCCAGGTATGGGTTCGCCTGATAGCCCAGGAATGCACCTGCGCCCAGCTGAGATTCGTGAGTTGGACCGTCGTTGTTCGCGTAACCGTTACCGTAGTAACCAGTATCGTGGTACTGAGACCAGCCCAGTTTAGCACCGGTATACCAGGTGTTATCTTTAGGAGCGGCCTGCGCTACGGTAGCGAAGCCAGCCAGTGCCACTGCAATTGCGATAGCTGTCTTTTTCATTTTGCGCCTCGTTATCATCCAAATAGGCAATGAGCAAAAAAGTTGCTCTTGGTTGTAATCCTTCGCCGGGTCTGAACGCTCGCTTATGACTCTACCGAAAAAAAACGGAGGTTATTGAGCACCCTGGCGAGGTAAAGTCTACAACGAGATTGGAAACTTACAAGTATGATGTGACGCCGGAAGATAAAAAAACAGGGATTTATACACACATTTTAACAAATGACATGGCAAAATTTTCGCTACAGAAAAAGGAAAATGTCGCTAACCCATTGTCAAAGCTGGCGGGAAAAGAATCAGTGGGTTAGCCGCAACTTCTGTAAAAAAAATCCTGAGAAAAATCTTACTTTTACTTAATGAAACAAATCTGAGGGAATTTTTGCTGCATTTGATTGTCTGGAGAAGGCGCGATCGTGACCCTGTGGTCGCATAATTAACCCCAGCGCTTCGCCTTCTGTTGCTGCCTGCTCCAGTTCCAGACGCTCACTGTCCGTTAACTCATACGGAATCCACGCCAGAACCACACTGTAATTTCCTGTGCGCAGCGCTTTTACCATACTCTCAACCGTGCTGAAGCGCGCTGATTGTGTGATGTGCATACTCTTCTCCAGCGGTAATCCGGACTGCTGCATCCAGCTGCGATTCAGTTTGCAGGCTGGCGTCAGCCACAGCTGCCACCGTGACTGCGCACTCAGCTGCTTCAGAACCGGCAACAGCAGCAACGGCATCATACCCGGTTGTTCGCTATAGCGTAATTCCGTGATTCCCCCCATAGAGGATTGCGTTAAGCCGGAAGCAGCGAAACGGCGGGAACGATCGGCAGGGCCAGAGAAGTGAGTACGCATATTTTTAATCACTCAGTAATGAACTGTATGGATGTACAGTACTGGCTTCGTGAACAAAGATCAACCTCAATTTCTGAAAATGCCTCGCAAATTCTGCACAAGATCCGGTCTGAAACGCTTTTATTCATTGAACAGCTAAATCGTTTTTTCTATCTTCTAACTGAATGAATATCCGAGCTTTTATAGGAAATTTCCCGCGCATGGAATCAGAATAAGGGGACGTTATGAAGAGAAGTAACCCGGTAGTTGAACGATCAAAAGCCCAGCTGGCAGCCTTGGGTAAAATCGAATCCCGCACTCAGTTTGGTGGTTACGCGCTGGCCGTTGAGAAGGTGGTTTTTGCCTATATTAACGACGATGCGCTCTACCTGCGTGCCAGCGAGGCGCTTCAGCATTACGCCACGCAGCGACCCATGGAGCCGCTGGTGTATCGTAAACGCGGTATGCCCGTCACGCTGAGCTACTTTAAAGTGGATCAACAACTGTGGCAGGACAAAGATCAATTATTGCGGCTTTCGGCCAGCTCACTGCAGGCCGCACAGGATGAAGCAGCCACCAGACATGTCTCACTGAGGCTAAAAGATCTGCCCAATCTCAGCCTGCGCCTGGAGCTGATGCTACACAAGGTGGGCATCAGTTCGGTCAGACTATTGTACGAAACCGGTTCACGTGAAAGCTGGCTAAAACTGCGTGCCCTGAATAAAGATATTGGCTTAAAGACCCTGCTGGCACTGGAGGGTGCGATATCCGGGCATCATGAGGCCGCGCTGCCGGCGGCGGTGCGCGAAGAGCTCAGCGTCTGGTACCAGAAGACGCTCCGCCAGCACGCAGCCGGGGAGCGACTATCCCCTTAGCGACTGGCGAGCGTACGGCGCAGGCGGGCGATTTCAGGCAGCAGGGCAATCAGTAATCCCAGCTGCTGGATAACCAACGGAGCCTGCGCTTCCGCAGCGTTTTTCAGTGCGCTGAGGCGCTGCATTAACGCCTGCTGCATCGCATTGGCCTGGGTTTCATCGACGCGCTCAATTTGCAGTACGTCCTCGACAAAACATACCGCATCGTCCAGCAGCTGGAGTAGCTCGCCTTCGGGCAGGCGATCGCGGTGGGCGCCGAGCGCAGAGATGTAACTCAGGAAGGAGTGATTCAGGCAGAGCAGGCGAAACGCATCTTCCCGCAGCGGCTGCTGCAGTTTCAGCTCGCTGCTCATGTTGGAGACCACAGAAGCCAGCTCCGCGTCGGCGTTGTGAGCATCACGACGCGCAATACGGTAGGCAAGGCGGTTATCTTTGCCCTGGTGATATTGCTCCATGATGGCATCCAGGTAACGGCAGTTGGCATTCAGGGTGCGATCGGCCACGGTGCTAAGCTGCCGGAAGCGCCAGTCCGGCCAGACAAAGGCCACCGCCAGCCAGGCAAGACCGCAGCCAAGCAGCGTATCCACCACGCGCGGCAGGGCCACGTCGAAACCTTCACCCAGCAGATTAAAGCACAGCAGCACCAGCAGCGTGATGAACAGCGTGGCCTGGGCGTACTGAATCTGACGGAAGGCAAAAAACAGCACGCCACTGAGCACAATCAGAATGAGCTGGCCTTCGATCGACGGCACCAGCCATAGCACCGGCAGCCCAATGGCGATGCCCGCCAGCGTGCCACCGATACGCAGCGCCAGCCGCCGTCGCGTAGCGTTGTAGTTAGGCTGGCACACAAAAAGGCTGGTAAGCAAAATCCAGTAGCCACGATGCAGGCCGGTGATCTGGATAAACGCATAGCCTACGCACAGGACCAGCGACATGCGCACCGCATGGCGGAACAGCGCAGAGGACGGACTCAGATGGCGGCTCAGGCGCAGGCGTATATCTGCCCAGCCGCTCAGCCCTTCGCGCGAAAGATTAATGTCGGCTGGTGTGAGCGGCTCGGCCAGTATCTGTTCGGATTCAATCGATGCCAGCTGTGCATCGATAGCGCGTAAGTTGCGCAGCAGCCAGAACAGCGGCCGGATATGAGTGGCTTCGGGATCCTGCTGCTGCAGACGCTGCAGGGTACTCTCCAGCCGCTCGAAACTACGCTCGAAGTGACTGTCATGATGCCAGCGCTGCCGCAGCACAATGTTCTCCGCCAGCTGGCGACACGCCTGCGCCTGCATATTCAGCAGTCGCTGAAAGCGAAACAGAACTTCGTTATAGCGCCAGTCATCGCGCAGCAGATGGTATTGCAGATGTGAGGAGCTGGCGCGTTCATGAATATCCTGCGCCACAAAGTAGTAGTGCAGGCTGCGCCGGGTACTGCGTGAGCCACGGTCGCCGCGCAGACGGCTCTGGATGGTGCTCTTGGTTTGATTAAGTTGTGCCACCAGGGCGCTGTTGACCATGGCAGTCGCGATCAGCGCCGCGTCATCCTGCTCACCGCCATCCGGATCAAACAGATTGGCTTTGGCCTCCAGATAGCGCGCCAGCTGGGAAAAACTGGCGGCCAGCTGCTCTTGCACCGGGCGCACCGGGAACATCAGGTGGCCAATAAACGTCAGCAGGTTGTACCAGAGCGCGCCAATCAGCAGTAGCGCGGGCTGCATCCACCACTGCGGAAACAGACCGATGCCAAGCATGGTGTAAACCGCAATCAGCAGCGCGCCAAAGGCGATGGTCGCATAGCGCTGGCCCAGCGCGCCCAGCAGAATAAATCCCCAGCTGGAGAGCGCCAGGCCGCCTGCGAAGGCCCAGGGATAGGGAAACAGCAGCTCAACCGAAACGGAAGCGATACAGAAACACAGCAGGGTAATGACCAGGTTACGTACGCGTCCGGTCCAGCGATCGTCAAGATCGGCCAGCGCCGCCGCCACAACGCCCAGCGTCAGCGGGATGGTCCACTCAATTTGCTGCAGCCACCAGGGAAAAGCCGCGCAACCCGCCAGCGCAAAGAAAATGCGCAGCAGATAGCGCAGACTGCTGTTGAACAGGTAACGTCGCCAGCCCGGTGAAGCATCATGCATCATTATTCGCCTCAGTAACGACGACGCGCGTTCGCTTCACGCGCGGCCTGCGCCTCTTCAACCGAGACCACACGGCGACCAACGGGCCACAGCGCAATCGCCGCAATCTTGAAATGCGCAATGCCGGTGGGGATGCCGATAATACTCAGACACTGCACAATGCCGGTGGAGATATGCATCAGGCACAGCCACCAGCCAAAGAAGATCAGCCAGAACAGGTTCAGAAAGGTTCCGCCGGCGTTCATTACATGGCTTTTGCTGTCCGGACGCAGCACATCGACGTGTACCGCTTCATTGCCAAACGGTAACAGCGACAGTTTGGTGATCTCCCAGCATGAGCGCGTCAGCGGCAGCGTAAAAATCAGCACGATGCTGATCAGCGTCGCAAATAGCCAGCCCAGGGTCGTGATAAAACCACCCAGTATGAAATTAAGAATATTAAGCACGGTGCGCATAACGCATTTTCCTTTTGCAATCCGCAATATGTGTCGCCCAGTTTAGCCTCTTTAAGGCTGGAGCGGTAAGAGTCTGACAGGTAAACTGCGCGATAATTGCATTCCACATGACGGTGCGAAGATGGAACTAAAAGCTACATCCATGGGCAAACGGCTGGCGCAGCACCCCTATAATCGGGTGCGTCTGTTGGCGGCCGGCGTGGAAGTCAGTGGCGATCGCCATGAATATCTTATTCCGTTCAACCAGCTGCTGAGCATCGCCTGTAAACGCGGTATGGTCTGGGGCGAACTGGAGTTCCACCTGCCGGAGGAGAGAGTGGTACGTCTGCACGGCACCGAGTGGCAGGAGACCCAGCGCTTTTTCCACTATCTGCAGCACGCCTGGCAGCAGTGGAGCCAGGAGATGAGCGACGTCAGCGCGCAGGTGCTGACAGCGCTGCAGCAGGAGATCATCACATTCACTGAACAGGATCGCTGGCTGAAGCGCAGTGAGCTGGCGGACATTAAAGAGAGTATAACCCGACAGTTTGCCGCCTTGCCGCTGCCGCTCGCGCGCCTGGAAGATTTCGATAACTGCCGCGAGCAGTGGCAATTTTGCCAGCAGTGGCTGGAGCAGGGTGAAACCGCTATTCGCGCGCGTAATCGCCAGTGGACTCGCGAAGTCATCAGCCATTTTCACGAATTCTTTTCTACCGTGGAAACCACGCCGCTTAATTCTTCCCAGTGTGAAGCTGTAGTCAATGGCGAAGACGCCTTGCTGGTGCTGGCGGGCGCGGGCAGCGGGAAAACCTCGGTGCTGGTGGCGCGTGCTGGTTGGCTGATGCAGCGCAGGCTGGCGCAGCCGGAGCAAATTCTGCTGCTGGCGTTTGGCCGTCAGGCGGCGGAGGAGATGAACGAACGTATACAGGCGCGGCTCGGTGACAGCGCCATTCAGGCGCGTACGTTCCACGCGCTGGCGCTGCATATCATTCGCGAAGGTAGTAACAAACAGCCGGTCATCAGTAAGCTGGAGAGCGACAGCAAGGCGCGCCGGCAGCTGCTTATCGATAACTGGCGCGAGCAGTGCAAAAGCAAGAAAGCGCAGGCCAGCGGCTGGCGGCAGTGGCTGCAGGACGAGCTGGCGTGGGATGTACCGGAAGGGCCTTTCTGGCAGGATGACAAGCTGGCGCAGCGGCTGGCTTCCCGGCTGGAGCGCTGGCTGGGCTGATGCGCATGCACGGCGGCGCGCAGGCGGCAATGATTGCTGATGTACCAGAAGCGCTGCGTGATAACTTCAGCAAGCGCGTTAAGCTGATGGCGCCGCTGCTAAAAGCGTGGAAAAGCGCGTTGAAAGAGGAGGGCGCAGTGGACTTCTCCGGCCTGATTCATCAGGCGATTGCCGTGCTCGACAAAGGACGCTTTATCAGCCCGTGGAAACACATTCTGGTGGATGAGTTCCAGGATATTTCACCGCAGCGCGCCGCCTTGTTAACCGCGCTGCGCCAGCAGAATAAGCGCACCAGTCTGTTTGCAGTGGGCGATGACTGGCAGGCGATTTATCGCTTCAGCGGCGCCGAAATGAGCCTGACCACCGCGTTTCATCACTATTTTGGCGAAGGCGATCGCTGCGTGCTGGATACGACCTACCGCTTTAACGATCGTATCGGAGACATTGCAAATCGTTTTGTGCAGCAGAACCCGCACCAGTTACGTAAGCCGCTTAATAGCCTGAGTAAAGGCAATAAAAAGTCAGTGACGCTGTTGCCGGACGATCAGCTGGAGGCGCTGCTGGATAAGCTGAGCGGGTATGCAAAACCGGATGAGCGCATACTGTTACTGGCACGCTATCACCATCTGCGTCCGGCCGTGCTGGATAAAGCCAAAACGCGCTGGCCGAAGTTAGCGCTGGATTTTATGACCATCCATGCCAGCAAAGGGCAGCAGGCCGATTTTGTCATTGTGCTGGGGCTGCACGAGGGGCGCGACGGCTTCCCGGCGCAGGCGCGTGAATCGATTATGGAAGAGGGATTACTGCCGCAGCCCGAAGACTTTGCACACGCCGAAGAGCGGCGGCTGGCGTACGTGGCACTGACCCGCGCCCGCCAGCAGGTGTGGCTGCTGTTTGATAAAGCGCGGCCTTCAGCGTTTGTGGACGTGTTCCGCGAACTGGGTGTGCCGCAGAGTCGTAAAGCCTGATGATCAGGCTTTCAGACGCTCAGCCAGATAGCGCTGATAGTCGGGAATCTGAATCGCACTCTCTGCCGCAAACAGCGGCGACCGGATAATGAAGTCTGCCGTTGAGCGGTTGGTTGCACCGGAATGTTCCACACGGTGGCAAGGCGCAGCAGCGCTTTGACATCCGGATCGTGCGGCACCGCATTCAGCGGATCCCAGAAGAAGAACAGCACATCGATTTTGCCTTCAGAAATCATCGCGCCAACCTGCTGATCGCCGCCCATCGGGCCGCTCAGCATGGCATTCACGTCCAGACCGGTATGGCGATTGATCAGATTACCGGTCGTCCCGGTGGCATACAGCACATGAGATTGCAGCGCGCTCTGGTTGATTTTTACCCACTCCAGCAGCGAGGCTTTGCAATGGTCATGGGCAACGAGGGCAATGTGTTTCTGGACTTTCAGGGTACGAACGGTCTGCTCCATAGGGCTTCCTGTCTCTGCTCGGGCATTAAGGTTAGAGCACGAGTTTACCCCTGGCGTTTCGTTGCTATCAACTTGCGCGTAAGGTTTTCATCCAGCTGATAAAACGCAGGCGCGTTGCGGCATCAAAACGCTGAAACCAGCGCTGAAGCGCGGGCAGATCGCTGGCGTCCTGCCAGGCAAAATCGAGGTTCAGGCTGGTGTCCGGGATGTGGCCGGTTTGCAGGGCGAAACGCGGCACCGAAGCCACCTGGGCCGTACGGTTATATTTCACCATCGCCTGTTCCACATCACTGCTGTCGTCTGGCGGCAACCGATCGCGAATGCTGGCAATCTCATTACCGTGTTCATCTATCAGCTGAAAATTGAGCGACCTGTCAAAATGCGTACGTTCACGACGGCTGTTCAGCGCGGGCAGACGGATCGCCACCGAATGCGCATCGGCGCTGAAGGTCACAATCATGGGTACAGACTGGAAATGGCTGGCATCGGCGCCCGCTTTTTCAACGCGAAACAGAAACTGATGCTGACCGCGCTCCAGCTCAAGGCTATCCGCACCTTTCAGCAGCGAGCCTGAGATTTTGCGCCCATCCAGCACCAGCAGATCGATCTGCGGATCGAGCTTCAATGTGATGGCATGGCAGGACGCCGATACGAGCAACACGAGTAAACCCGTAACAGCTAAAGACAGCTTCATTTCTACTCCCGGAAAAGGGGGGGATAACGGCGATGTGTAGCAAATTATTACATTATGGCAGTAAATTTACATTTTAACATATTTATTCGTGCTGCCGCGCAAAGTTTCACGCGCCCGGCTTGCACTTTGCGCGCCGATGCCCTCTACACTCTTGAGAGCGAAACAAGGAGAAAAGTATGAACGATCAAATCATCCGCGATGTCCTGACGAACACGAAACGCATCGCGCTGGTCGGTGCCAGCGATCGCACTGACCGTCCCAGCTATGGCGTGATGAAATATCTGCTCGATCAAGGTTATGAGGTGATACCGGTGAGCCCGAAGCTGGCCGGACAGACGCTACTGGGACAAACCGCTTACGCCACACTGGCGGAGATCCCGGGTAAAGTCGATATGGTGGATGTGTTTCGCAATGCAGAAGCCGCGTGGGGCGTCGCGCAGGAGGCGATTGCGATCGGGGCGAATACGCTGTGGCTGCAGCAGGGGATAATTAATGAACAGGCTGCCGTGCTGGCGCGTGATGCCGGGCTGACGGTCATTATGGATCGCTGCCCGAAGATTGAGATTCCGCGGCTGGGATTGACGCGCGCCGTGCAGTAACGCAAAAACGGCGACCTCAGGTCGCCGTTATCATTAATGACGCAGGCTCGGGGCCTGCAGCTGCTGCCGGATGGAAGCCGCAAGCTCATCCATAGAGGGCTGTTCCGGATGTTCAAACGAGGTCTCACCCGCCAGCTGAATCTCAGCCACATAAGTGTGCACCTGTTCGCCCTCTTCATCTTCCATCACGACGTGGTACCACGGCGCAGCGCGCAACGACTCCGTTGCGCCGACTTCATCCAGCTCAGGTTCGTCCAGCGAGTACTCCGCATCAACATCGACGATTACGCCGAGCACGCCGGAAAGACGATGGCGTACCTGCTGACCAATTCCAAATTTACTGGCAATCATTGTGACCTCCCAAAACTTTGCCCTGCTACCAATATGGTGGCAGGGACAGCGTTTTCAAGTCACAGCACGCGGCAGGCAAATCCTTTCAGATAAAGTCCTTCAGGATAGCTGGCGATCACCGGATGGTCGGCTGCCTGACGGAACTGCTCTATAAATTGTACATCACGGCCGGCATCTACGGCGGCATCAGCGATAATCTTCTGGAACAGATCGGTCGCCATCAGGCCAGAGCAGGAGAACGTCAACAAAATCCCGCCGGGATTAAGTAGCTGAATGGCCAGCATATTGATGTCTTTATAACCGCGACAGGCACCCATCAGCTGATTTTTATTTTCAACAAATTTCGGCGGATCCATAACGATCAGGTCAAACTTCTCGCCGCTGTCACGGTAGCGACGCAGCAGTTTGAACACATCATCACGCACGAATTGCGCGCGCGACACATCAAGCTGTTCAGCTCAACGTTCTGCTTCGCGACATCCAGCGCATCCTGAGAGGTATCAACACTGATCACTTCGCGGCAGCCGCCCAGCAGCGCGGAAACGGCGAAACCGCCAGTGTAAGAGAAGCAGTTCAGTACGCGGGCGTTTTCTGCGTAGCGGCGCGTGGCAAGACGGCTGTCGCGCTGATCCAGGTAGTAACCGGTTTTATGACCGCCCTGAATGTCAACCAGCAGCTTCATCCCGTGTTCGGTAATCGGTAACAGTGCCGGTGGCAGCTCGCCCGATACCGGGCCCTGAGCCAGCTCCAGACCCTCTTTTTTACGTACTGCAACATCAGAGCGATCGTAGATGGAGCAGGTCGGGAAGCTCTGCTGCAGGGCGGAGATAATCGCCGGACGCTGGTACTCGGCACCCGCCGACAGCAGCTGCAGGACCAGAAAATCGCCAAAGCGATCGATAGTCACGCCGGGCATGCCGTCAGATTCACCGGCGATCAGACGGTAGCTGTCCAGCCCGTCACGTTGCGCCAGCCAGGTGCGCCATTGCTGTGCCTGCTCAAAAGCGCGCACGAAGAAGGCGATGTCGATTGACTCATCCTGCTGCCAGCTCCAGACGCGAGCACGAATTTGCGACTGCGGTGAATAAGCGGCGCGGGCCAGCCATTTGCCATTGCTGTCACAGACATCAATAGTTTCACCCGACTGGGCTTTACCTTCCATACGGGCGACGGCACCGGAGAATACCCACGGATGGCGGCGCAGCAGGGATTTTTCACGTCCCTTAGCGAGAATCAATCGAACGGTCATATTTGCTATGCTTACCTGAAAAAATGAGGCGTCATTCTCCGGTGGATGACGGCAAAATGCAACGCACAATGGGGAGATCGCCATGGCGACCACAAGCTACAAAATCTGGGTGTATGGTACGGTGCAGGGCGTGGGTTTTCGCTACTACACTCAGGCGCGGGCCAATGAGCTGGGCGTGACCGGCTACGCGCACAATCTGCAGGATGGCAGTGTTGAAGTGCTGGCTGCCGGTGAAGAGCAGCAGGTTCAGGCGCTGATTGAGTGGTTAAAAGCGGGCGGGCCGCGCAGCGCACGCGTTGATAAGGTGCTGGCCGAACCGCATCAGCCCGCCACCTTTCCGGCGCGCTTCACCACCGGCTGATTAAAGGCACTTCGCCGGTTTCGGCAGGCCGGCAATTTTTGTTGCTTGCTTAGCCGGCCCCTCCGGGAACAGGCGAAACAGATAGCGGCTGTTACCTTTCTCTTCGCCATACTTTTGCGCCATGGCTTTAACCAGCATGCGCACCGCGGGCGAGGTATTAAACTCCTGATAAAAGGCCCGCACAAAGTGCACCACTTCCCAGTGCGCATCACCCATCTCAATCGCTTCGTTTTGGGCGATAGCCGCAGCCAGCTCTTCACTCCAGTCCGCACTGTTTTTCAGATAGCCTTCCGCATCAGTGGCAATCTCTTTACCGGCAAAAATCACGTTGACTCCTCATTACACCTTTTGCCTTATTGTAAATTCGCCGGCAGCTAAAAAGCAAAAACCCCGCCGCAGCGGGGTTTTGGTAAAGCGACAGCCTTAGTCTTTGCTGGCGAAGCCCAGCAGGCTCAGCAGGCTGACAAAGATGTTGTACAGCGACACATACAGGCTCACGGTAGCGCGGATATAGTTGGTTTCGCCGCCGTGGATGATGTTGCTGGTTTCCCACAAAATGGCGCCTGCAGAGAACAGAATAAACAGGGCGCTAATGGCGAGGTGCAGCGCTGGCAGCTGCAGGAAGATATTTGCCACGACGGCGACCAGCAGTACCACAAAGCCAGCCATCATCATGCCGCCAAGGAATGACATATCGCGACGCGTTGTCAGTACATAGGCAGAACAGCAGAAGAACACCAGCGCGGTACCGCCCAGCGCCATGGCGATCACATCACCCATGCCCGCCGTCAGGAAAGCGCTGAGAATTGGGCCAAGGCAGTATCCCAGGAAGCCGGTGAACGCAAAGGCGGCCAGAATGCCTGCCGGGCTATTGGCCAGACGGTAGGTCAGAAACATCAAACCGTAAAACCCGACCAGCATCAGGATCAAACCCGGCGAGGGCAGGGCGTACACGGTGCTGAGCGTGGCGGTTACGGCAGAGAAGGCCAGCGTCAGGCCCAGTAAGAAGTAGGTATTACGCAGAACTTTGTGCGTACTGATTAACGATTGCTGCTGTGACGAGCTAATAATTCTGTCCATCATGCGCTCCTTAAGAGAGAGAACACCAAATATCGCCTGAGAATACGCAGCGGCTGTGGAACAGAAAAGGCGTTTTACCCTTCTTTACGCGATAAATCGCTGTTTCGCTGAGCAGAATGGCGATTTTGACGACAAAAAAAAGATTTTTGGCGGTTTTTCAGGCGAACGATTCACGTGACGCTTTACATCGTTCGGGGGGATGTTTATAGTGCGCCTCATTGCGGAGGGGTGGCCGAGTGGCTTAAGGCAACGGTCTTGAAAACCGTCGATGGGCAACCATCCGAGAGTTCGAATCTCTCCTCCTCCGCCATCACTCTTACAGAGTGACGTTACAAAAAGATTTCCGGAGGGATGGCCGAGTGGCTTAAGGCAACGGTCTTGAAAACCGTCGATGGGAAACCATCCCAGAGTTCGAATCTCTGTTCCTCCGCCATATTAAAGAAGCCCGCAGCGATGCGGGCTTTTTGCTTTTCAGCATTCACCCAATCCGAAAAAACCTCTCCTTGCTCTTCCGTCACCGGCCCGCACCTAACGGCAGACGCGTTTGCTGCTATAGTCCAGTCACGGTTTTTGCAAACATCTGGCGATTTTCCGATGCAAGCTGAGTTACACTGTGCGGTAATTCGCTCTTTGGCCGGCTAATCGTTTGAAAGCCAGAGTGTTTCACTGATGAATTATGGAATAGGCACAATGATCAAGAAACTGAGTCTTTGCGCGTTGTCAGTTATCGCGGCGCTTCCGGTGGGCATGACCGCTTACGCTGCGGATGGGGATATGCAACTTCAGCAGGTACTGATGCTGAGTCGTCACAATCTGCGTGCGCCGCTGGCTAACAATGGCAGCGTGCTGGAGCAATCCACGAAGAAGAGCTGGCCGCAGTGGGATGTAGCCGGTGGCGAGCTGACCACCAAAGGCGGCGTGCTGGAAGTCTATATGGGTAACTATACCCGTCAGTGGCTGGCACAGCAGGGCCTGGTAGAGAAAGGGACCTGTCCGGATAGCAGTAACATCTTTGTCTACGCCAACAGCCTGCAACGTACCGTGGCCACCGCGCAGTACTTTGTCACCGGCGCCTTCCCGGGCTGCGACGTTGCGGTAACCCATCAGGATGCGATGGGCACGATGGATCCCATCTTTAACCCGGTCATTACCGATGACAGTGAAGCGTTCAACAAAAAGGCGCTGGCGGCAATGACGGCTGCCAATGAGAAACTGGCGCTGAAGCCGGCGCTGCAGCGCCTGGAAAAGATTGTTGATTACAAAGCTTCACCGGCCTGCAACGGTAAAAAGCAGTGCGACCTCAGCAGCAGCGATAACACCTTTACTGCTGAAAACGGCAAAGAGCCTGGCGTAAACGGCCCGCTGAAGATTGGTAATTCGCTGGTGGATGCCTTTACGCTGCAATATTACGAAGGTTTCCCGGCGGATCAGGTTGCCTGGGGCCAGATCAAAACCCCGGAGCAGTGGAAAGAGCTGGCCGCTATCAAAAACGGCTATCAGGATGCACTGTTCACCTCACCGACCGTCTCGCGTGAAGTCGCGGCTCCGCTGGTGGATTATATCCGCAGCCAGTTAGTCGATCAGGACAAAGCCAGTGCGCCAAAAGTGACGCTGATGGTGGGTCACGACTCCAACATCGCTTCACTGCTCAGCGCGCTTCAGGTGAAACCTTATGAACTGCCGGGCAACGATGAGAAAACGCCTATCGGTGGTCAGGTGGTGTTTGAGCGCTGGCACGATGCGAAAAACAATAAAGATCTGCTGAAAGTGGAATACGTCTATCAGACGGCCGATCAGCTGCGTAACGCTGATGTGCTGAGCCTGAAAAATCCGCCGAAGCGCGTAACGCTGCAGCTGGCCGGTTGCGATACCGATGCGAACGGCTATTGCAGCTGGGATCAGTTTACCGCTGCGCTGAACACGGCGTTGCAGGGCACGCCACTGCAGCCAGCGGCACCTGCGGCACAGCCAGCACCGGCTGCCGCCCCAGCAGAGCAGACGCCGGAGAAGAGCGATCGCCCGGCGGCAGAGAGCGCGAACAGCGACAAAGCCGCCGCGGACAAAGCGGCTGCTGACAAAGCGGCTGCTGACAAAGCCGCAGCAGATAAAGCCGCCGAGGATAAAGCAAAAGCTGCTAAAGCCGCTGACGATAAAGCTAAAGCAGAGAAGGCCGCTGCGCAGAAAGCGGCTGAAGAGAAGGCGAAAGCCGATGCCTCTGCGGCACAGAAAGCTCAGGCGGATGCGGTGCCAGAGAAGTCACAGGCTGAAGCCAAACCGGCCCAGCAGCCAGTTGCCGCCAGTAACTAAGCGACAGCGCCATGTAAAAACCCCGCCGCGGCGGGGTTTTTTGTGTGGTTTAACCGGCGACAACCACCAGTTTCTGGTTGGCAAACTCTTTCAGACCGAGATCGGACAGCTCCCGACCGTAGCCAGAGCGCTTCACGCCGCCAAACGGCAGCTCGGCTGCGGTATCGCTCTGTGAATTGATAAACACCATACCGGTCTCAATCTGCGAAGCCATGTTGCGGCCGCGTGTGATATCGCGGGTCCAGACTGAGCCGCCAAGGCCATAGTGGGAGTCGTTCGCCAGCGCGATCGCGGCGCGATCGTCCGCCACAACGTACACCTGCGCCACCGGCCCGAAAAACTCCTGATAGTAAGCCGGGTTCTCGGGCGTCAATCCGGTAAGGACCGTGGGCTGGTAATAGCAGCCAACGCCCTCAATCACTTTACCGCCAAATACCAGATTTGCACCGTGCTGCACTGCGTCATCAACCTGTTTTGCCAGGCGGTCACGCGCATCTTTGGATGATAGCGGCCCCAGGGTGGTTTTTTCATCAAGCGGATCGCCCGGTATCGCGGACTGCATCGCTGCGCTGAATTTCGCCATAAACTGATCGGCAATCTTCTCATGCAGGATAAAGCGCTTCGCGGCGGTGCACACCTGGCCACAGTTGCTCAGACGCCCCTGTGCACCCTGGCGTACGGCTTCGTCGATGTCTGCGTCATCCAGCACCACGAACACATCGTTACCGCCCAGCTCCAGCGTCGATTTTTTCAGATGCTTACCCGCCTGTTCTGCCACAGCGCTACCTGCGCGCTCTGAGCCGGTCAGGGCAACACCCTGAACGCGTGAGTCGGCGATGAGATCCGCAACCTGCTCACTGGAGATAAACAGATTGGTCCAGGCACCCTGCGGCGCGCCGGCTTCCAGCACCAGCTTTTCAAACACATCGGCACAGTGCGGCACGATGTTTGCGTGCTTCGCCAGCACCGGGTTGCCCAGCGCCAGATTCGGCGCCAGAACGCGCATCAGCTGATAATAGGGGAAGTTCCACGGTTCAACCGCTACAATCACGCCAATCGGATGGTACTCCAGCCACGCATCACCCACTTCACTCGGGTAAGGCTGTGCCTGTAAAAAGGTCGCAGCGTGTTCGGCATAGTAGCGCGCAATACTGGCGCAGATTTTCACTTCACCACGGCTTTGCCCAATCAGTTTACCCATCTCTTTACTGGCTATGGTTGCCAGCTCTTCAGCACGCTGATCGATCAAATCCGCCAGCCGATGCAGCACCTGCAGGCGCGGCTGAATATCTCCTTTGCTCCATGCAGAGTGGTACAGCGCATCAGCAGTGTGCAGCGCCTGCTGCGCATAGGCATCATCGTGTGCGGGCCACTCTTTTAGCAGTTGATTATTAGCGGGGTTGATACTTTGATAGGCGGACATACAAGCCTCCCTGGTCACTCCTGAAAAACAAGGCGGGACGGGCCCGCCTGCGGATTACACGTTTTTGCGTTCGACGGTCTTATCATCCCACGTCAGGACATCCTGATCGGTCTTTTCAAAGGCGCGGAGTAATACATCGTCACTGCCTTGCTGCCGCCAGATCTCCTCGGCCAGGCGCTCATCGTAATTCGCAACTTCAAAAATGGCCTCGGCAATTTCGCGTGAGGTGTGGCGCAGGGTGGCCCATTCGCCCACATGATGTGCTTTAGACTGTTCTGTCGTCATACCTGTCTCCTGTTGGGGTTATCCTTTCAGTTTTACCGCCAGTCCGGCGACGTATCGGCCCTGATAACGGGCAATCTCCAGCTCTTCAGCTGACGGCTGGCGTGAGCCATCGCCGCCGGCGAGCGTGGTTGCGCCGTAAGGCGTACCGCCGCGCACCTGAGAAATATCAAAAAGTTCTTTGGTGCCATAACCAATCGGCACAATCACCATGCCGTGATGCGCAAGGGTGGTCCACACCGAGGTTATGGTCTGCTCCTGACCACCACCGGTCCCGGTGGAGGCAAAAACGCTGGCAATCTTGCCGTACAGCGCACCGGATGCCCACAGTCCGCCGGTGCGATCCCAGAAGTTACGCATCTGTCCGGACATGTTGCCAAAGCGCGTCGGCGTGCCCACGATAATGGCGTCATACTGCGGCAATACATCAGGCGTCGCTTCCGCAGCCGTCTGATTTACCTTGCCGCCCACCTGTGCAAAGCGCTCGGGGTCCATGCTCTCGGGCACGCGCAGAATAGTCACCTCTGCGCCGTCCACGCCTTTAGCGCCCTCCGCGACAGCCTGCGCCATGGTTTCAATATGGCCGTACATCGAATAGTAAAGCACCAGAATTTTTGCCATTGCTTCCATCCTGTTGGGTGTGGTGAGTAGAAGGAAGTATAGAAGAGGCTGCGCAAGGTGCTGGACAGTGGCTGACCAATCAGCACCACCGCTGCGGTTTATATGCCGATAACCCTCTGTAAACTGGTGCTTTATGTGGAAATGCGCATGTAAAGCAGCGGGATATGTGTTTCAAAGTATGAACACGCGGTAGAAGATCGTCTCTCCTGGCTACTCTTTAACCTGGTGGCGTGAACGTACGCCTCCTGCTTTTCACCTAACCTGAGTGAAAAGCCCATCCCACAGAGACTAACTCCCTGGAGGAAATGATGGCTCAACATCGTGGAGGATCAGGCAATTTTGCCGAGGATCGTGAAAGGGCGGCAGAAGCGGGCCGGAAAGGCGGTAAAAACAGCGGCGGTAATTTCAGGAACGATCCGCAACGCGCTGCCGCAGCAGGTGAAAAAGGGGGACGCAGTCGCAGCAAGAAGTAACGCTGTCCCCGATTGCTCCCCGCCGCCGGGCATGCCCGGCGGTAACAAACATTGCATTATCCGTCCCCGATCAGCAAAAATAGCCGCCGGTTATCTAATCTGGTGCGTTATGTCCGCTTCTACTTCTCGTCTCAGCCTGCGTATTACCCGGCAGGAGCTGGTGCTTATCTTTATTACCATGGTGTGGGGTGGCACGTTCCTGGTGGTGCACCGGGCAATGGCACACTCAGGCCCCTTCTTTTTTGTGGGCTTGCGCTTTGCTGCGGCCTCACTGCTGCTGGCCGTGTTCTTCCGCCGCTATCTGCGCCAGGTGACCCGGCTGGAGATAAAAGCTGGCGTGCTGATTGGCCTCGCCATCGCCGGCGGTTATGGCCTGCAGACCTGGGGCATGCAAACCATCTCCAGCAGCCAGTCGGCATTTTTAACTGCGCTGTATGTGCCGGTTGTGCCGCTGCTGCAGTGGCTGTTTCTGCGCCGTCCGCCTGGCCTGATGGCCTGGATTGGCATCACGCTGGCGTTTATTGGTCTGGTGCTGGTGGCGGGCCCGCAGGACGGCAACCTGACGCTCAATGCCGGAGAGATTGCCACGCTGCTGAGTACATTGGCGATTGCGGCAGAGATTATCCTGATCAGCCGCTATGCCGGGCAGGTCGATGTGCGCCGGGTAACGCTGATTCAGCTGATGGTGGCATCCCTCTGTGCGTTTCTGTTGATGATCCCGAACGGGGAGTCACTGCCAGCCATGTCAGCGCCGCTGCTCTTCAGCGCGTTAGGCTTAGGGGCGGCCAGCGCCCTGATTCAGGTCACCATGAACTGGGCACAACGCAGCGTGTCGCCTACGCGCGCCACGGTTATCTATGCCGGAGAGCCGGTATGGGCCGGCGTAGTGGGGCGCATTGCCGGCGAGCGCTTGCCGGCAGCGGCTCTGCTGGGCGGGGCGCTGATTGTCTGCGGAGTGATTGTCAGCGAACTGCGGCTACGCCGTAAAAAAACGGTGCCGGTTGAGGCACCGCAGGAGCCTTAAGGGTGCTGGCGTGCCGCCTGCTTTTCCGGCGCGGCACGACGCTTTTGCAGCAGGGCGTTCAGAAAGATAGCGCCGAATGTTGCCGTACCGATGCCGCCCAGCGTGAAGCTGCCGATCTTCAGGGCAAAATCACCGGCACCCAGCACCAGCGTGGTGGCGACCATGATCAGATTGCTGTTCTGGCTCAAATCTACCTGGTTTTGCAGCCAGATACGCGCGCCCGCTACCGCAATCAATCCAAACACCACAATCGATGCGCCGCCAATCACCGGGCCGGGAATGGCATGAATCAAGGCGCCAAACTTGGGTGAAAAGCCCAGTACCAGCGCGATGATTGCCGCTGCGACAAACGCCAGCGTTGAGTAGACCTTCGTCACCGCCATTACGCCGATATTCTCGGCATAGGTGGTTACGCCGCTGCCGCCCAGGGTGCCGGAGAGCATGGTGGCCAGTCCATCCCCGACAAACGCGCGGCCCATCCATGGATCGAGGTTACGCCCGGTCATGCCGGCGACTGCCTTAATGTGCCCAAGATTCTCCGCCACCAGGATGATAGCGACAGGCGCGATCATCACCATTGCCTGTACATCAAACACCGGCGCGGTGGTATGCGGCAGCCCAAACCAGGCCGCGCCAGCCACGCCGCTAAAATCCACCGGTTTGCCGAAGCCCATAACGTTAGTGAGCAGCGCATAGATCGCCCAGGCCATCAGCAGCCCGACCAGAATCAGCAACCGTTGCAGCAGTCCATGAGTAAACACCGCGACCAATCCAATGCACAGCACCGTTACCACGGCCATCCAGCTATCAAACATCGAAGATGAGACGCTGTGCACGGCGATGGGCGCCAGATTAAGGCCGATCGCCATGACAACGGCGCCGGTTACCACGGGCGGCATCAGTCGCTCTATCCAGCCGGTACCGATTTTTATGACGATCAGGCCAATCAGCGTGTAGAGCGCCCCGCAGGCGATTACGCCGCCAAGCGCCAGCGCCATGTGCGGATTCAGCCCCTGTCCGCTAAATCCGGTAACGGCAATGACCACGCCGACAAAGGCCGCGCTGGAGCCAAGATAGCTGGGCACACGACCACCGGTGATGATGAAAAACAGCAGCGTACCTATACCCGAAACCAAAATGGCCAGATTAGGGTCCAGGCCCATCAGTAACGGCATCAGCACCGTCGCGCCAAACATCGCCACGGCATGTTGCAGGCCAAGAATCAGCGTCTGCCCGGCAGGCAGCGTTTCGTCCGGCGCGATCAGCCCGTCATCGTTCATTGCTGACTTTTTCTGCCAGCGGGGAAACCAGGAACTCGCCATTATCTTCTCCAGAGCAGGGGAAAGCGGGCCGCTGTTGCGGCGTTAACGGGCATCCTGCCGCAGCAGCGGGTGATAGCTGCGGTCAAACCACGCCAGACCGTGCTGTGCCTCGCTGCGCGCCAGCGCAACGACTTCACATAGCAGCACGTCATGCGTGCCCGCGCTGACAACCTGTGTAATGGTGCAGTCGAATGCCACCAGAGCCCCCTCCAGCCGCGCGCCCCGCCGCCGGGACGGGCGTGCCAGTCGCCGGCGGCGAAGCGTTCGTCCATGGCGGTTTTGCCACCAAACAGGGTGGACAGCGCCTCCTGACCGGCGGCGAGCGTATTCACACACAGCACACCGTTTGTGCGGAAGAGCGGCCACACCGACGCGTTGCGATTCAGGCACACCAGCAGCGTGGGCGGCGCATCCGTTACGCTGCACACTGCCGTGGCCGTAAACCCGGCCCTTCCGGCCGGACCGTCAGTGGTGATGATGTTCACCGCAGCGCCCAGTGAGGCCATCGCGTTGCGGAAATCCTGCTGCTGCACCCCGGCCAGCGCCGGCAGTTCAAGTACGCTCATGGTAATTCTCCCGTCTTTAGCTCGCCTGACGCGCAGGCTTTGCTGTTTCTGCCAGCCACTGCAGCAGCAGCGCGTTGAAGTTGTCACTGTCGGTCACACTCATCGCATGTCCGCCCCAGGCCATCTCAATCAGGCTGCCGTTGGGCAACGCCTGTGCCAGCTGCGCCGAGCAACTCCACGGTACCAGGAGATCGTCCTGACTGCACAGGGCCAGAACCGGCTGGGTAATGCGTGCGGCATGCGGACGGAAATCGGCGCTTTTTAATGCGTGCAGGCGCCGCAGCAGATTCTCCATGCCCTGGAAATGCGTGACGTGATGCGCATCCTCCGCCGTAATCCGCGTCTGATGCTGTGCCAGCCACTCCGCCGGATAGAGAAACAGCGGCTGGGCACGCACAAATGCCTCAACCCCTACGTGCATTAACAGATCCTGACGAACCCGGAAGCAGCGCGCGGTATGGTCACTTAGCGCCAGCCAGCCATTGATCACCACTACGCGACCCACCTGCTGCGGGTAATCCAGCGCCAGCTGCAGGCCAATCAGCCCACCCAGCGCATGGCCGACGATGTCGTAGCGGGTAATGCCGTGCCGGGCCAGCGCATCGGCCAGCTCGCGCGCCATCATTGCCATGCTGTAACCCTCTGGCAGCGTATCGGCACTGCGGCCGGTGCCGCGCTGGTCGTAAGTCACCACGCGGTAGTGCGGTGTCAGCGCCGCCAGCTGCGGCTGCCAGAAGCCGGCAACGCCGCCAAGACCCGATGACAACACCAGCGTTGGCGCATCCGCGTGCGTTAAGCCATGCATGTCCAGTTGCATCATGCCTCCCGTTTGCCGATGTGCGCCACGCTGGCGATCTCAACTAACGCATCCGGTTTGACCAGCCCGCACTGAATACAGAAGCGGGCCGGTTTTTCACCGGGGAAGTAGTCGGCATAAACCTGATTAACCGCGGCGTAGTGCTGCCAGTCGGTGATGAAGATGGAGTTGAAGGTCACATCGGCCATACAGCCTCCGGCTGTTTCAATCACCTTTTTGATGGTCTCCAGCACATGCCGGGTCTGGGCCGCGGCATCGCCAACGTGCACAACGTTATTGTCGGCATCAAACGGCAACGTTCCGGATACATACACCACGCCATCGGCCAGCGTAGCGGGAACAAACGGCGCGATGGGCGTGCCGGTGCCGGCGGGGATAATCACACTTTTGGGCATCACTTTACTCCTCAGGGTGGCAGGTGAACGGCACGTCAGTTTTGCAGCGCTTCGCAAAAGGTTGCGGTGTCGCTGACCCAGCCGAAAAAGGTTTCGATGTTAAAAAGAGCGGCCTGCTGAGCAAACGCTGGTCCGGCCTGATAGGTGGCGTCTTCCAGTACCACGCCGAAATACTCCAGGAAGAAGCCATCGCGCAGGGTCGATTCCACACACACGTTGGTCGCGATGCCAGTGAAGACCAGATGACGAATGCCGCGGCTGCGTAACATGCTATCGAGCGGCGTGTTAAAGAAGCCGCTATAGCGCGGCTTCGGCAGCACGATATCGCCCGGTTGCGGCACCAGCTCATCCACCAGCGCGTAGTCCCAGCTGCCCTTTGCCAGCAGCGTGCCCTGCAGTTCCGGCTGCTTACGCATGGTTTTCAGCGCATTGGATTTGTGAAAGTTAGGCGACCCTGCATCGCCAGCTTCGATATAGCGATCGTCCCAGCCGTTCTGGAACCAGATGATCTGCATGCCCGCTGCGCGCGCCGCCGTCACCGCCTGATGAATCTTGCCGATTACCGGCTGCGTGGCAGAGACATCAAAGCCGGCGCGATCAAGGTAACCGCCTGGCGTGGCATAGGCGTTCTGCATATCCACGACGATCAGCGCACTCCGGGACGGCGGCAGCGCAATAGCTTCCGGTCGCGCAGGCAGGGTGATGTGCGGCGAGGTAGTGGTATGGGCACATACGACGATAGACATTACGCCACCTCCTGCTGCGCGGTGAGCAGTTCGCGACGGCACTGCATCAGCGGCTGAATGCGCTCGCCAAAATCTTCAATCCCCTGCAGGAAGTCATCAAAGGTCAGCAGTACGCCCTGCGTACCCTCTACCTGGGCCACCTCATCCAGCATGCGCGCGATGCTCGCCCAGGACCCTACCAGCGTGCCCATATTGATATTGACGGCAGAGGTAGGATCGGCCATTTGACGCACGTTGGTGTCGCTGCCGGATCGCGTATCCTGCTGGCTTTGCGTGGTCAGCCAGGCAAGGGCCTCATCGTCCGCTCCCGCTTTGTAGTGCTCCCATCGGGCGCGTGCCGCCTCATCGCTTTCAGCAGCGATGATCATAAACAGCACGTAAGAGCCGACCTCGCGCCCGGCCACGTCAGCCGCCTGCTTCATGCGCAGGGCGGTGGAGGCAAACGCCGCCGGGGTATTCACGCCTTTGCCAAAACAGAAGTTGTAATCGGCGTGCTGCGCCGAGAAGGCCATGCCCGCATCGCTCTGTCCGGCACAGATCACTTTCATTGGCTTCTGCGGCTGCGGACTGACCCGGCAGTCGTTCATGGTAAAGAACTCGCCTTTGAAATCGCTCTTTCCGCTGCCCCATAAATCGCGCAGCACGGTGACGTACTCCGTCAGATAGTGATAGCGGCTGGCAAAATACTCATCGCCTGGCCACAAGCCCATCTGCTCGTACTCCGGCTTTTGCCAGCCGGTAACCAGGTTAACGCCAAAACGGCCGCCTGAGATGGAGTCGATGGTCGCGGCCATGCGCGCGACAATGGCCGGCGGCAGCGTCAGCGTGGCGGCCGTGGCGTAGATTTCAATGCGGGACGTTACAGCGGCCAGGCCCGCCATCAGCGTGAAAGACTCCAGATTGTGATCCCAGAATTCGGTTTTACCGCCAAAGCCGCGCAGCTTGATCATGGAGAGCGCAAAATCGAAGTGATAGTGCTCGGCGCGCTGCACAATGGCTTTATTGAGTTCAAAGGTCGGCTGATACTGCGGCGCATGGGTAGAGATGAGCCAGCCGTTGTTGCCAATCGGAACGAAAACGCCAATTTTCATGTGAAACCTCTCTGCATCGAAGGGGATTGCTTCACGCGCTGCGCTGCTTCCTGCACACCTCCTGTGGGCGGCGCTCAGGATTAAATGTGCAAGAGCTGTGCCACTCTTTAAATAATGAATACAATCAACAGGTTATTTTTTTGAGTGGAGTAAGTGGTCCGTTTCGGACCGTTTGGTCAAAACTGTGTGCACGCTATTCAGGCGTGCCGTGGTCAAAAAAGGTGCAGGGGCAACATTAGGCCGCGCGGACAGGCTTTGTTATGATGCCCGTTCGCCAAATGGATGAGGTAATAGTGTGAAAAGCGATGAAAAACAACCGGGCCGCCGTTCACGTGCCGTCGCCGCAAAGCGGGCGGCGATTCTGGAGGCAGCGTTAGCGTTCTTCTCGCAGTACGGTATTCACGGCACCAGCCTGGATAAAGTGGCGGAGCGCGCCGACGTATCGAAAACCAACCTGCTTTACTACTATCCCTCCAAAGAAGTGCTGTATGTCGCAGTGTTAAAAGAGATTCTGGATGTGTGGCTGGCGCCACTGCGTGCGCTGCGTCACGATCACGATCCGCTGACGGCCATTGGTAACTATATCCGCCTTAAGCTGGAGGTTTCGCGCGATCACCCGCAGGCTTCCCGGCTGTTCTGTCTGGAGATGCTGCAGGGCGCGCCGCTGCTGAAAGGCGAACTGGCGGGTGATTTGAAAGCGCTGGTGGATGAGAAAGCGGCGATCGTCGAGCAGTGGATAGCCGAAGGGCGCATTGCGGGCGTGCAGCCACAGCATCTGTTCTTTTTGCTGTGGGCTACGACACAGCACTACGCGGACTTTGCCTCGCAGGTGGAAGCGATCACCGGGCAGACACTAAACGATCCGGCGTTTTTTGCGCAGACGCTGGAAAACGTACAACGCATGATTATTGAAGGGATCCGCGTACGCTGATCTTTTTGAGCAGGAGAGTGCATGGATTCGCTATCGCAATTGACGCTGGGCGCCGCGGTTACCGTGGCGGTTATGGGCAAGCGTGTGCCGCTGTGGCAGTCAGCGCTGGTGGGGGTGGTGGTGGGCACCTTGCCGGATCTGGATGTGTTTATCGATCACGGTGATGCGATTCGCAACATGACGCTGCACCGTACCGAAAGCCATGCGCTGCTGCTGTTGACGCTGATTGCCCCGCTGCTGGGTTGGCTGGTGGCCGGTGCCACGCGGAGCCGACCGCAGTGGCGTAGCTGGTGTCTGGCGATCTGGCTGGCGCTGATCACCCATCCACTGCTCGATCTGACCACGGTATACGGCACGCAGCTTGGGCTGCCGCTGACGGATTTCCCGTTTGCTATCGGCAGTATGTATATCATCGATCCGCTCTACACTTTGCCGCTGTTGATAGCACTGGCGGTGGCGCTGTGGCGGCGGGATGCGCGCGGTTTGCGCTGGAACCAGGCCGGGCTGCTGGTCAGTACGCTCTATCTCGGCTGGAGTATGCTGGCGCAAAGTATTGCGACGCACCATATTGAGCAGTCGCTGCGGGAGCAGGCGGTGCAGCCGCAGCAGATTCTGGTGACGCCCACCGCTTTTAATACGCTGGTGTGGCGCACGGTGATCATACAGCCGGATCGCTATGGAGAAGCGTACTGGTCACTGCTTTCGCCCGGGCGGCCATTAGCCATCCGCTGGCAGGATCGCCATGCAGCACTGTTTGATGCCTTTAAAGGCCAGTGGCACGCCGAGCGTGTGGCGTGGTTCAGTCACGGGTTCTATGCGATGCGCGAGCAGAACGGTAACACGCTGATAGCGGATCTGCGCATGGGTGAGGAGCCCGCTTATACCTTTACCTTTAACCTTGGTACACCGCAGCAACCTGCGGCTGCTCCGGAGCGGGAACCCTCATTGCGACCGTCACTGTCTCAGGCGTGGCATAAATTCCGTGAAAGGCTGTAAGTCCGGGGCTGTCGGGTGGCAAAGCCAGCCGTTAGCCGCCCAACGGGGCGGCTAACGGGCGGTTATTGCGCTTTACGGCGGCGCAGCAGCCATCCCATGGTCAGCACCACAAACCACAACGGCGTGATCATCAGCGCCTGACGGGTATCCTCCTGCAGCGTCAACAGGACCAGCACGAAGGCGAAGAACGCCATGCATACCCAGCACATCAGTTTGCCCAGCGGCATTTTGAAGTTTGATTCCGCATGGCGCTGCGGATGCTGTTTACGGTACGCCAGGTAACTGCACAGGATAATGGTCCAGACGAACATAAACAGAATCGCAGAGACCGTCGTTACCATGGTAAACACCGTCATCACATCCGGGATCAGATAGATCAGCGCAACGCCAGCCAGCAGACAGAGGCAGGAGAAGAACAGGCCGGTAGTCGGCACGGCACGCGCTGAAAGACGGCCAAACGACTTATGCGCCACGCCCTGTTCTGCCAGACCGTACAGCATGCGGCTGGTGGAGAAGATGCCGCTGTTCGCGGACGAAGCTGCCGACGTCAGCACCACAAAGTTAACGATACTGGCCGCCGCAGGTAGGCCAATCAGCACGAACATCTCAACAAACGGACTGCGATTCGGCAGCACCTGATTCCACGGCGTCACCGCCATGATCACCAGCAGCGCCAGCACGTAAAACATGATGATACGCAACGGTATTGCATTGATGGCGCGCGGCAGCACTTTGTGCGGATCTTTGGTTTCCGCGGCGGCGGTACCCACCAGTTCGATACCCACGAAAGCGAAGACCGCAATCTGGAAGCCGGCAAAGAAACCGCTCAGCTTTCGGGAACATGCCGCCGTGGTCCCAGATGTTGCTCAGGGCCGCTGTACTGCCGCCAGGTGACGGATAGTGCATGCTGACCAGCACGATGCCGGTAATGATCAGGGCCACAATGGCGACGATTTTAATAATCGCGAACCAGAACTCCATCTCGCCAAACAGCTTCACCGTAGCGATATTCAGGGCCAGGAACACGAACACGCAGAGCAGGGCACTCATCCAGATAGAGAAATCCGGGAACCACAGCTGGAAGTAGGCGCTGATCGCCACCACATCGGCGATGCCGGTCACCACCCAACAGAACCAGTAAGTCCAGCCGGTAAAATAGCCCGCCCATGGCCCCAGCAGATCGGCGGCGAAATCGCTGAACGACTTATACTCCAGATTGGAGAGCAACAGCTCGCCCATGGCGCGCATCACGAAGAACAGCATAAAACCGATGATCATATACACGAAGATGATCGAGGGACCGGCCAGGCTGATGGTTTTACCGGAGCCCATAAACAGGCCGGTACCGATGGCACCGCCGATGGCGATAAGCTGGATATGACGGTTATGCAGGTTGCGCCGGAGTTTTTCCGGCTGTTCGGCCTCGACGAGCGCCTCTTTTGAGTGATCAACCATAAAAATATCTTTCCTGTCTTGATGTTGTGTCAGCTCTGATGGCTGTTAGATGACGTGCTATTGCACAGGGCAAGAGGGCATAAGATAGTGGAAAGGCAGCAACTCTCGGTAATGGTTTTTAAACATTTGTGACCTTTTACGCGCTTTGCTCTGTCAGAAAATATTTACATGGCAGGCGCGACCGTCATTTTGCGTAAATCTTCAGCAAATAAGCCTTTTATTCTCCGTTATGGGGGACGGGCTTCTACACTTGCTACTCCTTTCTCTTCATAAAGTGAGGCGTCGTGCGCGCATTACTGGCAGTCGTTCTGCTCGCGCTGTGCGGCTGGTGGAGCCTGCCGTGGCTGAAAACCCATCTGCCGCCGCAGTGGAACCCTTTTACGCCGCTGCAGGTGACCGATCCGCCGGGCTGGATGGCGCGCTACAAGCTGCAACGGCTCAGCAGCGATCCTGCGGCCTGTCTCGCCGTGATGCGTCAGGCTCATGAGCAGGGGTTAGTGCAGTTCCGCGAAGTGCCGCCCATGCAGGGTAAGTGCCCTGTCGCACAACCGCTGCGCATTAGCGGGTTTGGAGACGTTACGCTGAGCAGCAGTTTTCTTGCCAGCTGCCCCATGGCGGTTACCAGCACCATGTATGTGGTGCAGAGCAACGCAGCGCTGCGTCAGGCAGGCATCCATAGTCCGCTGCGACGCATTACGCATGTGGGGAGCTATGCCTGCCGCAATATTTATCATCGACAGGAGGGGCGGCTTAGCGAACACGCCACGGCAGATGCCTGGGATATCACCGGCTACCAGTTGGCAAATGGCCAGTGGTTACGGGTGGGAAAAAACTGGCAGCAGCCCGCGCAGGCATCCGCCGGGCTGCACGCATTGTGGCGTAACGGCTGCGCCACGTTTGGCAATGCGTTGGGCCCCGATTACAACGCCGCACACGCCGGGCATTTTCACCTTGGCATGCGCGGTGCCGGCTTCTGCCGCTGACTCAGACGGCAGGATTAAGTCCGCGTTTTATCAGGAAATGGTTAGCCGGCCATGAGAAAACAAAGCCGATTATCATCGCGAGCTGCAACATAGACCAGAACGCCACCAGCAGAGGATTGAGCTGCTGATTAAGCACGAACTTTAGGGCCAGCGCCATAAAGATAAAAATGCCGGACTGATAAACCAGCAGCGGAAAGATTTCCGTTTTAAAGGCTAATAATAACGTGCGGACAAAGTGTATTTTTCCCGCTGGCGAATGGCCATGAATTGAAAAAGCAGACCCATCAGTAAAAGAAACCAGCACGCAAATTAATGCCTGTAACCACAGGGCAGGATTAATAGCGAAGTGATTTAAAAGGGTGATTATTGGCAACGTCATTATGTCGCCAAATATACAGGCGGCGGCTGAGAGCGAGGTTGAGATAAATATGGTTTGCCAGCTGTTAAAACCCTCTTTTTCAGGCGGAATCAGCAGGGCAAGCTTCGCCTGACGTGAAAGTTTTCGTCCCAGATACCACCAGGCAAGCCAGCCGATAAAAGGCATATATAAGCCGGTTATCGGCCAGACAATATTCATGATCGCTACCGGATGGGGATGACGGAAAAGGTCTTTAACGATCATCAGGGCAGTGCAGACGCCCACGACAAGAAAGGGTAGAGCCAGCTGGTTCAACATAGTCACTCTCGCTGAGTTTGCGGATACGCGCGGCGTTGCGCCTGCAGCCTGCTGCGATAAGGGCTGGTGGCAAAAGGCAGTACCGATCAACCCGTTCACGCTTTAAGCGTAGCTCGAAAAAGCGGCAGAGAAAAATCCGTCAGGCAGCACTGAGCCGATCGCAGACACCAGCATTTACTGGAATTAACCCTGAAATGAAAAGCACCTTACGATTAATTATTTCTGATATCTAAAGTAACCGTAACGGTAAAAGGGTAATTTAGGTTAATGACGATGCTAAACATTTATCAATCTAATGATAAATTTCGATGGAGAGGATGATTGAAACTACTTCAGAAAAATCCTATTCTAATCTGAGTGGTGGTTTTAAAGGGGTTGTTCCGCCGCAAGATAACAGCATCTTATCTTAATCAATTGGTTAACTTATTGACAACATGCCGCTGAACGTTACTGATGCATTGTTGTTCTGTTTTCAATCACTCTTTTTTCTCCGGCTAATTTATTTTTTTCATTAGTCGCTACGAATACTAAGGTGCAATAGGGCGTGAAACATCGCCAGGTCAACAATGACGATCGATAATTATTTCGTCTGGCGCGGCGAGACTGAAAAACAATTTCAGGCGCTGACGGAAGTGATGGAATTGAAATCGCTTTTACAAACACATATTGAAGCGCTGGGTTTTGATGCGTTTGCCTTTCTGGTTCAGCATCCCGTGCCTTTTACCCGGCCGCGCATTTTTCTGTTTAGCACCTATCCGGAAAAGTGGTTAAAGCGGTATGAGAGCCAAAATTTTTACGCCATCGATCCAATATTAGTCCTGTGCCAGCAGCCAGGGCGCGGCGTCGAGTGGACGCAGGATGTTTTTGCTGAGGCGGGCGCTTTTTGGGCAGAAGCGAATGCGGCGGGACTGCAGAGCGGCTTTTCGTGCTCGGCAATGGCGTCAAATCGTGCCATTGGTATATTATCTATATCATCGCAACGATCGGGCCAGACCCAGCTAAGACGCGTTCAGCTGGAAGTGCAACTGCATTTCCTGGCGGAACTGAGTTTGCGCGTGCTGGATCGGCTGAATGATAGTTCGATGGTGGTTTTATCCAATGATTTTAGCCAGCGTGAACTGGAAATACTGAAATGGACCGCAGAAGGAAAAACCTCTGTGGAAATTTCGCTTATTCTGGCGATATCCGAACACACGGTGAATTTTCACCAGAAAAATATGCAAAAGCGTTTTAATGTTTCCAATAAAACGCAAATTGCCTGTTATGCCGCAGCGATTGGCCTGATCTAGCAAAATAGCAACTACTAATTTTAGTAGTTCCTTACCCGCAATCAGTTGTCTACCCTGCGCCGGAAACTTCGCCAGGCTGGCGCTAACAAATCATTGCAAACATGAGGATGTCAGGGGCGCATGATGAAAATAATTCAAACACAGCTAAAGGATATGCCGTCCTCTCTGTTGGCCGAATTGGGCACTTATCGTTACAGCGTTTTTGCGCGGGGCGAAGGCTGGTCGATTCCGCCGCGTCTCAGCACACCGGGTCAAGAGTACGATCGCTATGATCGCTCTGATGTTACCTGGCTTATCGCCTGGACCGCGCGTAAGGGCATTTGCGGCTGCGCACGTCTGCTGCCATGGCATGAGCCGGAAGTGCCGGAAGGCATGGTACTGCCGTTTGATCAGGACAAAGTGTGGGAAATGTCGCGCTACTCGGCGCGTCTGGATGTGGATGCCGAATTGCCGCTGAATATTCTCTGGCACTCAGTACAGCTGGCAGAGCTGAGCGGCATGGAGTACTTGATCAGTTCCGCTACGCCAATGCTGGAGAAGATGTTTGAGCAGCATAATGTGGTGTATGAGCCGCTGTCGCCGGGGTTGATTCAGTCAGAAGATAATCTGTTTGCTATTCGTATTCCGGTTCAGCAGCCAGCGCTGGCAGAGAAGTATCGCGGTACGCGTCGATTTAGTCCGGAGGAGGTACTGCCTTCACTGGGCGTCATGGTCAACTGGCAGTCACACAGCTAAATACCCCGCGCAGGGTGCGCGGGGAGCGCCGCTTACTGACGATAAGCGGTTTTAATTTGACGAATGGTGTTACTGAACACCTCAGCCTGCGGTTTATCCGCCAGCGCATTCTGTACGTAGCGCTCCATGTTAATGATCACTTTACCCGCATCCGCCTGGCCCATTCCCTTCAGAATCAGGGTGATCATCATTTTCAGGCAGGCCACTTCGTCAGCCAGTGCCTGTGTATCGCGCGACGTTACAAAGTCTTCATCACTCATCTTTTTCTCCTTGGTGGTGTTCTTTAACACAGCCTGATTCTCTCTGTGCCTAAAAAACAGAGTATATCATATGCTTGACGAGAGAATTTACGGCAACGAAGCAGCCTGATTTTTGCTGCTGAATAATGGGCCTTTGTATTATTTATCAGCAGGTGGAAATTAGCCTGAAGCGATATTTTATTTATCCGGCTGCTAAGGGTGAGTAAAAGCAGTTATAAATTATAACGTAATGATATTAGTCACAATTTCACAATTCTATTTTTGCATGGTATTGCATTTTTCTAAAAACACAACGCTTACTGATTGCTATTTGATGTGCATCATTTCATTTGGGATTTATCTGTTGCCGCTGATGTTTTTTCCTGCCAAAAACCGGTAAGATAACGCCCCTGTAATATATTTCCCCCTCACTAACCTGCGGAGTACGTCCCGTTGATCAGCCTGCTTCTTGTTGATGACCATGAACTGGTACGCGCCGGTATTCGTCGCATACTGGAAGATATGAAGGGACTGGTAATTGCCGGGGAAGTGGCGTGTGGTGAAGATGCGGTGAAGTGGTGCCGCAATCATCCGGTAGATGTGGTGCTGATGGATATGAACATGCCCGGCATCGGCGGCCTGGAGGCGACGCGCAAAATTGTGCGTTACAACCCGGACATCCGCATCATCATGCTAACGATTCACACTGAAAACCCGCTGCCCGCCAAAGTGATGCAGGCCGGTGCCGCAGGCTACCTGAGCAAAGGGGCAGCGCCACAGGAAGTCGTGAGCGCAATCCGGTCGGTCCACGCCGGCCAGCGTTACATTGCCTCAGATATCGCGCAGCAGATGGCGCTGAGCCAGATCGAGCCACAAAAAGCCGAATCACCCTTCAGCTGTTTGTCGGAAAGGGAATTGCAGATTATGCTGATGATCACCCGAGGGCAAAAGGTGACGGAAATTTCCGAGCAGCTCAATCTCAGCCCCAAAACCGTTAACAGCTATCGCTACCGTATGTTCAGCAAACTGAACATCAGTGGCGATGTCGAGTTAACGCATCTGGCCATCCGACATGGCCTGTTCAATGCGGAGCCGTTAATCAGTAGTGAATGACGTTTTTGATTCCAAAGCCTTTCTCAGCACCGTAACCAGCCAGCCCGGCGTCTATCGCATGTACGACGCGGCAGGAACGGTGATCTATGTCGGCAAAGCCAAAGACCTGAAAAAGCGCCTCAGTAGCTATTTCCGCACGCAGGTGGGGAGCCGCAAAACTGAAGTGCTGGTCAGTAACATCCACACCATCGATGTTACGGTAACGCACACCGAAACCGAAGCGCTGCTGCTTGAGCATAATTACATCAAGCTCTACCAGCCGCGTTATAACGTGCTGCTGCGTGACGATAAATCCTATCCTTATATTTTCCTTAGCGGCGATCCTCATCCGCGGCTGGCGATGCATCGCGGTGCGAAGCATGCCAAAGGCGAATATTTCGGCCCGTTTCCGAATGGCTACGCGGTGCGTGAAACACTGGCGCTTCTGCAGAAAGTGTTCCCGATTCGCCAGTGTGAAAACAGTGTGTACCGCAACCGCTCGCGCCCGTGTCTGCAGTATCAGATAGGCCGTTGTCTTGGTCCGTGCGTGGCCGGGCTGGTAAGCGAGGATGAATACGCGCAGCAGACCGATTACGTGCGGCTGTTCCTGGCGGGTAAAGATGACCAGGTCATCAATCAGCTGGTGGCACGCATGGAGCAGGCCAGTGAAGGATTACGCTTTGAAGAGGCGGCACGCCTGCGCGATCAGATTCAGGCGGTACGTCGTGTGACTGAAAAGCAGTTTGTCTCCAATCAGGGTGACGATCTTGATGTCATGGGTGTTGCGTATGATGCCGGCATGGCCTGCCTGCACGTGCTGTTTATCCGACAGGGTAAAGTGCTGGGCAGCCGCAGCTACTTCCCGAAAGTGCCTGCGGATACGGAGCTGACCGAAGTGGTGCAGACCTTTGTCGGGCAGTTCTATCTGCAGGGGAGCGAAGCGCGCACCCTGCCGGCAGATATTCTGCTTGATTTCACCCTGCCGGAGCGCGAACTGCTGGCCGAATCGCTGAGTGAGCTGGCGGGGCGTAAAGTGAATATTCAGACTAAACCGCGTGGCGATCGCGCCCGGTATCTGAAGCTGGCGCGCACCAATGCGGCCACGGCGCTGACCACGAAGCTCTCCCAGCACTCCACCATTCAGCAGCGTCTGGCTGCGCTGGCGAGCTTCCTGGAGCTGGATAGCATCGGTCGCATGGAGTGTTTCGACATCAGCCACACTATGGGTGAACAGACCATCGCCTCCTGCGTGGTGTTCAACCGTGACGGTCCGCTGCGTTCTGACTACCGGCGTTACAATATTGAGGGCATCACGCCCGGCGATGATTATGCTGCGATGAACCAGGTGCTGCGCCGCCGCTACGGTAAAGCGCTGGAAGCGGACAAAATCCCCGATGTCATTCTGATCGACGGCGGCAAAGGCCAGCTGGCGCAGGCGAAGCAGGTATTTGCTGAGCTGGATGTGTCATGGGATAAAGATCGGCCGATTCTGCTCGGTGTCGCCAAAGGTAGCGATCGTAAAGCCGGTCTGGAAACGCTGTTCTTTGAAGCGGAAGGCGAGGGCGTTTCGCTGCCGCCGGACTCACCGGCGCTGCATGTCATCCAGCACATTCGTGATGATGCTCACAATCACGCAATTTCCGGTCACCGCAAAAAACGGGCTAAAGTGAAAAATACCAGCGCGCTGGAGAGCATTGAAGGGGTCGGTCCAAAACGTCGTCAGCAGCTGCTGAAGTACATGGGGGGCCTGCAACCGCTGATGAACGCCAGCGTTGACGAAATCGCTAAAGTACCGGGTATCTCCTTCGCTTTGGCGGAAAAAATATACCACTCGCTGAAACACTAACATTGAAACAGGGGGGGCAATGTAGGAACATACGGTAAATCCTACTCCCACCAGACAGTTACTGGCATATGCAATTTAACATTCCGACGTGTCTTACCCTGTTTCGAGTCGTACTGATTCCTTTCTTTGTGCTGGCGTTCTATTTGCCATTTCACTGGGCTCCCTTCGCGACGGCGCTGATTTTTGTGATTGCTGCGGTAACTGACTGGTTTGATGGCTTTCTGGCGCGTCGCTGGAAGCAGACGACACGTTTTGGTGCCTTCCTCGATCCGGTGGCCGACAAAGTGATGGTGGCGATGGCGCTGGTGCTGGTGGCGGAGTATTTCCACGCATGGTGGATCACGTTGCCGGCAGCGACCATGATTGCACGCGAAATTATTATCTCGGCATTGCGTGAATGGATGGCGGAGATTGGCAAGCGCAGCAGCGTGGCAGTCTCCTGGATCGGTAAAGTGAAAACCACGGCGCAGATGCTGTCGCTTTTCGCGCTGCTGTGGCGTCCGGATGCCACGGTTGTAGGCATTGGTGTGGTTGCGCTCTACATCGCCGCCGTGCTGACTTTCTGGTCTATGTTCCAGTATCTGAGCGCGGCGCGCGGCGATCTGCTCGATAGCTGATCGATGCGATTTAAAAAGCAGCAAACAGACGCAGTGTGTGGATAATTTTATTGACTCATTGCGTCAGATAAGTAGAATGCATCGCATCGAACGGCAGCAAGGCTACAAGAAGCTGAGCAAAATCAGTAAGTTCGGTGAAGTGCAGTAATGCGGGAATAGCTCAGTTGGTAGAGCACGACCTTGCCAAGGTCGGGGTCGCGAGTTCGAGTCTCGTTTCCCGCTCCAGTTTCAGTAATGCGTGTTAAACGGGTTACTTATCAGCATTAAGGCGCGTTGGCAGAGTGGCCATGCAACGGATTGCAAATCCGTCTACCTCGGTTCGACTCCGGGACGCGCCTCCAGTTTACACCCTGCCCGGGTGGTGAAATCGGTAGACACAAGGGATTTAAAATCCCTCGGCTTATGGTCGTGCGGGTTCAAGTCCCGCCCCGGGCACCATTTCGAATAAGCCAAATAAAATAAAGCACTATAAGCAATGTCGTAACCGCCCAAGGGCGGTTTTTTTGTGCCTGCTAATTATCAAGCCCGGCACCGCCGGGCATGAGATCAATCCTGCGGTTGTCCCACCGGACCTTCACCTTCACTGGCCCCCGGTACCGATTGCTTACTCGGCGCATGGGGACGTCCATCGCTGCCCACCGCATCACTGTGCTGCATACAGCCCGCCAGCACCATCAGCGTTGCCGCTACCAGACCTGCTTTCATTAATCCCTGCATCGATCCTCCGCTAAATTATTTCAGATATAAATCAATAATATTCATTAACTTGCCTGCTTAAGCAAAGGCGTGAACCCGTAATTTTGCAAGCGAAGCGGCAGGTAATAACTACTCTCCGTTTCCCAGCCGCTCCACGCGTCGCCGGTACTCGCCGGGTGTACAGCCAAATTCACGCGCAAAGGCTTTGTGAAACGAGGACTCGCTGGCATATCCCACCGCCAGCGCGACAGTGATGATCGGCGCCGGATCACGCGCCAGATGCTGTGCCGCTATGTGCAGACGAATCGTGGTGAGAACCGCCAGTGGCGTGCTGTCCGCCAGCTGGCGGAACAGGGCGGCGAAGGAGGCGCGTGACATAAATACGCGCGCCGCCATAGTGGCAACGCTCCAGGGGTGATCCGGTGTGGCGCACAGCTGGGCAATCAGCGGGCCAAGCCGCGAATGCAGGGACAGCGCCAGCAAACTACCGTGCTGCACTGTGGCAGAGACGCCATCGCGCACGGCAAGGGTAAACAGCGCGCTGATCTGCTGGCTACGCAGCGCCTCGCTCCCGGGTTGTGTCTCCGGCGCCGCGTCTGTCAGCCATGGCAGCACTGCCGAAAGCCAGCGTGCCTCCGGAGATTCCGTCGTGGGCGCCAGCAGCAGCACCTCAGGCAGCGCCGTGAGGAAGGCGTGGGCCGTTGCAGGCAGCTCCAGCAACCCACACACCAGCTGTACCGGTTGTGTATGTCGCTGATAGATGCGGTGCGCGGCATTTTGCGGCAGAAATACCACGCTGCCGGCGTGCAGCACATACTCTGCGCCGGAGGGCATCGCCAGCTGCACGGAGCCGCCGGTTACCGTATGCCAGCGCACCGCGCTCAAATGTCCGGCATGGTGTGGCAACTGCCACTCGCCGCTCAACACGCAGTTCTTATCAATGCTGCCCCGGGGATTATGCAGCAGCAGTAAATTACTCAGTGGGTCCATGCTGATTCCTGATGACCATCTCCGCAGGCACTTATCATTCAGACGCACAGACAAAAAAGCCAGCGTTACAGCAAAAAAGCCTGCGGCGATGCTGCGTAATCTGATGCCTGACATTCTTCACAGGCTACGTTCAGGAGAGGAGAGCATGAAACATTATCAGGCAGCAATCATTGGCTTTGGCAAGGCGGGTAAAACGCTGGCGGCAGCACTGGGGCGTGCGGGCTGGCGCGTAGCCCTTATCGAGCAATCGTCCGCGATGTATGGCGGTACCTGCATCAATGTGGGCTGTATTCCCACCAAAACCCTGGTGCATGAGGCCCAGACAGCCAGCGATTTCGCTGCCGCGATGCAGCGTAAAAGTGAGGTTGTCAGCTTTCTGCGTGAGAAGAACTACCTTAATCTCGCTCACCTTGAGCAGGTCGATATCATTGATGGCCGGGCAGAGTTTGCGGATGCGCATACCCTGAACATCGTTTCCGATCAGGGCGCACAGGCTATCTATGCTGACAAAATCTTTATCAATAGCGGAGCAGAAGCGATATTCCCCTCCATCAGTGGCCTGCAGCCCGGGCCGCGCATTGTCGATAGCAGCGGCATCCTGAACCTCACGGCGCTGCCCAAACGTCTGGGCATTCTTGGCGGTGGCTATATTGGTATCGAGTTTGCCGCTATGTTTGCCAGCTTTGGCAGCGAAGTGACCCTGTTTGATAGCGCGCCGCAGTTTCTGCCGCGGGAGGATGCGGATATCAGCGCGGCGGTGCAGACAATACTGCAGGATCAGGGGATACGCATGGCGCTCCATACCACCGTCAATGCCGTGAGCAGCAGCAGCGACAGCGTGACGCTGCATACCGCGCAGGGCGATCGTCAGGTGGATGTGCTGCTGGTGGCGACGGGCCGTCGTCCGGCTGCCCGACAGCTGAAACCGGAGAACGCGGGCGTGATGCTGGATGCGCGCGGGGCGGTCAGCGTGGACAGGCAGTTGAAAACCTCAGTGGACCATATCTGGGCGATGGGCGATGTCACCGGCGGCCCGCAGTTTACCTATATCTCGCTGGATGATTATCGCATCGTGTACGATCAGCTGCTTGGCAAGGGAACACGCAGCACCGACGATCGCGCTAATATCCCCTGGTCGGTCTTTATGACGCCCACGCTCTCGCGTATCGGCCTGACAGAAGCGCAGGCGCGCGAGCAGGGCAGGGATATTCAGGTGGTATCGCTGCCGGTCGCGGCCATACCGCGGGCGCGGGTGGTAAACGATACGCGTGGCGTGCTTAAAGCGTGGTGGACAGGCAGAATCAGCAGATTATCGGCATGGCACTGCTGGCGGTGGATTCACATGAAGTGATCAATATCGTCAAAACGGTGATGGATGCCGGGCTGCCTTATACCGTGCTGCGCGACCAGATATTTACTCACCCCTCGATGAGTGAATCCCTTAACGATCTGTTCGCACTGGTAAAATAAGCCTGACCGGACGCCCGTCTCCGGCGTCCGGGTGGCGCGATCAGCCGAGATTGCCGCTCAGGCGATCGCGGAAGTCGCTGCTGCGGTTGTCCAGGCCGATAAAGGTCACCGTCGCGCCGTGACGCTGATAGCGGTACTCAATGGCATCGAGTGCCGCTACGCTGGAGGCGTCCCAGATCTGCGCATGGGTTAGATCGATGGTCACCGTTTTTGGGTCGTGACCATAATCAAAATGTTCAAACAGATCGTTACTGCTGCCGAAGAACAGGGGGCCGCGGACGGTGTAATGCACCTGTTCACCGTCTTCACTGAGTTGACGTTCTGCGTGGATCACGTGCGCGATGCGGCGGGCAAAGAGCATCATCGCGAGGATCACGCCAATCAGCACGCCGAGTGCCAGATTGCCGGTCCAGACGGTGACGGCAACGGTTATTACCATCACTGCGGTCTCTGACCAGGGCATGCGCTTCAGCGTTGCCGGCTGCAGGCTGTGCCAGTTAACGGTCTTCACTGCCACCACCATCATAATGCCAGCCAGCACCACCATCGGGATTTGCGCCATGATCTGGCTCAGGCCGGTAACCAGCAGCAGCAGCACGATACCCGCCGCCACGGTTGAGACGCGGGTGCGTGCTCTCCCCAGCTCAACGTTGACGATGGTCTGACCGATCATGGCGCAGCCGGCGATACCGCCGTAGAAACCGGCCAGGATGTTGCCTACGCCCAGTGCCCAGGATTCACGGCGTTTGCCGGAAGGCGTATCGGTCAGATCATCCACCAGTTTGGCAGTGAGCAGCGACTCCATCAGGCCAACGAAGGCAATAGAGAGCGCGGTCGGCCAGACAATCTGCAGCGTATCCAGGTTGAACGGCACCAGCAGGGTGGTGAAATCGGGCAGGCCGGCGGTCATCGGACCTTCATCACCCACGTTCGGCACGCGGTAGCCCAGCAGCAGCGCCACGGCGGTGACGGCTACAATCGCCACCAGCGGTGACGGCAAGCTTTTCAGCACCTTCGGCAGTAACAAAACAATCGCCAGCGTCACCGCAAACAGCGCCCACACCAGGCCGGATTGACCCCAGACGTGCGGCACCTGGGCAAAGAAGATCAGTATCCCCAGCGCATTCACGAATCCGATCATCACTGAGCGCGGAATATAGCGCATCATGCGCGACAGGCCGGCCACGCCAAAAATAATCTGGATGATACCGCCAAGAATCACTGCCGGCAGAATGTACTCAACGCCGTGGGCGTGCACCATCGGGCCAATCACCAGCGCCACCGAACCGGCGGCTGCGGTCACCATCGCCGGACGGCCGCCCAGGATCGACAGCGTGAGGCACAGCACCACCGAAGCCACCAGACTGACTTTGGGATCAACGCCTGCGATAACGGAGAACGAGATGACTTCAGGAATTAACGCCAGTGCGGTAATGACGCCGGCCAGACACTCACGGGTTAGCAGGGCGGGCGAACGCAAGACGCGTCCGACCGTGATATCGCTTGCCGCCGCAGCAGCAGGATCGCTCGGATGACTCATAGATTTGCAGGCTCTTTTATTATGATGCGCATGCCGTCACGGCACGGCAGTAACCGTCGGGATAGTAAACGCAGAGGATGTTACCGGGCGATGATGCCAGATGCCAGCAAAACGCGGCAGAGAAGTTCGATTCCGTCCCTGGAATCCGGTGCGGCTACACCGAAAAATCGTCGGGTGTTTTATTCACGACCATTTCAAGCAGATGGCGATAGATATCCAGCTGTACCACATCGCTCTCCTGCTCCATGCGGGCAATCAGTGCGGTAATAATGGCTTTATTGGTGACCGGCATACCGGCCTGCAGAATTTCGGCAATCAGCTGACCAAAAACTTCCATCTCGCTGATTTCGCTGTTTCCCGCCTGTTTGAAATAGTCGGCGATGTCTGCGCTGCTGTTAGCGGCATTTTGCATGTGTAAGCCCTTTAGATTGGCCGAGGGTGGCGGGCACCTTCAGTTCCATGATGAGAAATTTGCGCGCGGACAGGCGCGAAAAAACCAACGCATCACACCAACAAAAAAGACACCTCTGAAGGTGGAAATCCACAGCACCTTCAGAGGCGACGCAACGTGCATCATTCGTTACTGAATCGTTATCCGATTCATGGCGGAGAAAGTTATACAATGTCGGGTAACTTGTACAATGGAGAGCGTGAGCATTTTGTGCTTATTTTACTATCTATATGAATTGAATGAGTAATTATTTACAATAAAACTTATACACACAACGTGTACAACACTGAAAAATGGCGTTTTTTTGTGCTTAAGTCAAATTGGCAATTCAGTTCAGGGGCGACTAAATTTGCACAGGAGAGATGCGCTTTTCTTTCGTGCCGGCGTTCGATTATAATTACGCACATATTTAGTTAGACCTCTAACCATTAGGCCGCTACGCTTTGAGCGATTATCCTCAACCCTTCTCACGTCTGCTTCATCTGACCGCGCACGCCTGGCGGTTAGCGGTTGATCGTCGCCTCAAAGAGAGCGGCCTCAGTATGAGCAGCTGGCTGGCCATCGCCAGCGTAGCCACCGCCACAGAGCCTCCCACGCAGAAAGCGCTGGCGCAGCTGCTGGGCCTGGAGGAGGCCAGCGTGGTGCCGCTGGTGGATCGGCTGGTGAAACAGCAGCTGCTGGCGCGCGTACAGCCAAAAGAGGACCGACGTAAACGCCTGCTGGTGTTGACCGAACAGGGCAGCGTGGCCTTCGCTGAAGTAAAAACGCAGGCGGACGCGCTGCGGGCGCAGTTGCTGAAGGATGTCGAACCGGCAGAGCTGGCGATAACCGAGAAGGTGTTGCAGCAGCTGCTTGACCGGTTAGGAAGCGTATAACCGTGGCGAAGCGCAATCCCTATGCGCAGCGTGAGTGGCTGCCACATGAAAAACCGATGCTGCCGGGATCGCCGTCAACCCCTTTGCACTCGCCGACAAAGCGCGTGGCCTTTGGCCTGATCGGCTTGCTCATCTCAATCACCGGCGCGCTGAGTAACGCGCTGGTCACCGCCAACCTTACCAACCTGCAGGGCACCTTTGCCGCTTACACCAATGAGATTGCCTGGCTGCCGGCGGTGTATGTCATGGGCAATATCTCTATTAACCTGCTGCTGGTGAAATTCCGCCAGCAGTTTGGCCTGCGCCTGTTCACCGAAGCCTTTCTGGTGCTGTATGTCATCGTGGCGTTTTTCCATATCCTGGCCAACGATCTCAGCTCGGCGATCATTGTGCGCACCGCACACGGTATGGTGGGCGCGGCGCTCAGTTCGCTGGGGATCTATTATCAGATTCAGGCGTGGCCGGCAAAGCACCGGCTGAAGGCGCTGGTCATCGGGATTACCGCTTCGCAGCTGGCCATCCCGCTGGCGCGGCTGTTCTCAACCGAGCTGCTCCAGCTGGAGGAGTGGCGCGGATTGTATCTGTTTGAGCTCGGGCTGGCGCTGATTGCGCTGGGCTGCGTACTGGTAGTGAAGCTGCCGCCCGGCGATCGCATCAAAGCGTTCGAAAAAATGGATTTTGTCACCTTCATGCTGCTGGCGCCGGGCATGGCGCTGCTGTGCGGCGTGCTGTCTCTGGGGCGCATTGAGTGGTGGTTCAGCACGCCATGGCTTGGCGTTTGCCTGGCGCTTTCGCTGGTGCTGATTGTCGCCGCGGTGGTGGTGGAACATAATCGCGCCAATCCGCTGATCAATACCCGCTGGCTGAGTAACGGCATGATGGTGCGGCTGGGCATTGTCATGATCATGATGCGCATTGTGCTGGCGGAGCAGAATACCGGCGCGGTGGGTTTCCTGCAGCAGCTCGGGTTGCTTAACGACCAGATGCAGGGGCTGGCGCTGGCCATCATTTCCGGGGTGATCTGCGGCATGGTCGCTAGCGCCCTGACCATCAAGCCTAACCACCTCAGCTGGCCGATTGTGACCTCGCTCGCCATCATGATTGTCGCCTCGCTGATGGATGCGCAATCCAGTCCGCTGACGCGCGCGAATAATCTCTATATCAGTCAGTTCCTGCTCGGCTTTAGCAGCGCCTTTTTCCTTGCGCCGGCTATGCTGCTGGGTATCGGCGGGGTGGTGACGCAGCCCAAAAACCTGGTCAGTTTTGTGGTGCTGTTTGGCATGAGCCAGAACCTCGGCGGATTGATTGGATCGGCGATTCTCGGCACCTTCCAGACGTGGCGTGAAAAGTATCACTCCAGCCTGCTGGGCGATCAGCTGTCGCAACTTGATCCCAACGTCGTTGATCGACTCAGTCAATACAGCGCGCTCTTCCGTAATCAGCTAACCGACAGTGCGCTGCTCACGGCGCAGAGCACCAGCCAGCTGCAGACCATCGCCACGCTGCAGGCGAATGTGCTCGCGTATAACGATACTTATCTGCTGACCGCCGCGCTGGCGCTGATCACGCTGATGTGGGTGCTGTGGCGCCTGACGCGTCAGCGCTATCTCAACTGGCGGCAGGCGCGCCACAACCTCATTGAACAGCGCCAGCAGGCGACTTCAGAAAACCGAACGGAGACATCATGAGTCAACAGGACGATCTTCAGGCTGCAGAGCGCGAGCGCACTAACCGGCGGCGCATTCTCTCCATTGCCGCAGGCAGCGGTATCGTGATTGTCGGCGTACTGGTTATCCTCTATGCCTGGCAGCTGTGGCCGTTCACCAGCACCGTTCAGTCAACGGAGAACGCCTATGTGCGCGGGCAGGTAACCTTTATCAGCCCGCAGGTGAGTGGTTACCTTACAGAGGTGAATGTGGTGGATCTACAACCGGTGACCAAAGGCCAGCTGCTGATGACCATTGACGATCGCATCTACCGCCAGCGGGTGCATCAGGCCCAGGCGCAGCTCGACATGAAAATCGCCGCGCTGAACAATAACCAGCAGCAGCGCCGCAGCGCTGAGGCGACCATTGCCAGTAATAAAGCCGCGCTGGAGAATGCCAAAGCCCAGGCGCTGAAAAGCGGCCTCGATCTCAAACGTGTGGAAAATCTGGCTGCTGACGGCTCGCTCTCGGTACGCGAGCGCGATGCATCACGCGCCGCCAATGCGCAGGGCCAGGCGCAGATGCGTCAGGCGGAAGCGCAGGTGGCCGTGTCGCAGCAGAATCTGCAAACGGTCATCGTCAATCGCGCCTCGCTGGAGGGTGACGTTGCCAGCGCGAAAGCCGCCCTGGAGCTGGCCCGGATCGATCTGGCGAACACGCGGATTATTGCGCCGGACAGCGGCCAGCTGGGGCAGCTTTCAGTACGCAAGGGAACCTGGGTTACCGCTGGCACGCGCCTGACCTCTGTCGTTCCGGATAACAAATGGATTATCGCTAACCTCAAAGAGACGCAGCTGGCGCGGGTGCGTCCCGGCCTGCCGGTGACCATCCGCGTGGACGCGCTGGAGGGGAGACGCTTTGATGGCCGCGTTGAGTTTATTTCGCCCGCGGCCGGTTCAGAGTTCAGCGCCATTTCGCCGGATAACGCCACCGGTAACTTTGTCAAAATTGCCCAACGTATTCCGGTACGGATCAGAATTCTGGGTGATGACCTGCAGCAGTTGCGCCCCGGTATGTCTGTGGAAGTGAACATTGATACTGCGGCTGAACCGCACAAGGATGCGCCATGAAGCGGCTACTGCTGGCCTCGCTTAGCGCGCTGATGCTGAGCGGCTGCGCCACGGAGGTGGAGAGAGCGCCATCGTCTCTACCGATTCCGGATAGCTGGCGGCAGCAGGTCGGGCCGCACGCCGCGCCGGAGGCGCAGTGGTGGCAAGCTTTTGGTGATAATCAGCTTAACCGGTTGGTGGAGCAGGCGCTGCAGCACAACAGCGATATCTTGATCGCCCGCTCCCGCGTCGATCAATACCGTGCTCAGCTGCGTGCCGCACAGGGCGATAACTTCCCGACGCTCTCTGCGGGCGTGGCGGCGACGCATCAGCGTGCGCTCTCATCCGCGACCGGAGAGCCCTATGAGAGCGCAGTGTTTCAGGGACTGCTGCAATCAAGCTACGACGTCGATTTGTGGGGCAGCCGCAGTAGCAGCATCCGCGCCACGCAGGCTACGCTGGATGCGCAACGCGCCGCAGCGTCTGCGGCAGAACTGACCGTAGCCAGTTCGGTAGCCTCCGGCTATCTCAGCCTGTGCGCGCTGGATGAGCAGCTGCGCGTGACCGAAGCGACGCTGGCAACGCGGGAGAACTCGCTTAAGCTGGCGCAGCGTCAGTTTGAGGCGGGTTACACCTCCCGGCTCGAGTGGATGCATGCCGCCTCAGAGTATCAAACCGCCAAAGCGCAGGTGCCGCAGTTGCAGCATCAGATTGAGCAGCAGGAGAACGCGCTAAGCGTGCTGGTAGGGATGAATCCGCGCGCCATTGCGCGCAATAGCCAGTTTGATCATATCCGGCCGCAGACGCTGCCGGCGCTGCTGCCCTCGCAGCTGCTGAATCGTCGCCCGGATATCGTGCAGGCGCAGCGCCAGCTGCTGGCCGCCGATGCCTCGCTGGACTCGGCGAAGGCTCAGCTGTTGCCATCGCTCAACCTGACCGCCAGCGGCACGCTGCAAAGTAGTCATCTGCATGAGCTGCTGGCAAATCCGTTCCGTCTGTGGAGCATAGGCGGGAGCGTGCTGGCGCCGTTACTCAATCGTGAAGCGCTCACCGCGCAGGTTGACGTGGCGATGGCCTCGCGCAATCAGGCGCTTTACGGCTATGAAAAAGTGGTGCGCAACGCCTTCTCGGAAGTGGATGACGCAATGGATGCCATTCGCCGCAGTGAGCAGCAGCTTACCGAGCTGGAGCAGCAGGCGCGCTTTGTGGCTGAAGCGTACCGTATTGCCCATAACCGCTATCAGAACGGTTACGCCTCTTATCTTGATGAACTCGATGCGCAGCGCACGCTGTTCACGACGCAGCTCAATATTGTCTCCGTGAAAAATACGCTGCTGCTGGCGCAGATCGATCTCTACCGCGCGCTGGGCGGCGGCTGGCAGGGTTGAGGGCCGTACCGCAGTAACCGATCGCCTTACATTCGGCTAAAACCAGGATACCCACATTAACGTTCGCCATCAGTGGCGAACGCTCATGATCTCTCCCTGCAGGATTTCGCTTGCATTTAGCACCGCACCCCGCATAATCGCAAACAGCAATAATAATGATTCTCAGTATGTTTTGCATTAGGGGATATCCATGCGCAAACCGCCTTTCAATCCCGGACTGAAACCGACGCTGCTGGCTGTAATGGTTAGCGCCGGTTGTTTGCCAGTGATGGCTGCAACAACTCACACCAACACCACTCAAAAAGAGCAGCAGGCGCTTACCGTAACCGCCACGCCAGAGAGCGATTTCAGGCCCGGCGGTAATGATGTAGTGCCGGCTTTCCTTGACGGACAGATTGCACACGGCGGCCGTCTCGGCATGCTCGGTGAGCAGAACGCCATGGATGTGCCGTTCAATGTGATCGGCTACACCTCAAAGATGATTCAGGACCAGCAGGCGCAAACCATTGCTGATGTAGTGCGTAACGATGCGGGCGTACAAAACGTTAAAGGCTACGGCAACTTTGCTGAGAGCTACCGCATTCGCGGCTTTGAGCTCGACGGCGACGATATGACGTACGGCGGGTTAGCGGGCGTTGTGCCGCGTCAGGTGATGGATGCTTCGCTCATTGATCGCGTCGAGATCTTTAAAGGCGCGAACAGTCTGGTAAACGGTGCGGCCTCATCGGGCGTCGGCGGTATGATCAACCTGGAGCCAAAACATGCGGAAGAGGCGCCCATTACGCGCGTTGGCGTTGATTACACCTCTTCATCACAGGTCGGCGGCACGCTGGATGTGGGACGCCGCTTCGGCGATAACAATCAGTTTGGTGTACGCCTGAATGCGGTACACCGTGAAGGCGAAACCGGCGTTGACGGTGAGAAGAAACGTACCACGGCTGCCTCCGTAGGGCTTGATTACCGTGGCGATCGGCTGCGGACCTCACTGGATGTGGGTTACCAGAAAAAGAGCTTCCACGGCGGTTTGCAAGGGGTGAAATTTGCCGGCGCGGGCGTCATCCCGGCCGTACCGTCCAATTCGCACAACTACAGCCAGAAATGGGTGTACAGCGATATGGAATCTGAGTTTGGCATGGCCAAAGCGGAGTACGATATTACCGACAGCTGGACAGCCTATGCCGGGCTTGGTGCGCAGCACGCGCATGAAACCGGTAACTACGGCGCGCCCACCATTACGAACAGTAACGGTGACGGCAGCATCAGCAGCTTCTACTCCAACCGCATTCAGGACAACATGAGCGGTATGGTTGGCCTGCGCGGTGATTTCCATACGGGATGGGTCAGCCACAAAGTCAACGTGGGCTACTCTGCGCTCACCACAAATGCAAAAAACGCCTACAACATGTCGCTGGTCGGCACGCCGTTTAATATTTACAACAGCGGCGATGTGGCAGAGCCCGCCGCGACGTTCGCGGGCGGCAAATTCTCCGATCCGCTTACCACTTCACGCACCCGTACGCAGGGATATCTGCTGAGCGATACGCTGGGCTTATTTGACGATACGCTGCTGTTTACCGTGGGTGCGCGTCATCAGAAAGTAGTGGTGCGCAGCTATAACTACAACACGGGTGCCGAGAACGTCGACTCGCGCTATACCAACGACCGCTGGATGCCGACCTACGGCGTGGTGTATAAGCCGTGGAAAGAGGTTGCGTTCTACGCTAACCACACCGAAGCGCTGCAGCCGGGTGAAACCGCGCCTAAAGATGCGGTTAACTACGGTACCGTCACGGGCGTGGCTCACTCGAAGCAGAATGAAATTGGCGTGAAAACCGATTTTGGCCGCATCGGTGGCTCGCTGGGTCTGTTTGAGATTCAGAAACCCTCCGGCATCATCAACAGTGACAATGTCTATGTGATGGACGGTGAACAGCGCCATCGCGGCCTGGAAGCCAATGTGTTCGGCGAGCCGGTGCTGGGGCTGCGCCTGAATGCCAGCGCGACTTGGATCGATCCGGTGATGAAGAGAACCAACGGCGGCACTTATGACGGTAAACAGGCTATTGGCGTACCGCGCTACACTTACGTGCTGGGCGCTGAGTATGACATCAAACCGATCGAGGGGCTGACGGCCACGGCGCTGCTCAACCACAGCGGTTCACAATACGCTAACTCTGCCAATACCCTGAAGCTGGATAGCTACACAACGCTGGATCTTGGCGTGCGCTACCGCATGAAGGTTAATCAGAATGATATGGTATGGCGCGTGGGCGTTGAGAACGTCACCAATGAGAAATACTGGTCGAATGTGGACGATACCGGCACCTACCTGGCGCAGGGCGATCCGCGTACGCTCAAAGTCAGCATGAGCTACGACTTCTGAGCAACCGACAGCGGCGTAGCCTGACGCGCCGCTGTCATTGCATAGCGAAATAATTCTGTAACTTAATCACTATTCCATTACACTCTGTGCGGCAATCCTGCTGAGAAACTCGCCTTTTGCTATTGAGTCACCATGCATTCACCCGACGATCATGACGAACCTTTACGCCAGCCGCTTGATGACGCGCACTTCGCCATTGTGGTGCTTGCAGTGACATCGGTGACGCTTATAATCTTTGTCCTGATCATAACGCTATGGATGAGCTGAGGCCTGCAGCGTAGGCCCGCAAGGAGATGTCGATGGAATCCCGCGATGACAAACTGATTGCAATTATCGGCCTGCTTTCTGCCTGTTTAATTGGCGTCGTGTTCCTCTTCACCATGACCTGGTTAACCGATGTGCGGCAGCCTGCCGATTCCGGGCTGGATGTACAAACCTGCCCGTCTGTCCCACGTACGACTCAACAAACTTAATCCTGCTGGCGGTTCTGCCACTTAATCTGCTGGCTGCGCAGCTCCAGCGCCAGCGCTTCATGCAGCGTACGGTTGCCATTGGCATCGCCTAAACCCAGCAGCGCTCCCGGTGAGCGGCGATCGTCAGCCCACGCCGGATACTCAATCACCGGATAGAGGGAAACGCCCTCCAGCGCCACACCCTGTTCCAGCGCCAGTCGCGCTTCTTCACTGATATGACGTAACCATGGCGCTCGCGCATCACCCTCTGCGCCGGTCTCTGCCAGCAGCAGCGGGCGCTGATAGCGCTGCCAGCACTGCAGCAACAGGCGATGCAGCGGCTGATAGTGCGCGTGATCGGGCGGAATAGTGGCGCCGGAGAAGAACCAATGATTATCCGGGTAGTAGTTGAGGCCTAGAATATCGAGAAAATCTTCACGTCCGCCCAGCTCCGGCGCGCTCCGTCCGGCCAGCCAGTCCCAGGCCTCGAACTGCGCCTGATGCTGGCTATCCGCGTATGGCTTGCTGTCGGGGTTATCAGGATCGGCAGCGATCTGCACCAGCGGATCGGTCAGGACGAAACGCGCGTCAGGATAGACCTCGCGAATCGCATACATCGCCGCCAGCGACGCGCGCACCAGCTGGCGCTTTAGCTCGCGGCCGCGTTCACTGGCATAGGGATCAAGCCAGGAGACATCGGCCCCGGCCCATGACCAGAAGGAGATTTGGTTGATGGGGGTGAAAAAGGGCTGCTCAATGCCCTCATCGCGCATCAGCTGCGCCATTGCCCGGGCAAAGCGTCCAAAGTGATCCACGAACGGTGCTTTCCAGATATCCAGATGATCGGGATAGCCGAAGTGCGCCAGCTCCCAGATGATCTGCATATTGTGCCGCGCCGCCGCGTGCACCATCGGCAGGAAACTGCGCCAGTCATACGCATTGGGCGTGGCTTCAATCAGGTGCCAGCGTGCGCCATCACGCGCCGTGTGCAGGCCTAACTGCGCCAGCGAGGCGTAATCTCGCTCCAGCAGCATGTCATGACCGCTGCTGATCACCATATCAATCCGTCGCCCGCCGCTGCGACAGGCGGTAGAGCAGGGGAAGCTGCCCTGAAAAAAGCTGCGAAACAGGTGGGGCCGATGGCGCGGGGATAGCTGAGTCATAATCCTCTCCTCACGGTGAACGCTGCATGCAGAACGCCTGGCTAAGTCTAGACTAAATTAACGGTGCACCAGGGAGCGGAAGCGGAAGGCTCCGATTGCGAACCGGTGCAGTTGCTACCAATAATAATAACGTCAGCCCAGTCAGGGATTAACAATGAGCGAAGCGGCAACGCAGCGGCCCGATGAGCGTCCGCGCGATGAATTACGACAAAGTGTAGAGCAGCAGTGTGCGCAGCATCCGGATCTGAGCGGTATCCATCCGCTGAATGATGGGCTGGATGCGTTTGCCGCCCGTTATCTATTAATGGGCATGGCGCAGCACACCATTGATGTGCAGTACTACATCTGGCACAACGACATGTCAGGCCGGTTACTGTTCAGCGCGTTACTCGATGCTGCCCAGCGCGGCGTGCGGGTACGTCTTTTGCTGGATGATAACAACACTCCGGGACTGGATGACACGCTGGCTGAACTCGATCGCCATCCCAATATCGCGGTGCGTCTGTTCAACCCCTTCTCATTCCGTACGTTGCGGGCGCTGGGCTATCTGACTGACTTTGCCCGCCTTAACCGCCGCATGCACAACAAAAGCCTGACGGTAGACGGCGCGGTGACGCTGGTGGGCGGTCGCAATATTGGGGATGAATATTTTGGCACCGGCAATGAGCCGCTGTTTACCGATCTGGATGTGCTGGCCATCGGTCCGGTCGTTGCAGAGGTAACCGACGACTTTGAACGCTACTGGCACAGTAAAGCGGTCTCACCGCTGCGCAGCGTGGTGGATATTGATGCCGGGAGCGCTGAGGCCGTGCGCTTGCCGCCCGAGTGGCAGCACAGTGAACCGGTGCAGCGCTATCTGGCGCGGCTGGAGAGATCGCCCTTTGTCAGCCAGATGGCGCAGGGCGCACTCGACATGACCTGGGCGCATACGCGGCTGCTGAGCGACGATCCGCGTAAAGGCCTGGGCAAAGCGCGCCGCCGCAGCCTGCTGCCGCAGCGCATGCTGGAGGTTATCGGCACGCCCCAGCAGCAGTTCGATATTATCTCGGCCTATTTTGTGCCAACGCGTGCCGGCGTCGCGCAGCTGTTAACGCTGAAACGGCGCGGCGTAAAAATTGCCATTCTGACTAATTCGCTGGCTGCGAATGATGTCTCGATTGTGCATGCCGGCTACGCGCGCTGGCGTAAGAAGCTATTACGTCACGGTATCGCCCTGTATGAACTGAAACCGCAGGCCAGGGCCGGCGACGCCCCACACGATCGCGGCCTGACCGGTAACTCAGGTTCCAGCCTGCACGCGAAGACCTTCACCGTCGATAACCGCAAGGTGTTTATTGGCTCATTTAACTTTGATCCCCGCTCAGCGGTGCTGAATACCGAGATGGGGCTGGTGATTGAGAGTGAAGCGCTGGCGCAGCAGACGCATCAGCGCTTTAGTCACGGCATGCGCGATCGCGCCTGGGCACTGCGGCTGGATAAGTGGGGCCGGGTTAACTGGGTGGAGTACGGTGATGAAACCGGCGAAGTGGTGCATAAACATGAGCCGCAGTGTACGTGGCTGCAGCGTTTGCTGGTCAGGTTAGTGTGGCGGCTGCCGGTAGAGTGGCTGCTGTAAGGCTGCGGGATGGCTGGCGACCGGTCAGGGCCGCCATTCATTCCGTTACTTCGGCTGCTGAGGTTTGCCTGAAAACAGAAAACGCAGCAGCGGAATACGCAGATGGATTTCGTACAGTAAAAAGGCGATACCGAACACCATTACCAGGCCGGTGAAAAAGCCCAGCGTATTGTTGCTGATGTGCGGAGTGACGAAAATACCGTACAGGATAGTGAGTGGGTGGTGCACCAGATAGATAAACAGCGAAGCATTCACCAGATACATGATGCGGGGCGAATGGCTGTTCAGCAGCTTGTGACCAAAGCTGAAGCAGACATTCAGCATGCACAATCCCATCAGCGTAGAGATAAGCGCATCCATCTCATACAGCCACCCTTCACCGCTGCTGTAGCGCTGATTCAGGCAGTACGCGATAAAGACCACAATGGCCCCAAAGCACATCACCGGATTAAAGCGCACAAACAGCGCCTTCAGGGCCGGATGTTTCCAGCTCAGCGCGCCCAGCATAAAGAACGGCAGGAAGAACAGGGATTGCATCACGGCGATGCTGAACAGACCATCCATCAGCAGGGCCGGCGCAAAGTAGAAGATTATGCGGCGGAAGGCGCACCATAGCAGGGCGTAAGCCAGCAGCGCCAGCGTCAGTTTGCCCCAGCCAACCTGATGATAATCGATACGGTGCTGCTGCTGGCGCAGCCAGCGGAACGTCAGCATGCCCAGCGCAGTGAGGATCACCAGCACCAGCAAAAACCATAGATGTGAAATCAGATCCCACATCAGTGCGTTGTACTTCTCGTACAGAGAGAAGCGTGACCAGTCGCCGACCTTATCCGTGAGATTTTTCAGCAGGAAAAACTGCGGCAGCGTAATGAGCGGCACGGCAGTAAGCAGTGGTATGCCCACACGCTCCATGCGCACCTTCAGCCAGCGGTTTGGCTGATAGCGCAGGTAGAGCATGTAGGAAAAATAGCCTGAAATAACAAAGAACACCTGCATGCGGAAGGCGTGAATAAAATCATTAAACACCGTCAGCCACAACGAAGCATCATGGCTGTTTACCGACCAGCGTTGGGTGGAGTAAATCAGGGAGACGTGAAATGGCACGCCCAACAGCATTAAATAGGCTCGAATCGAGTCGAGAAAATATTCACGTTCGGGTTTTGCTGAACTCATAAGCTTCCGGTTGGTCAGTTTACTTGCCGGTTTCACCCTGAAACCGGATTATGCCGGCTCAAATTCTGGCGGCTGTAAACAGCGTATACTATCAGGTGAATCTGGTTCTTGATCTTCCGGGTTTAATTATCTGAAAAGTACACTTTTGGCTTACGAATCAGCGGAACAATCTTTTACATAAGCTGTCGGAAAACCGAATAATCCTTTAAGATAAATGGGTTTGATCTAAGCACACGAAAGGGGGGGATGTGCTGACTAAAGTGAAAAATAAAGGCGGGCTGGTGAAGATGCGCTGGACAAGTGCTGCAGTTCTGCTGGCGTTGTACGCCAACAACAGCTGGGCGTTTACTATTGATGATGTGGCGAAACAGGCTAAGACACTGGCAGGAAAAGGTTTTGAAGCGCCAAAAAGCAATTTACCCTCTCAGTTTCGTGAAATGAAATTTGCTGATTATCAGCAGATCCAGTTTAACCACGACAAAGCATACTGGGGCAAACTGCGTACGCCGTTTAAGCTCGAATTCTATCATCAGGGGATGTATTTCGACACGCCGGTAAAAATCAATGAGGTTACCGCGTCGTCCGTCCGTGAAATCAAATATAACCCTGATTATTTCAACTTCGGCAACGTTAAGCACGATGCCGATGCCGTTAAAAACCTTGCTTTGCCGGGTTTAAGGTTCTCTATCCTTTGAATAAAAAGGGTAAAGACGACGAAATTTCCAGCTTCCTGGGCGCAAGCTATTTCCGCGTCATCGGTGAAGGCCAGGTTTATGGTCTCTCCGCGCGTGGTCTGGCTATCGATACCGCGCTGCCATCGGGCGAAGAGTTCCCGCGCTTTAAAGAGTTCTGGATCCAGCGTCCGAAACCGCAGGACAAACAGCTGGTGATCTATGCGCTGCTGGATTCGCCGCGTGCTGCCGGTGCATACCGCTTCACTATTAAACCGGGCAAAGCCTCGACCGTTGATGTGCAGTCTAAAATCTATCTGCGCGATAACGTTGGCAAGCTTGGCGTGGCACCGCTGACCAGCATGTTCCTGTTCGGCGCTAATCAGCCTTCGCCGGTCAGCAATTTCCGTCAGGAGCTGCATGACTCAAACGGTCTGTCGATCCACGCCGGTAACGGCGAGTGGATCTGGCGTCCGCTTAATAACCCGCGCCACCTGGCGGTAAGCACCTTTACCGTGGAAAATCCAAAAGGATTTGGCCTGCTGCAGCGCGGCCGCGATTTCAGCCACTACCAGGATCTTGACGATCGTTACGATCTGCGTCCGAGCGGCTGGGTTGAGCCACAGGGTGACTGGGGCAAAGGCCGTGTAGAGCTGGTTGAGATTCCAACTGCCGACGAAACCAACGACAACATCGTTGCGTTCTGGACGCCGGAGAGCCTGCCAGAGCCGGGCAAAGAGATGAACTTCCAGTATCGCCTGCACTTCACACGTGATGAGAATCAGCTGCACCAGGATGATGTCGCCTGGGTGAAGGATACGCTGCGTTCCGCTGGCGATGTGAAGCAGTCAAATCTGGTGCGTCAGCCTGACGGCTCTATCGCTTTCACCGTTGACTTTACCGGTAAAGAGATGAGCACGCTGCCGGAAGATACGCAGGTTGCACCGCAGGTTAGCGTAGGCAATAACGCTGACGTGGTGGAGCAGAGCGTTCGCTACAATCCGGTGACCAAAGGCTGGCGTCTGGTGTTGCGTCTGCGCGTGAAAGATAACAAGCAGCCGACCGAAATGCGTGCGGCGCTGGTGAGCGGCGACAAGACATTGACGGAAACCTGGAGCTATCAGTTACCTGCCAATGAATAAATCGACTTTTTTACCTCAATCATACGTGGAGGCGCTGCCGCTTGATGCGGCAGGGCGCGCGCGTCTCAGCGCCTCGCTGCAGAACGCGCAGGCGTTCCACGCGATCCATACGCTGCTGGGGCATGATATTGCCGCCAGCGAACGCCCGGATGATGCGCCGCTGCAATCGGTCTCATCCCGGGTTGAGATGGCCTGGCCGGACTCCCTTGCCGGCGGTCAGCAGCTCAGTAAGGATTATCTTGATCGCACCACGCTGAAGGCGATGCCGCCCGTAAAGCGTTCGCTGATGTTCCCGGAAGCCTGGCGCACCAACCCGATTGCGCGCGCCTGGGATTCGCTGCGCGGACAGAAGGCTAATCCGCGTTATGCCACGGTTGAAGAACAGAGGGCGGAAGATAAGTGGCGTCATGTCGGCTCAATGCGTCGCTACGTGCTGCTGATTCTGACCATTTTGCAGACCGTGGTCGCAACCTGGTACATGAAGACTATTCTGCCGTATCAGGGCTGGACGCTGCTCGATCCCGTCGAGCTGTTTAACCAGAACTGGCTACAGTCGGTGGAGTTGATTCTGCCGTACATCCTGCAAACCGGGATCCTGTTCCTGTTTGCCATCCTGTTCTGCTGGGTCTCGGCCGGTTTCTGGACCGCGCTGATGGGCTTCCTGCAGCTGCTGATTGGCCGCGACAAGTACAGCATCTCTTACTCTACCACCGGCGATGAGCCGCTGAACCCGGACCACCGCACTGCGCTGATCATGCCGATCTGCAATGAGGACGTGGAGCGCGTGTTTGCGGGGCTGCGCGCGACATGGGAATCGGTGAAGCGCACCGGCAATGCGGAGCACTTTGATGTCTACATCCTGAGCGACAGCTACGATGCCGATATCGCCATTGCCGAGCAGAAAGCGTGGATGGAGCTGGTGCGTGATGTGGGCGGAGCCGGCAAGATCTTCTATCGCCGCCGTCGTCGTCGCGTGAAGCGTAAAAGCGGCAACATCGATGACTTCTGCCGTCGCTGGGGCAGCAACTACAGCTACATGGTTGTGCTGGACGCCGATAGCGTCATGAGCGGTGAGTGCCTGAGCGGCCTGGTGCGCATGATGGAAGCTAACCCGAACGCCGGGATTATCCAGTCTTCGCCGAAAGCATCGGGAATGGATACGCTCTATGCACGCTGCCAGCAGTTCGCTACGCGCGTGTATGGTCCGCTGTTTACGGCCGGTCTGCACTTCTGGCAGCTGGGCGAATCGCACTACTGGGGCCATAACGCCATTATTCGCGTGCAGCCGTTTATTGAGCACTGTGCGCTGGCACCGCTGCCCGGCGAGGGTTCGTTTGCCGGTTCGATTCTGTCGCACGACTTCGTAGAAGCGGCCCTGATGCGCCGTGCGGGCTGGGGCGTGTGGATCGCTTACGATCTGCCGGGTTCCTATGAGGAGCTGCCACCGAATCTGCTGGATGAGCTCAAGCGTGACCGTCGCTGGTGCCACGGTAACCTGATGAACTTCCGCCTGTTCCTGGTAAAAGGCATGCACCCGGTGCACCGTGCGGTGTTCCTGACCGGCGTTATGTCCTATCTCTCCGCACCGCTGTGGTTTATGTTCCTGGCGCTCTCTACTGCGCTGCAGGTGGTACATACGCTAATGGAGCCGACCTACTTCCTGCAGCCGCGCCAGCTGTTCCCGGTGTGGCCGCAGTGGCGTCCCGATCTGGCGATTGCGCTGTTCTCGACCACGCTGGTGCTGCTGTTCCTGCCGAAGCTGCTCAGCGTCGTGTTGATCTGGTGTAAAGGGGCGAAAGAGTATGGTGGGGCGTTCCGTCTGTTTGTCTCGCTGCTGCTGGAGATGCTGTTCTCCGTGCTGCTGGCGCCGGTGCGTATGCTGTTCCACACCGTGTTTGTGGTTAGCGCCTTCCTCGGCTGGGAAGTAGTGTGGAACTCTCCACAGCGTGACGATGATGCTACGCCGTGGAGTGAAGCGTTCCGCCGTCACGGCTCACAGATGCTGCTGGGTATTGTCTGGGCAGTCGGTATGGGCGTGCTGGATCTCAACTTCCTGTGGTGGCTGTCACCCATCGTGTTCTCACTGATTCTGTCGCCATTCGTTTCGGTGATGTCCAGCCGGGCAACGGTCGGCCTGAAGAGTCGCAAAGCGAAGCTGTTCCTGATTCCGGAAGAGTTTGAGCCGCCGAAAGAGCTGGTTGATACTGACCACTATCTGCAGCTGAACCGCGAACGTGCACTGAAAAACGGCTTTATGCACGCGCTGTTCAACCCGGCGTTTAATGCGCTGGCGACGGCCATGGCAACATCACGCCATAAGCAGAGCACCTTGCTGGATCACGCACGCGATCGCCGTGTCGATCAGGCATTGAGCGATGCGCCGGAGAAGCTGAATCGCGAGCAGCGTTTGCAGCTGATTAGCGACCCGGTAGTACTGGCGCGCGTGCATTCACGTTTGTGGGAGAGTGCCGGGAAGTACCATCAGTGGGTTGAAAGCTATCAGAAGCTGAAGCTGAACCCTCAGGCGCTGCCTCAGCGTACCTGATGACCGGCAGTATGGAAAAAGCGGCAGAGATGCCGCTTTTTTTTGTCTCATTTTCCCGACCGTGCGTTAAGCAGTGCAGCGTGGAGCGAAGCGTTGCCTGACACAATCTTTACGCGCCGGGATATACCTTTTTCTGGTGTGGCGGGTAAACTGGCGCCAGTTCATTGTGAGTACAGATTGTGAATCCATTCATGAAATCAATTGCCCTGTGTGCTGCGATGCTGCTGCTGAGCGGCTGCGGTAGCATCATTAGCCGCACGCTTCCCGGACAGGGGCACGGCAATCAATACTATCCCGGCGTACAGTGGGATGTGCGCGACGGGCCATGGCGCGTGCTGACCATCCTTGATCTGCCGCTTTCGCTGGTGATGGACACCCTGCTACTGCCGGTAGATGCCCATCACGGCCCGTACGAATAAATTACGCCCGGTTATCAGACGGGCTGTTGTCGTCTTCCCACTCTTGCGCTGCGGCTTCACCCTCTTCAAGGTCACGCGGCGGCTCCAGCTGGAACTCACCCTCATCCCATTCGTGCAGAGTATTTTCCGCCTGCCACTCCTGGCGCAGTTCGATCTCATCGAAGTTGCCATCAAACACCGCCTGCGCGGCTTCACCACTGCATATCGGCAGGCACTCACCCTGTTCATCTTCATCGGCAAAGAACTCTGCCTGCCACATGATATCGCCATCCTGCATAACGTACTTCTGCAGCGCAAACTGGCTAACGCTGGCATCCTCTTCGGCCACATCCGGCTGGCTGGCAAGGAACTCTTCGCGTGCAGCTTCAATCGCTTCTTCTAAGGTACTGAACAGGCTCATCATCAACTCCGTGTCTGTTTAAAGGGGATTTCTCAGAAGGATAGACGAAAAATCGCGGCGCGCAGGGCAGGGAGCGACAAAGAGCGGGCGAATGGATAAAAACCATCCGCCCGATCCGGCTAAATCATTTTTTGCGGAAAGTGATGTACCGGGCGGACAGATTCACGAATAACCGGCGACGAATAACGAATACAGCATTTAATACAGGGCTTCACCTTTTTAAAATTAATGCGCGCGGTCGATAACGCCTGATTTAAATTATAGAGCGTGCCGATAAATATCATGTCCTGCTTAGCGGGCAGACGTTTACACTCTTGCCGATGCAGTAAGTGATAACCTTCCTGATCGGTAGCGATCGTTACGTAGTAATAGATGCCTTTATTCATATTATGTGTCCTGAGAGATATGCTGTGTGTAATCTTTTTATAATTTTTAAATGTGCAGTTATTAAATAACTGTCGCTTCCGAAATTAACTGCAATCGATTTCATGAACCAATTCCAGAAATGCATAAAGAAATGTTCTCTTGAAGTTAAAAAGAATATGTGACGAAGATATCAGAGCAACCCTCTGTTTATTCAGTTAATTTTATTGCATTGATTAGCAGGCTCACATCATCAAGCATTGTTAAATAGGAAAAGGCCTGGATTTAAAGTAAAACAGGACCGCAGCAGAGTAACGTGAATGATAAAGCAGACTTTAGCGAATAACGAAATAGCTTATTAAAGGTAGCGCGTTATTATTCTATTCCGCCGGAAAGCATAAAATAATTGATCCTTACAGAGAGAATTTGCTGCTGTTGTCTGAAAAAAAATGGCACCGCAGCTTCGTTTTTATCTCGCCAGGATTAATCGGATTGCAGTCTCAACGCTGTTGTAACCGTGCGCAGAGAGTAAGAGGCGGAGCACAGGTTGTGCTCCGCGCCACATCAATAGCGTGAAGGCTGACCTTCCGGATGTGTTTTGAAACGGCGGTGCAGCCACATATACTGTTCCGGTGCCAGCAGCACAGTCTCTTCTACCACCTTGTTCATCACGGTAGCGGTATCCAGCTCGCTCTCCAGAGAGAACTTCGCGCGGATGTCCGGCATCATCTTCAGCTCGTAGCCGCGCGCGTTCGGCAGACGGCGCGCCAGGAACGGTATCACGCTGGGGTTGCCGAGGCGGATCAGCATATGGGTACCGGTTGTGGTGGCAGCCTCCTGCACGGCGAAGAACGGGGCGAACACGCTGCTGCGCGGGCCGTAATCGTGATCGGGCGCGTACCAGATGATGTCGTTGTTCTTCATGGCGCGAATCATGCCTTTCAGGTCTTTACGATCCAGCATGCTCTTGTTGGAGCGCATCCGGCCCCAGGTTTGCAGCCAGTCGAGCAGTTTATTGTCGTTCGGGCGATAGACGCCAATTCCCGGATTGTGCATGCCGAAAACGCGTGCGCCCAGCTCCAGCGTGAGGAAGTGCATGCCGATGAGCAAAATGCCGCGCTTCTCCGCCAGGGCGTTCGCCACATGCTCCAGTCCGCTGGTGGCTACCCATTTACGGATGCGCCAGTCTGGCCAGAACCACGCCATGCCGGTCTCGATCAGCCCCATACCGACTGACTCAAAATTGTGTTTTACCATCGAGGTACGCTCGCTGGTGGGCATATCCGGAAAGCACAGCGCCAGATTGCGCTGCGCAACTTCTACGCGACGCGTCATAAACCGCATGGCGATGCGCCCCAGTCCGCAGCCAATGGTGTGCAGCACAGGATAGGGCAGCAGGACCAGCAGATAGAGAAAACCGATGCCAATCCACGTCAGCCAGTAGCGCGGATGAAGAAGTTCACGGGAAAATTGCGGAAGTTGCGTCATGGAAATGTCAGTATCCTGCGTCTTGTGCCAGAGAGTCCGGTTTCTGTTATTTGGCGCGATTATGCCATTTTTTCTCGCTGACTGAAATCCGCCATCGCCTGCAGTCAGGCGCACAGCAGCATGTTTGCGCACGAAACTGCAATCATAGCGCAGAAAAACGTACTTACCTCTCATCGGCAGGAGAATTGCACCAGGGACTTTGCATCCTGTGTAATTCAGGTATCATGTGCGCGCTAAATTTCTCTGATTGCTAACAGGTGTTCACCATGCCAGTGTTACACAACCTCGTTTCCAATAAAGAGCTGAAAGATCGTATGCTGGCCGAGACCGAGCCGCGTACCACAGTCTCTTTTTATAAATATTTCCAGATTGCCGATCCACGGGCCTTCCGCGATCGTCTCTATATCGCATTAACCCAGCTTAAAGTCTTTGGCCGCGTTTACGTGGCGCATGAAGGGATCAATGCCCAGATCAGCGTACCTGCCAGTCGCTTTGAGGCGATGAAAGCGATGCTCTATGCCTTTGATCCGGCGCTGGATAACCTGCGCATGAACATCGCGCTGGATGATGACGGCAAATCCTTCTGGGTGCTGCGCCTGAAAGTGCGCGACCGCATCGTGGCTGACGGTATTGACGACAGCAGCTTTGATGCCAGTAACGTCGGTAACTACCTGAAAGCGGACCAGGTTAACGCACTGCTGGACGATCCTGATGCGGTATTTGTGGATATGCGCAACCACTATGAGTTCGAAGTGGGCCATTTTGATAATGCGCTGGAAGTGCCGGCCGATACCTTCCGCGATCAGCTGCCGATGGCCGTGGATATGTTGCAGGATCAAAAAGATAAAAAGATCGTCATGTACTGCACCGGCGGGATTCGCTGTGAGAAGGCCAGTGCGTGGATGAAGCACAACGGCTTTGATGACGTTTATCACATCGAAGGCGGGATCATTGAGTACACGCGCCGCGCGCGTGAGCAGGGTTTACCGGTGCGCTTCAAAGGTAAAAACTTTGTATTCGATGAGCGTATGGGCGAGCGCATCACGGAGGATATTCTCTCCAGCTGCCATCAGTGCGGCACGCCGTGCGACAGCCACACCAACTGCGTCAATGACGGTTGCCATCTGCTGTTTATTCAGTGCCCGAGCTGTGCTGAGAAGTATCACAACTGCTGTAGTCCAATCTGCATGGAAGAGGCGAAACTCTCACCGGAAGAGCAGCGCGCCCGTCGCGCCGGCCGTGAGAACGGCAACAAGGTGTTTAATAAGTCGCGTGGCCTGCTAAACATGACCATGGCAATTCCTGCGCCGGATAAAAATTAATGCAACATAGCCTGACGCAACACATTGCGTCAGGCTGATTCCGTTATTGACGCACGCCCTCTACGGAAATAATCAGCTCGGCCTTCTGTGAAGCCGGACCCAAATCTTTGCTGATATTAAACTCTTTCAGTACCACTTCGCCGCTCGCTTCAAAACCAGCACGGTAACCGCCCCACGGATCTTTGCCTTCGCCCATCAGGTGCGCATCAAGCGTGATAGGTTTCGTCACACCGTTAAGAGTCAGATTACCGGTGATTTTATAATCTTTACCCTCTTTTTTTACCTCCGTTGAGGTGAATGTCGCTTGCGGGAATTTTGCCGTGTTGAGGAAATCAGCGCTGCGCAGATGTTTATCACGCTCGGCATGATTAGTATCCAGGCTGGTGGTATTGATGGTTACGTTGACTTTATCTGCGGACGGATTGGCTTCATCAAAGGTAAAGCCGCCATCGAAATCTTTAAAGCTGCCGTATAACCAGCTGTAACCCAAATGCTGAATGCGGAACTGGACAAACGCATGCTGCCCCTCTTTATCAAACTTATACTCCGCCGCACTGGCGTTGAGGCTGGTGGCCAGCAGCGCAGCCGCGCTCACTGCCAGCAGGGTTTTCCTGATCATGTTACTTCTCCTTTTCAGAGGTTAAGGGGATGCGATAACCGAGCATCCGTTTTAGCGTAGTGTCGCGATCGACAAAATGGTGTTTCAGTGCTGCCAGCGCGTGCAGCGCAGAGAGCAGTACCAGGCTCCAGGCCAGCCACAAATGGATATCGCCCGCCAGATCCGCCTGCTGTCCGGCACCGCTGAACAGTGCCGGCACCTCAAACCAGCCAAATACAGAGATTGGCTTGCCGTCAGCGGTTGAAATCAGGTAGCCGCTAAGCAGCAGTACCAGCAGCAACACGTAGAGCAAGCCGTGTGCGGCCGTTGCAGCACGACGGACGGTGGGAGAGTAGCTGGCGAGCGGTGCGGGCACAGGGGATATCACGCGCCAGCACAGGCGCAGCAGCAGTGCCGCAAACAGGATAATACCGATGCCTTTATGAATTTCCGGCGCGCTGTGATACCAGCCATCGTAATATCCCAAACCTACCATCCATAAACCCAGCACAAACATACCGTAAATAGTCAGCGCCATTGTCCAGTGTAAAAGCAGGGTGAGCGCACCATAGTGCTGTGGAGAATTGCGCCACATAATATAAAGCCGTATGAGTGAAATAAGTGGTAATGAGAATCTACAACCTGAAATAAAAAAGCAACCGGCCTTACTTTTCTATAAATTCAAAAGCGCGTGTTCAGAATTAAGAGGTAATAATTTGCGGTTTAATTCAGTTTTTCTGAATAGCCAGTAACGTACCGGCAACGGAATAATAAATACCGGACATTACTACACCAAATGCGGCAAAAAACGGGCTCAAGTGTCAATTTTTGTCAGTGGCGGTCAATAAAAGTAAAGGAGCCGATGCGTCAGACGCACCGGCGGCGCCATTTCAGGCAAAACGCGTTAATGAGAAGGGCGATAAATCAAAGGAGAAGGGTTTATTCTGCGCAAACTCACTGGCCAGCTCACCCAAAACGCTGGCGAATTTAAAGCCGTGGCCGCTGAGACCGGTGATGATTAAGCGGTTTGGTTCGCCTGGCAACGTATCAATGATGAAATCCTCATCGGGCGTATTGTCATAACTGCACGCTTCACCGTGCAGGCAGACGCCAACGCCGGGCAGGAACTGACGCAGGAAGCCGAACGCTTCACTGCCGTCAGCCGCTACCGTGCCAAACGGCTTGCGGTCCGCTGGCGTTTGCATCTGCTGACCACCATCGTGCCGGCCCACTTTCAGCGCATTGTTATCCGCCGGGAAGCCGTAGAAATGGCTGCCGTTGGGCATCTCAACGGTAAAACCCGGAAACTGATTATTTTCGCTGTAGCGCCCATCGGCCTGATACCAGGCGAAAATTTTACGTACCGGAGTAACAGGCAAATCGCTGACCAGCTGGCTTACCCAGGTGCCGGCGCTGATCAGCAATTTACGCGCGCGGAAGACGCCATCACTGGTGGTAACCTGCTGCAAATCGCCCTCGCGACCAATTTCAGTGACCGGGCAGTTAAACAGCTGCGCACAGCCCGCTTGCTCTGCCAGCTGGACCCAGCTGCGCACCGCCTGTTCACACTTCAGAAAACCGGAGTTGGGTTCAAATACGCCAATATAACCATCCGGCACGCTGAACTGCGGCCAGCGTTTGCGCACTTCATCAGCCTGCAGGATCTTTACATCCAGCTGCCAGGCTTTCGCGCTATCGATAACGTTTTGAATAAAGGAGGAGGTGAGCGGGGCGAGATTAAGAATGCCGCTGCGATGCATAATGCGCTCGCCGCTCTGGCGCTCCAGCGCATCCCACAACGCCTGCGCGCGCAGCACCAGCGGCACATACCGCTCGCCCTCGCCGTAGGCATGGCGAATCAGGCGGGTTTCGCCATGATGTGTTCCCTGATTATGAGGAGGATGGGCGCTGTCGATCATCAGCACCGATAACCCCGCCTGAGTCGCATAAAACCCGGCAGCCGCGCCCACTGAACCACTTCCCACCACAATCAGATCATAAATCATGACGACACTACTCCTGCAAAACGGCGAAATTTTTCAACAGCATACCAAAAGAGAGGGCCCATGAAAAAGGCACCCTGTTGGGTGCCCTTTCACGCGATGGCAGAGATTAGTGCTTTTGATTATCGCGTAGGTATTGCTCAGTGGACTCAATCTTTGCAATGCCAGCTTCGAGTATAGAGATGAACTGTCTGGCTACGTCGGTGGTAAGCCAGTATGTTGGGCCCACGTCAGCTTCTTCTTCTTTCTGATCCTGCGATGATAGCGAGTGCAGGCGGATCATCATGGCGTCATAACTGTCAACGGTGCTGATATCCCATCCCACCAGCGGATGAGTCTGAATGACGTCTTTATTTCTGTCCATTATAACCTCCTTATTACTCGTTAAACGAAGTGCTTCTTGAGGTTCAATGCGGCTGTTACTTGCACTAGCGGGTTAATTATAACATGAAATTAACAGTGCATTAGTGAAAAAGTGTGGCGATTAAAAAGAGAACAAAATAAATGCTTCGTAAAGTGAGCTTTTGGCAAATAATAAAACGCCCGCGCTGTCGGGCATTTTATTGTGTTACCGGTGCATCACTTCAACAGGATTATCGGCTATTTAAGGATAAAACTTTAGGCCGTCAGGGGAGAGGTAAAATGTCTGAATTCAGGCTTGCGGCTCAGCGGGCAGCTGACCATTACGCTTCTGAATCTCCTCCGCCAGACGGGCAAAATGCTGCTGTAACTGTGCGTCATAGTTCTGGTTTTGCGCTTCAAGTAACAGATTATGCACCAGTAACTGGCTGGCACGGTCGTCCAGACAGAAGGTGAGGCTGGCGAAGGCATTCTCCAGTACGGTTAACCGGCGCTGCTGCTCGGCAATGAAGGCCAGTAATTCGCCAAACGTCATTGCCTCTTCTGGTTTTTCATTGGTCATGAGTCAAACATCTCCTGTAAGCATGGCGAGGCAAGAATAGGGGATCGTTTAACATCAGTCTAGATGGCGGCTGTTTTTCTGGCGAGAGGGAAACAGAAACAAAAAAAGCCGGGTGGCGAAACCCGGCAAAAACGGCACAGTGGCGGTTAATCGGTAATAAACCAGTCGTCGGCGCTCTCCCAGGTCTCCTGCAGGATATCGGTAATGCGATCCCGGGACTCTTTGCAGCCGCCGAAGACGCTAAGCTGGTTGCCGCCGGCGTAACGGACTTTTACGTGATGGTTATCGTCAGGAAAATCGTGTGTGATACGGCGCGTCAGTTCGGCGCTGAGCGCATCAAGCGCACCGTCAGGAAGGGGCTTAGTTTTTGCTACGGTAATTTCAACACGCATACACGCCTCCGGAGTAATTTACTGTTTATTTGTACAGTATTATTACCCCGAAGGCAAGCGGCAAAAATTTATTCTTTGATACGCCAGTTCAGCGTTTCGCCGGCGAGGAAGGGCACCAGCGTATCGTCAGCGAGGGCGATACGCTCTGGCACGGTCCAGGATTCACGCACCAGCGTCAGGGTGCCTTCATTAAGCGGCAGGCCGTAGAAGTTCGGGCCGTTCTCTGAACAGAAGGCTTCAAAATGGTCCAGCGCATTGAGCTCTTCAAATACCGTCAGGTAAGCGGGCAGTGAGGTCGGCGCATTAAACACGCCGGCGCAGCCACAGCTCGCCTCTTTCAGATGACGCAGATGCGGGGCCGTATCGGTACCGAGGAATACCCGACGGTTACCGCTTGCTACCAGTTTACGCAACGCTTCCTGGTGGGTATTGCGCTTAAGAATCGGCAGGCAGTAGAGGTGCGGACGTACGCCACCAACCAGCATATGGTTGCGGTTGAACATCAGGTGCTGCGGGGTAATGGTAGCGCCTAACAGCGCATTTCCGTCCGCCACATAGTCGGCCGCCTCTTTCGTGGTGATGTGCTCCATAACCACTTTCAGCGCCGGAAACTGTTCGCGTAGCGGGTGCAGCACAGTTTCAATAAAGCGCGCTTCGCGATCGAAGATATCAATATGCACATCGGTGACTTCGCCATGCACCAGCATCGGCATACCAATCTGCTGCATGCGATCCAGTACGCGGGCAATTGAGGCGATGTTTGTTACGCCATGGCTGGAGTTGGTCGTGGCATGGGCCGGATAGAGCTTTGCCGCGGTAAAAGTGCCGTTACGGAAACCGCGTTCAATCTCATCCGGGTCCAGTGAGTCAGTGAGATAGCAGGTCATCAGCGGCGTGAAGGCATGCTCAGCGGGCAGCGCAGCAAGAATACGTTCACGATACGCCACGGCAGCATCGACGCTGATTACCGGCGGCACCAGGTTTGGCATGACAATCGCACGGCCATTGACTGCGCTGGTATAAGGCAATACGGCGTTGAGCATTGCACCATCGCGCAGATGGATGTGCCAGTCGTCAGGGCGGCGAATCGTGATGTGCTGGGGTTGGGCTGTCATTCAAAGGGCTCCGGCTGAGATGAAACGAAATGGCGCGTTTAGGCCGGGGAGTAATCATAAGGGGGCAAGCAACCGTTTGCACGGGATTTTATCAGGTAAATAATACGTTTGGTCGCCAGGGGGAACGCGAGTTTTCGTCTGCGGATTGGGTGAGGCGTGTTCTTCGGGTAACCCTGCGTGCCGCTATGGCGCAAAAGCGGGCTCGCTTTGTCTTTCGATGGGATGAAACGCAGGCTGGCAAATCCCCCCGCACAATTTATCGCTGCCGGATGACGTCCGGGCTTACCTCACGCTCTCTTCTTCGCTTTATCATCATCGTTGCTATGTCTGAGCACCTAACGCGGTTGACTTTCGGAGTGGCGACCCGCAAGGCCGCCAGAACTGAATACACTTTCGGTGCACTGGCGGTACAGCGGGTCGCCGCTCCGGGTGCAGTTTAATCAGCACTAAAGAAGCCTGCAGGCCACGCGATCTGCCCCTGTCCGTCACGTTTAATCCGTGAACGGAATCACCAGCTCACCCGGTTTAACTTCCAGCCCTTTCGCCAGTTTCTTCGCCAGCGCTTCGCCCTTACTGCGATCCGAGCTCAGCACGTAAGCCGGTTTCTCGTTAAAGTAGCGCTTAAGTGACTCATTAAGATAGGGCGTCAGGGTTTTCATGATCGACGCCATCTTCTCTGGCTGCACTTGCGCATCAATGATCTCCAGATCCTGCAGATAGATTGCGCCTTCCTGAGCGTTATACACCGGCTGAGCCTTCATCTTTAATAGCATCTCCGCCTGTTGCGGGCCGAACAGGGAGCTGACATTAATGTTGGCTTTGCCGGACAGGGTAACTTTGCTGGGCTCTTCACGGCCAATCTGGCTGCTCAGATCGCTCAGAACGATATGCGCATTGACCAGGCCAGAGACGCCGATATCTTTTTCATAATTGTTGCGCTTTTGCAGCGCCTGGTTCACTTCCTGCTCGCTGATCGTGTATTGCGTCAATTGGTTACAGCCGCTCAACAGCACGGCAAAAAACAGGGCGCACAGCCCACAAAACGCCTTTTTCATCATGTCCTCATCCTGAACGGTACGGCAAAACAGCGCTAAGCGTGCCTGAATCAGGGCCAGGTGTCACCAGGAGAGAGATGAGAAACGCACGCTGCGCTTCTCATCGGAGGAGGGATTATGCAGCGATTGATGACAGCAGGTTTACCTGGGTCTGTTTCGCCATATTATCGCGGTAATCCGCTACCCGGCTGGGCCACTCGATACCCGCGACCAGCGTCAGTGAGCGCAGCAGCGGGAACAGATGGATGTCATCTTCCGAAAGCTCGCCGTTAACGGCGTTGGGTTTGACGATCAGTTTGTCGAGCTGGCGGAGATCGTCGCTGATGTTTTTAATCAAACCCGGCGCATGCTTACGCAGTTCGGCGAAATCACCGATGCTGGCCTGCTTCTTCTCGCGGAAGTAATTACGCGCTTCCGGCGTGGCAAATTCCGCAAACGCGGCCTCCGCGATACGCGGAATCAGCAGCTTATTGATGTAACCGTTAACGTGACGCAGCCAGTCGCTGATGGCCGGATTATTTTTGCCGTTCAGTAGCGGTTCGCGATCCTGCTTATCGACCCAGCGTACGATATCCAGGCTCTCCGGCATGGCACTGCCATCCTCTTTCTGCAGGATGGGTGCCATCTTCTGACCAATTAATCTTTTTGGCGTCGCTTCATCGTCATTGAGCATCACAATCAGCTCAACCGGCAGGTTTTTTAATCCAAAAATCATGCGGGCTTTAACGCAGAATGGGCAGTGATCGTAGATGTAGAGTTTCATCCCGTTTCTCCTCTGGTTCTCAGGGTGACAACCGTCACCCTTTTTCCGGTCGTGCGGGAAGTATGGAAGAGATCACCTGAAGGGGCAAACTAACTGCTGAAAATCACCGGTGCTACCGGGCGCGGCTGGAACTGCCACCACAGCGCGAACAGGGTGATAAGACCCACGCTGCTCAGCAGCATCCACGGCAGCTCCGGCAGCGCCATCTGCTGCCCCAGATCGAACATCCAGCCGCCGCCGGAGTAGCCAATCAGTCCGCCTATGGCCAGCCCCAGCCGGCTAAAGCCCATATAGCTGCCGCGAGCACGCGCGCTCGCCAGCGATGCGCTCAGGGTTTCGCGTGCCGGCTCAGCGATAATCGATCCGAGATAGAACACCGCAATCAGCAGAAACAGCGAGGGCAGGGAGTCCGTCATGCCCACCGGTAACAGGCTGAACGTCATCAGGAACAAGCCGGCCATCAGGCGGGTTTCCAGCCGGAAACGCTTTTCACTCCAGCGCGCCAGCGGATAGAGCAGGCTAAGCGACAGCAGCGCCTCAATGGCGTACATCCATTTCACCGCGGCAGGGCGCCCGCGACCTGATTGACCATCACCGGCAGCATCAGCATCACCTGCACTGCCAGAATGTAATAACCGGTCAGTGTCAGTACGTACCGGCGGAAACGCTTATCGCGCCACACGCGCTGCAGACCTTCGCGCATGGCAATACGCTCAGTTGAGAGGCGCCAGGCCGGTAGCCACAGCGCATTGAACAGCGCCGCACCCACAAAGACCGCTGCACCCACCCAGCACACCAGGCGGAAATCCCAGGCCAGCAGCCAGCTACCGATCAGCGCACCCAGCACGGCGCCAGCGCTGTCCTGCATCATCAGCAGTGAGAAGAACCGGCCGCGTTCACGGGCGCGCACCAGCTTAATCACCATCGCGCTGCGCGGTGGATCAAACAGCGTGCCGCCCAGCCCTGAAAGCAGACAGGCCAGCCACAGTACCCAGGGTTCATGGGCCAGCGCCATACAGGCGAAACCGGCCGCGCGCATCAGCATGCCGGTGACGATCAGCGGGCGGGCGCCAAAGCGATCGGCGATTGCACCGCCGAAAATGCCAAAACCCTGCTGCACGAACTGACGCAGGCCGAGCGCAATACCGACCATCAGTGCCGCCCAGCCGAGCTGTTCAACAAAGTGGATGGAGATCAGGGGAAAGACGACGAAGAACCCCAGCACCACCAACATGTTATCCACTAAAAGAAACGTTTTTCCAAGGCGTCGTGCCCGCGCAACCCGTGACATGCTGAATCCTGAGCAAAATGAAGAAGAAGTGACCAGTTGGTCCATTCTCTGCCTGGCCGTGGGGGAAAAATAGCGTTTTCAGGATGATATTTTTTTATCCAGGCTGAAGAAAAATTAATCCTCATCAGGAATCAATTCTGCGCGACGCTGCGCGGGGTTTTACCGCAGCCGGAGTGGCGGTTATAGTGAGAAGTGTCGCCGCTGGCGTACATCTTTCTTTCGTTATGGATTTCAGGAGTCATGATGTTTGGCTATCGCTCTGCCGGCCCGCGCGTGCGGCTCACCACCGACCGTCTGGTCGTCCGTTTAGTCCACGAGCGCGACGCCTGGCGACTGGCGGACTACTACGCTGAGAACCGCACCTTTTTAAAACCCTGGGAACCGGTACGCGATGAGAGCCACTGTTACCCCTCCGGCTGGCAGGCGCGGCTGGGGCTGATTGCGGATATGCATAAGCAGGGGAGCGCGTTCTATTTTGTACTGATGGACCCTGAAGAGCACGAGGTACGCGGTGTGGCGAATTTCAGTAACGTGCTGCGCGGCTCCTTTCACGCCTGCTATCTCGGCTACTCCCTCGGGGAGAAGTGGCAGGGGCAGGGCATGATGTTTGAAGCGCTGCAGAGCGCCATACGCTATATGCAGCGTCAGCAGCGTATCCACCGCATCATGGCAAACTACATGCCGCACAATCAGCGCAGTGGCGATCTGCTGGCCCGCCTGGGGTTTGAAAAAGAGGCTATGCCAAGGATTATCTCCTGATTGACGGACGCTGGCAGGATCACGTGCTGACGGCGCTCACCTGGCGCGAATGGACCCCGGATCGACGTTAAAAATAATAAAAGGAATATGAGATGAAGATGGCTTTATCCGCGCAGGCGCTGCGCGTGATCGGTTGCCTGCTGGAGAAGCAGGTCACAACGCCGGAGCAGTATCCGTTATCCCTCAATGGCGTTGTCACTGCCTGTAATCAGAAATCCAACCGTGAACCTGTCATGAACCTGAGCGAAAACGAGGTGCAGATGCAGCTCGATGAGCTGGTAAAAAAGCACCTGGTGACCGCTAACAGCGGTTTTGGTCAGCGCGTCAGTAAATATGAACAGCGTTTTTGTAACTCCGCCTTTGGCAATTTACAGCTCAACAGTGCCGAAGTGGCGGTGCTGACGCTGCTGTTTTTACGCGGGGCACAAACGCCGGGCGAACTGCGCACCCGCAGCGGGCGTCTGCATGAGTTTAGCGAGATGGCCGAAGTGGAACAGACCCTGAACGGCCTGATAAGCCGCGATGACGGCCCGATGGTGGTGCGGCTGGCGCGTGAGCCAGGCAAGCGGGAAAGCCGCTACATGCACCTGTTCGGAGGCGAAGTAGCGGAAGAGAGTACGGGCGCACCGGAGAGCGATGATTTACCGTCGCGCGTGGCGCAGCTTGAGGAGCGCGTGGCGCAGTTACAGGCACAGCTGGAACAGCTGCTGCAGAGGGAGGTTTAAGATGACGCTGCGAATTGGTGTGGTCGGGCTAGGCGGGATTGCGCAAAAAGCCTGGTTACCGGTGCTGGCGCAGGCCAGCGGCTGGCAACTGGCTGGGGCATTTTCACCTAATCAGGCGAAGGGCCAGCCGATCTGCGACAGCTATCGGATACCCTACTTCTCCCGACTGGATACGCTGGCGGCCGCATGCGATGCCGTCTTTGTACACAGCAGCACCGCCAGCCACTATGAGGTGGTGAAAGCGCTGCTGCTGGCCGATAAAGATGTTTGTGTAGACAAGCCTCTTGCTGAGACGCTGCAGCAGGCCGAGGCGCTGGTGGCGCTGGCCGATAAGCGTAAGCGCAAGCTGATGGTCGCCTTTAACCGCCGTTTTGCACCACGTTACCAGCAGCTTAAAGCGGAGATGGGGCGGGCGGCATCGCTGCGCATCGAGAAACATCGCGCGGACAGCGTGGGCCCCAACGATCTGCGTTTCACCCTGCTGGATGACTATCTGCACGTGGTGGATACCGCGCTGTGGCTGGCGGGCGGCAAACTGACGCGCCAGCTCGGCCATATTCAAACCAGTGAACAGGGCGCGATGCTCTATGCCGAGCACCACTTCTCCGCCGGGGCGCTGCAAATCACCACCAGCATGCATCGCCGCGCGGGGACGCAGCGTGAAGTGGTGAGCGCCATCTGCGAGGGCGACTATATCGAAATTAATGAGATGCGCGAGTGGCAGCAGGAGAATCTCTCCGGGCTGCGCAGCGATGTGCCGCCCGCGTGGCAGAGTCATCTGACGCAGCGCGGTTTTAGCGGCGCGGCGCACCACTTTATTCAGTGTGTGGAAAATCAGACGATGCCTGAAACCAGCGGCGAACAGGCACTGGCGGCGCAGCGTTTGGTCGAGAAGCTGTGGCGCGATGCCGAACAGGAATAACCCCTTGTAACACTCAATGCTGGTCATTTCCCGCCGTGGCAGTAGACTATCGCCGGACATCGCAGGATGTCCGCGCTAAGTTGCTCATTTATCCGACACTTTTCAGGATGCGCCACTCATTATGAATTTGCTGAAATCGCTGGCTGCGGTCAGTTCGATGACCCTGTTTTCCCGCGTGCTGGGCTTTGCCCGTGATGCCATTGTGGCGCGCGTATTCGGTGCCGGTATGGCTACCGACGCCTTCTTCGTGGCGTTCAAACTGCCCAATCTGCTGCGCCGGATTTTCGCAGAAGGGGCGTTCTCCCAGGCCTTCGTTCCGATTCTCGCTGAATATAAAAGCAAACAGGGTGAAGAGGCCACGCGGGTGTTTATCGCCTACGTCTCCGGATTGCTGACGCTGGTGCTGGCCGTGGTCACCGTGCTGGGTATGGTCGCCGCACCCTGGGTGATCGTGGTCACGGCACCGGGTTTTGCCGATACCGCCGACAAGTTCGCGCTGACCAGTTCGCTGCTGCGCGTGACCTTCCCGTACATTCTGCTGATCTCTCTGGCCTCGCTTGCCGGTGCCATTCTTAATACCTGGAACCGTTTTTCGGTACCGGCATTTGCCCCGACGCTCCTTAACATCAGCATGATTGGCTTTGCCGTCTTTGCTGCGCCGCACTTCAATCCGCCAGTCATGGCGCTGGCGTGGGCGGTGGTGGTCGGTGGCCTGTTGCAGCTGTGCTATCAGCTGCCGCACCTCAAGAAGATTGGCATGCTGGTGTTACCGCGCCTGAACCTGCGCGATGCCGGCGTCTGGCGCGTGATGCGGCAGATGGGCCCGGCGATTCTCGCGTGTCGGTGAGCCAGATTTCGCTGATCATCAATACCATCTTCGCCTCGTTCCTGGTATCGGGCTCGGTGTCGTGGATGTATTACGCTGACCGTTTAATGGAGTTCCCCTCCGGCGTGCTGGGCGTGGCGCTGGGCACCATTTTGCTGCCGTCGCTGGCGAAGAGTTTTGCCAGCGGCAATCACGATGAGTATTCACGCCTGATGGATTGGGGGCTGCGCCTCTGCTTCCTGCTGGCGCTGCCAAGTGCGGTGGCGCTGGGCATCCTCTCCGGCCCGCTTACCGTGGCGCTGTTTCAGTATGGCAAATTTACCGCTTTCGATGCAGCGATGACGCAGCGTGCGTTGATCGCCTACTCTGTGGGTCTGATGGGGCTGATTGTGGTGAAAGTGCTGGCGCCGGGCTTCTATTCGCGTCAGGACATTAAAACACCGGTGAAGATTGCGATTGTGACGCTGATTGTAACGCAGCTGATGAACCTGGCCTTTATTGGCCCGTTGAAACACGCCGGGTTGTCACTGTCGATTGGTCTGGCGGCGTGCCTGAATGCGGCGCTGCTGTACTGGCAGCTGCGTAAGAAGGCGATCTTCCAGCCACAGCCTGGCTGGATGCGTTTCCTGGTGCGCCTGTTGATTGCGGTGGTTGTCATGGCCGCGGCGCTGGTGGGCATTCTGCAGCTGATGCCCGCATGGGAAGAGGGGCATATGTGGTGGCGGCTGATTCGTCTGGCAGCGGTCTGTGCCGTCGGCGGCGGCGCCTACTTTGTCATGCTGGGTTTGATGGGCTTCCGGCCTCGCGATTTTGCCCGCCGCACCACCGCGTAGTAGCGGCGGCGGTGTGGTTTAGCGGCGGCCCACAAGGCCGCCAGATGCGCGATTTTCCTGCCGTCTCCGCAATTCGCCCGCAAGACAAACAGAAAAAGGCCGCCATCATCGATGGCAGCCTCACGGTATGTCGCCTGTGGCAGACTTACCCTTTACGACTCAGCGTCGCCTGACCTTTGCCCAATCCGTCCGGGCCATAAAAGGCCTGGGTCTGATGCGGCTTCAGCACCGCCAGCGCGTCATGGGTATACGTCATCTGATGTTGCAGCAGCATGCCATTATGCTTATTGGCATCGCGCAAACGGCGCGTATGCTGCTGGATACTCACCCAGCGACGGGCGATATCACTGTGACCACCATACGGCGCCTGCATACCCAGCGTTTTCTCGGTTTTGCGGCGCATCTCGTCCAGATAATTCAACGTGGTCAGCAGCGCGGTTTTATCTTCTGTTATGCGCTGCAGCAGGTTGCCATTGATCTGTGCGGCAGAAAGTTGCTGCTGTTCTTCATCAATTACCACGGTAAGTGACGCCAGCACATCCTGCATTTTCTCTAAGGTGGTCAGCAGATTATCCATCGGGATCAGTTGCCTTCTAAATACGCCCGGGTATCGGCAATCAGCGCATCGGCGATCTTACCGGTATCCATTTTCAGTTCGCCATTACGAATGGCGTTTTCAGCTGCTCTACGCGTGCTGTGTTAATGTCTTTGCTGCCCGGCTGCATCAGCTGTGCCTGCGCGGCACTCAGCTTCACTTCCGCACCGTTTTCAGTGGTGGTGCTGGTGGCTGGCGCGGCGTTCTGGCGCACTTTGCCGGCATTGTCATTGCTGTCACGGGTCTGTACAGTGCTAACCGGTTTCAAAGGCTGCGTTCTGTCGATGCTCATGGTAGTGCTCCTGTAAGGGTCAGCTGGGGGTTAGCCAACTGAGTCAGCATAGCGTAATCGCTTTGTTGATATCTCTATCGGCAGAACAACAGGGTTCTTTAACGCTTTATAGCGATATCAGAATATTCCCATCCGCGTCGACACGACCGCTAACAACCTGACCATTTCCCATCCTCACACGTACCATTTGTGCTGCGCCAGCGTTGTTCAGCGCGCGTCCTTCGCTGCTGGCATTAAACCCATTTCCGCTGGCAATCACCATCACATTTTGACCCGCTTTCACCCGCCACGGCTGACGCAGCATGGAGGTCGTTACCGGCTGGCCTGGCGGAATATCGCGCAGGGCAATGGCATCCACCAGGTTATCCGCGTTGATCAGCGCGCGGGCCGGCAGCGTATCCAGCCGGCCACTCTCCAGACGGAAGTCACTGGCGCCTACGCTGGTGCCACGCGCTAACTGGCGATTCGCCACCAGATACTGCCCGGTCACCTGCACCTGTACCTGCAGATAGCGACGATTCTGCCCGCAGTTGGCAGCAATGCTCAGATTACCCCACTGGCGGCTATTGCCCGGCAGCAGCAGTTGCGGTGTCTCGCACGCGGGCCATTGCGTCTGTGGCGTCCGCACCACCACCGTCATGCCGGCGGCATGCTGCGGATCGCGCGCTTTAAAAAATGCCGTCAGCTGCGCGCTGAGGTCGGCTGCATAGCCGGGCGCGGCAAAGGCCAGCCAAAGCGTGGCCAGCAAAAAAGTCGATCTGCGCATGAACGCCTCCTGACATGAAGATGGCACCGAGTCTACGCGCGATGTGAAAAATTCAAGGTCAAAAATAGCTGTGATTTTTGCTGCTATTCAGACGATAGCCCTTGCTTTTGTCCAATTAAGCTGTCAGCTCGAAATTCTCATTCGCGGAGGAAGCATGCTCGACAAACTCGATGCCGCGCTGCGATTTGGTACTGAAGCGTTAAATTTGCGGGCTCAGCGTCAGGAGATCCTGTCGTCCAACATAGCCAACGCCGATACCCCGGGCTACCAGGCTCGTGATATCGACTTTGCCAGCCAGCTGAGCAAGGTGATGCAGAACGGCCGTGCGGCGGGCAGTGGCCTGGCGCTCAACGTTACGTCTTCACGGCACATTGAAGCGCAAACCAACTCACAGCCGTCACTGGATCTGCTGTACCGCATTCCCGATCAGCCTGCCGCGGATGGAAACACCGTGGATATGGATCGTGAACGTACGCAATTTGCTGATAACAGCCTGAAATATCAAACCGATCTCACCCTCATCAGCAGCCAGATTAAAGGCATGATGAGTGTTCTGCAGGGGCAATAACCATGGCATTGCTGAATATCTTTGATATCGCCGGCTCGGCGATGACCGCGCAGTCGCAGCGGCTCAACGTCAGCGCCAGTAACCTGGCCAACGCCGACAGCGTAACCGGTCCGGACGGCCAGCCATACGTAGCGAAGCAGGTGATCTTCCAGACCGATGCCGCGCAGGGTGCGGCAACCGGCGGCGTCAAAGTGGCCGGTGTGGTGAACGATCCAACGCCGGCCAAACTGGTTTACGACCCGGGTAACCCGATGGCCGACCAGAAAGGCTACGTCAAAATGCCTAACGTCGATGTTGTGGCAGAAACCGTTAACACCATGTCCGCGTCGCGCAGCTATCAGGCAAACGTCGAAGTACTGAACACGGTGAAGTCAATGATGATGAAAACCCTCACCATGGGTCAGTAACGGAGAAGCATCATGAGTCTTGCAGTAGGGATTAAAGACAACCTCGACCCAACGGTACTCAGCTCCAGTAGCGCCGGTACCGGGAACAGTGCGCAGGAGCTGCAGAACCAGTTCCTGAACATGCTGGTAACCCAGCTGAAAAACCAGGATCCGACCAATCCAATGGATAACAGTCAGCTGACCACTCAGCTGACGCAGATCAATACCCTGAGCGGCATTGAAAAACTCAATACCACGCTGGGTTCGATCTCCGGCCAGATAAGTACCAGCCAGTCGCTGCAGAGTTCAACGCTGATTGGGCATGGCGTGATGATCAAAGGCAGCCAGGTGCTGGTCGGCAAAGGCACCACTACGCCGTTTGGCGTTGAGCTGGGTACTGCGTCAACCGCCACCAGCGTCACCATCAAAGACGGTAACGGCAGCGTAGTACGCAGCATCGATCTCGGCGGTCTGAGCGCTGGCGTTCACACCTTCTCCTGGGATGGCAAGCTGGACGATGGCACCACCGCGCCTGATGGCAAATATACCGTTTCACTCGCCGCCAGCAATGGCAGCACCCAACTGGTGGCACAGCCGCTGAACTACGCCTATGTCAATGGCATCAGCACCGTGAATAACACCGCAAAACTGGATCTCGGCACCATGGGCTCCGCGACCCTCGATGAAATTCGTCAGATTCTCTGACTAACCCCTTAGCAGGAGAAATTACATGTCTTTTTCACAAGCGGTGAGCGGCCTGGGCGCTGCCTCCAGCAACCTTGACGTCATTGGTAACAACATCGCTAACTCGGCCACGGCCGGTTTTAAATCCAGCACCATCGCCTTCGCCGATATGTTTGCCGGCTCTAACGTCGGTATGGGTACTAAAGTTGCTGCGGTGATTCAGAACTTCAACGACGGTACCACCACGTCAACCAGCCGCGGCCTGGACGTCGCGCTGAGCGGCAACGGCTTCTTCCGTCTGACCGATGCCAGCGGCGGCGTGTTCTACTCCCGTAACGGCCAGTTCACGCTGGATGAGAACCGTAACCTGGTGAACACTCAAGGCCTGACCGTCACCGGCTACCCGGCTAGCGGTACACCGCCAACCATCCAGACCGGTGCGAACCCGGTGGCGCTGAGTATTCCTACCACTCAGATGTCCGCGCGCGCGACCACCACGGCGACCATGGTCTCTAACCTGAACTCAACCGATGCAGTGCCAACCGGCGGCGCTTTCACCACCACTAACGTAGATACCTACAACGCCAAAAGCACCGTGACCGTGTATGACTCACAGGGTAACGACCACGCACTGGATCTGTACTACGTTAAAACCGCTAACAACGAGTGGACCGTACACGCTATCGACTCCACCACGGGTCAGGCTGCCGGCGATTTCGGGCTGAGCTTCGATGAAAGCGGTAAGCTGAAGTCAATGACTCAGGGCGGAACAACGACCTTAGGCCAGACATCGGCCTCGCTGAATATTGCCGGTGCCAACGGTGCGGCTAACGGTACGATCACTTTAAGCGTGCTCGGCAGCCTGCAGCAGAACACCGGCAAAACCAACTTCGGTAACCCGACGCAGGATGGCTATGCCCCGGGCGATCTGACCAGCTACACCATCAACGATGACGGCACCATCACCGGCACTTACTCCAACCAGAAAACCCAGCTGCTGGGTCAGATCGTGCTGGCGAGCTTCTCTAACCCGGAAGGTCTGAAGTCGGAAGGTGACAACGTCTGGTCAGCCACTAACTCCTCTGGTCAGGCGGCAGTCGGCCTGGCGGGTACCGGTACCTACGGCAACCTGACCTCCGGCGCGCTGGAAGCATCCAACGTTGACCTGAGTAAAGAGCTGGTCAACATGATCGTTGCGCAGCGTAACTACCAGGCTAACAGCCAGACCATCAAAACGCAGGACCAGATTCTTAACACCCTGGTCAACCTTCGTTAATACGCTAACGGGATTGCTTTATGGATCACGCAATATATACCGCGATGGGCGCGGCAAGTCAGACGATGGAGCAGCAGTCTGTCACCGCCAGCAACCTCGCCAACGCCTCGACGCCGGGCTTCCGTGCTCAGCTTAACGCGTTGCGCGCGGTGCCGGTCAGCGGCTGGTCACTGCCGACGCGTACTCTGGTGGCGGCGTCAACGCCGGGTGCGGATATGACCCAGGGGTCGCTCGACTACACCGAGCGCCCGCTCGATGTGGCGGTGCAGCAGGATGGCTGGCTGGCGGTGCGTACCGCTGACGGCAGCGAAGCTTACACCCGCAACGGCAACATGCAGATCAGCCCGACCGGTCAGTTGACCATTCAGGGCAATCCCGTGATGGGTGATGGCGGTCCGATCGCCATTCCGCAGGGGGCAGAGATCACCATTGCGGCCGATGGCTCCATCACCGCGCTGAATGCCGGCGATGCGCCAAACGCCACCGTGCAGCTGGGGCGCCTGAAGCTGGTGCGCGCCACCGGCCAG
>NZ_MLFS01000002.1 GCF_002095485.1 Pantoea wallisii | reverse complement strand
CTGTTGTCAGCCGTTTTTTACCGTTCCGGGCATCCTCAATCTCCCTTAAGGCCGTGTACCGTATCTGCAGCGAGAAACCTGACGCACATCCAGTCAGCTCTAATCCCGCCAGCCGGATTCAGCCGATGACATTTCATGTAAAAGTCGCTACCATCCCGGCAACCTTTTGCGGAAATAAATGGCAGCGAAATGAAATTTGTCTCTTTTAACATCAACGGCTTGCGCGCACGTCCCCATCAACTGGAAGCGCTAATTGAGCAGCATCAGCCCGATGTCATCGGCCTGCAGGAAACCAAAGTCCATGACGATATGTTCCCGCTCGAAGACGTTAGTAAGCTCGGTTACAACGTGTTCTATCACGGCCAGAAGGGCCACTATGGCGTTGCCCTGTTAACCAAAGCGCAGCCGATTATGGTACGACGCGGCTTTCCCGGCGATGACGAAGATGCACAGCGCCGCCTGATCATGGCAGAGATCGCCAGCCCGATTGGTGACATCACCGTGATTAATGGCTACTTCCCGCAGGGCGAAAGCCGTGACCACCCGCTCAAATTTCCGGCGAAAGAGAAGTTTTACCGCGATCTTCAAAGCTACCTTGATCAGCAGTTAAGCGCTGATAAGCCGGTACTGATCATGGGTGACATGAACATCAGCAGTACTGACCTGGATATCGGCATCGGCGAAGAGAGTCGCAAACGCTGGCTGCGCGCCGGTAAATGTTCGTTCCTGCCCGAGGAGCGCGAGTGGATGGACCGCTTACTGCAGTGGGGCCTGGTAGATACGTGGCGCGCGAAAAACCCGGACGTTGCGGATCGCTTCTCGTGGTTCGACTACCGGTCAAAAGGCTTCGATGACAATCGCGGCCTGCGGATTGATCTGCTGCTCGCCAGCCAGCCGCTGGCATCACGCTGCATCGACAGTGGGATAGATTACGACATTCGCGGTATGGAAAAACCCTCCGATCACGCGCCGATCTGGTCCACCTTCGCGTTGTAAGAGAGATATGTGGCGCAGGCGCGCCACATAGGTTTATTTGATAATCTTCCAGATTAACGGATTGGTGCCCAGCACCTTCTCATCACGTGCGCACTGCAGCAGCACGCCCTCCGCCTTCACCACCGCGCCCTCTGAGTAGTTGCGGTTTTCATAAATGCAGCATTGCAGACAGTCCCGCTGACGGTTTTGCCCCTGCGTCCACACCTCTGACGGCATATCGACCACGACATCAGTATTGGTGCCCATATGCCCACTCTCAGGCTGGCGATTAGCCAGCGCAGACGCGCTGCATAACAGCACGCCACTGAGCCACAGCACTGCATAACGCATGATTACGTCTCCTTCGTTTTGCGCCGGGTAGTTTTCGCTTTACTGCGTTTTGGCCCGGTCGCGGCTAAACCCCGAAATGCCTGCAGCGAGGGACGCTGACGAGCTTCGCCAATCAGGCCGATCAGGGTGCTGACCAGCGGCTGCATAAACTCATCATAGCGGCAGGCTTTTTCACTGATGCGGGTCAGAGTGGATTCCCATTGCGCCGTCATATCAGGCCGCGCTGCCATCTCTGGCAGCGCATGGATCAGCGCCCTGCCCGCATCGGTAGAGTGAATATAGCGACCCTTTTTCACCAGGAATGAACGGCGGAACAGCAATTCAATAATGCCGGCACGCGTCGCTTCCGTACCTAAACCATCGGTCGCGCGCAGCACTTTCTTTAATTCTTTATCCTGCACGAAGCGTGCGATACCGGTCATGGCGGAGAGCAGCGTAGCATCGGTAAAGGGCCGCGGCGGCTGCGTCTGCTTTGCCAGCACTTCGCCGCGCTCGCACAGCAGCTCATCGCCCTTGCTTACCACCGGCAGCGGCGTACCGTCATTCTCTTCGTCGCGCTCTTTACTGCCCAGCAGCGCACGCCAGCCCGCTTCGGCAAGAAAACGCGCCTTCGCTATAAATTTACCGCCACCGATATCCAGATCGATCACGCATTTGCGGAACACCGCATCCGGGCAGAACTGCATCAGATACTGCCGGGCAATCAGGCCGTAAATATTGGCTTCATTGTCGCTCAGGTTAACGTTGCTGGCGCGCGCCGTCGGGATAATCGCATGGTGCGCATCCACTTTCTTATCGTCCCAGCAGCGGTTTTTCTGATCCGGATTGAATTCCGCCGGGGGAGACAAATTCGGCTGATGCGCCCGAATAGCGTTCAACACCGCCTGCCGGCCAGCGTAATGCTCCTCTGGCAGGTAACGGCTGTCGGAGCGCGGATAGGTGATAAGCTTATGGGTCTCATACAGCCGCTGGCAGCAGTCCAGCACGTTCTGCGCGCTCAGGCCAAACCGTTTTGCGGCCTCAATTTGCAGACTGGAGAGCGAAAACGGCAGCGGCGCAATCTCCGATTCCCGTTTATCGTTATACCCGGTAACCCGTGCCGGTTTACCGTTGATGCGCTCCAGCACATGCTCCGCCAGCGGACGGTGCAGCAGACGTCCCTCTTCATCCTGCCACGGCTCACAGGCATCGCTGGGAATCCAGCTGGCAATAAAACGCTCATCCTTTGGCGTGACGATGTGCGCCTTCACTTCAAAGTAGTCTTTAGGAATGAAGTTCTCGATCTCCTCATCGCGCCGTACGACCAGCCCCAGCACCGGCGTTTGTACCCGTCCTACAGAGAGCACGCCATCGTAGCCGGCGTTGCGACCCAGCAGCGTCCACGCGCGCGTCATATTGATGCCGTACAGCCAGTCGGCACGAGCGCGCGCCAGCGCAGAGACGCACAGCGGGATAAATTCGCGATTTTCGCGTAAACGCCCTACCGCTCGCTCCACCGCCGACGGGTTAAGATCGTTAATCAGGCAGCGCTGCACCCTCTGCCGCTTCTCGGGTGGTAACTGCAGATAATCCAGTACCTCATCAACCAGCAGCTGGCCTTCGCGATCCGGGTCACCGGCATGGACCACTTCGCTGGCCTGCAGCAGCAGGCCTTCAATCACTTTGAGCTGTTTGGCGACGGAGGGGCGCGGTTGCAGACGCCACTTCTCCGGAATAATCGGTAGATCGGCCAGATTCCAGCGCGCGTAACGGCTGTCGTAGCTGTCCGGCTGCGCCTGCTCAAGCAGATGCCCGACACACCAGGTCACTACCTGGTCATTACCACAGGCAATATAGCCATCGCCGCGCCGGTGCGGTTTAGGCAGCACATCAGCGATCGCGCGCGCCAGGCTGGGTTTTTCAGCAATAAACAAACGCATGGATGGCGTCGTTCCTCAACGTCAGGTCACTACAGTAATTAAAGGGTGTGCGCTATCTGCCGCCAGCAGCTCGCCGATCGCTGTCACCTGCACGCCAGCCTGGGCCGCGCAGTGAAGAAACTTATCGGCCTCATCGGGTAGCACGGCCACCAGCAGCCCGCCGGAAGTTTGCGGATCGCACAGTAGCGCACATGTGGCGTCATCCAGTTCAGAGACCTTCATGCCGTAGCTGGCAAAATTGCGCTGCGTGCCGCCCGGCACGGCGCCCGCAGCAATGTAGTCATCCACGCCCGGCAGACGCGGCACCTGTGCAGCGACAATCTCAGCCCGCAAGCCGGAGCCCTCGCAAATCTCGCCCAGGTGCCCCAGCAGACCAAAGCCGGTGACATCAGTCATTGCACTTACGCCCGGCAACCGGGCAAATTCCGCACCGGCATTGTTGAGCTGGCACATCACCTCTGCGGCCAACGATTGATGCTCTGGCCGCAGCAGCCCTCTCTTTTCTGCTGTGGTAAGGATACCGATGCCAAGCGGCTTGGTAAGAAACAGCTGGCTGCCCGCCTGTGCGGCGCTGTTCTTTTTCACCCGGTCAACCGCAACGATGCCGGTCACGGCAAGACCAAAGATCGGCTCCGGCGCATCAATGGAGTGGCCCCCCGCCAGCGCAATCCCGGCGGCCTGACAGGCCGCGCGGCCCCCTTCGACCACCTGCTGCGCTACCTCCGGGCTCAGGACATTTACCGGCCAGCCAAGAATGGCGATCGCCATGATCGGCTTGCCGCCCATGGCATAGATATCGCTGATGGCATTGGTGGCGGCGATGCGGCCAAAGGTAAAGGGATCATCCACGATCGGCATAAAGAAATCGGTGGTGCTCACGACCGCAGTGCCGTTGCCGAGATCGTAAACGGCAGCATCATCACGCGTCTCATTGCCCACCAGCAGTTGAGGATCGTGAAAAGCGGTTAATTCACTGCGCAGGATGGTTTCGAGCACCTGCGGCGAGATTTTACAGCCACAGCCAGCCCCGTGGCTGTATTGCGTCAAACGAAGTGGTTCACTCATGGCGGGTTCCTTATGCGCTGAACAGTGTGCGCTATGTTAGCCTGGCTGCCAGCCGGTGGTAAGTGCTGCGCGAGCGAAGCCCGATCTTTCGCACAGCCACTGTGCAATCTGTGCAACACCTGCCACCTAGCCGCAGAAGCCCGCCTCAGTCTGTCAGAAATAACTGACAAACTGCGCCGTATCCGGCGCGACAACTGTGGTGCTGGCCTTTAACTGCGGCGTGCCCAGATAGAGAAAACCGACAATCGCATCCTGCTCGCGGCAGCCGAACGCCTCACGTACGCGCGAATTATCGGTCCACGGACCGCTGCGCCAGATACCGTTAAAGCCCTGTGCCACGGCAGCCATCTGCATAGCCATTACCGCACAGCCCGCCGATAAGAGCTGCTCCCAGCGTGGCACCTTCTCTGACTCAGCACAGTGCGCCACTACCGTGATGATCATCGGAGCACGAAACGGTGCCGCAGCGGCTTTAGCAATCGCCTTTTCATCAAGATTACCGTCACGCGCCGCCTGCTCCAGCAGCGCGCCAAAACGATCGCGCCCCTCATTTTCAACAATCACAAAACGCCACGGCTGCAGCGTGCCGTGATCCGGCGCGCGCATGCCCGCATGCAGGATGTTTTGCAGCACATCTCCCGCCGGCGCTGGCTCTGTCAGACGCGATGCGGAACGGCGGTTTACCAGTAGATCCAGTGCATCCATTACGACTCTCCCGTGAATAATAAAAGCGTGGGCTAATCCTGGCACAGCGCGATCTTTTGTAACAGTCTGGCGCGATTTCCTGCTGACTTTTCGCACGCTGCTCTTTAGGATGGAGCCGACATCGGGGCAGACCGCATGGCGACTGCCCTGGCTACGTGAATATGGAGAGTTTATGCGCACATTGTGGCGAATTATTGCCGGCCTGTTCCGCTGGAGCTGGCGGGTGCTGAATTTTATTCGGGAATTTATTCTGAATGTTTTTCTTATTGTTTTGATTCTGGCGGGCATCGGCATCTGGCTGCAGGTCTCCGGCAGCAACAGTAGCGAACCGGTGCAGCAAGGAGCGCTGAAGGTCGATCTGAGCGGCGTGCTGGTGGATAAACCTTCGGTCAGTAATCGTCTGAGCCGCATCAGTCGCCAGCTGCTGGGCGCCAGCAGCGATCGCCTGCAGGAGAATTCACTGTTTGATGTGGTAGACGCCCTGCGCCAGGCGAAAACGGACAAAAATATCACCGGCATCGTGCTGGATTTACGTGACTTTGCCGGGGGCGATCAGCCTTCGCTGCAATATGTCGGCAAGGCGCTGCGGGAGTTCCGCGATACGGGGAAACCGATCTTCGCCATTGGCGATAGCTACAGCCAGGCCCAATATTACCTCGCCAGCTACGCCACCAAAGTCTATCTCTCGCCGCAGGGCACCGTAGATCTGCACGGCTTTGCTACCAATGGCCTTTACTACAAAACGCTGCTGGAGAAGCTGAAAGTCAGCTCACATGTGTTCCGCGTAGGTACCTATAAATCGGCAGTGGAGCCCTTCCTGCGTGATGATATGTCGCCGGAAGCGCGCGATGCCGATAGCCGCTGGGTGGGTCAGCTGTGGCAAAACTATCTCAACACGGTATCAGCTAACCGTCAGATTACGCCTGAGCAACTGTTCCCTGGTGCAGCCGGCGTGATTGCCGGACTGCAGGCCGTAGCGGGTGATACCGCTAAATATGCCCTGAATAACAAGCTGGTTGATGTGCTGGATACGCGTGCCGCCGCCGATCAGGAGCTGGTCAAGACTTTTGGCTGGGATAAGGCCAATAACGATTACCGTAGTGTCAGCATTTACGACTACAACGTGAAGCAGCCCCCGCAGGCCAGGACGGTAACATCGCCGTTATCCTTGCCAGCGGCGCAATCATGGACGGTGAAGAGAGCGCCGGTAACGTGGGTGGTGATACGACCGCAGCGCAGATCCGCGATGCGCGTCTTGATCCAAAAATCAAAGCCATTGTACTGCGCGTTAATAGCCCTGGCGGCAGCGTGACGGCATCAGAAGCGATCCGTGAAGAGCTGGCGGCAGCACACGATGCCGGTAAGCCAGTCGTGGTATCGATGGGCGGCATGGCAGCATCCGGAGGTTACTGGATCTCCACGCCGGCGGACTACATCGTGGCGGCGCCCTCCACCCTTACCGGCTCCATCGGCATCTTTGGCGTGATTAACACCGTGGAAAATAGCCTGAGCAGCATTGGCGTACACACGGATGGCGTGGCGACCTCACCGCTGGCCGATGTGGCAACGACCAAAGCGCTGCCGGCTGAAGTGCAGCAGCTGATGCAGCTCACCATTGAGAATGGCTATCGCAACTTTGTCGGCCTGGTGGCGGCATCGCGCCACAAGACACCGGAGCAGATCAATGCCATCGCGCAGGGCCACGTCTGGACCGGCAGCGATGCCAAAGCTAACGGGCTGGTTGATGCGCTGGGTGATTTTGACGATGCCGTCGCGAAAGCGGCTGAGCTGGCAAAAGTCGCGAAACCTGAACTGAGCTGGTATCAGGACGATCCGGGTATGCTTGATCTGCTGCTGAATCAGATGAACGCTTCGGTACAGGCAGTGCTGCCTGCCGCGCTGAAAGTGTGGCTGCCCGCGCCGATGCTGGACGTGATGAGCGCGATGAAAGCCCAGCCCGGCCTGCTGGATAATCTGAACGATCCGCAGAACCGTTACGCCTTCTGTCTTAACTGCGGCAACGTACGTTAATCTTTACAGCCCGGCCGCTGGTCGGGCTGCTTTTCCCCGGTAATCCCCTTATACTGCGCGTTTTACGGCAAGTCTGAGTACATTCATGCAAAAGAAAAATATCTATGTAGCCTACACGGGCGGTACGATCGGTATGCAACGCTCTGCGCAGGGCTACATTCCGGTATCTGGCCACCTTCAGCAGCAGCTGGCGAACATGCCCGAATTCCACCGGCCGGAGATGCCGGACTTCACCATTCATGAATATAATCCGCTGATCGACTCCTCCGATATGACGCCGCAGGACTGGCAATCCATCGCGGACGATATCCAGCAGAACTACGACCGCTATGATGGCTTTGTCATTCTGCACGGCACCGATACCATGGCCTTTACGGCCTCTGCGCTGTCGTTCATGCTGGAAAATCTGGCGAAGCGGTTATCGTCACCGGCTCACAGATTCCTCTGGCGGAGTTGCGCTCAGACGGCCAGCAGAATCTGCTTAACTCGCTGTATGTGGCGGCTAACTATCCGATTAATGAAGTCGCGCTGTTCTTTAATAACACGCTATTCCGCGGTAACCGCACCACCAAAGCCCACGCTGACGGCTTTAATGCGTTCGCCTCACCGAACCTGTCGCCGCTGCTGGAAGCGGGCATCCACATTCGCCGGTTGAATACGCCACCCGCGCCTTATGGCAGCGGCGCGCTGAAGGTGCACCCGATCACGCCACAGCCGATTGGCGTCGTAACTATCTATCCGGGCATCTCCGCCGATGTGGTGCGCAACTTCCTGCGTCAGCCCGTGAAAGCGCTGATCCTGCGCTCATACGGCGTGGGCAATGCGCCACAAAATGCTGAGTTTCTGGCAGAGCTGCAGCAGGCCAGCGAGCGCGGCATTGTGGTGGTGAATCTGACGCAGTGTATGTCTGGCAAGGTTAATATGGGCGGCTATGCGACCGGCAATGCGCTGGAGCACGCGGGTGTGATCAGCGGGTTTGACCTCACCGTCGAAGCAACCTTAACCAAACTGCATTTTTTGTTAAGCCAAAACCTCACCAGCGCAGAAATTCGTGCCAAAATGCAGCAGAATTTACGTGGCGAACTGACCGAAGACTGATACGGAGCAAGAAGTAATGAAGCGGGCATTGATAATCATCGATATTCAGAACGATTTTTGCCCCGGCGGCCCGATGGCCGTGCGTGAAGGCGACCAGACGGTTGCCGTTGCGAATCGCTATGCGCGTGAGTTTCGTGAACGCGGTGAGTGCGTGGTCGCTCTGCAGGACTGGCATCCGGCTAATCACGGCAGTTTCGCTTCGGTCTCCGGTGAGCCGGTCTACACGCTGGGTGAGCTGAACGGTCTGGCACAGATCTGGTGGCCGGATCACGGCATCGAAAACTCCGCCGGCGCGGATTTTCATCCGGATCTGGATCGCAGCCTGATTGACGCGGTATTCCACAAAGGAGGCGATGTCGATGTGGATAGCTACAGCGCCTTCTTTGATAACGGCCACCGCCGCAAGACTGAGCTTGATAGCTGGCTGCGCGAGCGCGGGATCACGGACCTGGTAATGCTGGGTATTGCTACCGATTACTGCGTCAAATACAGCGTGCTTGACGCGCTGGAGCTGGGTTACAACGTTGAGGTGGTGAAAGAGGGCTGCCGCGGCGTTAACCTGAACCCTGATGATAGCGACATCGCCATTGCCCAGATGCAGGCGCAGGGCGCGGTAATAATCTGAAAAATCAGGGCTGGTGATTACCAGCCTGCTACGTTTAGTGCAGATTGATGCGCGTGACGTCCGGCTCGATGCCCCACTCTTCCTTGAGCTGCTTTTTCGACTTCATCACCATCTCGCCATCTTTCCCGATGGTCATGTGCTGCGGCGCATCGTTATGGCGCGCCTGCCATAGCATCACCAGCTGCAGGCAGTTGTCACGCTGATCTTGCGTCAGCGCAACGCCATCCGGCCATTTTCCGGTCTCAACTGCCGTCGCCAGGCGCTCGTATACTTCCGGCGTCATCGCCGCCAGCATCGCTTCCAGTTCCTGCTTCATGCTTACCCCTTCTGCTGATTGCCCTGCTCATCGGCGAAGCTCAGCGAGGCTGAGTTAACGCAGTAGCGTTCGCCAGTAGGCTGCGGTCCGTCCGGGAATACATGCCCCAGGTGCGCATCACAGCTGCCGCAGCGGATCTCAATACGGTGCATACCGTGGGAATCATCTTCCAGATAATGGATGGCATCGTCGTTGACCGGCTGATAGAAGCTTGGCCAGCCACAGCCGGAGTCATACTTGGTTTCCGAGAGAAACAGCGGAGCGTTGCAAACCAGACAGTGGTAGATCCCCTCTTGCTTGTTGTGCAGTAAAGCACCAGAGAAAGGCGGTTCCGTGCCGCGTTGCTGAGTCACGTAGCGCTGCATTTCCGACAGCTGGGCGATATTTGCTTCGGGTGCGTTGTCTTTGGCCATTTTGAGTTCCGGAGTGTCATTCTGTAAAAATCGTCTAGTATTCTAACAAACGAACAACATCTTCCGGGTCTTTTTTCGTGCGAACCGATTTGCCCGGACAAACACAGCACGATTTTGTGATGGCGATCACTCTTTGTAATACTCTTCCCTTTTTGCTCTGCATTCAGCGTAAGATAGACCCGCAATAAGGGTGCTGCGTAAGCGATTGCGCAACGAATTATTCCTGGCGCTGGAATTGACCTGTCGCAACAATTGACACGATTCCGCTTGACGCCTGGTAAGGTTTTTGTAATTTTACAGCCAACCTTTTATTCACTAACAAATAGCTGGTGGAATATATGACTATCAAAGTAGGTATCAACGGTTTTGGCCGTATCGGTCGCATCGTTTTCCGTGCTGCGCAGCAGCGTTCTGACATTGAAATCGTCGCGATTAACGACCTGCTCGACGCCGATTACATGGCTTACATGCTGAAGTATGACTCTACGCACGGTCGTTTCGACGGTACCGTAGAAGTAAAAGATGGCGCGCTGGTTGTTAACGGTAAGAAAATCCGTGTTACCGCTGAGAAAGACCCGGCTAACCTGAAATGGGATGAAGTGGGTGTTGACGTTGTTGCTGAAGCAACCGGTATCTTCCTGACCGACGAAACTGCACGTAAACACATCACCGCCGGCGCGAAGAAAGTCGTGCTGACTGGCCCATCGAAAGATGACACCCCAATGTTCGTACGTGGTGCTAACTTCGACAAATATGCCGGCCAGGATATCGTCTCTAACGCATCCTGCACCACCAACTGCCTGGCGCCGCTGGCTAAAGTAATCAACGACAAATTCGGTATCGTTGAAGGTCTGATGACCACCGTTCACGCTACCACTGCAACCCAGAAAACCGTTGATGGCCCGTCTCACAAAGACTGGCGCGGCGGCCGTGGCGCAGCGCAGAACATCATCCCATCTTCTACCGGCGCAGCGAAAGCGGTAGGTAAAGTTCTGCCAGAGCTGAACGGCAAACTGACCGGTATGGCATTCCGCGTACCAACGCCAAACGTCTCTGTTGTTGACCTGACCGTGCGTCTGGAAAAACCAGCCACTTACAAAGAGATCTGCGAAGCGATTAAAGCGTCTGCAGAAGGCGACATGAAAGACGTACTGGGCTACATCGAAGACGACGTGGTTTCTACCGATTTCAACGGCGAAACCCTGACCTCTGTATTCGATGCTAAAGCCGGTATCGCGCTGAATGACAACTTTGTGAAACTGGTTTCCTGGTACGATAACGAAACAGGTTACTCAAACAAGGTTCTGGATCTGATTGCACTGGTTGCTGCTAAGTAAGCTAACCAGCAAAACAGACAAGGGGTGACTTCGGTCGCCCCTTTTTTTTCGATTGGATGAGAGAAGGTCTGACGATGCAAGATACGCTTTTTACCTTACCGGTGATTGAACAAATCACCCCTTACCTGTCACAGCGCCAGCAGGGTGATTTACCGATTGTGGTGATCAGCCATCCTAAAGTGCGCGCCGCGATTGCGCTGCAGGGTGCACATCTGCTGGCATGGCAGCCCGCCGGTCAGAAGCCGGTTATCTGGCTCAGCGAGAAAACCCCTTTTGTCACCGGTAAAGCGATTCGCGGCGGTGTGCCGATCTGCTGGCCGTGGTTTGGCCCGGCTGGCGAACCGGCGCACGGCTTTGCCCGCAATCAGACCTGGACATTAACCGCCCATGATGAGAGCGACGACGCCGTGATGCTGACTTTCACGCTGGAGAGCAATGCACAAACCAAAAAACTGTGGCCGCATGATTTTACGCTGCTGGCGCGTTTCCGTATTGCTGAGCATTGTGAGATTGAGCTGGAAGCCTGGGGCGATTACGAAGCCACTGCGGCACTGCACAGCTACTTCCAGGTGGCCGATATCGCTCAGGTGGAGGTCAGTGGCTTAGGTAACAGCTATATCGATAAAGTGGATAACAACGCGCAGGGCACTGCGACAGACGGTAAACAGACCTATCCGGGTCGGGTCGATCGTATTCACACGGCTGCAGAAGATTGCAGCGTCATTCACGATAAAGCGGGTAAGCGCCAGATAGAGGTTTACCACCACTATCAGAGTGACGTTGTCACGTGGAATCCGGGCCCTGAACTCTCCTGCAGCATGGCGGATATGCCCAACGAGGGCTACAGGAGCATGGTGTGTGTGGAGACAGCGCGCATTAATAAACCGATGAAGAGTGCGGGCGAGAATCCGGCGCGTATTGGCGCGACGTTGCGCATCCGCAATAAGTAAGTGAAACGGCGCGCAGGCGCCGTTATACCACGTCTAACGCCAGCTTATGCGGCGGCGGCGGAAAAGCCCGATCGAGCAGCGCCAGTTCTTCAGCCTCCAGCGTCAACGTCAGGGCGGCGGCATTCTCCTGCACATGCGCCACGCTGCTGGCCTTCGGAATCGCCATGACTCCCGGCTGACGGATAACCCAGCTTAACAGCAGCTGTGCGATGCTGATGCCCCTCTGTTGTGCAACCTGCTGAAGATGTGGGTCGTCAAACAGCGCCTGACGTAAGCGCCCCGCCTGCGCCAGCGGGCAGTAGGCCATGATCGGCGTATCGTGTTGCTGACAGGCGTGCAGCAGATCGTATTCAATTCCGCGAGAGGCCAGGTGGTAGAGCACTTGATTAGTCAGACAGTTAACACCGCCGCGCTCGCCCCACAGCTCCTGCATATCTTCGCTATCAAAATTGGAGACACCCCAGTGGCGAATCTTACCTTGCTGCTGCAGACTTTCCATGGCGCGAAGGGTCTCCTCCAGCGGCACGTTACCCCGCCAGTGCAGCAGATAGAGATCCAGATAGTCGGTGCGGAGCCGACGCAGACTGCGCTCGCAGGCCTCAGCAGCATCCACTTCGCCAGCGTTCCACGGATAGACTTTTGAGACCAGAAAAGCCTGGTCACGCCGTCCGCGCAGCGCTTCGCCAACTACCTCTTCCGCACCGCCCTCAGCATACATTTCTGCGGTATCGATTAATCTTAATCCGGCGTCGAGTCCGGCCTGCAGCGCCCGCACTTCATCATTACGCAGCGCCGGGGTTTCACCCATATACCAGGTGCCCTGACCGATGGCGGGTAGCGCAGGCTCGCCGCGAAACTGGATGGTTTTCATCACGTCTCCTGTTGCGCCACAACGGGGCGCGACCGTGGTGCAATGTAAAAAAAACGCCTCAGAAAGAGGCGCTTGATATGCATCAGAAGGTGTAGCTCACGCCGGTCCAGAGCGTAAACTGCCCATCTTTATCTACCATCGGGCTATCTTTAATATCACTGCCGAAGCGCGTATAGCGGCCAGAGAGGCTGGCATTCCAGCTGTCGCTCAGCTGGTAGCTGGCGTTCATCTCAACGTACGGAGACCAGGTATCATCCGGGCGGTACTGTGAAATGCCGCTGCGGGCGCTTTCGTGCGCGGATACGCCGTAGTAGTAGCGGTTTTGATTCGCGCTGTTCCACATGGCACCGATGCCAGGCGTCAGGCTGAAAGCACCAAACTCGAAGCGATAGAGATACGTCAGATCCCAAATCATGCCGTTGCTGTTGTTCAGCACGTCACCCAACAGTGCCGTGCGCACAATCCCCCAGTCAGCAACGTGACGATAGGTGGCACCGGCCATCAGCGTCATGCGACGCTTATCCAGCGCTTTCATGTCGCCCAGATCGTTATCTTTCGGATCGTATTCCTGCGGTGAACCCAGCAGGGTTAGTGACAGCTGATTTTGCGAATCTTTCCACAGGTAGTACCCCCCCTGCAGACTGCGGAACCAGAAGTTCTCTCCTTCATAATTAATGACCGGAACCGGCAGATAGCGGTCCTGACCGCCACGGTAAGGCGATTGAGCATAAATAACTGAAGCCCCAAGCGATAAGGGGTCAGCATAAGTGCTGAACGCCGCAAAATAGCAAGGACATAACAGAGCAACGGCTTTAAGTTTGAAATGGTTCACAATTTATTCAGTCCATTAATATAACAATCACACACAGAGTCTAACCAATTTTTCCTTTTGGTTTAACTTTTAATAAAGGTCAGCGTACTGCTCTACTGCGGTAGCCGGTCACTGCCTTGCGCGCCGCAAAGCCGCTGTGACGGCCTTAGCGCATATGAGACTTTGTTATTGATATATCGCTAAATAAGGAGAAAAGAGGGAGCAGGTTTGCTGAATGCCTTCTACAGTAAAAGTAAGACGAGCAATTTGTACGAGCAGAGTAACCATAAGAATTGTGTATCCCGATAACAATACGTCAGGTTGGCATAAGGGTTGCTGTACTCAATAAAGAATATCTTCCGGGAGCTGCAAGAGCACCTTATTACGCTCCTTTACCTGTGCTAAAAACGAAAGGACGGGCATCGCTATGAATATATTCGATCACTATCGTCAGCGTTATGAAGCTGCCAAGGACGAAGAGTTCACACTGCAGGAGTTCCTCGCTATCTGTAAGCAGGATCGCAGTGCATACGCCAACGCAGCAGAACGACTATTAATGGCCATCGGTGAGCCGGTAATGGTCGATACTGCCCTGGAGCCACGCCTTTCCCGCATCTTCTCTAACCGCGTCATGGGACGCTATCCTGCCTTTGAAGAGTTTTATGGTATGGAGGAGGCGATTGAGCAGATCGTTTCATACCTGAAGCACGCGGCACAGGGTCTGGAGGAGAAGAAACAGATTCTGTACCTGCTCGGTCCGGTAGGCGGCGGTAAATCCTCGCTGGCAGAGCGTTTGAAAGCGCTGATGCAACGCGTCCCAATCTATGTACTGAGCGCCGATGGCGAACGCAGCCCGGTAAACGACCATCCGCTGTGCCTGTTTAACCCGCAGGAGGATGCCAACATTCTTGAGAAAGAGTATGGCGTACCGCGGCGTTACCTTGGCACCATTATGTCGCCATGGGCGGCAAAACGGCTGCATGACTTTGGCGGCGATATCACCCGCTTCAAAGTGGTGAAAGTCTGGCCCTCCATTCTTGAACAGCTGGCTATCGCCAAAACCGAACCTGGCGATGAGAACAACCAGGATATCTCGGCGCTGGTGGGTAAAGTGGATATCCGTAAGCTGGAGAACCATGCGCAGAACGATCCTGACGCCTACGGCTACTCCGGTGCACTGTGCCGCGCAAACCAGGGCATCATGGAGTTCGTGGAGATGTTCAAGGCCCCGATCAAAGTGCTGCACCCGCTGCTGACAGCCACGCAGGAGGGGAACTATAACGGGACCGAGGGGATCTCTGCCCTGCCGTTCAACGGTATTATTCTGGCGCACTCCAACGAATCAGAGTGGGTCACCTTCCGTAACAACAAGAACAACGAAGCATTCCTTGACCGTGTTTACATCGTTAAAGTGCCTTACTGCCTGCGCGTTTCCGAAGAGATCAAAATCTACGAAAAATTGCTTAATCACAGTGAGCTGACCACCGCACCCTGTGCGCCGGGCACGCTGGAGACGCTGGCACGCTTCTCAATTCTCTCGCGTCTGAAAGAGCCGGAGAACTCCAGTATCTACTCGAAAATGCGGGTGTATGACGGTGAGAGCCTGAAAGATACCGATCCAAAAGCTAAATCCTGGCAGGAGTACCACGACTACGCCGGCGTTGATGAGGGCATGAACGGTCTTTCAACCCGCTTTGCGTTTAAAATCCTGTCGCGCGTGTTCAACTTTGACCATGCCGAAGTGGCGGCCAACCCGGTGCATCTCTTCTATGTACTGGAGCAACAGATTGAGCGCGAGCAGTTCCCGCAGGATCAGGCTGAGAAGTATCTTGAGCACCTGAAAGGCTACCTGATTCCGAAGTATGCTGAGTTCATTGGCAAAGAGATTCAGACGGCGTATCTGGAATCCTACTCAGAATATGGCCAGAACATCTTTGATCGCTATGTCACCTATGCAGACTTCTGGATTCAGGATCAGGAGTACCGCGATCCGGATACCGGGCAGCTGTTTGACCGCGAATCGCTAAATGCCGAGCTGGAGAAGATAGAGAAACCTGCGGGGATCAGTAATCCAAAAGATTTCCGTAATGAGATTGTCAACTTTGTGCTGCGTGCCCGCGCGCAGAACAATGGCCGCAATCCAAACTGGACCAGCTATGAGAAACTGCGCACGGTTATTGAGAAGAAGATGTTCTCCAATACCGAAGAGCTGTTGCCGGTGATCTCGTTTAATACTAAAACCTCAACGGACGAACAGAAAAAACACGATGATTTTGTCGATCGCATGATGGAGAAAGGCTATACCCGCAAACAGGTGCGCCTGCTGTGCGAATGGTATCTGCGCGTGCGTAAGTCGTCATAATCGGTTGCTGTAAGCTTTGCGGCAGTCACCTGCCGCCTGAAGAGGCCGGACACGTTCCGGCCTGGCTTGCACTGTAGTTTGGGGGAATTTATGGCCTATTTTATCGATCGGCGTCTGAACGGTAAGAACAAAAGCGCCGTCAACCGGCAGCGCTTCCTGCGCCGTTACAAATCGCAAATCAAGCAGTCGATCTCCGAGGCCATCAATAAGCGTTCGGTTACCGACGTAGAGAGCGGCGAATCGGTGTCGATTCCTATCGACGACATCAATGAGCCGATTTTCCATCAGGGCCGTGGCGGCAATCGCCATCGCGTGCATCCCGGGAATGACCACTTTGTGCAGAACGACCGCATTGAGCGCCCGCAGGGCGGCGGCGGGAGCGGCGGCAGCGGTCAGGGTAATGCCAGCCAGGATGGTGAAGGTCAGGACGAGTTTGTTTTCCAGATTTCAAAAGATGAGTACCTGGACCTGTTGTTTGAGGATCTGGCGCTTCCTAACCTGCGCAAAAACCAGCATCGTCAGATGAATGAGTATAAAACGCACCGCGCTGGCTTTACGTCGAACGGCGTCCCCGCCAATATCAGCGTGGTGCGATCGCTGCAAAACTCGCTGGCGCGCCGCACGGCGATGACAGCCGGTAAGCGCCGGATGCTGCATGAGCTGGAAGCTACGCTCACTGAGGTGGAGAGCAGTGAGCCGGCGCAACTGCTGGAGGAGGAGCGCTTACGTAAAGAGATCGCTGAGCTGCGCGCCCGTATCGAGCGTGTGCCCTTCATCGACACCTTTGATCTGCGCTATAAAAACTTTGAGAAACGGCCCGAACCCTCCAGCCAGGCCGTGATGTTCTGTCTGATGGATGTCTCCGGCTCAATGGATCAGGCCACCAAAGATATGGCGAAGCGCTTTTATATCCTGCTCTATCTGTTCCTGAGCCGGACCTATAAGAACGTGGACGTGGTGTATATCCGTCACCATACGCAGGCGAAAGAGGTGGATGAACAGGAGTTCTTCTACTCTCAGGAGACCGGCGGCACCATCGTCTCCAGCGCGCTGAAGTTAATGGATGAAGTAGTGAAAGAGCGTTACGACCCGTCGCAGTGGAACATCTACGCTGCACAGGCGTCGGACGGCGATAACTGGGCCGATGACTCGCCGTTGTGTCATGAGATTCTGGCGAAAAATATTCTGCCGGTGGTGCGTTACTACAGTTACATTGAGATCACCCGCCGCGCACATCAAACGCTGTGGCGTGAATATGAACATCTGCAGGCGACATTTGATAACTTTGCCATTCAGCACATCCGTGAGCCGGAGGACATCTACCCGGTATTTAGAGAGCTTTTCCATAAACAGGTCGCTGAAGCCTGATAACACCAGCCGGTCACTGACCGGCTTTTCTTTGCCCTCAGTGCGTAAGCCTCCTGATATTCCTGCCCTTTTTCCGCATCAGCGTGCTCCGGAGTGCGATAGCGCTCTGCAGAGTAAAAAAATGTGTAATTAAGCGCTGACAAGCTATTGATAAGGCATTATCTTTTCACCTTGTCTGTGTAAACTGTCCACAGTTTATCTGTTTTCGCCCCCGCCGCAGGAGAGTGCCGTTGAATGCCAGCATGATTTACAGTTTGTTCATTATTGGTTCCGTGCTGGTTGCAGCAAGTATTCTGCTAAGCTCGTTCTCCTCGCGTCTCGGCATTCCAATTCTGGTGATCTTCCTCGCGCTTGGCATGTTAACCGGCGTGGATGGCATTGGCGGTATCGCCTTCGATAACTATCCGGTGGCGTATCTGGTCTCTAACCTTGCACTGGCGATCATCCTGCTGGATGGCGGTATGCGCACCAAGGCCAGCTCCTTTAAAGTGGCGCTGGGCCCGGCGCTGTCCCTGGCGACGGTTGGCGTGATGATTACCGCCGGCTTAACCGGCCTTGCCGCGGCCTGGCTGTTCAACCTTGATGTGATGCAGGGTTTTCTGATTGGCGCCATTATCGGCTCAACCGATGCCGCGGCGGTCTTCTCTCTGCTGGGCGATAAAGGCCTCAATGAACGTGTAAGTTCAACGCTGGAGATTGAGTCCGGCAGCAACGACCCGATGGCGGTGTTTCTCACCATCACCCTGATTGATATGATCCAGCAGGGGCAAAGCGGTCTGAGCTGGATGTTTGTGGTGCACCTGGTGCAGCAGTTCGGTTTAGGTATTGTCCTGGGCCTCGGCGGCGGCTGGGCACTCCAGCAGCTGATCAACCGCATTAACCTGGCGCAGGGATTATATCCCCTTCTGGCGCTGAGCGGCGGCATCATTGTTTTCGCGCTGACCACGGTAATGGAGGGCAGCGGTATTCTGGCGGTCTATCTGTGCGGCTTCCTGCTGGGTAACAGCCCGATTCGCAACCGCCACGGTATCCTGCAGACCTTCGACGGTATGGCATGGTTGAGCCAGATCGGCATGTTTATTGTGCTGGGTCTGCTGGTGACACCGTCCGACCTCTGGCACATCGCCGTGCCGGCCATGATTTTGTCACTGTGGCTGATTCTGGTGGCGCGTCCGCTGTCCATTCTGGTTGGCCTGCTGCCGTTTAAAGGCTTCACCGGGCGGGAACGCATCTTTATCAGCTGGGTAGGCCTGCGCGGCGCCGTGCCGATCATCCTTGCGGTGTTCCCGATGATGGCCGGGCTGGAGAACGCTAAGCTCTACTTCAACATCGCCTTCTTTGTGGTGCTGGTTTCGCTGATGCTGCAGGGCACTTCCCTGGGTTACGCCGCCCGGCGCGCCAAAGTTGTGGTGCCGCCGACGGCCTCGCCGATCAGCCGCGTCGGGCTGGATATTCATCCGGAGAACCCCTGGGAGCAGTTTGTCTACCAGCTCAGCGCCGATAAGTGGTGTATCGGCGCAGCGCTACGTGACCTGCAAATGCCGCGTGAAACGCGCATTGCCGCGCTGTTCCGCGATAATGCCCTGATGCACCCTAACAGCAGCACCCGCCTGAAAGAGGGTGATGTGCTGTGCGTCATTGGGCGCGAGCGTGACCTGCCCGCGCTGGGCAAAATGTTCAGCCAGACGCCGCCGGTGGCGCTGGATCAGCGTTTCTTCGGTGACTTCATTCTGGATGCTGAAGCGCGTCTGCGCGATGTGGCGCAGATTTATGGTCTGGAGCTGGATGAGAACACCAACGATCAGCAGTCGCTGGGCCAGCTGGTGATGAGCCTGCTGGGCAGTACGCCGGTGGTGGGCGATCAGGTGGAGTGGAATCAACTTACCTGGACAGTTGCCGAGAAAGAGGATAATCAAATTGTCAAAATTGGCGTACGCGTCATGCAAGACAAGGAATAATCCGAAGCCGCATCGCTCGTAAACTGCGTGTCAGCGACTATGATCACTATACCACCCAGCAAACGGGAGAAGATGATGGGACACGTGGTGAAGATTGGACGTTATGAGATTGTCGATGCAGAGATGGATGTTGAGAAGCTCGATACCGTCAGCATCCCCTGCCAAACCAATCCCGGCCTGAGTTATCAACTCGACGGCTGGGATCACGATACCAGTGTGCCCGCGTGGATTGACGGCGAACCCGTTGATCTGCAAATTGCGCACTATGATAAGCAGCAAGACCAGTGGGTTTTAAAGAAACCCGCGTGATATTCCCCTGCCGCCATCCGTTCTGAATGGCGGTAATTCCTAAAAGTTGTCTTAAAATAAAGCGTTATAGCGTTGTTCCTTTTGCTTTTATCCAGCATTAACAGCAGCTTAAACACAAATTTCTGGCGTCATTAATTACCTTTTAAGAGTTTTTCCGTATTAACTCTGTCAAATAACTCCTGCATACTCTTACTCGTTGCTGCAGCTTTTCGTGACGTTAATCACGTCTCATGAGGCCCTTTCCATGCAGCGCTTATGGCAGTACCGACTTCTCTTTCGCTGAAAAACATTTTTTTATTTGTTTCAGCGGATCACTCCTGAGCGCGTACTTGATTCTGGTCAGGCCATCTTTTACTCAAGAAAAGAGAGCAGGTTTTATGGCAAGTACAATAGTAATGAATAATGCAACCCGTTCCTGGAGCGGATTGCGCAAAAACCTTATTGCAAAAGTCGCACTGAGTGTTTCGGATTTAATTGCACTTAATCTGGCACTGTTTTTATCGGCGGCGACCGTCCAGGGTATTTGGGGAGAGCTGGACAGCTTTATTCCACCACAGCAAATTGAATATCGTTTTATTGCCCAACTGGGACTTTCAGTGCTCTGTACCGCCTGGTTTTGGGTGCGCATGCGCCATTACACCTATCGCAAACCCTTCTGGTTTGAATTAAAAGAGGTGGTTAAAACCCTGTTCGTGTTCTCCCTGCTCGACCTGGCGCTGATCGCCTTCTCGAAGTGGGATTTCTCGCGCATGGTGTGGGTGTTTAGCTGGACATACGCTCTGCTGCTGCTGCCGCTGATGCGCGCTGTCGTAAAGCGTGCCATCAACCGTGCCGGCCAGTGGCAAAAAGAGACCATCATTATTGGCTCCGGTAAGAACGCCATGGAGGCCTATGCCGCGCTGCAGAGTGAAGAGATCCTGGGCTATAACGTGCAGGCTTTTATCGCGCTGGATGATGATAACCGCCAGGAGAGCGTGAATGGCGTGCCGGTGATTACCTGGAAGGACATCAACTGGCAAACCATGGACCGTGACAATACGCAGTTTATTGTCGCGACCGAGTACGAGCAGCAGGTCGTGCGCGATAAGTGGCTTAAGTTCCTGTCGAAGATGAAGTGCCGCTCAATCTCCGTTATCCCGACGCTGCGCGGCGTGCCGCTCTACGGCACCGATATGTCGTTTATCTTCAGCCACGAAGTGATGATTCTGCGCGTCAGCAACAACCTGGCGAAGCGCTCCTCCCGTTTCCTGAAGCGTACCTTTGACATTGTGGTAGCGTCACTGCTGCTGCTGTTCCTGGCGCCGGTGTTTGGGCTGCTGTGTGCCATGGTGAAACGTGACGGCGGTAATGCGATTTATGGCCACGAGCGCGTTGGTCAGGATGGCGTGAAGTTTAAGTGTCTGAAGTTCCGCTCCATGGTCACCAATTCGCAAGAGGTGCTGCATAACCTGCTGGCAACCAGCGCCGAAGCCCGCGCCGAGTGGGATCGCGACTTCAAACTGAAGAACGATCCGCGCATCACGGCAATCGGTGGTTTCCTGCGTAAAACCAGCCTGGATGAGCTGCCGCAGCTGTGGAATGTGATCCGTGGCGAGATGAGCCTGGTAGGCCCGCGTCCGGTGATTGAAGCAGAACTGGAGCGCTATGCCGGCGATGTGGATTACTACCTGATGGCGAAACCGGGCATGACCGGACTGTGGCAGGTGAGCGGACGTAACGATATCGATTATGACACGCGCGTCTATTTTGACTCCTGGTATGTGAAAAACTGGGCGCTGTGGACGGATATCGCTATCCTGTTTAAAACCGCTGGCGTCGTGCTGCGTCGCGACGGCGCTTACTGATACCCTCGACGCGATGTCTGCGCACTTCCGGCAGACATCGCCTTTTCGTTTTAGCCCTTTCTTTTTACCCGCAGAGTCATTACCCTTCTCGCTTGTTTAACAGGGCGTTCCCGGTTCTAATGCAAAAATTTACCCTACTGCTTTTAAGCCTGGTGCTGCTGGCACCGCTTGGTATCGATCTCTATCTCCCTACGCTGCCACAAATCGCCGCAGGCCTGAACAGCCCGGTGAGCCTGATTCAGACCACCATTCCGCTGTTTTTGCTGGTGATGGGCATCGGTCAGCTGGTCACCGGCCCGCTGGTGGACAACTTTGGCCGCAAACCGATCGCCCTAATAGGTCTGGCACTCTACATTATTGGTAGCGCGGTTGCCGCCACCGCGACCGTCTGGCCGATCTTCTTCCTTGCGCGCCTGATTCAGGGGTGCGCCGTCTGCTGTACCGCCGTCGTTGCGTTCAGCGGCGTGCGCGATCGCCTGAGCGGCGATGAAGCCGCGCGCGCTTACGGTTTCCTGAACGGTGCGCTCAACATTGTGCCGGCGCTGGCCCCGTTGCTGGGCGGTATTCTGGCAGAAGCCTATGGCTGGCGCGCGCCCTTCTGGTTCCTGTGCGGTTATGCGGTTGTCATCGCTTTAATCGTAGTGCTCTGCCTGCCGGAGACCCGGCCGGCGGATACGCTGCGCGTCAAAGGGTTGCCGCTGGCGCAATATGCGGCCATTGCCCGTGAACCGCGCTTTCTCGCCTTTGCGTTTGCTAATGCCGGCGCGCTTGGCATGGTGCTCACCTATGTATCACTGGCGCCGCACGTCCTGATGACTGAAGGCGGCCTGTCACCGCTGCAGTTTTCGTTTGCCTTTGGTGCCAACGGCTTCTGGATCATGCTGGTGAGCGCCTTTGTGAATAAAACCATCCGTAAAGCGGGCCGGCCATTTTGTCTGGCAATGGGTTTTGTCACGATGTTGCTGGGCGCAATTCTGCTGGTGGCGGGAATGACACTGCTGCCCGCAAGCTGGCAAAATCACTGGGCGCTGTACATGATTCCGGTGGCAATTTCGGTTGCGGGCCTGGCCTTTACCGTGGGGCCGGCCACCAGCTATGCACTGGAGCCGTATCAGCAGCAGGCTGGCGTAGCGGCGGCGCTTCAGGGGTTTATTCAGATGGCGTGCGGTGCGGGAGTCAGCCTGATGATGGTTGCGCTGCCGGTAGCAGAGAAGTCGGCGCTGGCGCTGATGATGCTATGGGGCGCAGCGCTGGCGCTGATCGCCTGGCGCTGCAGCCATAAGATGCGCGGTACGGTTACCGCGCTTAAATAACCTCAACCGGGACGCGAGGTGCAAGCGCGCACATCAGCTCATAGCCTACCGTTCCGGCCGCTTTCGCCACGTCATCGATTTTCACCGCATTACCCCACAGCTCAACCTTTGAACCGATGCCGGCCTGCGGGCACGGTTCAAGGTCAATCATCATCATATCCATGGAGATGGCGCCAAGCGTCTGCGTGCGGATGCCGTCCACGCTCACCGGCGTGCCGGTCGGCGCATGGCGCGGATAGCCATCAGCATAGCCACAGGCCACAATACCGATGCGCTGTGACGCACCGGCATGATAGCGATAGCCGTAGCCGACGCCGTCGCCGGCACTCAGCTGCTGTATACCGATGATCTCGCTACTGAGCGTCATCACCGGCTGCAGTCCGGTACTGGCGATATCCTGCCAGTCGCCACTGGGTGAAGCGCCATAGAGGATGATGCCAGGCCGTACCCAGTCAAAATGCGCCTGCGGATGCCAGAGCGTAGCGGCCGAATTCGAGAGTGAACGCGGGCAGTCGAGCCCTTCCGCCGCCAGCGCGACGCGCTTCATCGGTTCAACCAGCCCCTGCGGATTCTCTGCATCGGCAAAGTGCGCCATCAGCGTCATTTCACCGACGTTTAGTAAGGAGCGCAGCTTTTGCCACGCCGCCTGTGCCAGTTCAGGACGAAAACCGAGACGGTTCATGCCGCTGTTGATTTTGACATAGACATCCACAGGCGCAGAGAGCTGCGCTTTGGCCAGCGCCTGAATCTGCCAGTTGCTGTGCACGCTGGTGGTCAGGCGATAGCGATCAATCAGCGCAAGGTCATCCGCATGGAAAAATCCCTCCAGCAGCAGGATGGGCTTTTTCCAGCCCTGCTCACGCAGCAGAATCGCCTCTTCCATGTTGAGCAGCGCGAAGCCATCCGTCTCCGCCAGGCTGTGCCATACGCGGGCGATACCGTGACCGTAGGCGTTGGCTTTCACCACCGACCAGACACGCGAGTGGGGTGCCGCCTGGCGCACGACCGCCAGATTGTGGCGCAGCGCCTGCTGATTGATCGTGGCACCGGTAGGACGTGACATGTTGTGACTCTCCCTGATGTCTCAGCGCGCGGCGCTGGTGGTACGCAGCGGCGAGGAGTGTGGCGCAAAACCCGGCAGATAGCGCAGCACCGAGAGATCGTCTGCGGCGATTGCCGGTTTCTGGCCGGATATCAAATCGGCCAGCAGCTGACCGGATCCACAGGCCATGGTCCATCCCAGCGTACCGTGCCCGGTGTTCAGCCAGAGATTGGAGAGCGGCGTGCGCCCGACAATTGGCGTACCATCGGGTGTCATCGGACGCAGGCCGGTCCAGAATGTAGCCTGTTCTGTAAAACCGCCTTCAGGATAGAGATCGCTGACCACCATCTCCAGCGTTTCACGTCGTGCCGGTAACAGTTTGGTGTTAAAACCAACAATCTCCGCCATGCCGCCGACGCGAATGCGATCGTCAAAGCGTGTGACCGCCACTTTATAGGTCTCATCCAGAATGGTAGAGACCGGTGCCGCCTGTGGATTTTTGATCGGGATAGTGAGCGAGTAGCCCTTTAGCGGATAAACCGGAATCTGAACGATATCGTGCAGCAGTGCCGTGGAGTAAGATCCAAACGCCACAACGTAAGCATCGGCTTTGATCACCTCGTCACCGCACTTCACACCATAAATGCGGTTACCTTCGCGTAATAACTGATCCACCGAAAGGTTATAGCGGAAGGTTACGCCCGCCTCAGCGGCCATTGCGGCCAGACGCTGGGTAAACAGCTGGCAATCCCCGGTTTCATCGTTGGGCAGGCGCAGCCCACCGGTAAGCTTGTGCGCGGTAGCAGCCAGCGCCGGCTCAACGCTGTGCAACTGGTGCGCCTCCAGCAGTTCGTAGGGCACACCGGCCTCTTTCAGGACGGCCATGTCTTTGCTGGCGCTGTCAAACTGCTGCTGAGTACGGAAAAGCTGCAGCGTGCCGCCCTGACGTCCCTCATAAGCGATACCGGTGCTGGCGCGCAGCGCTTTCAGGCAGTCGCGGCTGTACTCGGCAATGCGCACCATGCGACTTTTGTTCTCCTGATAGTGGCGCATGTCGCAGTTTCGCAGCATGTTCCACATCCACTCCAGCTGGAACTTACTGCCATCAAGGCGTACCGCCAGCGGCGCATGTTTCTGGAACATCCATTTAACGGCTTTGAGCGGCACGCCAGGCGCGGCCCAGGGCGCGGCATAGCCCGGTGAGATCTGTCCGGCATTGCCAGCGCTGGTCTCCAGCGCTGCTGCGGGCTGGCGGTCGATGACCGTGACCTCATGCCCTGCCTGTGCCAGATACCACGCGCTGGCTACTCCTACTACACCACTACCTAAAATGACTACGCGCATAAGCCCCTCTTCGCGGCAAAGCATAATTAACTGGTATCACCTTCTGATTCAGCACAACCAGAAAGTCAGATTGATATTACATTCGACGGCGTTATTTCACATGTTTTTTACCAAACTGCACACTGAAATCATGCACGCCGTCAAAAATCAGAATTTTTTATGCCAAAAATCCATTAACCAGCCGTTTATTATGCGGCAGGCAGTGCTTTTCTCTTTTTACAGGAGAAAGCGCCGCTCTCATATAAAGCGCTTATAAACAGGATATTATCCTGGTTTGTTGCTATATATCAGCAACTGCCAACAGCAGCCTCTTTTACGCTGCTAACAAGATGATTTTGTGCCAAAAGAATTCGATTGAGTTCACCGATCGGATAAGCGACAGTGGACTATCATTGAAGTGTTCGCTCAGTTCCTTTGGGCTGTCTTTCTCAGGATGAAGCCTTAAACGATCGTGACAGGCCCTGGCCTGCCGCTTGCAAAACAGAGGTGCGCTATGACGACAATCTTTGACGAGCCAACCCGAAGCAGTAAACGACTCAGTGATGGACCCGACTGGACCTTTGAGCTGCTGGATGTCTATCTGGCAGAGATCGACCGGGTGGCGAAAAGCTATGGGCTCGATACTTACCCGCACCAAATCGAAGTGATCACCTCCGAACAGATGATGGACGCTTACTCCAGCGTCGGGATGCCCATCAACTACGCGCACTGGTCATTCGGTAAGAAGTTCATCGAAACCGAACAGCGTTACAAGCACGGGCAGCAGGGTCTCGCCTACGAAATTGTCATTAACTCTAACCCCTGTATTGCTTACCTGATGGAAGAGAACACAATGACCATGCAGGCGCTGGTGATGGCCCATGCCTGCTACGGGCATAACTCCTTTTTCAAGAATAACTATCTGTTCCGCAGCTGGACGGATGCCAGTTCAATTGTGGATTACCTGCTGTTTGCGCGTAACTACATCTCTGATTGTGAAGAGCGTTATGGCGTTGAAGTGGTGGAGCGGTTACTGGACTCCTGTCATGCGCTGATGAACTACGGCGTGGATCGGTATAAGCGCCCGCAAAAGATTTCGCTGCAGGAGGAGAAAGCGCGTCAAAAAAGTCGCGAGGAGTATCTGCAGAGCCAGGTGAATACGCTGTGGCGCACCCTGCCGCGCAAAGAGAAAGAGTTTGCTCAGGTTGAAGCGGCGCGCTATCCATCAGAGCCTCAGGAGAATTTGCTGTACTTTATGGAGAAGAATGCGCCGCTGCTGGAGCCGTGGCAGCGCGAAGTCCTGCGCATTGTGCGTAAGGTCAGCCAGTATTTTTATCCGCAGAAACAGACGCAGGTGATGAACGAGGGCTGGGCAACGTTTTGGCACTATACCATCCTGAATCATCTCTACGATGAGGGGAAAGTGTCTGAGCGCTTTATGATGGAGTTTTTGCATAGCCACACTAACGTGGTGTTCCAGCCGCCGTATAACAGCCAGTGGTATAACGGTATTAACCCTTATGCGCTGGGCTTTGCGATGTTCCAGGATATCAAGCGTATCTGCCAGTCGCCAACGGAAGAGGATCGTTACTGGTTCCCGGATATCGCCGGTTCTGACTGGCTGAAGACGCTGCATTTCGCCATGCGCGAGTTTAAAGATGAGAGCTTTATCAGCCAGTTCCTCTCGCCCAAAGTGATGCGTGATTTCCGTTTGTTTACGGTGATGGATGACGATCGCAATAACTATCTGGAGATTGCGGCGATTCATGATGAGGCCGGTTATCGTGCGATTCGCCAGCAGCTGTCAGCGCAGTATAACCTGAGTAATCTGGAGCCCAATATTCAGGTCTATAACGTTGACCTGCGGGGCGATCGCTCGCTGACGCTGCGTTATGTCCCGCAGCAGCGTGCGCCACTGGATAAGAGCCGCCGTGAGGTGCTGAAACATGTGCACCGCCTGTGGGGCTTTGACGTCAATCTGGAGCAGCAGAATGAGGATGGCAGCGTAGAGCTGCTGGACCGGTGTCCGGTGCGGGGCTCGGTGCTGTAACAACAACCGGACCAGTAAGGTCCGGTTTTTTTATGTACAAATCTAGCGACACTCATTAGCAAGTTTAAAGCCTGCTGGATTACCGCCGCGAAAGCTATCAACTGTGTCAGAAGGCATGTTGCACACGCCCGGAACGGCAACACCCGCATCCCTGCAAGCCTCGGCACGCGGCATCCCTGCCGCGTGACGTCCGGCTTAGCGCAACATGCCTTCTTCCTTCAAGCATCGGCGTTGCTGTGTCGTAACGTTGAGTCCAGCGAAGAGTATGTCAGCGCTTACTGCCTAAATCATCCGGCATGCTCTTCTGCATGCTGTGCCAGATCTCACCGCTGCGACGGCCATACGCGCGTACGCAATCCACGATCTGATCCTGCGTCGGCTGCTGGCCGCACAAATCGGCCAGCTGGCGATAGAAGGTGCGCGCCACTTCGCGGGCTTCCGGATTTGAGAAGTAGTGGCGGCCTACACGGGTATACAGCCCTTTCAGACCGTTCAGAATCAGGCCATAAATCGGATTGCCGGACGCAAAGGCCAGACCGCGAAACACGCGGTAATCCAGCTCGGTGTAAGCTTCAGCCTGATCGTGTTCACTCAGGGCACTCTCCAGCACCTCACGGGCTTTTTCCGGATGGTGACGCAGTGCACGGCTGATAAAAATAGAGGAGATATTGGTACGTACCGAAAGCAGATTATCAATCAGCTGCGGCACGCTATCGTGATCGAGGCGGGCGAGCGTTTCAAGGATATTGAGGCCAGACGTTTCCCAGAAATCATTAACGCGCGTGGGTTTACCGTGCTGAATGGTCAGCCAGCCATCGCGCGCCAGGCGCTGCAGCACTTCACGCAGCGTGGTTCTGGTCACGCCAATCAGTTCAGAAAGCTCACGTTCGGCAGGAAGGATCGACCCTGGCGGAAAACGGCTGTTCCAGATGCTTTCAATTATGTACTCTTCAGCGAATCCTGCAGGGCTCTGTGCCTTAATCACCATAGCATTTATTTCTCATTGCTTTCTTTGTCGTAATGATACTCATCATACCAGAGGGGATATAGCGGAAATAGCCTGCGAACTGATTAAAAGCGCGCGCTGGCGCAAAATTCAGCGGCAATAGGTCTGAAAATGCCATAACCTGCGCTGCGCTTATCGCGACACTTTTGATGCCGTGTGCGATCCACAGGCATTTATTGGCCTGGATCAGGGTTAAGTCATTTTTATACATGATTTTTCCCCGTTGCCAGGCTGGCACGGGTACGCTTTTGGTTTACACTGCCAGACATTGATGGCTACTGGATAGGCAATATGTTGCGATACTTGAATCAATGCTCGCGTGGACGCGGTGCCTGGTTATTACTGGCGCTAACTGCACTCGCTTTTGAACTGGTTGCGCTGTTCTTTCAACACGTCATGGGGCTCAAACCCTGCGTGATGTGTATCTACGAACGTTGTGCCCTTTTTGGCGTCATGGGCGCAGGCATCGTCGGTGCGATTGCCCCGAAAACGCCACTGCGCTGGGTAGCGATAGTGATCTGGCTCTACAGTGCGATCGAGGGGTTACGCCTCTCGTATGAACACACCATGATTCAGCTGCACCCTAACCCATTTGTCACCTGCGATTTCGCCGCCCGCTTCCCGAGCTGGCTGCCGCTGGATAAGTGGCTGCCTTCGGTCTTTGTCGCCAGCGGTGATTGCGCGGAGCGTGGCTGGACCTTCCTCACCTGGAGCATGCCGCAGTGGATGATCGTTATCTTCGCCGCTTATCTGCTTGTAGGTGCGCTGGTGGTGATTGCCCAACCCTTTAAGCCAAAACGCCGCGACCTGTTCGGGCGCTAAGCAGAAACAACACAGGCAGCCGCAGCTGCCTGTTTTTTTGTCAGCCGTTGCGATCCGGCCGGTCAATGATGTGATCTTCCCAGTCACGCACTTCACTCTCGCGCACCGCAATAAAGCGCACCGAGATACGCTGCGCATGCATCGCCCTCTTCGAACCGGCAATCAGCGGATGCCACTGCGGCAACCCCTTGCCTTCACCTAACAGGCGATATGCGCAGGTGCGCGGCAGCCAGTTAAACGTGGTCAGATTCTCACGCGTCAGCTTGATGCAATCCTCTTCATACTCAAAGCGGCGCTCATAGTTACGGCACTGGCAGGTCTTGATGTTCAGCTGATTGCAGGCGACGTTAGTGAAGTAAATCTCATCGGTATCCGCATCCTGCAACTTATTCAGACAGCACTGCCCGCAGCCGTCACACAGCGATTCCCACTCTGCGTCGTTCATTTGGTCAAGGCGTTTTGTCTGCCAGAAAGGTTGTTCGGTCATAGTGGCGGTCCGGGTTGTGCAACAAAACCGCACCTTATAAAGCTTCAGGTGCGGAGATGCAAGTATTACAGCACGCGCGTGGTAATACCGTGACCCGCCAGAGAAACCTCCAGCTTATCGCCTGAACGCAGCGGGCCCACGCCCTCCGGCGTACCGGTCAGAATCACGTCACCGGCGCGCAGGGTGAAATACTGGCTCATATAGGCAATCAGCGGCAGGATTTTATGGATCATATCGGCGGTGCTGCCCTGCTGCCGTACTTCCCCGTTAATCACCAGCTTCAGCTCGGTATCCTGCGGATCGCCGCTGAACTCGGCCACCGGGATAAAACCGGAGAGCGGACAGGCATTATCAAAGCTCTTGGCTCTCTCCCACGGCTGACCGGCCTTCTTAAAGCCCGCCTGCAGATCGCGCAGGGTCAGATCCAGCGCCACACCATAACCGGCAATCGCTTTGGCCACGTGCTCTTCCGTTGCCTGCTTCAGGGTGGCGCCAATCAGCACCGCCAGCTCAACTTCATGATGCACCTCGCCGAAATTAGCCGGGATCGACAGCGGCTGGCGCAGGTCACAGACCGCCGTTTCCGGTTTAATGAACACCACGGGTTCTGCCGGCGTGGCGCTGCCCATCTCCTTAATATGCTTCGCATAGTTGCTGCCAACGCAAACCACTTTGCTGATCGGATAGTCCAACAGAGCGCCCTGCCAGTTACGATGCTGATACATGCTATTCCCCTGCTTGAGTTGTGTTTGATGCCAGTAAGGCTGGCGGGAAGTCAGAACAACCGCCGGAACGCGGCAGGTTGTGGAAGAATATATTAGCGGGTTTAACGCGACCGGCGTGACGGAAATTGCCAAAAGTCGTTATTTGTTCACCACGCTATCTACTTTCGCTGGCGATAATTGCCCACAATAAGAATTAATGCGGGCGAGTAATTAATGGCAGAGCACTGATTATATTTACAGGATATATTTTTACAGATGAATCTGAATTAAACTTCTTTACCCTGTTCAAGGTGAATGTTGAGCAAACTTTCGACCGGCGGTGGGATTTGCAAATAATAACCCTGCTCGCTTAAACCCTGCTTCACTTTATTGATATCCGCGTTAGCCAGCTTGTCACGCTTGTCGAGCGACAGCACCATCGCAAGCTGCGGTTTGCCAAAGCCACGCAGCAACTCCTCCGGAACGCGCGAAAAATCGTCTTTTTTTTCTACATAAAGATAAGTCTGTTCGCGTTGCGGGCTTCTATAGATCACACAAAACATATTTTTTACTCGAATTAACCATGGGCGTCACTTGCCTGAATATAGCAGTAACTATAACATGCTTGCAGAACTTCGAATATTGACCTGCTGATGTTAATGCCGATTTTATCGACGTTCATCTTCAGGTCGTAAAACAGGACTGAGCCAGCACAGATGTCGCAATCGCCAATCGAATTCAAGGGCAGCAGTTTTACCCTGTCAGTTGTTCATCTGCACCATTCGCAACCCGAGGTGATTCGTCAGGCGCTGCAGGACAAGATCGACCAGGCGCCGGCTTTTCTGCTCAATGCCCCGGTTGTGCTGAACGTGTCCGCGCTGAATGGCGAGATCAACTGGAAGCAGATGCAGCAGGCGGTCAGTGCCACCGGTTTACGTATCGTTGGCGTCAGCGGCTGTAAAGATGAAGCCCTGAAAAAGATGATTGCCCGCGCCGGCTTACCGGTTCTGTCCGAAGGCAAGGAGAACCGTAAACTTCCCGACGCACCGGAAGCCGAAGCGATTGCGCCGCCTGCGGTGGTTGAAACGGCCAGCAAAACGCGCATCGTGAATACGCCGGTACGCTCAGGACAGCAGATTTACGCGCGCAATGCCGATCTTATCGTGACCAGCAGCGTCAGCGCCGGTGCAGAGCTGGTGGCAGACGGCAACATCCATATTTATGGCATGATGCGCGGCCGTGCGCTGGCGGGCGCCAGCGGCGATCGTGACTGCCAGATTTTTAGTACCAACCTCGCCGCAGAGTTGGTCTCCATTGCCGGAGAGTATTGGATCATGGATCAGATTCCGGCGGAATTCTTCGGGAAAGCGGCGCGGCTGTGTTTAACAGACGGCGCGCTCACTATCCAGACACTTAATTAGGCCCCTTTTCTTTCGTTAAGGAAATCAACATTTATGGCACGCATTATTGTAGTTACATCAGGTAAAGGGGGCGTTGGCAAGACCACGTCAAGCGCGGCCATCGCCACAGGGTTAGCGCAGAAGGGCAAAAAAACCGTCGTGATCGATTTTGATATCGGTCTGCGTAACCTTGATCTGATCATGGGCTGTGAACGCCGCGTCGTGTATGACTTTGTTAACGTCATCCAGGGCGATGCCACCCTGAACCAGGCGCTGATCCGCGATAAGCGCACCGAGCAGCTTTACATTCTGCCGGCTTCACAAACCCGCGATAAAGACGCACTGACGCGTGAAGGCGTAGAGAAAGTCCTGAACGACCTGACCGCCATGGAGTTTGACTTCATCGTCTGCGATTCGCCGGCCGGTATCGAAACCGGTGCGCTGATGGCGCTCTACTTTGCCGATGAGGCGATCATCACCACCAACCCGGAAGTCTCTTCCGTGCGTGACTCTGACCGCATCCTCGGCATCATCTCCTCCAAATCACGTCGTGCAGAAAACAGCCAGGAGCCGGTGAAAGAGCACCTGCTGCTGACCCGTTACAACCCGGGCCGCGTAACCCGTGGCGACATGCTGAGCATGGAAGATGTGCTGGAGATTCTGCGCATTCCGCTGGTCGGCGTGATTCCGGAAGATCAGTCAGTGCTGCGCGCCTCTAACCAGGGTGAGCCCGTGATCCTTGATGCGAACTCTGACGCCGGTAAAGCGTATGCTGATACCGTAGACCGCCTGCTTGGCGAAGAACGCCCCTTCCGCTTTATTGAAGAAGAGAAGAAGGGTTTCCTGAAACGCCTGTTCGGGGGATAACCAATGGCATTACTTGATTTCTTTTTATCCCGTAAGAAGAACACAGCCAACATCGCCAAGGAACGGCTGCAAATCATCGTGGCCGAACGCAGAAGGGGCGACAGTGAGCCCCACTACCTGCCGCAGCTGAAGCGCGATATTCTGGAAGTGATCTGTAAATACGTGAAAATTGACCCGGATATGGTCACGGTACAGCTGGATCAGAAAGGGGATGATATCTCTATCCTTGAGCTCAACGTGACCCTGCCGGAGACGGAAGACGTCCCTAAATGACAGAAGCCGGCTCATGATTTTCCCCTGCGTCACCGCGCAGGGGAAAACGTGCGGCTTACAGCGCCTGTAAAATCTCGTCGATGCCTGCTTTCAGCACCTCGCCCCGCCAGCCGGTTAACAGCTCCGGCGTTCGTGTCGTGCTTTTCAGCCCCCAGTGTACGCTCAGCACCTGATTAATCTGGCGCCGTGAAGCCAGGAGCTCCTGGCTGTAACCCGTCTCTTCACTCACCTTGAGCACCAGCGCCTTGATGGCTTTGAACGCCTGCTTATAGTGCGCATGATCGATCAGGTTCGGCAGCGGTGCCGGCAGCGTAGCTTCATCCTGCGCCTGCGCTTCCGCCACCATAGCGACCAGCGCTTTGCCGTGGAAGCGAATTTCATGGCCGTTCAAACCCAGATGGTCAAGCTCGCCCAGGCTGCCCGGCATAAAGCGCGCGACCTTCCACAGATTCTCTTCACGCACCACAAAGTTAACCGCCATATCTTTCTGTCGGGCAATGTTCAGGCGCCAGGCCGCCAGACGCTGCAGCGCCGCCAGCTGACGCGGACGCAGCTGCCAGGCATTGGTGATATCGCGCCACGCCTCCTCCGGCTGCAGCACATCCAGACGCCGCTGGCACAGCGTCTCGCACTCGCTCAGCGCTGCCGCCATATTGCCTGCGGCCTCCGTCTGCGCCACCAACTGATGCGCGATCGGCAACAGGTAGGCCACATCGGCAGCCGCATACTGGCACTGACGCTCGGTCAGCGGACGGGCCAGCCAGTCGGTACGCGCTTCGCTCTTATCCAGCTCAATCCGGGTAAAGTGATTAACCATTGAGGCAAAGCCCCACGACAGCGGCTGGCCGGCAAACGCCGCCAGAATTTGCGTATCGATCATCGGGTCAGGCAGGCAGGCAAAGCGGTGCAGAAATACCTCAAGGTCTTCGCCACCGGCGTGCAGGAATTTGGTGACCTGCTTATCCTGCAGCAGAGCAACAAAAGGCGCCCAGTCACTGATAGGCAAGGGATCGATCAGAACCAGTTGCTCGCCATCAAACAGCTGAATCAGCCCCAGCTGAGGATAGTAGGTGCGGGTCCGCACAAATTCAGTATCCAGCGCCACGGCGGCGTGCTGGCGTGCCTGCTGGCACACGGCAGCCAGTTGGTCGTTTTGGTCGATCAGGGTGTAATTCACGTTATGTTCTCGCTGCGGCAAACTCCGCGCAGCGCTCCATGTTAAAAGCAATAAAAACGCCGGACTGTGCCGGCGTTAACCTGAAGGGAGCGGGCAGCTTACTGCCCTTCCCGCTTCGCCTCATCACGCAATTCGCGGCGCAGAATTTTGCCCACGTTGGTTTTAGGCAGCTCGTCGCGAAACTCAATAATCTTCGGCACTTTATAACCGGTGAGCTGACGCCGGCAGTGATCCAGCACCTCATCTTTGGTGAGCGAGGCATCTTTCTTCACGATGCACACTTTTACCGCTTCACCAGAGAGATCGCTTGGCACGCCAATGGCCGCAGCTTCACGCACTTTCGGATGCTGCATCAGCACATCTTCAATCTCATTAGGATATACGTTAAAGCCCGAGACCAGAATCATGTCTTTTTTGCGATCGACAATGCGGATAAAGCCTTCAGCATCAACGGTAACAATATCACCGGTATGCAGCCAGCCATTTTTTAGCACCTCTTCCGTGGCTTCCGGACGCTGCCAGTAGCCCACCATCACCTGCGGACCGCGGATGCACAGCTCGCCCGGTTCACCCGGCGGCACATCACGATCTTCATCATCAACGATGCGTACGTCGGTGGAGGGTACAGGAAGACCGATACTGCCGGTGTGGCAGGTAATGTCATACGGGTTCACGGATACCAGCGGGGAGCACTCGGTCAGGCCATAGCCCTCCAGCAGATAGTGGCCGGTCAGCTTCTCCCAGCGCTCCGCTACCGCTTTTTGCACCGCCATGCCGCCACCGGCAGAAAGGCGCAGCGTGGAGAAATCAAGCTTGTTGAAGTTGCTGTCGTTCAGCAGCGCGTTGAACAGTGTATTGACACCGGTGATGGCGGTGAACGGGAATTTACTCAGCTCTTTCACAAAACCGGGAATATCACGCGGATTGGTAATCAGCAGGTTAGTGCCGCCAAGATCGAGAAACAGCAGGCCGTTTACCGTCAGCGCAAAGATATGGTAGAGCGGCAGCGCGGTCACCACCTGCTCTTTACCGGGGCGCAGCAGCTTGCCGTAGGTCGCTTTAGTCTGCTCCAGGTTGGCCTGCATATTGCCGTGGGTTAGCATCGCGCCTTTCGCCACGCCGGTCGTCCCGCCGGTATACTGCAGGAAGGCGAGATCCTCATTGCGCACCGTCGGGCGACGGTAGCTCAGAAGAGCCCCCTGCTGGAGCGCATGGCGGAACGGTACGGCGCCGGGCAGATGATATTTCGGCACCAGCTTTTTAACGTACTTCACCACAAAGTTAACCAGCGTGGCTTTAACCGGCGCCAGCTGATCGCCCATGCGCGTCAGCATCACGTGTTTAATGGGCGTCTCTGCTACCACCTTCTCCAGCGTATGCGCAAAGTTCGAAACAATCACAATCGCACTCGCGCCGCTGTCGTTCAGCTGGTGCTTAAGCTCACGCGGCGTATAGAGTGGATTAACGTTAACCACCACCATGCCGGCGCGTAACACGCCAAACAGCGCTACCGGATATTGCAGCAGGTTGGGCATCATCAGCGCCACACGGTCGCCCTGCTGTAGGCCCAGCCCCTGCTGCAGCCAGGCGGCGAACGCCCGGCTCTGCTGCTCCAGCTGACGATAGGTCATCGGCTGGCCCATATTGATAAACGCCACCTGATCGGCGTACTGCTGCGTTGCGTGTTCGAAAAGATCGACCAAAGAGGGATAGCGGTCTGCATTAATTTCCGCAGGAACATCTGGCGGATAGCGTTTCAGCCAAACCTTGTTCAAAGAGTCACCCCGATATTCTTGTTGCGTAGCCATCGCTGCCTCTGCAATCAGTGTTGTTAACAATATTTTAACTGATTGTACCAGTTTGCCTGTTTCGGCATTTTCAGGTTGCGAAGCGCATCACTAAATTTCGCGCATCGGTTGCGCGCCCAATAAAAAAGCCCGTTCGCGAGCACCGCGACCGGGCCGTAAAAAATATTCGTGTCACCTACTCGGTGAGAATGGTCTCTACCTGCGCCGGACCACCGGTATTCATACCCCAGTAAGGGTTCGGTCCCCAGTAGCCGGGATGACGGCGCGATGGACCGTACCAGATCCACGGATCGATTGGCTGCGGCGGCGTCATCACCTGCTGGGTCAGATGCCAGCGCTGGTAGCCGCGCACATCGACCACCACAAAGTTGTAATTCGCCTTCCCGATCTCACCCTTTTCAACGCCTTTGATGTTGCCCAGCACCGTGATGTACTGATTGTTGACGTCGACCGGATCGACAAAACCGCGCAGGTCAGCGTAAATGCGGCCCACCGACGCTGCACCCAGGCGCGGGCGCGCACTCTCATCCAGCGGCTGCGTGGCGATCTCCAGGCGGGTTAAACCGTTCAGGTTAGTCACTTTCACCACTTTGCCGCCAAAACGCGACTCCTGGCCGATATAGAGCTGGGGCGCGTTCATTACACGCAGTAAATCTTGCTGTGGAAGCTGAGAACTCCCTTTAATGGAATCTGGCACTGAAACGCAGCCGCTGAGCAACATCGCACAGGCTAACAGCGCGCCAGAGATCCCTTTACGACTAATTGGCATAGCACTTCTCCTGATATTTCTCAGTTAGACTGGAGGTGCAGTGATAAGTTGCGTGGCGTATCAGCGGCCCGGTAACTTTTTCCATGCCACTTCATTACGCAGATAAACCGGCTCGGCGTGCTCCACCGCGACAGTTTCACCCCGTTGCCAGGCGCTCAGCGCCAGCGGTAACATATCTTCTGCGGCGGGCAGCGTTACTGCTGTGGTTGTTAACCGGGTGTCGTTACTCTGCAGCAGCTGCGGGTAAGCCTGCCAGCCAGTGCCAACCGTTGCCCACTCGCCGCTCAGCTGAGCGATACGGGCCTGCGCGGCTTCCGGCTTCAGAACCGCTTCGCTCTCTGCGCCCTGCCAGTTGCCTTGCGCGTCACGCTGATACTCCGCCCAGTAAACTTCACCCATGCGGGCATCAATGGCGGCCAGTACGCGCGTCGCACCGGTTAAGCGCCATGCGCCCTGTGCCATTGTCGCCAGCGACGAGACGCCAATCATGGGCAGGTTTGCGCCCAGCGCCAGCCCCTGCGCAATCCCGATGCCAATACGCACGCCGGTAAAGCTGCCCGGCCCGCGGCCAAAGGCCAGCGCATCAAGCGCCGTCAGGTCAAGCTGCTGCGCCTGCAGCAGCGTCTGCACCAGCGGCAGAATACGTTGGGTGTGATCGCGCGGGGCGATCTCAAAGCGGGCATCGATCTGCTGCTGATTCAGCAGCGCGGCAGAACAGGCTTCTGTCGCGGTGTCCAGGGCTAAAATTCGGGCGGACATAACAACCTCAGAGAATCAAAATGGCGCGCATCTTATCACAGCCTGGCACAAATTAGTGACTCTCTGGCAGGCGGACAAATTCAATCGCCCGCTGCAGATCGCGGGTGCGCGGCGTTGGCGGCAGGCTGTTCAGGAACAGGCCACCGTAAGGGCGGGAGACCAGCCGCTGGTCGCAAATCACCAGTACACCGCGATCGTCAGTATCGCGGATCAGACGGCCAACGCCCTGTTTCAGGGTAATCACCGCGTCAGGCAGCTGCACATCATTGAACGGATCGCCCCCGCGCAGACGGCAATCCTCCATGCGGGCTTTCAGCAGCGGATCTTCCGGCGAGGTGAACGGCAGCTTATCGATGATCACCAGCGACAACGCATCGCCCCGCACATCAACCCCTTCCCAGAAGCTGCTGGTCGCCACCAGCAGTGCATTGCCGGCGTCAAGAAACTGTTTGAGCAACTGGCCTTTACTGGTCTCACCCTGCAGCAGCACCGGCAGCGTCATAGAGGCGCGAAACTCGGCGGCCAGTTCACGCATCATCTTGTGCGAGGTACAGAGAAAGAAGCAGCGCCCTTTATTCGCATCAATCAGCGGCTTCATCATGCGCGCCAGCTGGCGCGCTCCGCCCGGATGGTTAGGTTCCGGCATGTTGCGCGGCACGCAGAGCAGCGCCTGCTGCGCGTAGTCAAAGGGGCTATCCAGGATGAGGGTTTGTGCGCGCTCCACGCCCAGCCGGCTGGCAAAGTGGCTCATCTGCTCATTCACCGCCAGCGTTGCGGAGGTAAACACCCACGCCGCTTTGCGGTTATCCATCACCTCACGGAAACGTTCAGCAACCGAAAGCGGCGTCAGCGCCAGGGTAAAGTGGCGGCTGGTGCACTCATACCAGTAGCTAAAGCCCGGCTCATTGATTGCGCGCAGGCGTTTCAGGCGGGTACGATAGAGCGCGGCGCGTTCAAAAGCAGCATCCAGTAAGGCGGAGCGTCCGAGCGAGAGCTTAATCACGTCGTAGCAGAGCTCCAGCGCATCATCCAGCAGCGTAAACATGCGCATGATGTTGTTGTCGTTTAGCAGCTCACGCAGGTTGCCGCGGAAGCCAGGTTCACCTAATGTCAGGCGAAAATCCTGGGCGCACTGGGCCAGACGATCGGCGGACTTTTGCAGCTGCTGCACATCACGCACTTCGGTGCGATAAGCGAGAATGATATCTTTGGCCAGATCCTGCAGCTGGCGGCTGGAGAGCTGCTGACCAAAATATTGACTGGCGATATCCGGCAGCTGATGCGCTTCATCGAAGATCATCACATCCGCTTCCGGGATCAGTTCGCCAAAACCGCCCTCTTTTACCACCAGGTCGGCGAGGAACAGATGGTGGTTTACCACCACCACGTCGGCATCCATGGCTTTTTTACGCGCTTTAACCACAAAGCACTCTTTGTACAGCGGACAATCGCTACCGAGGCAGTTGTCATTGGTGCTGGTAACATAAGGCCAGATGGGGCTGTCCTCTGCCACCCCAGCGCAGTTGCTGACATCGCCGTCAACGGTTTCCGATGACCAGCTGCGCACATTGATCAAATCACCCAGCGCCTGCACGGTGAGATCGCCCCCGGCCTGATTCTGCTGTTCAAGTCGCTCAAGACAGAGATAGTTCGAACGCCCTTTCAGCAATGCGCTTTTACCGCTGAACTTCAGCGCGCGGGCAACGGTAGGGAGATCGCGATTGTAGAGCTGATCCTGCAGCGCTTTAGAACCGGTGGAGACGATGACCTTCTTTTTCGCCCGCAGCGCTGGCGCCAGATACGCGTACGTTTTTCCGGTACCGGTGCCAGCTTCCACCACCAGCTCCCCGCCACGTTTGACAGCTTCACTCACCGCCTGCGCCATCTCCCGCTGGGCTGCACGCGGTTTAAAGCCCGGAATCCCCTGCGCTAATGCGCCATCTGCTGCAAAATCGTCTGCCACACACCCTCACCGATTACACAAAAAACCACTGTAATTATGTCAGGATTCCAGGAAGGCGACCACAACAGATGACAGCCGCCTGCCGGATATGGCAGGCTAGCGCAGCGAAAATAAAGGAGAAAAGCATGACTATTACGCGTATCGATCCCGAGCACCGCATGTCAGAAGCCGTTGTTCACGACCAGACCGTCTATTACACCAGCGTGCCGGAGAATCTGGATGCGGATGCCGAAGCGCAAACCGCCAATGCGCTGGCGGTGATTGACCGTATTCTGGCGCGCGTCGGCTCGGACAAGAGCAAGATCCTTGACGCCACTATTTTTCTGGTGGAGAAAGAGGATTTCCCGGCCATGAACCGCGCCTGGGATGCGTGGGTTTCACCGGGTAATGCGCCGGTACGCTGTACGGTGCAGGCGGGCCTGATGAATCCGAAGTATAAAGTCGAAATCAAAATTATCGCTGCGCTGTAACCGGGTTCGGGCGCTATTCGTCGTCATCCTCGTCGTCTTCGAAACGCGCCCGGATCGCCTCACCCTTATGGTTCTGACGGATCTCCTGTGCTACCTGAGTAATCGCCTGCCCGCTGGACATGCCGCCGGCCATCAGCTCCTGAATACGTTCGACCGCCTGCTGCTGCTGTTCATGGGATAAAGCCGGAAGACCTGAAAACATGGTTCACTCCTGGTTAACATCGGGCGCGCATTATTCCACGCCGAACAAACAGGTGCCAGCGACAAAAAAATATGCCAGGCTACGCGCCTGCCTGCTGAACTGATTTGCCCGATGATTGTGAAAACCCTCTCGCTCAAGTATACGCCGGATACGCTACTGCACCGCTTCTCTACCCTGGCCCATCGTCCGTGGGCGATGCTGCTGACCTCCGGTCAGGCCGAACATGCGGATAACCGGTTTGATATTCTCACTGCCGATCCGCTCACTACGCTGACCACGCAGGGCAACCGCACTTGCATTGTCAGCCACGCGGGCGAATATGATTCAGAGGATGATCCGCTGTCTCTGGTGCAGCAGCAGCTGGATGCGCTGAACATTACGCCTGCGTTCAATGCTGACCTGCCGTTTCAGGGCGGCGCGCTTGGTCTGTTTGGGTATGATCTCGGGCGGCGTTTCGAGACGCTACCGCAAATCGCACAGCAGGACCTCACCACGCCAGACATGGCCGTGGGGATCTACGACTGGGCGCTGATCGCCGATCACCATAAACAGACGCTGACGCTGGTTTCGCTCGGGGACGCTGAACGGCGCTGGCAGTGGTTACAGCGCCAGGCCGTGCCGCAGCCGCGGCCGTTTATGCTCACGAGTGAGTGGCAATCCAGCCTGAGCTTTGCGCAGTACGCCGCGCGCTTCCAGGCGGTTCAGGACTATATTCAGGCCGGTGACTGCTATCAGGTCAACCTGGCACAGCGCTTTCAGGCCACCTACCATGGCGATGAGTGGCAGGCTTTCCTGCGCCTAAACCGCGCTAACCGCGCCCCGTTCAGCGCCTTTATTCGTCTGCCTCACAGCGCCCTGCTGAGCCTCTCACCCGAACGTTTTCTCTCGCTGCAGCAGCACGACATTGAGACCCGCCCGATTAAAGGGACGCTGCCGCGCCTGAGTGATGCGGAGGCCGATCGTCTGCAGGCGGAAAAACTCGCCCATGCAGAGAAAGATCGCGCCGAAAATCTGATGATTGTCGATCTGCTGCGTAATGATATCGGCCGGGTGGCTGTGCCGGGCAGCGTGAGCGTGCCGGAGCTGTTCGTGGTAGAGCCGTTCCCGGCGGTACACCATCTGGTCAGCACCGTGCGTGCACGCCTGCCTGAACATCTGCACGCCAGCGATCTGCTGCGCGCCTGTTTCCCCGGCGGCTCGATTACCGGCGCGCCAAAAATTCGCGCGATGGCGATCATTGAAGAGCTGGAACCCCAGCGCCGTAACGCCTGGTGTGGCAGCATTGGCTATCTCAGCCTGTGCGGTCGCATGGACACCAGCATCACCATCCGCACCCTGATTGCCGAGAACCAAACGCTGTACTGCGCCGCAGGCGGCGGCATTGTGGCTGATAGCGAACTGGATGCGGAGTATCAGGAGACTTTTCATAAGGTGAACCGGATTCTTCCCAGCCTGCAGGAGACGCACTGAGATGGCGCTGACGCTGGAGCAGTTCCTCAGCCGCTTTATGCTGCAACCGCCGGTTGGCGTTACCACCCGCGTGATGAGCGGCCGGCGCGCGGCCGTGCTGGTGCCGGTGATCGATAGCGCGCAGCCTGGCCTGTTACTGACGCGCCGCTCGGCGCAGCTGCGTAAACACGCCGGTCAGGTCGCGTTTCCCGGCGGCATGCAGGATGCCACGGATACCTCGCTCATCCATACCGCGCTACGTGAAGCGCATGAGGAGGTCGGTATCGATCCGCAGCAGGTACAGGTGATTGGCGTGCTGCCTCCGGTCACCAGCAGCACCGGTTTTGCCGTCACGCCCGTGGTTGGCATTATTCCCCGCGATCTGGCGCTTCACCTCAATCCGGATGAAGTGGAGAGCGCCTTTACCATGCCGCTCGATGAAGCGTTGCGACTCAGCCGCTACAGCGGGCTGACGCTGCGGCGTGGTCACCGCCAGCATCAGGTGTGGCTCTCGTGGTACGAAGATTATTTTATCTGGGGCATGACGGCTGGCATCATTCGCGCCCTCGGCCAGCAGATCGCCCTGCCCTGATTCCCGTCTCGTTCGTGGTTCCCCGAAAATCAGATCCCGTTCACAACTGTGGAAATGGATAACTATTTCTGTGGTTTATAATTAGTTTATTTCATGCGAAAAGCTACTCGCGACCGCGCGCGGACGATTACTATTAGCCGCATTAACGGCTTGCGCCGTAGAAAATAAGATTTGTGAGGAGTGTCGCCGGTGATTAGTGTTTTTGACATGTTCAAAGTGGGCATTGGCCCATCCAGTTCGCATACCGTTGGTCCGATGAAAGCGGGCAAACAGTTTGTTGACCTGCTGATCGACCAGGGCAAACTGCAGGATGTGACGCGCATAGCGGTTGATGTCTATGGATCGCTGTCTCTCACCGGTAAGGGTCACCATACAGACATTGCTATCATCATGGGCCTGGCGGGATTTGAGCCCGCAACCGTGGACATTGATAGCATCCCGGCCTTTATCAAAGATGTTGAAACCCGTGAACGTCTGCTGCTGGCAAACGGTGCCCGCGAAGTGGACTTCCCGCGCGAAGGCGGCATGGTGTTCCGCAGTGAAAACCTGTCGCTGCATGAGAATGGCATGACGCTTTACGCCTTCGCGGGCGATCTGCTGATCGAGAGTAAAACTTACTACTCGATTGGCGGCGGCTTTATCGTGGATGAGGCGCATTTCGGCCAGTCGGTGCTGGATGAAGTGTTGGTGCCGTATGCGTTCAACTCGGCCAAAGAGCTGCTTGGCCACTGCCGCGAGACCGGCATGTCGCTCTCTGGCGTAGTGATGAAGAATGAACTGGCGCTGCATAGCCGTGAAGAGATCTATGACTACTTCACCAATGTGTGGCAGACCATGCAGGCCTGTATCGACCGCGGCCTGAATACCGAGGGTGTGTTGCCGGGACCACTGCGCGTGCCACGCCGTGCGGCTTCGCTGCGCCGCTTGCTGGTCTCCTCGACCAAGCACTCTAACGATCCGATGAATGTCATCGATTGGGTGAACATGTTTGCCCTGGCGGTTAATGAAGAGAATGCAGCCGGTGGTCGTGTTGTCACTGCGCCCACCAACGGCGCCTGCGGCATCGTGCCGGCGGTGCTGGCCTATTACGATCACTTTATTGAAAACGTGACGCCGGATATTTTCATCCGCTACTTCCTGGCCTCCGGCGCCATTGGCGTGCTGTATAAAATGAATGCGTCGATCTCCGGTGCCGAAGTGGGATGTCAGGGCGAAGTGGGTGTCGCCTGTTCGATGGCCGCAGCCGGGCTTGCCGAGCTGCTGGGCGCCAGCCCGGAGCAGGTGTGCGTGGCGGCAGAGATCGGCATGGAGCATAACCTGGGGCTGACCTGCGATCCGGTGGCCGGTCAGGTACAGGTGCCGTGCATTGAGCGCAACGCCATTGCCTCGGTGAAAGCGATTAACGCTGCCCGTATGGCGCTGCGCCGCACCAGTGAACCCCGCGTGTCGCTGGATAAAGTGATCGAGACCATGTACGAAACCGGCAAAGACATGAACGCCAAATACCGCGAAACGTCACGCGGCGGCCTCGCCATTAAAGTGCAGTGTGATTAAACGCTTCGCTGCGGATAAATGCAGCGATCGCCGTTTATTTCTGCTGTTAGCTCTACCTCGCAGTGAGTAAACCAGTTACATTAATTTTGCGCGCGGCCCTTAGTGGCCGCGCGATTTTTTAGTGCCGCCTTTTTTATTCGGCCGCGCTAAACCTGGCCGCCGCTATGCCGATAACCTTCACGTTAATTTGGCTTCAATCTTTGTATTTGCAAGGTGGTTACTGATGCTCATTCCCCAGCAATTTGTGGGTCAATTCCGCCGTAAGCGACTGCTTATTGCGCTGGTGATCGCGGCGCTGGTTCTGGTTCTGACCCTGACTTTTCGCTATATCGAAGAGAAGTCACGCATTGAGCAACAGTCACTTAACTTTGCCACCCGCGCCATTGAACGCTTTGACCGCATGTTTTCACCGCTGGATGTCTCCGCCAATAACACGCTGGGCCTGGTGGGTGTTTCCTGCTCGCAGGTGCGTTATCCGCTGATTGAGAAGATTGCCGCTCTGCAGACGGTGCGTACCGTGCTGCTGGTGCAGAATGACACTATTTACTGCTCCAGCATTTACGGCCCACGTAATCTCTCGTTCAGTCAGACCTATCCTGAACTGGCGCTCAACAATCAGCGCATGCTGCTCTCTACCGACGACTATCTGCTGAAAGGATCGCCGGTGCTGCTGCTGTGGACGCCCAAATCGCTGGATAATCACGATGGCCTGCTGCAGATCATCAACATTGAGCTGATGACCAATTATCTGCTGGAGCCGCAGTTGCCGTGGGTTGAGCGGGCGATCTTTAACGTCGGCGGCCAGAGCCTGGAGTACGGTAATCCGCTGATTGAGCACACGGTGCCCTCTGAGGATGAGGTCGCTTACGATCAGGCATCGTTACGTTATCCATTCAGTATTACGCTGTATGGCCCTTCTCCGGCGCGCCTGGCGCTGAATACACTGCCTTCCCAGCTGCCGCTGGCGGTGCTGCTCAGTTTGCTGATGGGGTATATCGTCTGGCTGGCCACGGCCAACCGTATGAGCCTGAGCTGGCAGATTAGCTATGGCATTACCGCCAATGAGTTCATGGTCTACTGCCAGCCGTTGATTAATGCAAAGAGCGGTGAGTGCGACGGCATTGAACTGCTGCTGCGCTGGCACAATCCCCGTCAGCTGGATCGCCCCGGATGTATTTATCCCGCTGGCGGAACGACAAAATTTAATTGCGCCGCTGACGCGCTTTGTCATTGCCAAAGCAGTTGATGAGCTGCCAAATCTGCCGCAGTGCCCCTCTTTCCACATCGCCATTAACGTGGCGGCCAGCCACTTCCGTGAGCGGGCGATTGTCGAGGATCTGCAGCGCATCTGGTGGCCGGCCAATCCGCTGCCGAAGCTGGTGGTAGAGCTGACCGAACGCGATGCGTTGCCGGTGATCGATCAGACAGTCGTCGCGCAGCTGCATGAGATTGGCGTGCGGCTGGCGATTGATGATTTTGGTACCGGCCACAGCTCGCTGGCCTATCTGAAAGACCTTAAACCGGACGTACTCAAGATTGATAAGATTTTCACGGCGGCAATCGGTACCGATGCAATCAACGCTACGGTGACCGATATGGTGATCTCCCTGGCGCAGCGCCTGAACATTGCGCTGGTTGCCGAGGGCGTTGAGACCGCAGAGCAGGCCTATTATCTGCGTGAACGCGGTGTGGATCATCTGCAGGGCTATTTCTATGCGCGCCCGATGCCGATTGAGGATTTCCCGCTCTGGCTGGCGCAGCATCAACCCCAGCTGAACGCCTGAAGCGCTAAAAGAGAAAGGGCCGTCATCTGACGGCCCTTGCTTCATATCACGCGGAAATTACGCGTTCTCTTCCTCATCATCGTGCGGCTTGTCTTTCGTCACACGCACCAGGTCGATACGGTAATCGGTGGCTTCGATGATCTGGAAATGCAGCGGCGGCATATCAATGACCTCACCCGGCTGCGGCAGCTGCCCTTTTTGCGCAATCAGTAAGCCGGCCAGTGAGGCGTGATCGTCCTCCTGCTTCACCAGCTCATGGTGATCCAGCAGCTGCTGCAGGGAGTGCAGATCGGTACCGCCTTTTACTAACCAGCCGTCGCCATCCGCAATCACATCCGGCGTCTCATCCTCATCCGGGAACTCACCGGCGATCGCCTCCAGCACGTCCAGCGGCGTAATCAGCCCCTGCACCACACCAAACTCATTGGTGACAATTACGAAGCTGCCTTTCGCCCGGCGCAGCACGCCCAGCAGATTAATCGGGTCCAGCGTCTCCGGCACCACAATTGCCGGCGAATTGGCAGCGAAGGTCGCGACATCCATACCGTGCTCCAGCGCCACCAGCAGCTCTTTGGCGCGCACCACACCAATGATCTCATCCAGCTCGCCCCGGCATACCGGGAACAGGCTGTGCGGCGTATCCAGCAGCTGAATGCGAATCTCATCCAGCGGACGCGCCACATCAACCCAGGAGATATCACCGCGCGGCGTCATGATGCTGCGGATCGAGCGCTGCGACAGCGTCAGCACGCCGTTGATCATGTAACGCTCTTCATCCTTAAACGCTTCCTGCGGCATCGCTTCATTCAGCGCCGCTTCTTCACTGTTCGCTGGCTGGCCCGCGTTACGCTGGCGGCCACCCATCAGGCGCAGAATCGCTTCGGCGGTACGCTCACGCATCGGGCGGTGCGACTGGTGACGAATAAAGTTACGACGCGCAATCTGGTTAAACAGCTCGATGATGATTGAGAAGCCAATCGCCGCGTACAGGTAACCTTTCGGAATGTGGAAGCCAAAGCCCTCTGCCACCAGCGACAAACCGATCATCAGCAGGAAGCTCAGACAGAGCACCACTACCGTAGGGTGCGCGTTAACGAAGTTGGTAAGCGGTTTCGATGCCAGCAGCATCACGCCCATCGCAATCACCACCGCAGCCATCATCACCGGCAGATGGTTCACCATTCCCACCGCCGTAATCACGGCATCCAGCGAGAACACGGCATCCAGCACCACAATCTGTAACACCACCGCCCAGAAGCTGGCATAGCCTTTATTGCCCTGCCCTTCATGTCCACGGTTCTCCAGCCTCTCATGCAGCTCCATGGTGCCCTTAAAGAGCAGGAACAGACCACCAAACAGCAGAATTAAATCTCGTCCGGAAAAGCTGAAATCGCCTACGCTGAATAGGGGCCGCGTAAGCGTCACCATCCAGGAGATAACCGAAAGCAGGCCCAGGCGCATCACCAGCGCCAGCGACAGGCCAATCAGTCGGGCTTTGTCACGCTGCTTCGGCGGTAGTTTGTCGGCCAGGATGGCAATGAACACCAGGTTATCAATACCCAGTACGATCTCCAGCACGATCAGCGTCAGTAAGCCCGCCCAGAGTGAAGGGTCTAAAAACAGTTCCATTAGTGACTCCCTACACGAAAGAAAGGCGAACAGGATTGAGTCTGCACCGGATGGCGAGACGACAGATCATGAGCAGATGGGGTAACGCTGAGGCGCGTTGAGCGTGGCGCGGCGTGGCGCAGAGAGCAGGTAAAGCGACGTCGGTGACGGTCCATAAGGTGAGCTGAAGCTCGTTACTCCTGAGTAATAAACAGACCGTTAATGTATCAGTTACCTCAACAGAATCAAAAAATTTTCTTACATTTACAAATAACTGCGCTGGCGCATGAAACAGACACAAAAAACCACATCAACGCCGTTGCGCTCAAAATAGCGGACAACCATCACATAAATTATTTTTTCGATCACTAAAATAAATCGCGACCTTACCGCTGGGGAGCGGAAAGTGGCGGAATTTTATTGAGGCTTCTCTTCATTACAGACCAACACGATCCACCTGAATCAACAACGGTAATTCTCAATGATTCCCGGCAATGCCAGTGAATCTCTCATGCGAACGGAGGTAGCAAGTGACCATTGCTCTTGTAATTGGTACACATGGCTGGGCGGCAGAACAGCTGCTGAAAACAGCAGAAATGCTGTTGGGTGAGCAGGAAAATGTCGGATGGATTGATTTCGTGCCCGGCGAAAATGCAGAAACGCTGATTGAAAAATATCAGGCACGACTGGCAGAGCTGGATACGTCTAAAGGCGTACTGTTCCTGGTGGATACCTGGGGAGGCAGCCCCTTCAATGCCGCCAGCCGCATTGTGGTGGATAAGCCCGATTACGATGTGATTGCCGGCGTCAACATCCCGATGCTGGTCGAAACCCTGATGGGCCGCGATGACGATCCGACGCTTGAAGCGCTGATTCATATCGCGGTTGAAGCGGGACGTGAAGGCGTCAAAGCGCTGAAAACCGAATCCGCTGCGCCGGCGACGGCTGCACCGGCCGCTAAAGCGCCGCCTCCGCCATCGAAACCGCTGGCGCCTGGGGAACACATGAAGATTGGCCTTGCCCGCATCGACGATCGCCTGATTCACGGCCAGGTTGCGACCCGCTGGACCAAAGAGACGGACGTCACGCGCATTATCGTGGTCAGTGACGAAGTCGCCAACGATCACGTGCGTAAGACGCTGCTGACGCAGGTGGCACCGCCCGGCGTTACCGCGCACGTGGTGGATGTCGCCAAGATGATACGCGTCTGGAACAACCCGAAATATGGGCGCGATCGCGTGATGCTGCTCTTCACCAACCCCACCGATGTGGAGCGCGTGGTGGAACAGGGTGTCGACATCAAGTCCGTTAATATCGGCGGCATGGCGTTCCGACAAGGCAAAACCCAGGTCAATAACGCGGTCTCGGTGGATGAGAAGGACATTGCTGCCTTCCGTAAACTGAATGAACGCGGCATTGAGCTGGAGGTGCGCAAAGTCTCTAACGATCCGAAACTAAAAATGATGGACCTGATTGCGAAGGTCAATCAGTAGTTCGCCTGTGCCTGCGCGTGCGGGCGAATTGTTCTGACCTTGCTGAGGAGAAATGCAATGGAAATAACCTCGCTACAAATTGTACTGATATTTATTGTGGCCTGTATTGCCGGGATGGGGTCCATCCTTGATGAGTTCCAGTTCCACCGTCCGCTGGTGGCCTGTACGCTGATTGGCGCAGTACTGGGTGATATGAAAACCGGCATCATCATCGGCGGTACGCTGGAGATGATCGCCCTGGGCTGGATGAACATCGGTGCGGCAGTGGCGCCTGATGCGGCGCTGGCCTCCATCATCTCTACCATTCTGGTCATTGCCGGCGGGCAAAGCGTCGGGGCCGGTATTGCCCTGGCAATCCCACTGGCGGCGGCTGGTCAGGTGCTGACTATCATCGTGCGTACCATCACCGTGGCTTTCCAGCACGCCGCTGATAAAGCCGCCGAAAAAGGCAACCTGAGCGCGATCTCGTGGATTCACGTCTCTGCCCTGCTGCTGCAGGCGATGCGTATTGCGATTCCTGCGTTGATCGTGGCGATTTCAGTCGGAACGGACGCGGTACACACGCTGCTGAGCTCTATTCCGGAAGTGGTGACCAATGGCCTGAATATTGCGGGCGGAATGATTGTGGTGGTCGGCTACGCGATGGTCATCAATATGATGCGCGCGGGCTACCTGATGCCGTTCTTCTATCTCGGCTTCGTCACCGCAGCGTTTACCGACTTTAACCTGGTTGCGCTGGGCGTGATTGGCGTGGTGATGGCCGTGCTCTACATCCAGCTGGCGCCGAAATATAACCGTGTCGCAGGTGCCGCTTCCGCTGGCCCGGCTAACAACGACCTCGATAACGAACTCGACTAGGAACAGGTGCAATCATGGCAGATACAACTAACGCTCCAAAAAAACTCACCCCGGGTGACGTGCGCGGCGTGTTCCTGCGCTCTAACCTGTTCCAGGGTTCGTGGAACTTCGAACGTATGCAGGCGCTGGGCTTCTGCTTCTCAATGGTGCCGGTTATCCGTCGTCTCTATCCGGAGAACAACGACGAGCGCAAACAGGCGATTAAACGTCACCTGGAGTTCTTCAATACCCATCCCTATGTTGCGGCGCCGGTGCTGGGCGTAACCATGGCGATGGAGGAGCAGCGCGCTAACGGGGCTGCGATTGACGATGGCGCCATTAACGGCATCAAAGTTGGCCTGATGGGCCCGCTGGCAGGCGTGGGCGACCCGATATTCTGGGGCACGGTGCGTCCGGTGTTTGCGGCGCTCGGCGCCGGGATCGCAATGAGCGGTAGCCTGCTGGGTCCGCTGCTGTTCTTCTTCCTGTTCAACATTGCGCGTATGCTCACCCGCTACTACGGCGTGGCTTACGGTTATCGCAAAGGGGTAGATATCGTCAGCGATATGGGCGGCGGCTTCCTGCAGAAGCTGACGGAGGGCGCGTCAATTCTTGGCCTGTTTGTCATGGGTGCGCTGGTGAACAAGTGGACACACGTTAACGTGCCGCTGGTAGTGTCGCGCATTACGGATCAGACCGGTAAAACCACCGTCACCACGGTGCAATCAATCCTTGACCAGCTGATGCCTGGCCTGATCCCGCTGCTGCTGACGTTTGGCTGTATGTGGCTGCTGCGTCGCAAGGTCAACGCACTGTGGATTATCGTCGGCTTCTTCGCTATCGGTATCTTCGGCTACTGGATCGGCCTGCTCGGTCTGTAATCTCACTGCCGGGAGCGCAGGCTCCCGGCATATTGAACAGCGTTACCTGAGCGACCACGCTGAGGTAAATTTGTTTAAGGAACCGCTTTTCATGTCACTGACTGACGCCCTGATCGCCCTGCTTATCACCGGTCTCGTTCTGTACGCCATTTACGATGATGCTATTCTGCCGCGCCGCAAAGGCCCGACGCGGCTGCGCGTGGCGCTGCGTCGCCGGCATAAAATCGACAGCGCTATTTTTATTGTATTGCTGCTGATCCTGTTGTGGAACAACATCAGTAATCAAGGCCCGCAGCTCACCACCACGCTGCTGATGGTGCTGATCTTTATGGCGATCTGGCTATTCTGGATACGCAGTCCGAAGCTACTGATGAAAAGTGAGGGGCTGTTTTTTGCCAGCGTGTGGATCGATTACCGCCGAATCCAGGGGATGAACCTGTCTGAAGACGGTATTCTGGTGATGCAGCTGGAGCAGCGTCGCCTGCTGATTGCGGTGCAACAGCTCGACGACCTGGAGAAGATTTACCATACGCTGGTGGAGGCGCGCTAAGTACGCTGCCACAGCGTGAGCGTGAAGTCGGCATCGCAGCTAAAGCTGGTTGACGCCGCAAGCGCCTGCCACACCGCTTCACGTGCGCGCCAGGCAAAGGGCGTCATCTGCAGCAAACTCACCGCTTCTGCGCCGCTCAGCGTCATCGCGTAGTTAAGATTTTGCTGATCGACCTGCGTAAAGCCCTCATAGACCTTCTCTTCAGCAGCGTGCAGCTGCACATCGCGATAGATCAGCGCCTTAAATTGCTGCAGATGGTACGGGCCAGGCGTCACGGTCAGCAGATAACCGTGCGTTTTTATTACCCGGCTGAGCTCTGCTTCGTTACAGGGCGCGTAAATGCGCACCACACCATCCAGCGCACCCTCAGCAAACGGCAGACGCTGGCTGGAGGCCACGCAGAACATTGCAGTGCGGTAGCGTTTTGCTGCCATACGCACAGCCGCTTTTGCCACATCCAGTCCATACAACTGCCCTGCTGGTAGCGCAGCGGCCATCGCCGCCGTGTAGTAACCTTCGCCACAGCCAATATCCAGCACCTGTGACGATTGCCCGGCCAGCCGCTGTGCGAGAATCTCTGCGACGCGATCGCGCAGCGGCTGATAGTGGCCGGCATCCAGGAAGGCACGGCGCGCCCGCAGCATCTCTGCACTGTCACCAGGTTCACGCGATCCTTTGTGCTGCACCGGCAGCAGATTGACGTATCCCTCTTTCGCCTGATCAAACTGATGACCGGCATCACAGCGCAAGCCCTGCGCGTGCGGGAGCAACGGCTGGTGACAAAGGGGACAAATCAACGACATAGACAACTCCGGGTTAGCGATTCGCGGCGCAGTTTACCCTGATCGTCTGGCAACAGAAAGGATAAAGAAAAGCCCCGCTCAGTGAGCGGGGCTTTACGATTCGTTTCGGCGGTGTATGACACCGAGCCTGAGAGCGAAATCAGATAGCAGTTACGTTAACTGCTGCCGGGCCTTTCTGGCCGTCCTGAATTTCAAACTCAACTTGTTGACCTTCGGCCAGCGTTTTAAAACCGTTGCCCTGGATAGCAGAGAAGTGTACGAACACATCTTTGCTGCCGTCAGCAGGAGTAATAAAACCAAAACCTTTAGACTCGTTGAACCACTTAACCTGACCTTTAATCTTTGCCATTTTGCAAATTCCTTAGAGTGTTTATATTGCCCGAAGGCAGTCGTACAGATAAACCAGAGACATTACTGAATGAGGCACTAATTTAAGGTTCGGCAAGGAAGCGGTATTCAACGTCAACGTCTTTACTCGTAACTTCTTTACTGAAGATGCCATACATAAACAGAGCTGTACCTCGTTTGACCCACGAGTCGTTATCACATATTCGGAAATTAATGGCAAGCCATTTTTAAACGGTGATCGACACGCCGCACATAATTAGTATTATTAACGCGCTCAGTCCCTGTCAGGATATTGACAACGCACCCGCAAGATGCACAAAAAACACTGCGTGTTCAGTATAGTTAGCGCTAAATGCACCCTGCGTCAAGCGAAGCGCGGAAATGGCTTGGTGCCCAATTAAATCGGGTAAAGTTACGCAAAATATATTGCATTAATATGGCAGAGATAACCTATTCCAGCGAAAATGTTATGTTGCATGCAACAACCGTGCACTGTGCAAATATTGTACAGTTTATTTTATTCAGTACAGCTTCTAAAATATTCTGCACCAAAATCAGGAGAGTAATAAAGCTGATGCCCTAAATACAGGCAGGCGTTTATCTGGCAGTTATCTCAATTTTATCTGAGCAGCTGACAAATAAATGTTAAAAAAACGCACCAGCAGCGTAAATTTAACAGATCTCACCTAAGATAAATCTTAATCTAAATTTACCAGACTACGGCTTTCGCCTATTCGCCATGGCGCAAAGCCACTATTCTCCTCACCTGCTATCTGCAGCGCCTGCGCCAGTGCTCGTGGTGGTTCATCCAGCGATTCATCGGCCAGTTCAAACACGCCCCAGTGTATTGGAATGGTGAGCGGCCGGCCAATATGCTGCCACAAATGCACCGCCTGATCCGGATCCATATGCTGGCCGCGCATGAACCATTTCGGTGCATAGGCACCGATGGGCAACGCCGCAAGATTAAACGGGCCAAGCTGTTGCGCAATGGCATGCAGATTTTCACTGTAGCCGCTGTCGCCGGAAAACCAGAAGTTTAGCTGGGGATTGCGCACCACCCAGCCACACCACAACGTGCGGTTGCGATCCCAGAAGGTGCGCATGCTCCAGTGACGGGCCGGCACGGCGGTAAACTGAATGCCATTCAGCGCCACAGAGTGCCACCAGTCGAGTTCGGTCACCGTACGCACGCCACGCTTACGGCACCACTGCGCCATCCCCAGCGGCACCAGAAAATGCGCAGCCGGGAACTGACGTGCAATGCGCTTTACGGTGGGGCGGTCGAGGTGATCGTAATGGTTATGCGAAATCAGCACGTAATCCAGATGGGGTAACCCGGCGAGGCTAAGCGGAGCCGGCGTTTTACGCTGCGGACCGGCAAACGGCAACGGCGACGCGCGCGCAGAGAGCGCCGGATCGATCAGCAGGTAGCGCTGGTTAAGCCGCAGCAGCAGCGCTGCGTGTCCCAGCCACCAGATGCGATCATCCGTGCCGCTGAGATCCACCGCCTGACACCAGCTCTCAATGAAAGCAGGATAGCCGGCCCGGGGCGGCTGCGGCAGGTTTTGCTGTTTGCGCTCCCGCCGCCAGCGCTGCAGATCCCCGGGCTGGCGCAGCTCCTCTTCGGGGTTGCGGAAGCCTTCAGGCGTGTGATGCGCCTGCGTGGCGTCGTACCAGGGATTCTGCCAGGCCATCAATGCTCCTTAACCGCTTAACGTTCCGGAATCAGACGAATGAAATCGCGCGAATCCGCAGCGTCTTCCTCATCCTGCATCGCTTTGCTCTCCGGCTGCGCGTCAATCAGACGACGCAACAGCGCATTCTGCTTTTTCTGCTCTTCCAGCAGCGCTTCCAGCAGCTGAATCTGCTCACTGGCACGCACGCTGGCCCGGTTGACGAAGAACCAGGCGATAAAGGCCACAACAAGGATGATGGCCAGCACGCCATAGTTAAACAGCGGACTGGTATTTGCGGCTAACTCGTTCATAACTGCCTCTATTATCAAACATCAACTGGTACACCGCCGCTGATTTTACGCGTTGCGCGCGGAAAAGATATGGTTACCGGCAGAAAGCAGATTATCCCGCCCCGGTGCGGCTTTCAGTTATCTCTGATCGATTTACCGGAAAAAGCGAGGCATGCTGCTACCATAGCGTTCGCAGCACATTCAGGACCGCTGCGTTATGTAACACAAGGAGATAAAAATGAAACTACTGATTCGTGCGGTAATGGTGATGGCGCTGCTCTGGCTGGCGATGCTGTTTACCGGCTATGGTGTGTTGACCGGCAGCAATAAAAACGCAGCGGGTCTGGGGCTGCAGTGCAGCTACCTGACAGCGCGCGGCATGATTAATGCCCAGTATCTGCACACCGATAGCGGCATCATCGGCGTGACGGATTGTCCACTGCTGAAAAAAAGCGGGGAAGTGGTCGATAACTAAATGCTCTCTGACGGGCTGGCAACAGCCCGTCAGCCGTGCTCAGAACGGGTACGCGTGGTAGCCCATCTGTTCCGACAGATTGCGCGCGGCACGGTGCAGCATCGCCACATATTCGTTCTTCGCATCCTCAGAAAAACGGATGGTGGGAAAAGAGATACTCAGTCCGGCGATGACTACACCGAAGCGATCAAATACCGGCACCGCGATACACCGCAAACCCTCTTCCTGCTCCTCGTTATCCTCACCAAAACCCTGTACTTTCACCTGATCCAGCACCGTAAGCAGTGCATCGGCTGTCACAATGGTATTGGCAGTGCTGCGGCGGAACTCCACTTCACGCAGGATATCCTGTACTTCACTGCGATCGCGCCATGCCAGCAGGACTTTACCAATCGCCGTGGTATGCAGCGGGTTGCGTCGGCCAATACGCGAGTACATACGCAGGTTATACAGCGAGTCGATTTTATGGATATAGACAATGCTGTCCTCTTCCAGCGCCCCGAGATGGATGGTCTCTTTGGTCAGGCGCGACAGCTCACGCATCTCTACATCCGCGCTGCGAATCAGATCGACGTTCTGCAGCGCCCGGGCACCCAGTTCAAACAGCTTGAGTGTCAGCGAGTATTTTTCACTCTCCCCCTCCTGCGCCACATAACCCAGCGATTTCATGGTCTGCAGAAAGCGATAAACGGTGCTTTTGGACATCATGACGCGCTGAGAGAGCTCCGTAATCCCGTGGTCACGCTCTTCGCCTAACGCCTGAAGAATGCCAAACACCTTCATGACGGATGAAACGGAATCGGGCTGCTGTTTATCGTTATCACTGCTCGCCATCTGGAATTTCCTTTTTTGCTGGTGTTTCAAAAAAATCGGAACAGAAGCGCCAGTATAGAGGTTTCCTGGCAACGGCGGCAATCACCGACGGCGGGCGACATATTCTCTCGTAATTTTTTGTCAACGCATGCGGTGCTTTCACCGGCAGAATTGATTAGCATGATGATATTCACCCACTTCACTTACACGCCTATGTCCCCGACTGTTCCACAGGATGGTTTACCCGTTCCGCAGCGCTACGGCGCTATTATCACTATCGCACTGGGCATTATGATGGCCGTGCTGGATGGCGCGATTGCAAATGTCGCGCTTCCCACCATCGCCCGTGAGCTTAATGCCAGCCCGGCCGAGTCGATCTGGATCGTTAACGCCTACCAGATCGCTATCGTGATCTCCCTGCTGTCGCTCTCTTTTCTCGGCGACATGCTTGGCTATCGCCGCATTTATCAGGCCGGCCTGGTGCTGTTTATTATTACGTCGCTGTTCTGCGCGCTCTCCACCTCGCTCAACACGCTGACGCTGGCGCGCGTGCTGCAGGGGTTTGGCGGCGCTGCGCTGATGAGCGTGAACACGGCGCTGATTCGTATTATCTATCCGCAACGCTATCTGGGGCGCGGCATGGCGATCAACTCGCTGATTGTCGCGGTATCCAGCGCGGCGGGACCGACGGTGGCCGCCGCAATTCTCTCGATTGCCAGCTGGAAGTGGCTATTCCTGATCAACATACCGCTCGGGGTCGTTGCGCTGTGGCTGGCGCTGCGTTTCCTGCCGGATAACACGCAAAAAGCCAAACAGCAGAAGTTTGATATCCCGAGTGCCATCATGAATGCGCTGTTCTTTGGCCTGATGATCTCCGCGCTGACCGGCTTCTCTCAGGGGCAGAATGCCTGGCTGATCGCGGGTGAAGCGGTGGCGCTGCTGCTGGTCGGGATCGTGTTTGTGCGCCGCCAGCTGGCGATGCCGGTACCGCTGTTGCCGGTTGACCTGCTGCGCATCCCGATCTTCTCCCTGTCGATTGTCACATCGGTGTGCTCGTTTTGCGCCCAGATGCTGGCGATGGTCTCCCTGCCCTTTTTCCTGCAGAACGTGCTGGGACGCGATGAGGTAGCCACCGGATTACTGTTAACGCCCTGGCCGCTGGCCACCATGGTGATGGCGCCGATTGCCGGCCGGCTGATTGAGCGCTTTCATGCCGGGTTACTGGGTGGTCTGGGACTGGCGATGTTCGCCGCAGGTCTGTTCCTGCTGGCGCTGCTGCCCTCGCAGCCGACCGATGCGGATATTATCTGGCGCATGATGCTGTGCGGTGCCGGCTTCGGGCTGTTCCAGTCACCCAATAATCACACCATTATCTCCTCCGCACCGCGCAACCGCAGCGGCGGTGCCAGCGGCATGCTGGGTACCGCGCGCCTGGTGGGTCAGAGCAGCGGGGCTGCCCTGGTGGCCTTGATGTTCAACCTGTTCAGCGACAGCGGAACGCACGCCTCACTGGTGCTGGCTGGTAGTTTTGCGACTGTCGCAACGCTGGTGAGTATGGCGCGCCTGACACAGGCGCGTCAGGCCTGAGTGATACGCATAAAAAAACCGCCGTCTGAGACGGCGGTTTCACACATACGCCTGATGACTATTTCAGGTATTCACCGCTGCGCAGCGCTTCGATGCGTTTATCGAGCGGCGGGTGCGACATAAACAGCTCACTCAGCGATTTATTTTTACCGTTGATACAGAACGCCATCATGCTGCCCGGTTCCTGCGGCTCATAACTGGTTTTCAGACGTTGCAGAGCCGCAATCATCTTCTCGCGGCCCACCAGTTTGGCCGAACCGGCATCAGCGTGGAACTCACGGTGACGTGAGAACCACATGGTGATGATGCTGGCGAGGATACCGAATACCAGCTCCAGCACGGTAGCAACGGCGAAATAGACCAGCGGGTTACCGTTGCTGCTCTCTTCACCGTCACGGTTACCGGACAGGAAACCTGAAGCCACCTGCGCGATAATACGCGAAATAAAGATCACGAAGGTGTTCACGATACCCTGAATCAGCGTCATGGTGACCATATCGCCATTCGCGATGTGCGCCATCTCGTGCGCCAGCACCGCTTCCGCTTCGTCACGGCTCATGTTTTGCAGTAAGCCGGTGGAGACGGCGACCAGCGAGGCATCGCGGCGCGCACCGGTTGCAAACGCGTTGATATCGGGCGCGTGATAAATCGCCACCTGCGGCATGGCAACGCCGGCCTGCTGAGCCTGGCGGCTGACGGTTTCCATCAGCCAGCGCTCCGTTTCGTTGCGGGGTTGTTCAATCACTTCACCGCCAACGGAACGCAACGCCATCCATTTAGACATCAGCAGTGAAACAAACGCACCGCCAAAGCCAAACAGACCTGCCATAATCATCAGACCCTGAACACTGCTTGACTGGATTCCTGTCAGACTCAGAATCAGTCCGAATACCAACATCACCGCCAGGTTGGTGACCAGGAAAAGCGCAATACGCATCATAAACGTTCATCTTCCTCAGTTGTGCTCGCGCTCATGCGCGGATATACATCCTATGTCCATCACGCAGCATTTCAAGCGACCTTAATCTTTAAGTGCCTAAAAAGACATAACTTTACATTTGGTAACGGGCAGCACGTTAGCAGTGATTAGCCATACGCAACAGTTATTTTAACGCAAAAAAAAGCACCGCCGCAGCGGTGCTGATCTTCACAGTCAGCGGTTATTTTGCCGCTTCAGCTGCCGGCTGGGATTTTTCCAGCTGGGCCAAATCGTTGGCAACTTTCACCGTTTCATCCAGGTAAGGATCGGGCTCTTTATAATCCTTCGGTAAATCGTCCAGACTCTTCAGCGGCGCTTTACCTTCTGCCTGATAGCGGGCGTTGATGCGCTCCAGTCGCAGTGCATCCTCTTCGTGGTTCTCTTTCTCGCGCTGCGCCAGATTGAGTGACACGATATTGCGCTTATCCTTCATCGCATTGAAGCGCGCAATGTCTTTCATGATGTACTGGAACTCACGATCTTTAGCGATGCGATCGGCATGCTCTTTGGTCAGCTGCGGCACCAGCGGCGTGATATCGCCGGTTTTGGTGTAGGTCGCCGCGTTGATGCTATCCCACGGCAGCGCATTGTCCTCGAACTTTTCGCCGGTCTCCGCTGCTTCCACGCCGGTCGGCATCAGCAAATCTGGCGTGACGCCTTTACGCTGGGTGCTGCCGCCGTTGATGCGGTAGAACTTCTGAATGGTGTACTGTACCGAACCCAGCGCCGGCCACTCCGGACGCAGCATCTGATCGTAAATACGATTGAGCGAACGGTACTGCTGCACGGTGCCTTTACCAAAGGTCGGTTCACCGACAATCAGCGCACGGCCATAATCCTGCATGGCGGCCGCAAAGATTTCCGAAGCGGATGCACTGAATCGATCGACCAGCACCACCAGCGGACCTTTGTAGTAAACGATGCCGTCGTTATCGCTGTCTTCACGCACGCGGCCATTGTTGTCACGCACCTGCACCACCGGACCGCTCGGAATGAACAGGCCGGAAAGCGATACCGCTTCGGTAAGCGCACCGCCGCCGTTGGTCCGCAGATCGATAACGATGCTGTCTACATTCTGCTTCTGCAGTTTCTGCAGCTGCACTTTCACGTCATCGGTCAGGCCAACGTAGAAGCCTGGAATATCCAGCACGCCGACTTTCTCTTTGCCGACAGTGTGAACGGTGCCTTTCACCGCGCGATCTTCCAGACGGATCTTCTCGCGCGTCAGCGTTACCGTGCGGGTTTTGGTGCCCTTACCGGCTGGCAGGATCTCCAGGCGCACTTTGCTGCCCTTCGGCCCTTTGATTTTGGACACCACATCATCCAGACGCCAGCCAATCACATCTTCCACTGGCTTGCCCGGTTGGCCGACGCCCACGATGCGGTCGCCCACGGTGATCGCTTTGCTCTTGGCTGCCGGCCCGCCGGCTACCATGGAGTTGATTACCGTGTAGTCATCGTCCATCTGCAGGACGGCGCCAATGCCCTCCAGCGAGAGGCTCATTTCGGTGTTGAACTGCTCTGTATTGCGCGGCGAAAGATAGTTGGTGTGCGGATCGATCTCATGCGCGAACGCGGTCATCGCCAGCTGGAACACATCTTCGCTGTTGCTCTGCGCCAGACGGCGGATGGCAAAGTTGTAACGCTTAGTCAGCGTTTCACGGATCTCTTTGTCATCTTTGCCCGCCAGCTTCAGGCTCAGTTCGTCATACTTCACCTTGGCATCCCACAGCGCGTTAAGTTCATCGCTGCTTTTTGGCCAGGGTGATTTGGCACGATCGATATCAATCGTATCGTTGCCCGTAAAATTCATCGGCCGGTTGAGCACGCTGAGCGCATATTGATAGCGCTCAAAGCGACGCTTCTGCGCGAGATTATAGAGATCGTAAAAGAGGTCCAGCTTACCGCTACGCAGCTCATCACCCAGCGTGGTTTTTTTATCTGCGTATTGCGCCACGTCGGAGGCCAGCAGCACGTTGTGGCTGTAGTCGAGCAGGTTCAGGTAGCGATCAAAGATTTTCGCTGAAAAGTCCTGATTCAGATCGAACTGGCGATAGTGGGAGCGGGTAAAGCGCGAGGTCACGCGCTCACTGACGGTAGGATGCTGTGCTTCTTCGTGTAGCTGGGGAATCTGGTCGGCGCGGGTAATGTTATCCGCGCCAAAGGTGGGGCCTGCCAGTAGCAGGCCCGCGATCATGCCGATCTTAAAAATGCTGTTCATGCCAGGGTCGGGCCTCCGTTTCAGAACTGCAAGTGTTCTGCGCGCACAATCATAGCCATGCCGGAAGCGAGCTGAACCCGAACGCCATCCTTGGTAATTTCCAGGATGGTTGCGTCCATGGCACTTTTACCTGCTTTAACTTTGATATTCTGACCAGGCAGCAAAGTTGAGGTATCGGTGACGGGCTTCGCACGCGGCGGACGCGGTGCTGCGTTACGCTCAGCAGACGCCGCACGCGGGGGCCTGTGGACGTGGCTTACGCGGCGCTTCGCCTTCGGCAGCTTTACGTGGCGCAGGTTTACGCGGGCGACGCTCAGCGCCCTCTTCACCGGCTTCACGCTTTTTCGCTTTTTGCTGCTCGCGCTGCGCCTGAACGCGCGCTTTCGCTTCTTCCAGCTGTTTGCGCGCGTGTTCAACGTGTTGCTCATCCAGCACGCCACAGGCGTTGCCGTCGAGATCAACGCGCGTTGCACCGGCTTTGATGCCGTAAAGGTAACGCCAGCTCGAGGTATAAAGACGTAAGGCCGAACGCAGTTGCGTCTTGCTCAGGCTGTTTTCGCCCTGAACGCGCTCCACCAGATCCTGAAAGATTCCGATTTTAAGCGGACGCGCTTCACCTTCGGCGCTAAAGCAGTGCGGAAAACGCTCCGCCAGAAAGGCGATCACTTCTTTACTGCTATTCAACTTAGGTTGATTTTCCATGAAATTTCCTGATTACAACGGGTTTGCCGACCAGAGCAGGCATGAACAGGCGACATTATAATGACAACATCGCCAAATGCTATGTGATCCAGTCGATTAGCTACGCGACAGCTGAATAAATTTTTCGATGTCACTGTGCGCCAGTACTTCACAAAGCCCGTCGGTAAGGGCCACCAGCCCCGCTTCATCCTCACTGTCGAAGCGAGAATAGACCGTGCTGTCGATGTCGAGAACACCCACAACCGTGCCATTCACTTTCAGAGGAATCACGATTTCTGCATTGCTGGCTGCGTCACAGGCGATATGCCCCGGGAAAGCGTGCACGTCTTCTACCCGCTGCACTCTCTCCTCCGCTATCGCCGTACCGCATACGCCTTTGCCCACCGGAATACGCACGCAGGCGATTTTGCCCTGGAACGGGCCCAACACCAGCGTGTTTGGTTCGGTCAGCAAATAGAATCCTGCCCAGTTCACGCCCTCCAGGCGTTCAAATAACAGCGCACTGCAATTCCCCAGCGCAGCGAGGAACGCGGTTTCACCCGCTAACAGTGCGCGGACATCGCGATTTAAATCCTCGTAAAAGGCTTTTTTGTTCATTGTTTAACCATAACTCGTCACTGGCGTGACCCTGTTGTCACTCAGTTGTTAAAATAAGCACTAATAATCCAGCCTCACAAGGTGAATCATCGCGTTTGTTACTATACCCTTAGCACTCTGTGTTTGAGACAATTCTTGGACCACAGAATATTGCAGGCAGATTTATCCCGCATAACATGCCGGTATCCGTAACGAACGATGGGCCACTTGCGTCACCTATGAAAATTCACGCTATCAGCCAGACGTTGCCCCACGCACGTTATCAGCGTTGTCCCCAATGCGATACCCTTTTTTCCTTACCGGATGTTAAATCGCATCAGTCGGCCTACTGCCCCCGCTGCCACGCACAAATTCAGAGCGGACACGACTGGTCAATGACGCGCCTCACCGCGATGGCTGTCGCCATGATTGTGCTGATGCCGTTTGCCTTTAGCCTGCCGCTGGTGGATATCCGCCTGCTGGGCATGCGCATCAATGCCAGCCTGTTTGAGGGCGTGCTGCAGATGGCGCAGCAGGGCAATGTGCTGACCGCCGCCATGGTAGCGTTTTGCACCATTGGTGCGCCCGTCACGCTGGTGGCCGGCATCTGCTATTTATGGCTGGGGCATGCGCTCGGTATGAATCTGCGTCCGGTGCTGCTAATGCTGGAGAAGCTCAAAGAGTGGGTGATGCTGGATATCTACCTGGTCGGTGTGGCGGTGGCCTCGATCAAGGTACAGGATTACGCCTCGCTGGAGGTCGGTTACGGTCTGGCCGCCTATATTGCGCTGACGGTAATGAGCGTGCTGACCCTCATCCACCTGAATATTGAGCAGCTGTGGGAGCATTACTACCCTCAGGCCGTGCCGCACGAAGCGCCGGAAAAATGGCAGGTCTGTCTGAACTGTCATCATACCGGCATGCCGGACGATCGCGGCCGCTGCCCGCGCTGCCATACGCCGCTTGATTTCCGTCGTCGCCACAGTTTGCAAAAATCCTGGGCGGCGCTGATCGCCTCCATTGTGCTGCTGATTCCGGCCAACCTGCTGCCGATCTCGGTGGTCTACGTCAACGGTTCACGCCGCGAAGACACCATCTTTTCCGGTATTCTGGGCCTCGCCTCCGGCAATATTCCGGTTGCCGCCGTGGTATTTATCGCCAGTATCCTGGTGCCGTTTACCAAAGTGCTGGTAATGCTGACTTTGCTGCTGAGCGTCCATTTTAAGTGCGAACAGGGCATAAAAACCCGCATCCGCCTGCTGCGCGCCGTTACCTGGGTGGGCCGCTGGTCGATGCTCGACCTGTTCGTCATTGCGTTAACCATGTCGCTGGTCAATCGTGATCAGCTGCTGGCTTTTACCATGGGACCCGCCGCGTTCTACTTTGGCGCTGCGGTTATCCTGACCATTATGGCTGTGGAGTGGCTTGATAGCCGCCTGATCTGGGATGCACATGCAACAGGAAACGCCGACTACACCGACTAGCGCGAATCTGCGTAATAAACGCAAGATTTCGCCCTTCTGGTTATTGCCCATTATTGCCCTGCTGATTGCCGGCTGGCTGCTGTGGACCAACTATCAGGAGCGCGGTACGACGATCACCATCAACTTCCAGACAGCGGACGGCATCGTGCCGGGGCGTACCCCTATCCGCTATCAGGGCGTGGAAGTGGGCACGGTGCAGGGCATTGTGCTGAGCGATGATTATCGCAGCATTAAGATCAAAGCCAGCATTAAGAGCGATATGCGCGATGCGCTGCGCGAGAACACCCAGTTCTGGCTGGTGACGCCGAAAGCCTCGCTGGCCGGGGTCTCCGGACTGGATGCGCTGGTCGGCGGTAACTACATCGGCATGATGCCGGGCGACGGCAAAGAGAGCGATCACTTCACCGCGCTTGATACGCAGCCTAAATACCGCGTTAACACCGGTGAACTGCTGATACATCTGCACGCGCCGGATCTGGGCTCGCTCAACACCGGTTCACTGGTCTACTACCGTAAAATTCCGGTGGGCCGCGTGTATGACTACAGCATCAACGGCAGTACCGATGGCGTTACTGTGGATGTACTGATCGAACGCCGCTTCACCAATCTGGTGAAAAAGCAGAGCCGCTTCTGGAATGTCTCCGGCGTGGATGCCGATGTCAGTCTGAACGGCGCTAAAGTGAAGCTGGAGAGCCTGGCCGCGCTGGTGAACGGCGCGATTGCATTTGACTCACCGGAGAGCGGCCAGCAGGCTAACAGTGACGAAAACTACCAGCTCTATCCGGACCTCGCGCGCAGCCAGCGCGGGGTGCAGATCAGCCTTGATCTGCCGGATGGCCACAATCTGAAAGCCGACAGTACGCCGCTGATGTATCAGGGGCTGGAAGTAGGCACCTTAACCAAACTGACTCTGCTGCCGGGCGGCAAAGTGACCGGCGAGCTGACTATTGATCCTTCAGTCACCAGCCTGATGCGCAGCGGCACGCGCATTGAGATGCGTGCGCCAAAGCTCAGCCTGACCGATACCAGCCTGAGCAGCCTGCTCACCGGCAATACGCTGGAGCTGGTGCCGGGCGAGGGTCAGCCGCAGGATCACTTTAGCGTACTGCCACCCAACGAAACCCTGCTGCAGAAACCGGACGTGCTGACCGTGCAGCTCAGCGCGCCGGAGACCTACGGCATTGATGCGGGCCAGCCGGTGATGCTGTATGGCGTGAAGATTGGTCAGATCATCTCGCGCGAACTCAAAGAGAACAGCATCAATTTTGTGGTGGCGATCAATCCCGAACACCGTCAGCTGGTGCATGCCGACAGTAAATTTGTAGTGAACAGCCGTCTTGACGTGAAGTTTGGCCTTGACGGAATGCAGGTACTGGGCGCCAGCGCGCGCGAATGGGTTGATGGCGGTATCCGCCTGATCCCGGGCGCCAAAGGCAAACCCTCCAGTCGCTATCCGCTCTATGCCGATGCAGAACGTGCCGAAGAGGGTATCACCGGCGACCAGCCGCCCACCACGCTGAAGCTGACCGCGAACAGCTTGCCGGATGTCCAGGCGGGATCGGTTGTGCTCTACCGTAAATTCCAGGTGGGTGAAGTGGTTGATGTGGTGCCCCGCGCCGACGCGTTTGAGATCGCCGTCCATATTCAGCCGCAGTATCGCAAACTGCTCACCAGCGAGAGCGTGTTCTGGGCCGAAGGCGGCGCCAAAGTGCAGCTGAACGGCAGCGGCCTGACCGTACAGGCCTCCCCGCTCAACCGCGCGCTGAAAGGGGCCATCAGCTTTGATAACCTGACCGGCGCGCAGGCGGCAAAAGGCGTAAAGCGCGTGCTTTATCCCTCTGAAACCGCGGCGCGTGCGGTCGGTAGCCAGATCACGCTGCATACCTTTGATGCCAGCAAACTGGCCGCCGGCATGCCGATTCGCTACCTGGGCATCAACGTTGGCCAGGTCGAGTCGCTGGCGCTGAGCCAGGACAATAATCAGGTAGTGGCAAAAGCGGTGCTCTACCCGGAATATGTGCAGGACTTTGCGCGTATCGGCAGCCGGTTCTCAGTGGTCTCGCCGGAGATTTCACCGGCCGGGGTAAACCATCTGGAGACCCTGCTGCAGCCGTATGTCAACGTCGACCCCGGGAAAGGTGCGCTGGCGCGCAGCTTCGAGCTGCAGGAGAGCACCATTACCGACTCGCGCTATCTCAACGGCCTGAACATCTACGTGGATGCTACTGAAGCGGGATCGCTCTCCATTGGTACGCCAGTGCTGTTCCGCGGCGTCGAGGTGGGCACGGTTACCGGCACCTCGTTGGGCAACATGGCAGACCGCGTGCAGATCGCGCTGCGTATCAGTAAGAAATACCAGCACCTGGTGCGCAACAACTCGGTGTTCTGGCTGGCTTCCGGCTATAACCTCGATTTCGGCCTGATAGGCGGCGTGGTGAAGACCGGTACCTTCCAGCAGTTCATTCGCGGTGGTATTCAGTTCGCCACACCGCCAACGGTGCCGCTGGCGCCGCAGGCGGGCATGAACAAGCACTTCCTGCTGCAGGATGAGGCGCCGAAGGAGTGGCGCAACTGGGGCACGGCGATTCCGTCGCCCAATTAAGCAAACGGGCAGCCTGCGGGCTGCCCGTTTTGTTTCTGCATGATACACTTCGCGCTCATTTCGTTACCCCGGTAGATGCCCGTGTCAGATCGTTTTCCTGAAGACTTCCTTGCGCTGATGCGCGCCAGCCTCAATGACGAGGCGGAACTGCAGCGCTTTCTCGCTATCAGCCAGCAGCCGCTGCGGCGCAGCCTGCGCGTGAATACGTTAAAAATCAGCGTGGCTGATTTTCTCGCGCGCACTGCTCATTACGGCTGGCGTCTGACGCCCATCCCGTGGTGCGCCGAAGGTTTCTGGATCGAGCGTGACGATGAATCATTGCCACTCGGCAGCGTGGCCGAGCACCTTAGCGGCCTGTTCTATATTCAGGAGGCCAGCTCCATGCTGCCGGTCAGCGCGCTGTTTGACGCTGCGCCAGCGGCGCGTCAGGTGATGGATGTTGCTGCGGCGCCGGGCTCAAAAACCACGCAGATGGCGGCGCTGATGCAGAATCAGGGTGCCATCCTCGCCAATGAGTACTCCGCCAGTCGCGTTAAGGTGCTGCATGCCAATATCAGCCGCTGCGGCGTGCACAACGTGGCGCTGACCCACTTTGATGGCCGCGTATTTGGCGCTGCGCTGCCGGAGCAGTTTGATGCCATCCTGCTGGATGCGCCCTGCTCGGGTGAAGGCGTAGTACGTAAAGATGCTGACGCGCTGCTTAACTGGACGCTGGCCAGCACCGAAGAGATTGCCGCCACGCAGCGCGATCTGCTCGACAGCGCCTTTCACGCGCTCCAGCCGGGCGGGACGCTGATCTACTCCACCTGCACGCTCAATCAGATCGAAAACCAGCAGGTGGTTGGCTGGTTGCAACAGCGGTATCCGGATGCGGTAGAGATCGTGCCGCTCGCGGGCCTGTTTGCGGGCGCGGAACAGGCGCTTACGCCTGAGGGGTTCCTGCACGTATTCCCGCAGATTTTTGACAGCGAAGGTTTTTTTGTGGCGCGGCTGCGCAAGACCGCCAGCATCCCGCCTCTGCCAGCGCCCACCTATAAAGTGGGCAAGCTGCCTTTCTCGCCCGCCAGCCGCAAACTGATCGCCGAAGTTAAACAGGCGGCAGAGCGCGTTGGCCTGCACTGGGATGAGAGTTTGAACCTGTGGCAGCGCGATAAAGAGCTGTGGCTGTTTCCCGCCGCGCTGGAGAGCTGGCTGGGCAGAGTGCGCTTCTCGCGCATCGGCATGAAGCTGGCAGAAACCTTCCCGAAAGGCTATCGCTGGCAGCATGAAGCCGTCGTCGCTTTAGCGCAGCCCGATAACGCCCTGGCGTTTGCGTTAACCGAGGCCGAAGCTGAAAGCTGGTATCGTGGCCAGGATATCCATCCGGAGACGCTGCCCGCACGTGATGAAGTGATTGTCACCTATCAGCAGCAGCCGCTTGGCCTGGCGAAGAAGGTGGGTAACCGCATCAAGAACAGCTATCCGCGCGAGCTGGTGCGCGACGGCCGTCTGTTCCGCTAACCCTTATTACTGCAGGCGAACCAGCGTCAGGCGATTACCGAACACCGCACCGGTATCAATATAGTGCTGGTTCGCTACATTTAGCGGCTGCTCCAGCGGCGTGTGGCCAAAGTAAAAGTCGCTGGCGCCGTCAATGGCCGCTGACCTGCCCCGCTGATGGCGACCCAGCCGGTCACGACTCCAGACCACCTGATGCCAGTCGACCTCCTGACCCAGCTGATACTGGCTGGCGGGATAGTCGGCATGGGCAATCACCACGACGCGGTCAGCAAGCGCAAGATGCAGGATCAACGGTAGTTCGGCACAGCGTTTCAGCGCATGACGTACGCTGATGAGCTCAGCGCCTTTAAGTTGCCAGAACCACGCCCCGCCATTCATCATCCATAGCATGGGGTCATCGCCAGCCAGCGCCGCCAGCGCCATCTGCTCATGATTACCGCGCACGCCACGAAACCAGGGCTCACTAAGCAACTGCAGACAACCGGGGCTGTCAGGGCCGCGATCGATTAAGTCCCCCACCGACAGCAGCAGATCCTGTTGGACATCAAAGTGATGCTGCAGCAGTTGGGCATCAAGCTGCGCCCGGCAGCCGTGCAGATCGCCCACCACCCATATATGGCGCCACTTTTCCGCACTCACCGTTTGGTAATACATGTAATTATTCCCGGTTGACTGGAAGTTTAATGAATCCGGCATAAAGTATAGTCCGGCAGCGTTTAACCAACGGAGGGAGCAGCATGAGCAGTCGTAAGCAATTCATTGGCGTGTTGGTGCTGATCTTTATCGGCAGTTTACTGCTTCTGGAGTCGCTGGCCCGGCTTGTCCATCTGCTTTTTGTGGGTTAAGCGGTTTTTCACGCTGCGCTAAATGTGTACACTCCTTTGCGTCTCAATCAAAGGAACCCGTATGAGCCAAAATATTTACGACGACCCGGACTTCTTTGCCGGTTACGCCACGCTACCGCGTTCAGTTAAAGGTCTGGACGGGGCACCGGAGTGGCCTGCCCTGCGCAATCTGTTGCCCTCTCTGCAGGATCAGCGTGTACTGGATTTAGGCTGTGGCTACGGCTGGTTTTGCCGTTATGCGCAGCAGCAGGGTGCGCGCGAAGTCGTGGGGCTGGACGTATCCGAAAAGATGCTGGCGCAGGCTGTTGCCATGAGTACGCAACCCGGCATTACCTATCAGCGCGCCGATCTGGAAACGCTGCAGCTCAGTAGCACATTCGATATTGTTTATAGCTCCCTGGCACTGCACTACATCATTAACATTGATGCGCTTTTTACCACTCTCTTCAACGCTATGCGGCCGGGCGGCAAACTGGTGTTTTCCTGCGAACATCCAATCTACTCCGCACCGCGTCAACAGCAGTGGATCTTCGATGCCCGGCAACAGCGCAGCTGGCCGGTCAATCAGTATCAGATGGAGGGTGAGCGCACCAGTAATTGGTTTGCTGAAGGTGTGAAGAAACAGCACCGCAAGTTGTCTACCTGGATCAACGCGCTCATCGCAGCAGGTTTCGTGATGGAACATCTGGATGAGTGGGGACCTGAGGCGCAGCAGATAAGCGAGAATCCGGCACTGGCAGAGGAGTGCGAGCGCCCCATGCTGTTTTTACTGGCGGCGCGTAAGCCGTAGCACTCTTCTTGCAGACTTTGCGGACACAGGAAATACGGCTGAAGATGTGTGCAGTCCTGTGCGCTTTTCTCGCATAAGGTGGGCATTCAGTGCGACAAAACCTCTGTTTTTTTGCCAAGCTTACTAAACGGTTATTTTATAAGGAGTGAGCCGATGAAAGATTATTACCGTATCGATCTCGAAGCATTTATGCAGAATAATGCAGCACTGATCAATGAAATTAAGAGTAAGGCTCCGGCCTATGCCGACGAACTGGGCGTAGAGACAGAGCAATATATTAACCGCGAAGTAAAGCAGGCGCATCTCGACTATATTCAGAGCCTCAATGTGCGTGACCCTTATGAATATTATGTCGCTCAGCATGAAGAGGATCGCTACCTCGCAGACCAGCTGATCGCTGCGCACCGCGCGGCACTTCATCCAGCCTCATAAATGCATAATTGCCACACCCGGCGTGTGGCAATGTCCAGCCGTGCTACCGGGTGATCAGAAATATCGCCAGCATGAAGCCAACAAATAGTCCTGCAAAGGTGAGAAAACCGGTGCGGCGCGTTTTGGCCTGCCCGACAATCGCACCGATAAAGATGCTGAGAATTGTCAGCGTGCCAATCATTACCCAGAGAAGATAGTGCGTACTTGCAGCCATGCAGAATCCTTATTAGCGGCAAAAAATGATGCGCACTCTTATAACATTTTTCAACGCGGCTGGCTGCTGTTTAATAACCTGAGCTTCTGCTGGCAAGCGCGATATCCGGTGCACAGCGCACGGTTTGCAGCGCTTCAAGCTGCTGTAAGCGGGTGTTAACACGGCGCGTGGCGTTGGCCTTTGCGATACCGTTGCCGGTACCCAAATCACCAAAAAAGCCCAGCACCGTCAGGGTATCAAATTTTCCGGTTGCGGCTATCTGCCGCTGTACATTGTGTGCCTGTACAATTTGCGCGCGCAGCATGGGGCAGTCATAAGCATGGACTTCTGCATCGCTGACTTCAGGCATCTGAGGATATTGCTTAAGCACACAACCGCTGAGCAGGACAACACTCAGCCAGACCATCTTTCTCATTACTACTGCCTCATGTTTATCATTGGCTCATGATAAACCATGCCTGAAAATGCAATGTACTGATTAAACGCCTGATAAGTAGCTAATTTGACGCAACGCATTTTCTCCGTCACTACGCATCAACGTATCAAAAAATAAATAATATCCCGACAATATAATTTCTTAGTTAAACGATATTATTCCAGTAAATATATACCCGCAACAAGAGTGCCCACGGTGATGATGTGTAATAGCTCAGTCATAATAACGCTCTCCGGGATTCCTTAATATTTACAGTCAAGAACAGCGATCGCTATTCGTCAAATATGATCAGTTTCGATAAGCGCAGCCGATGGCAGAAACGCCAGAGAGTGCTTAACTGTAAGAAAGAACACGAGAGGAGAACGCGATGAGCCTGACCACATTAGCTACTTACCTTGAGCTAACCGAAGATGACCTGCGGGAAATGGGCCTTGAGCAAGCCGATCTGTTTACTGACGAAGATAAAAGCAGTGGCGATTCACAATATTACTTTAACGTGCCGGACACTACGCCACAGCGTGTGCTGGGCAAAAAGGGCTGGTCGCTGGGCGAGCGAGTGGACGTGCCGGCCAGCGTGGTGACGGCAGATTGAAAACGGCAGCGCCACCTACCCGGCCAATCTTGTGCCAGGCTTAATCAGTACTGGAATGTTGCATTCATGAGGGAATAAAGATGAAAAAGGTTGTACTGGCTTCACTGATGATGGCGTTTAGCCTGGGTGTTTCTGCCGAGGAAGGCGGTTTTGAGGGCGGCAAAACGCCACCGCCACAGCAGAAACAGGATGCGGGTTACAAAGGCTCTGAAGATACCGGGCAGACCCATATCAAACAGATTCGTGATTTCCGCCAGGGCGGTTATGTCACGCTTGAAGGGTACATTGTTAAAAAGCTGAAAGGCGACAGCTATCAGTTCCGGGACAGCACCGGTACGGTGACCATTAAAGCGAAAGAAGAGACGTTCAAAGGTAAAACCTTTGATGCTAAAGATCAGATACGAGTCAGCGGCAAAGTATATGGTCGCGGTGACAGCACTCACATTGAAGTGATGCGTATCGACCTGCCTTAATCCTGCCTTGTCCGAACGCCTGTCGCTGTAGAGGTTTATGCAGCGGCAGTGCACATTCTCCCTCTATTTCTTTTAAGCGCCCTTATCTTTTTCGACTGAATAAGCTGTATTGCGTGCGGCCGTCATAAACGGTGTAATTCTTTAGTCTGCTTTTTAATTAATCCCACCTTTTCGGTAACTATTGCAGAGCTAAAGCCCTTTTATTTAGCGAAAAAAAGACCCAATACGATTCCTGTATCGGGTCCAGGGAAATGGCTCGTTGAGAGCCGTGCGCTAAAAGTTGGCATTTTTGCAGGCGATTTCGCCTTGCCTTTTAAAGGTAGACTAAGGTTGGTCAATTTCCAGCCAACTCCAGCCTGCAACGGTGCTGAATGCAAACTCTGTGATCGCGCTGGCACTACGGTGAAACAGGCGCAGCGGCAGAAATGTGCGCTGCGCCCGAAAATGGCGGGAATTACTTCGAGCAGAGCTGTTGCGCGCGATCCACGATCGGCTGGAGGCTCATCTTCTGTCCCGGATGCGCCTTATCCTCCGCGAGAATGATATCGATTGACTGCAGCGTGCCCTGCCCGGCATTGGCGCGCGCCAGCGCTTTGTCATTCAACGGATACTGCAACAGCGTACTCGGGTTGATAGCGAACAGTGCGCCATCCTTCTCACAGGTCAGCATCACCTCTTCGCGGGTAAACGGCCACTTCTCTTTACCTATCTCAAAACGGCTGACGGTAATAATCTGCGCGGCCATCGCCTGGCTGCACAGTGCCATCAGTACACAAGCTGGAATCAGTTTCTTCAGCAAAATGTTGACCTCATTTCATCTCATTACAAGTCAGGCGGGTGATAGCGTGGCGAACACGCTTACCAGCCCGATAACAATCAGCGCCAGCAACAGCTCAAGCTGTGTCAGGCGAATAAATATCTGCGGCGCGCAGCTGGCCGCAACGCGAAAACGCGGAACCAGCAGATAGCGATTCAGTAACGCGATCGCGACCATTACTCCCACCAGCGCTATTTTGATCACCAGCAGTTGATTCCACAAGGTGACATGCCAGTGGAACGGCGAACCGGCAATCAGCAGGCTGTTGAACAGGCCGGTGGCGATTGCCGCCGCTACCGCCAGGTGGCCATAGCGGGAGAAGCGCATCATGCAGCGGATCGCATCGGTGCGGCAGTCAATATTACGCGCTTCACGCATCAGCAGCAGCAGTGGAAACAGCCCACCGCTCCAGAACGCGCTGGCGATCAGATGCAGCGCGTGGTTTCCCTGCTGCACCACGCCCAGCCAGCCGTCATGCATGGCGGCATGCCCAACGCCAGCCAGCGCTACCAGCTGCAGTACCCCACTCAGCAACAGCGTCCGCTGGCGTAGCGTGCCACGTAACAGTAACGCCAGCGTGCTGAGCAGTGCGAAACCGATCACCCAGCGCCAGACTGCCCCGAAACGCGTGCCCAGCACCGCCAGCCAGACCTCAGCGTTAGCGACATTTCGCCAGTCACCGCTCATCAGTCCGGTTTGCGTAGCCAGCATCAGCAGCGCGCTTAATAAACTTAGCAGGGCGCTGCCTGCCACTAACGCCTGCAGATGCTGCGCCAGCCGCAGACGGTAGCGCGGCGGTGCCAGCCAGCTGAGGTAAAACGCACTGCCCACCAGTAAGAATGCGGCGATAAAATGTAGCGCGCGCAGGCCTATCCACAGCGCATTAAGATCCATCACTTCACGCTGAAGCTGTAGCTGCCTTTGGTTTTATGCCCATCCACTGACAGCACGTGCCACTTCACCTGATAACGGCCGGCCGGTAACGGCTCGCCAATCGGCACAATCAGCTGATCGTGCTGCTTATCGTTACGCTGCATCTTCTCCACCGCAACCGGCTGATTTTGCTCGTTGAGCAGCTCAATGCCGCTGAACGCCGGTTCAACGTCCTCAGTAAAGGTCAGGGTTAGCTGTTGTGGAGAGTGGTCGACAGTGGCATTTTCACCGGGAACCGGCGTTTGCAGATGCGCGTGTGCCAGCACCTGCTGGCTAAAACCCAGCGCGGCAGCAGAGAGCAGCAGCGCCGCCACGCGGTTGAGTGCAGTTTTCTTCATCACGTCTTCCCTTTTCACTGCGGCAACGCGCCGCCAATGACGCAGCAGGATACGCCGCCGATCTGCAGGTGTCGAGACATGCGGTGCGATCCAATTCCCTTGATTCAGCAGGGCGAAACCATTATTTTGCCCCTGTTTATCAGGAGAAAAGCATGAGCCAAAACCTTGCCCTGCTGTCGCAGGAAGAGAAAGACAAAGTCAATGTCGATCTCGCCGCTGCTGGCGTGGCGTTTAAAGAGCGCTATAACATGCCGGTGATCGCTGAAATGGTGGAGCGTGAGCAGCCCGAAGCGCTGCGTGAGTGGTTTCGCCAGCGCTTAATGACCTATCGTCAGGCGTCGCTCAGCCTGTCCCGCCTGCCCTACGAACCTAAGCAGAAGTAATTTATGTTACGCGTTATCGATACCGAAACCTGCGGATTACAGGGCGGCGTGGTCGAAGTAGCCTCGGTGGATGTCATTGATGGTCAGATCGTCAACCCCATGAGCGATCTGATCTGCCCCGATCGGCCCATCAGCCGCCAGGCGATGGCCGTGCATCGCATTACCGAAGCGATGGTGGCCGATAAGCCCCCCATCGAAGAGGCGATCGGCCGCTATCACGGCAGCCCGCACTATGTGGCGCACAACGCCAGCTTTGACCGTCGCATGCTGCCGGCAATGCCCGGCGAGTGGATCTGCACCATGACCCTGGCACGCCAGCTGTGGCCGGGCATTAAATATGGCAACCAGGCGCTGCGCCACAGCCTGAAGCTGGAGGTTTCGCCGCCGCAGGATCTGCACGCGCACCGCGCGCTCTATGATTGCTATGTGACGGCCGCCCTGCTGATCCGCATCATGGAGACCTCCGGCTGGAGCGTCAGCGACATGGTAAGCCGCTGTCAGCCAGCGCCCGTCAGCGGCGATGTGTTTCCGTTTGGCAAGTACCGTGGTCAGAGCATTGGCAGTATCGCGCGCAAAGATCCGGGCTATCTGCGCTGGGTGCTGGAGAACGTGCGTGATTTGCGCCCGCCGTTGCGGCAGGCGCTGCGGAAGTATGTCAAAGACGATCAGTAGTCGGCACGGTCCGGCAGGCTGCCCTGTGCCAGCGCGACCAGGAAGGTAAACTCCTGCGCGACGCCTTCGTACGATTTGAAGCGCCCGGATTTGCCGCCGTGACCGGAATCCATATCGGTACACAGCAGCAGTAGCGCATCGTTAGTTTTCAGCTCACGCAGTTTCGCCACCCACTTCGCCGGCTCCCAATATTGCACCTGGGAGTCGTGCAGCCCGGTGGTGATCAACAAATGCGGATAGGCTTTGGCCTCCACGTTATCGTAAGGGCTGTACTGACGAATATAGCGGTAATAATCCTCCTGCTCGGGATTTCCCCATTCGTCATATTCGCCGGTGGTGAGCGGAATCGAAGGGTCGAGCATGGTTGTGACCACATCCACGAACGGCACCTGTGCCACGACGCCGTGGAACAGCGTCGGCGCCATATTGACCACGGCGCCCATCAGCAACCCGCCGGCGCTGCCGCCCATGGCGTAGAGCTGCTGCGGATTACCGTACCCCTTCTCAACCAGCGCTTCCGTCACATCAATGAAGTCGGTAAAGCTGTTCATCTTCTGTTTGAGGCGGCCGTCGTCATACCAGCTCTGCCCCAACTCGCCGCCGCCGCGCACATGAATAATCGCGTAGACAAAACCGCGCTCCAGCAGACTGAGGCGACTGGTGCCGAAGCTGGCATCCATACTGCTGCCGTATGCGCCGTAACCATAGACCAGCAGCGGATTCTGGCCGCGCCGGAAGTGTTTACGGTGATACACCAGCGACACCGGCACTTCACAGCCGTCGCGTACCGTGATCCATAAGTGTTCGCTTTTATAATCATCAGAATCAAAGCCGGGCACCGGTGTCTGTTTCAAAATGCGCCGCTCGCCGGTCTCCATATCCAGCTCAAACAGCGTGGTTGGCGTGGTCATGGAGGAGTAGCCATACCGCAGCTTGTCACTCTCCGGCGAGGGATTAAACGCCAGCCAGGTAACGTAAGCAGGGTCGTCAAACGCAATACCGTAACTTTCGCCGGTCTCCCGGTTAATTTGCCTTAAGGTGTTTACGCCACGCTGCCGCTCTTCCACCACCAGCCAGTGGCGGAACAGCTGGAAATCCTCCATCACCACATGTTCACGCGCCGGTATCAGGGTTTCCCAGCGCGCTTCCGCCAGCCAGGCGCTGCGATACAGGCCGAAGTTTTTGCCGTCGCGATTGGAGCGAATATAGAACTGATGGTTGTAGTGGTCGAGGCTGTATTCATGATCGCGCCGGCGTGGGCAGAACACCTGCGGCTGCGCGTCCGGATATTCGGCATCAATCAGCTGAATTTCACTGGTGGTGGTGCTGAACAGCGCGATGAGGATGAAGTGTTCTGAGGTGGTTTTATGCACGCTGACGCTAAAGCTTTCGTCCTGCTCTTCATAAACCAGCTGATCTTCTGATTGCGGATGCCCCAGCTCGTGGCGCCACACCTGATACGCCAGCAGCGTTTTCGGGTGCTTACGCACATAGTATAGCGTGCGCGAATCGTTGGCCCAGGCGAAGCTGGACGATGCGTTGGTCAGCACTTCCGGGTACCAGCTGCCGCTGTGTAAATTGCGAAAACGGATGCCATACTGCCGGCGCGAAAGGAAATCCTCTGCCAGCGCCATCACCTGATTGTCGGGGCTGATGTCCAGCGCGCCCATGGTGTAGAAGTCACTATGCGCGGCGCGCTGATTACCATCCAGCAGCAGCTGCCAGGGCTCTTCCGCCGGTGCGTCAACCGCCTGGCGGAAATAGGCAGCATATTCATTGCCTGCCTCGTAGCGGCTTTGGTAACGATAGCCATTCTTAACGTACGGAACGGAGTGATCCTGCGCCGGTAACCGATCCACAATTTCCCTGAGGATGCGGTCCTGCAGTGGATCCTGTGAGGCCATCATCGCCCTGCCGTAACGATTTTCCGCCTGGAGATAGTCCAGCACGTCGGGGTCCTGACGATCGTCATCGCGCAGCCAGTAGTAGTTGTCGGTGCGGGTTTCACCGTGCAACGTCATGCTATGGGGAATTTTTTTTGCCTGCGGCTGATTCATAGTGGAGTATCTCCCTGAAAGATAACATCCTGCAAGCGTGGCACTTATGACACAGGAAGCCAAGCCGGAAGCGCACGGGAAGTGTAACTGAGGGCCGCCCAGCGGCCCTGTGGGGAGGATCAGGCCGCTTTTTCTGCGGCGATATCGCGCTGAATGCCGTCGCGTACATCCTGCGGGATCTTCAGCGCATCACCCAGAGCAGAGAGGTAGCTGCGCTCCATGAAGTGGTCAACATCAATGGCGGCACAGCTCAGGAAGTAGAGCTCCAGCGCCTCCTCTTCGTTCTTGACGTCCGCCGCCAGCCAGTGCGGATCAAGCGGTCGGTTCATCGCCTGCTGAATCAGCGCTTCCGCCTGCGCACCGTAGCCCGCTTCATGGATGTTCTGCTCAATTGCCGCGCGCTCGCGATCGTCAATGTGGCCGTCACTCTTTGCGGCAAACACCAGCGCGGTGACCAGGCGTTCCGCACGCTGGTCCACCGGCGTTTGCAGCTGGCCAAATGCCGGCTCATCCTGATGACTTTCACGCACGCGCTGTTTGTACTTATTCCACAGTACTGCACCGGCAGCGGCTCCGCCGCCTACCAGCAGCGCACTACCGCCATATTTGGTCAGCAGCTTGCGCGAGGATTTGCTGGCAACCAGTAATCCTGCCAGACCACCGAGCGCGCCGGGGGCAAGCATATCGCTCAGGCCACCGGATTTACCGTCACCGCTCTTTTTCGCCAGTACCGATTGAATCTGCTGCAGCCAATTATTCATCGTTTAACTCCTGTTTAATTTTCCACGCTCCATGCTGCCGAAGCGAGTGTCAGTTAACGTCAGAGCGGGCAAAGTATGGCAAAGCTGACGGTGCGGAAAACGTGAGTACGCAAACGTTTTCGTTTATACTGCGCGCGCATTTTGACTGCTAAGGTGAAATTATGACGACTCTCGGAACCGCGCTGCGCCCCGCTGCAACGCGTGTCATGCTGTTAGGTTCAGGCGAACTGGGTAAAGAAGTGGCACTGGAGTGCCAGCGTCTTGGTGTGGAGGTGATCGCGGTGGATCGCTACGCTGATGCGCCAGCCATGCACGTTGCCCACCGCAGCCATGTTATCAATATGCTGGATGGCGATGCGCTGGCGGCACTGATTGCTCAGGAGCAGCCGCACTTTGTGGTGCCGGAAATCGAAGCTATTGCCACAGAGAAGCTGCTGGAGCTGGAAGCGCAGGGGCAAAAAGTGGTCCCTACTGCCCGCGCCGCGCGCCTGACCATGAACCGTGAAGGCATTCGTCGCCTGGCTGCAGAGGAGCTGGCGCTGCCCACTTCTTCCTATCAGTTTGCCGACAGCCAGGAGAGTTTTGTTGCTGCCGCGCATCACATCGGCTTCCCCTGCATCGTGAAACCGGTGATGAGCTCTTCCGGTAAAGGTCAGAGCTTTATTCGCGACGCCAGCCAGCTGGCACTCGCCTGGGATTACGCTCAGCAAGGCGGCCGTGCCGGTGCGGGCCGCGTGATTATTGAAGGCGTAGTGCAGTTTGATTTTGAGATCACCCTGCTGACCATCAGCGCAGTGGATGGCATCCACTTCTGCGCCCCTATCGGTCATCGTCAGGAGGATGGCGACTACCGTGAATCCTGGCAGCCGCAGCAGATGAGCGAGCTGGCGCTGCAGCGCGCGCAGGAGATTGCCGCCAACGTGGTAAAAGCCCTGGGCGGCTACGGCCTGTTTGGCGTTGAGCTGTTCGTATGCGGTGATGAGGTGGTATTCAGCGAAGTGTCACCGCGCCCGCACGATACCGGCATGGTGACGCTGATTTCGCAGGATTTGTCAGAGTTCGCGCTGCACGTGCGCGCTTTCCTCGGCTTACCGATTGGCGGCATTCGGCAGTACGGCCCCGCCGCTTCGGCGGTCATTCTGCCGCAGCTGGAGAGCCAGAATGTGCAGTTTATGAATATTGAGGCAGCGCTGGGTGCCGGCTTGCAGCTGCGCCTGTTCGGCAAACCGGAGATTGCCGGGCAACGCCGTCTGGGCGTGGCGCTGGCGACCGGTAGCAATACCGATGATGCCGTGGCGCGCGCGGTCGCCAGTGCGGCAGCAGTGCAGGTACAGGGTTAAACCAGAAAGCGGGCGGGCCATCCGGTCCGCCCGTTTGCGCATCAGGCTTGCTGCGCACCTTCCACCGCTTCACGCGCCAGCCGCGTAATACGATCCCAGTCACCGCTCTCCAGCGCATCGTTTGGCACCAGCCACGACCCGCCAATACACAGCACGCTTTTCAGCGCCAGGTAATCACGGTAGTTAGCGGGCGAGATGCCGCCGGTCGGGCAGAAACGTACCTGCGGGAACGGGCCGCCAATCGCAGAGAGCGCTTTAACCCCGCCGTTGGCTTCCGCCGGGAAGAATTTGAATTCGCGCAGGCCATAATCCATGCCGGTCATCAGTTCGGAGACGGTACTGATCCCCGGAATCAACGGCACCGGTCCCTCTACAGCCGCTTTAAGCAGCGACTCGGTCAGCCCGGGGCTGATAACAAACTGCGCACCAGCATCGGTAACCTCTTTTAACTGTTGCGTGTTGATGACGGTGCCGGCACCCACAATGGCCTCCGGTACCTCTTTGATCATCGCCCGCAGCGCATCCATCGCTACCGGTGTACGCAGCGTCACTTCCAGCACGCGCACGCCACCTGCCACCAGCGCCTTTGCCATCGGCACCGCATCTTCAAGTTTGTTCACCACGATTACCGGCACAACCGGGCCGGTGGTCAGGATCTGTTCCGCACTCGTTTTCCAGTTCTTCATCACGTTTCCTTGGTTTTGCAGTCCGGCGCGCGGCCAGGCTATCAGAAATTGCGATCTACCATACAAGATTGGGCTGACAGGCGTCTATCGGATACGCGTTTTTTTTGAAACCGCGGTTCATTTTAAATGCGTGCCAACAAATTTTAATCATAAGGTAGCAGTGGCGAGGCTCAGTCAGAAACAGAAGCATCAGACAGAGCGCAGGATATATATCTACCCCAGAAAAAACGCGACTACAGTGAGAATCGATAACAGTACGATCAAACATGTCACCAGAGTTATGCCGAGTAACAACGCGTGTAAGGCGAGTGTCGCGCCACCAAACAACAGCGCGCCATTTCTGCACCACGCATTCTCTTTACGCAGGCCGCCAATAAATGCGGTGAACAGGGCCAGGATTGCCATCCCGATGCTGCCGCCGGTTAACAGGCCGTCCAGATTGAAGTGCCTCTTTTCAGGTAGAACCGATTTTGGCTCCTGCCCTCTTAATCCAGCAATAACGCCGCGTTTGAGCGCTGAGACCTGTTCCGCCACGATATGATCCAGCTTAGGCGGAGGATTAAACGGCCCAAACGTGAAGTGGAAGGTGACGATGAGTAATGATATGGCACCAAACAGCATGCCGCTGGCGCTCCATTTGTTATGTAACAGCGTATCCATACTTTCCCTCAATCGTAGATTTTCAGTCAGGGTGCTCAGCATGCGACGGTTATAGCTATCCAGCCCATGCAAAAACGCCCCTGATTATCTAAACCAGGGGCGTGATTTTGCGGCGACTTAATAACCTAAGTAAAGGTTAATGCGTGATCGAAAGGTGTTATTCAAACTCATTCCACGAACGACCATCGCGGGTAATCATCGCAACGGATGCTACCGGGCCCCAGGTGCCCGCCTGATAAGGCTTGGACGCATCGCCATCGGCGTTCCAGGCCTCAATGATGGAATCCACCCATGTCCAGGCTGCTTCCACCTCATCACGGCGCACAAACAGTGCCTGAATGCCGCGCATGGTCTCCAGCAGCAGACGCTCATAGGCATCAGCCAGATGCGACTGGTTGAAGGTTTCTGAATAGCTCAGGTCCAGCTTAGTCGTCTGCAGCTTGTGCTTGTGATCCAGACCCGGCACCTTGTTCAGGATTTCGATATCCACACCTTCGTCCGGCTGCAAACGGATGGTCAGTTTGTTCTGCGGCAGCTCAGCGTAGGAGTCTTTGAACAGGTTCATCTCCGGGTTTTTGAAGTACACCACTACTTCAGAGCATTTGGTCGGTAAACGCTTACCGGTGCGCAGGTAGAAAGGTACGCCCGCCCAGCGCCAGTTATCGATATCAACACGGATCGCCACGAAGGTTTCCGTCGCGCTCTGCTTATTAGCGCCCTCTTCTTCCAGATAGCCCGGCACTTTTTTACCCTGCACGAAGCCGGCGGTGTACTGGCCACGCACGGTTTTTTCGCGCACGTTGGTTTGATCGATACGGCGCAGTGAACGCAGCACTTTCACCTTCTCATCACGAATCGCATCGGCGCTGAGATCGGACGGCGGCGACATGGCAATCATGGTGAGAATCTGCAACAGGTGGTTCTGGATCATGTCACGCATCTGGCCGGCTTTATCGAAGTAACCCCAGCGGCCTTCAATACCCACCTCTTCTGCCACGGTAATCTGCACGTGGTCGATGGTGCGGTTGTCCCAGTTGTTCACGAAGATAGAGTTGGCAAAACGCAGTGCCAGCAGGTTAAGTACCGTCTCTTTGCCGAGGTAGTGGTCGATACGGAACACCTGGCTCTCGTCAAAGAACTTGCCCACGCTGTCATTGATCTCCTGCGAGGTCTCCAGCGAGGTGCCCAGCGGTTTTTCCATTACAACGCGCGCCGGCTTTGCATTCAGTTTCGCGGCGCCGAGGCCTTCGCAGATCGCGCCAAAGGTGCTGGGTGGCATCGCAAAGTAATTAATGGTGACGCGGTTTTTCTGGTCAAGCATCTTGCCCAGTTTAGAGAAGTGCGACGTGTCCGTGACATCGAGGTTGCAGAAGTCGAGGCGGCTGCTGAGTTTGTCCCACAGCGCTTCATCGATCTTCTCTTTCATGAAGGTTTCCAGCGCTTCACGCACCACTTTGGTGTACGCCTCTTTGTCCCACTCCGCGCGACCCACGCCGATAATACGGGTTGTGTCGTGAATCTGACCGGCTTTCTCCAGCTGATACAGTGAAGGCAACAGTTTCCGGCGTGCCAAATCGCCTTTAGCACCGAAAATCACCAGATCACATGCCTGGGCTGTTTGTGTTACCGCCATTTTCCTCTCCTCGTTGCAGGATATACCCGGTTTGAGCGTCCTCATCATCCCGGGTCCTTATTGTAATTTTCTTACGGCACAATGTACTTTTTTCACCGCGCCACGACAACCCGGCAGCGGCGGGATATCGCTCTCCACTCTGCACCGCCCGGCTGCGTTTAGCGTGTTGTGAAGTGCGCTACGGCTTATTTTTCTGTTTCGATGTTTGTCGGGGTAAAACCCGGCAGCGATCAAAGTATGACAAAAAAATCGCGCTTACATTTACCCGCTGCTGCGTACGAACAGCCATTACACGGTATATTGTCCGGCATTGGCAGCGGTTTTACCTTGCGGTAAGGCTGCAAAAAGTGATTGAAGGTCATCAGGTTAACGACATGCTGGAACAGATTCAGGCGCAACTCGGAACGCTTAGCAAATCAGAACGCAAAGTGGCGGAACAGATCCTCGCCGCGCCACAGCAGGCCATGCACTCCAGTATTGCTACGCTGGCACGCGCCGCAGACGTGAGCGAACCCACGGTTAATCGTTTCTGTCACCGCATGGGCACGCGCGGCTTTCCGGATTTCAAACTGCAGCTGGCACAGAGTCTGGCAAAAGGCCCCAGCTGGGTGAGCCGCGACGTGGAAGAAAATGACAGCGTTGAGAGCTACAGCCTGAAGATTTTTGACTCCGCGCTGGCTGGCCTGAACCGCGTGCGTCAGCAGCTGGATATGCAGGTGATAAACCGCGCGGTTCAGGCGCTCTCACAGGCGCAGAAGATCGCCTTCTTCGGCCTGGGCGCTTCGGCGGTTGTGGCGCACGATGCCACCAATAAATTCCTGCGTTTTAATCTGCCGGTCATCTGGTCAGAGGATATTGTGATCCAGCGCATGAGTTGCATAAATAGTGGACCAAATGACGTCTTTGTCCTCATATCACATACTGGCCGCACCAAAAATATGGTAGAACTGGCTCGCCTGGCGCGTGTAAACGCTTCCACCGTGATTGCTATCACCTCTCCGGATTCGCCGCTGGCCGCTGAAGCCACGCTGGCGCTCACGCTGGATGTGCCGGAAGACACCGACATCTATCTGCCGATGGTTTCCCGCCTTGCGCAGCTTACTGTAGTGGATGTCCTGGCAACCGGCTTTACACTTGAGCGGGGCACGGCTTTCCGTGAAAATCTAAAACGGGTTAAAGAAGCGCTTAAAGATTCGCGCCTGGAGAAGCCGGTACGGGGAAACGATGCCCGGCAAAATAATTAACATCACATTTACAATGTGAGTCGAATCACAACCCTTCGATCATATAGAATAAGTGACCACACCGTGTCCTTTGTGATCGACACGATACTTTGTCAACGGAGTCCTTCATGTCAAGACGTCTCAGAAGAACCAAGATCGTTACCACCCTCGGTCCCGCTACCGATCGCGACAATAACCTCGAAAAAATCATCGCGGCAGGTGCTAACGTTGTGCGACTCAACTTCTCTCACGGCACGCCGGAAGATCACCAGATGCGTGCCGATAAAGTGCGCCAGATTGCCGCAAAATTAGGTCGTCACGTAGCGATTCTGGGCGATCTGCAGGGACCCAAGATTCGTGTTTCTACCTTCAAAGAGGGTAAAGTTTTCCTGAACGTTGGCGATCGCTTCCTGCTTGATGCCGACCTGAGCAAAGGCGAAGGCGACAAAGAGAAAGTGGGCATCGACTACAAAGGCCTGCCGGAAGATGTGGTGCCTGGCGATATCCTGCTGCTCGATGATGGTCGCGTACAGCTGAAAGTGCTGGAAGTTCAGGGTGTAAAAGTGTTTACCGAAGTGACCGTCGGCGGCCCGCTCTCTAATAATAAAGGCATCAACAAGCTGGGCGGCGGACTCTCTGCTGAAGCACTGACGGAAAAAGATAAGCTCGATATCATCACCGCTGCGAAAATTGGCGTTGATTACCTGGCCGTCTCCTTCCCGCGCAATGGCGAAGACATGAACTATGCACGTCGTCTGGCGCGCGATGCCGGCTGTGATGCCAAACTGGTCGCCAAAGTTGAGCGTGCTGAAGCCGTTGCGACGCAGGAAGCGATGGATGATATCATCCTCGCCTCCGATGTGGTGATGGTGGCGCGTGGCGATCTCGGCGTTGAGATTGGCGATCCGGAGCTGGTAGGTATTCAGAAAGCGTTGATCCGTCGTGCGCGTCAGCTGAACCGCACCATCATCACGGCAACGCAGATGATGGAGTCGATGATCACCAATCCGATGCCAACCCGCGCGGAAGTGATGGATGTGGCGAACGCCGTACTGGATGGCACCGATGCGGTTATGCTCTCCGCCGAGACTGCGGCGGGCCAGTATCCGGCTGAAACCGTCTCCGCTATGGCGAAAGTGTGCCTTGGCGCGGAAAAAATCCCGAGCGTTAACGTCTCCAAACACCGTCTGGATGTGCAGTTCGATAACATCGAAGAGGCAATTGCGATGTCAGCGATGTATGCGGCTAACCACCTGCAGGGTGTTTCCGCCATCATCACCATGACGGAGTCAGGCCGTACTGCGCTGATGACTTCGCGCATTACCTCCGGGTTACCGATCTTCGCGATGTCACGTCACGAGCGTACGCTGAACCTGACCGCGCTCTACCGTGGTGTAACGCCGGTCTATTTTGACAGTAACAACGATGGTGTTGCCGCAGCGCACGATGCCGTTAACCTGCTGCGCGACAAAGGCTTCCTCGTCTCCGGCGACCTGGTGATTGTCACCCAGGGCGACGTGATGGCCACGACCGGCACCACCAATACCAGCCGCGTCCTGCGCGTAGATTAAACGTCACGCACGACCTTAGCGGCTGTAACAACATGGACAAACGCGACTGCCTGGCAGTCGCGTTTTATTTTGCTCTGACAAGGAGGCCAGATGGCCCGCTATCAACCGATTACTCACCTCACCGGCCGCGTTTTGCTGTTTCCGCTCGCGCTGGTGCTGTTTGAATTTGCCACCTACATCGCTCACGACATGATTCAACCCGGCATGCTGCTGGTGACCGAAGAGTTCAGCGTCGGGCCGGAGTGGGTCTCAACGTCCCTGACCGCGTATCTGATGGGCGGCGTGGTGCTGCAGTGGCTGCTGGGGCCGCTCTCGGACAAATATGGCCGCCGCCCGGTGCTGCTCTTCGGCATACTCTTCTTTGCCGCCGCCTGTATATTGACCACCTGGGTCAGCAACATCGAGCAGTTCATTACCCTGCGCTTTATTCAGGGCATCAGCCTGTGCTTTATCGGCGCCGTCAGCTATGCCGCGGTGCAGGAGGCGTTTGATGAAGCGCTGGCCGTGCGCATGATGGCGCTGATGGCTAACGTTGCGCTGCTTGCACCGCTGGCCGGCCCGCTGGCGGGCGCAGCCTGGCTTACCGTGGCGGAGTGGCGCAGCATGTTCTGGCTGTTCGCCATTTGCAGCCTGGTGGCGTTTGTAGTGCTGTACCGCATCATGCCGGAAACCGCCGGCGATCGCAGTCACTCCATCGCTCTGCCTAACCTGGCGCGCGGCTACGGGCGACTGGCGCGTGATAAGCAGGTGATGTACGGTTCATTCGCCATTGGCCTGGTCTTTATCCCGATCCTCACCTGGGTTGCGCTCTCGCCGGTAATTCTGATGCACGATGAGGGGCTTTCGCGCATGCAGTACGCCCTGCTGCAGCTGCCGGTATTTCTCGCGATGATTGCGGGCAACGTTACGCTGGGAAAACTGGCGGGGCGCGTACCGATTGAACAGCCGGTAAAATTCGCTGCCTGGCCGATTCTGCTTGGTCTGAGCACTGCCCTGGTGGCTAATCTGCTCGATAGCCACACCTATCTGCTGCTGACCGCTGGCCTCAGCCTGTACGCGTTTGGTGCCGGGATGGTGAATGCCGGGTTATACCGCCTGACGCTCTACTCCAGCAGCGAGGGCAAAGGCAGTATCGCGGCGATGCTGGGCATGATCAGCATTCTGACGCTGGCCGCGGGCATCGAACTGGCAAAGAGCGGCTATTTCAGCGGCGGTACACCCTGGTTTAGCGGCATCAACTTTGTTGCGGGCGTGCTGTGGTTTGGACTGGTAACGCTCTTCCTGCGTGAGCGCAAGCGTCGCGCCCATATCCAGACGGTGGAGTAACACGTTGAAAAACGGTAGCGGCGCAGTGCTCAGCGCCGCTACCGCGGGCAGGCTTTGGCTGAAATGCCCGGCGCGTTATTTGCGGGGATAGAGATCGTCACGCGCGTAAGGTTCAATATCTCCCTCTTTACGCGTTTTCAGCAGCTTAAGAATCCAGGTGTACTGTTCCGGATGTGGACGCACAAACACCTCAACCTCTTCATTCATGCGGCGCGCCAGCGTTTTGTCATCAGCGTCCAGCAGATCATCCATTGGCGGACGCACGTAGATCTCCAGCCGGTGCGTCTTACTGTTATAGACCGGGAACAGCGGTACAACGCGCGCCCGGCACACCTTCATTAAGCGACCCACAGCCGGCAAGGTGGCTTTGTAGGTAGCAAAGAAATCAACAAATTCGCTGTGTTCAGCACCGTGATCCTGATCCGGCAGATAGTAGCCATAATAGCCCTGACGCACGGAGGCGATGAAGGGTTTGATGCCATCGTTACGCGCGTGCATGCGGCCACCAAAGCGACGACGCACGGTATTCCACAGATAATCCATGAGCGGATCGCTCTGGTTATGGAACATCGCCGCCATCATCTGCCCTTCTGACGCCAGCAGCATGGCGGGAATATCAACGCCCCAGCCATGCGGCACAAGGAAGATCACGTTCTCTTTATTGTTTTGCAGGTCGGTGATGATCTCCCGGCCGTGCCACTCTACGCGCTGACGTACCCGCTCGGGGTTACGCATGCCCAGTTCGGCCATCATGACCATGGCCTGCGGAGCTGTGGCAAACATACGGTCAGCAATCTCTTCGCGCTGCGCTTCACTCAGCTCCGGCAGGCAATAGTAGAGATTGATCAACGCACGACGGCGCGCACTTTTCGCCAGCTTGCCGGCAAATTTGCCCAATCCACCCAGAACAGGATCGCGCACTTTGGCAGGCAGCAGTGCCATACCGGCCAGCGCACCCACCGCCAGCCAGCTACCCCAGTATTTCGGCTTTAAAAATGAACGTTGAAAAACGGGAATAAATTCAGTGTTATTTTTCTTTCGGGTTTCCATGCACTCGCCTCTGACAATGACGGCTCAATAATAGTGACGGCAGGTAATTTTGCAATCTTCATGCGTCAGATAGCAAAAAACCGACGAAGAATCCGTCGGTTTCTCGCTATTGTCGCTGAAAAAGGCTTACTTCAGCGACAGCTGTGGCAGATAAGCCTTCACCTGCGCCAGGTAAGTACTGCGGTCTTTACCGGTCAGCCCTTCCATGCGTGGCAGCTTCGCCGTCAGCGGGTTGACCGCCTGATTGTTGATCCACACTTCATAATGCAGGTGCGGACCGGTGGAGCGCCCGGTGTTACCGGAGAGCGCAATACGGTCGCCACGCTTCACTTTCTGCCCGGGCTTCACCAGCGCTTTGCTCAGGTGCATGTAGCGCGTCATGTACTGACGGCCGTGACGAATCGCCACATAGTTGCCGGCCGCGCCGCCATTTTTCGCCATTACCACTTCGCCATCGCCTACCGCCAGCACCGGCGTGCCAATCGGCAGCGCGAAATCCACCCCTTTATGTGGCGCGATGCGTCCGGTCACCGGGTTAAGACGGCGCGGATTGAAGTTTGAGGATACGCGATACTGTTTGACCGTCGGGAAGCGCATAAAGCCGCGCGCCAGGCCGGAGCCGTTACGATCGTAGAATTTGCCATCCTCCGCGCGGAACGCATAGTAATCTTTGCCGCCAGTATGTAAACGCACGCCCAGCAGCTGACTTTGCGCGCTTTTGCCATCCAGCATCTCGCGAGACATCAGTACGCTGAACTCGTCACCGGCGCGCAGCTTACGGAAATCCATCTGCCACTGCATCGCTTTGATAACGCTATTGGTTTCGCTGCTGGTTAATCCGGCACGCTGCGCGCTGGCGGCAAAACTGCCGCGCACTTCGCCTTTCAGTACGCTGTTCTGCCACTCACCCTTCTGCATCTCCTGCTGCATCCTGAAATTGCCGGTGGGCTGACGCGCATAGGTGCGGGTTTCACGACGATCAATCTCCCAGGTGAAATCCTGCAGGCCGCCATCTGCGTCCAGCGTCCAGTTCAGCTGCTGACCGACGCGCAGATTGCGCAGATCTTTATCGCTGCTGACCAGCGCATTGATATCGCTCAGATCGATACCGTACTGGTTCAGCGCGCTACTCAGAGTATCGCCTGAAGAGACGGTGTAATCGTGCTTGTTCGGGGTATCCGGCACATCGTTATCGATGTCGTCTGCCGGGATATCGTCTTCCGGTTCCGCCGTGGTCTGATCGATCGGCTCACTGGCTTCCGGCAGCAGGGTGCGCAGTTCGTTTTTGTCCAGCGTGATGTCTTTCACGATGGGCGCAACGTCACGCGGATGATAAACGTATGGCCGCCAGACAGCGACGGCCAACGTAATAACGGTTAATGATCCCAGCATAACGCGGTGGGGGCGCGGCAAATTATTAAATGCGAGGGCGACAGAGCGGGCTATCTGCTGCACTTTTACCTATTCCTCTATGCTCCATTCAGGCAGCTCGCATACTGGCTCGACAACTGTGAGAGGAATTTCACGTAGCTGTCTTTGGTTAAGCTGATTCCCATGCCAAGCGGATCAAGGGTGCCTTTACGCACGCTGGTTCCGCGGGACACGGCATCGATGACGGCCGGCCTGAATTGTGGTTCAGCGAAAACGCATACGGCTTTCTGCTCAACCAACTGTGTTCGTATTTGATGTAAACGTTGGGCGCCCGGCTGGATTTCAGGGTTGACGGTAAAATGCCCCAATGGTGACAAACCGTAATGTTTTTCAAAGTAGCTGTAAGCGTCGTGAAAAACGAAATAACCCTTATTTCGCACCGGCGCAAGTTGCGCGCCAATGTGTTTATCTGCGTCCGCTAATTCTGCCTCAAACTGCTGCAGATTGGCGTCAAGTTTGGCTTTGCTTTGCGGCATAAGTTCCAATAATTTTCCGTGGATTGCAACCGCAGATTGTTTCGCAATCTCCGGTGACATCCACAGGTGCATATTAAACTCGCCGTGATGGTGGTGCGTATGAGACGTGTCTTGTTCCTCAGATTTTTCTGATCCCGCGTGATGATCGTGATCGTGCTCATGTTCATCCTCCTCTTCACCCCCGCGAATCAGCAGCGGTTTCACCTCTGGCAACCCGGCGATCTCAAGGTTCTTACTGGCGGGCAACTCCGCCGCCGACTTCGTCAGGAAGGCTTCCATCTCAGGGCCGGTCCAGACGACTAAGTCTGCGTTTTTAATACGTTTTACATCAGACGGACGTAGGGCATAATCGTGTTCGGAGGCGCCGTCCGGCAGCAATACTTCAACTGGCGTAATGCCATCGGCGATGGCGGCTGCGATAAATCCGAGAGGCTTAATTGAAGCAACAACGGCGGAGTGCGCGGGTGACGCGCTCATGGCGGCCAGAGCGACCGCAGAAAGGGTAAAAGTAAGGCGCTTTTTATTGTGTAACATAATGCGTCATTCCATCGTGACCAGGTGATGGAATGTGATATTATAACATTCGAAATTCAATGCAACCGTAAATATCATGACGTCACTTGTCACACTCGAAAACATTTCTGTGAAGTTTTCACAGCGTCCCGTGCTGTCAGGCGTAAGTTTGTCGCTTGAGCCCGGCAAAATTCTTACGCTGCTTGGCCCCAATGGTGCCGGCAAATCGACGCTGGTGCGTACCGTGCTTGGGCTACTGGCACCAACCAGCGGTACCGTCCGGCGCGCGACGGGGTTGCGCATCGGCTATGTGCCGCAAAAGCTGCATATCGACCCTACTCTGCCGATCACCGTGGAGCGCTTTATGCGCCTGTCACGCGGCAGTCAGCGCGACGATATCCTGCCGGCGCTGAAGCGCGTGCAGGCCGGCCATCTGCTGCAGGCGCCGCTGCAAAAGCTCTCAGGGGGGAAACCCAGCGCGTACTGCTGGCGCGCGCCCTGCTCAACCGACCGCAGCTGCTGGTGCTGGATGAGCCCACGCAGGGCGTAGACGTGAATGGCCAGGTAGCGCTTTACGATTTAATCGATCAGCTGCGCCGTGAGCTGAACTGTGGGGTGCTGATGGTCTCTCATGACCTGCATCTGGTCATGGCCAAAACCGACGAAGTGCTCTGCCTGAATCATCACATCTGCTGCTCCGGCACGCCGGAAGCGGTTTCGCAGCACCCGGAATTTATCGCGATGTTCGGCCCGCGTGAGGCCCAACAGCTGGCGATCTACCGTCATCATCATAATCATCGTCACGATTTACAGGGACGCATTGTTCTGCGCAAAGGAAACGGCCCGTCATGATTGAACTGTTATTACCCGGCTGGCTGGGCGGCGTGTTGCTGGCGCTGGCAGCCGGTCCGCTGGGCTCGTTCGTGGTCTGGCGCCGCATGTCCTACTTTGGTGACACCCTCGCCCACGCTTCCCTGCTGGGTGTGGCCTTTGGACTGTTGTTGAATGTGAACCCCTGGTACGCCGTGATTCTGGTTACCGTGTTGCTGGCACTGGGTCTGGTATGGCTGGAGCGGCGTCCGCATCTGGCAATCGATACGCTGCTTGGCATTATGGCGCACAGTGCGCTGTCGCTGGGTTTGGTGGTTGTCAGCCTGATGCAGGGCGTACGTGTGGATCTGATGGCTTATCTGTTTGGCGATCTGCTGGCTATTACGCCGGACGATTTGTGGCTGATGGGCGCAGGTGTAGTGATTGTTCTGGCCGTGATGGCGTGGCAGTGGCGCTCGCTGCTGTCGATGACCATCAGCCTGAGCTGGCGCAGGTGGATGGCGTAAATATTCAGCGCACCCGGCTGATGCTGATGCTGGTCACTGCGCTGACTATCGGTGTCGCCATGAAGTTTGTGGGTGCACTGATCATCACATCGCTGCTGATCATTCCCGCCGCTACCGCCCGTCGCTTTTCGCGTTCGCCGGAGCAAATGGCCGGCTTCGCCGTACTGATCGGTATTATCGCCGTCACCGGCGGCCTGACATTTTCCGCCAGCTACGATACACCCGCCGGCCCTTCGGTGGTGCTGTGCGCTGCCGTACTGTTTATCATCAGCATGGCAAAAAAACCGGCGGCGTAACGCCGGTTACTCTTCGCGCACGATGTCGAAGTGTTTATAAGCGTGCTGCGTGGCCATACGGCCGCGCGGCGTGCGCTGAATGAATCCCTGCTGAATCAGGAAGGGTTCAATCACATCTTCAATGGTTTCCCGCTCTTCACCAATGGCTGCTGCGAGGTTATCAAGGCCGACCGGGCCGCCCATGAACTTATCGATAATAGCCAGCAGCAGTTTCCGGTCCATATAGTCGAAGCCCTGATTATCAACGTTAAGCATATCCAGCGCGCTGGCCGCCACTTCACCGCTCATATCGCCATTGGCGCGCACCTCGGCGAAGTCGCGCACGCGGCGCAGTAAGCGGTTAGCAATACGCGGCGTACCGCGTGCACGGCGCGCCACTTCAAGCGCCCCTTCATGACTCAGCGTCAGGCCTAAGCAGGCCGCGCTGCGGCTCACAATATGCTGCAGATCCGGTACGTTATAGAACTCCAGACGCTGCACAATGCCGAAGCGATCACGTAACGGCGACGTCAGGGAGCCGGCCCGCGTGGTGGCACCAATCAGGGTAAAAGGCGGCAGGTCAAGCTTGATTGAGCGCGCAGCCGGGCCTTCGCCAATCATGATATCCAGCTGGTAGTCCTCCATCGCCGGATAGAGCACCTCTTCAACCACCGGGGAGAGGCGGTGAATTTCGTCGATAAACAACACGTCGTGCGGTTCAAGGTTGGTCAGCATCGCCGCCAGGTCACCGGCTTTTTCCAGCACCGGCCCGGAAGTGGTGCGCAGGTTCACGCCCATTTCGTTGGCGACAATGTTAGCCAGCGTGGTTTTGCCCAGCCCCGGCGGACCAAAAATCAGCAGATGGTCAAGCGCATCGCCGCGCAGTTTGGCGGCCTGGATGAAGATCTCCATCTGTTCGCGCACCTGCGGCTGACCCACATACTCCGTCAACAGTTTAGGACGGATGGCGCGGTCCAGGCTCTCTTCTTCATTGACAGAACTGCCCGACACCAGGCGATCGGCTTCAATCATGGATGACCTCAAATAGCTGCGCGCAGGGCTTCGCGGATCAGGGTTTCACAATCCGCATCAGGTTTACCAACCTTGCTGACCATACGGCTGGCTTCCTGCGGTTTATACCCCAGCGCCACCAGCGCCGCAACCGCTTCTGCCTCGGCGTCATTGGTATTCGGGGCCGAGGATGGTGCGGTGAGGGTAAAGGCAGAGTCGCCGCCAAACAGGTCGCCGTGCATCCCTTTAAAGCGGTCTTTCATCTCGACCACTAAGCGCTCAGCGGTCTTCTTACCGACGCCCGGCAACTTGATCAGCGAAGCGATCTCTTCTCGCTCCACCGCCGTGACAAACTGCTGTGCCGACATGCCGGACAGGATCGCCAGCGCCAGTTTTGGTCCCACGCCGTTGACTTTAATCAGCTCGCGAAACAGCGCGCGCTCCTGCTTATTGTTAAAACCGAACAGCAGCTGTGCATCTTCACGCACCACAAACTGGGTGAAGATAATCGCTTCCTGGTTGATCTCCGGCAGCTCGTAAAAGCAGGTCATTGGCATGTGCACTTCATAACCGACACCGTGCGCTTCAATCAACACCAGCGGCGGCTGTTTTTCAAGAATGTTGCCTCGTAAACGACCAATCACCTGAGCAGTTCCTTAATCTGTTAGTTAGCCCGTTTATATAACATAAAAAAGGCTGGATGAATATCCAGCCTGTTAACGCGCAGCGTTTTCCGCTAACCCGATCGCATACGGCCACGCGTCATGACCAATTTGCTGTCGCTGATGCGTGCCGCATTCTGGCTGAGATGGCAATGCGTGATAGCAATGGCCAGTGCATCGGCGGCATCCGCCTGCGGATTAGCCGGCAGTTTGAGCAGGGTACGCACCATGTGTTGCACCTGACTCTTCTCGGCGCCTCCGGTGCCGGTCACCGTTTGCTTCACCTGACGCGCAGCGTATTCAAACACTGGCAGATCCAGGTTAACCGCGGCCACAATTGCCGCACCGCGCGCCTGGCCCAGCTTAAGAGCGGAGTCCGCATTCTTCGCCATAAAGACCTGCTCAATCGCAAAGTAGTCTGGCGAAAACTGCGTGATGATTTCGCTGACGCCGGCGTAGATTAACTTCAGGCGGGAGGGAAGATCGGTGACATTGGTACGGATACAGCCGCTGCCAAGATAGCTGAGCTGGCGGCCAACCTGGCGGATAACGCCGTAGCCGGTGACGCGCGAGCCGGGATCGATCCCGAGAATTATTGCCACAGCGCGCCTCCGGTGTGAACGTGGGTCAGGAACGCCATTACAGCGTTTCCGCTACCTCATCAGAAATTTCACCGTTGTGGTAAACCTCCTGCACATCGTCACAATCTTCCAGCATGTCGATCAGACGCAGCAGCTTCGGTGCGGTTTCAGCGTCCAGCTCGGCTTTGGTTGACGGAATCATCGAGACTTCCGCGCTATCCGCCTTCAGGCCGCCCGCTTCCAGCGCATCGCGTACGTTACCCAGCTCTTCCCACGCGGTGAACACATCAATCGCGCCATCATCGTAGCTGACCACGTCTTCTGCGCCCGCTTCCAGCGCGGCTTCCATCACGGCATCTTCATCCTGGCCCGGCGCAAAAGAGATCACACCTTTTTTGCTGAACAGGTAAGAGACCGAGCCATCGGTGCCGAGGTTACCGCCGGTTTTGGTGAAGGCATGACGCACTTCGCCCACGGTGCGGTTGCGGTTATCACTCAGGCACTCGACCATCACGGCAGAGCCGCCCGGACCGTAGCCTTCATAGATGATGGTTTCCATGTTGGAATCATCTTCACCGCCCACGCCGCGCGCGATCGCACGGTTCATGGTGTCGCGCGTCATGTTGTTAGAGAGCGCTTTATCCATCGCTGCGCGCAGGCGCGGGTTGGAGCCCGCATCGCCACCGCCCAGTTTCGCCGCTGTGACCAGCTCACGGATGATTTTGGTGAAAATTTTACCGCGTTTCGCATCCTGAGCGGCCTTGCGGTGTTTGGTGTTTGCCCATTTACTGTGTCCAGCCATCTTAACTGTCTCTCCGATCTTTAACAGGGTGCAGGCTATCTCACTTGCAATCTTATTCTCCGGCAGTGCTCGCAATCCTCACGTACAAAAGTACGCTCCGGATGCTGTGCGCTGGCGGTAAACAACCTTGCTGCGCCGATAACGCCTGACTGTTCAATTTTAGCGGTGCAAACCTGCCGACTCACACCGAATGTCAGTAATTTAACAATAAAACCGCCGGAAAATGCGCGGCGGCAGGTGTTCAGATAAATTCTTCAATGGCCTGGCGGTTACTCCAGGATTTCGTCAGCGCCGCAGCGGCAGTGGGATCGAGCCACTGCGCGGCGAGATGCTCGCTGAGCAGCGGTTCGCGCTCGGCGGGCAGCGCGAGGCGGAACCAGTGTTCGCAGTTATGCGTGGTGCCCGGCGCGTAGCGATGGCGATAGTGCGCGAAGATTTCAAACTCGATCTGCCTGTGACAATCTTCCAGCACCAGCTGTTCGCCAGAGATGTCGATCGCCAGCTCTTCAGCCACTTCCCGCTGCGCGGCCTGTGCCGGGGTTTCGCCCGGCTCCAGGCTGCCCGTGACCGATTGCCAGAAGCTCGCATCGTCACGTCGTTGCAGCATCAACACCCGTCCGGTATCTCGCGCAAAAATCACCACCAGCACCGAAACCGGGTGTTTATAGCCCATTAGTTATTCTCTGACTTATCTTTTTTTGGAGCAATCTGAATGCCCAGATCGGCCAGCGCTGCCGGATTGGCAAAGCTGGGCGCCTCCGTCATCAGACAGGCGGCTGCCGTGGTTTTCGGGAACGCAATGACATCACGGATATTATCCGTACCGGTCAGCAGCATGGTCAGGCGATCCAGACCAAACGCCAGGCCCGCGTGCGGCGGCGTACCAAATTTCAGCGCGTCGAGCAGGAAGCCAAACTTCTCCTGCTGCTCCTCTTCGGTGATGCCGAGAATGCTGAACACCGTCTGCTGCATAGCGCCGTTGTGAATACGTACTGATCCACCGCCCACTTCGTAACCGTTGATCACCATGTCATAAGCGTTGGCTACCGCCTGCGTTGGATCGGCCGCCAGCTGCTCTGCGCTCAGCGCTTTCGGCGAGGTGAACGGATGGTGCATCGCAGCAAGACCGCCCTCTTCGTCCTCTTCGAACATCGGGAAGTCGATCACCCACAGCGGCGCCCAGGCGTGCTCGTCGGTGATTTTCAGATCGCGGCCCACCTTCAGGCGCAGCGCACCCAGTGCATCGGCCACGACTTTAGCGCGATCGGCACCGAAGAAGATCAGGTCGCCATCCTGCGCAGCGGTGCGGGTCAGGATCGCATCCACGATCTCTGGCGTCAGGAACTTCGCTACCGGGCTCTGCACGCCCTCGAAACCGCTGGCGCGGTCGTTGATCTTCATCCACGCCAGGCCTTTGGCGCCATAAATTTCCACAAACTTCGCGTACTCATCAATCTGCTTACGCGTCAGCGCCGCGCCGCCCGGTACGCGAAGGGCAGCCACACGGCCTTTTGCATCGTTGGCCGGACCGGCGAAGACCTGGAACTCAACGTTTTGCAGCAGGTCTGCAACGTCCACCAGCTCCATCGGGTTACGCAGGTCTGGCTTGTCGGAACCGTAACGGTTCATCGCTTCGGCAAAGGTCATCTGCGGGAAATCACCCAGGTCGATGCCTTTGATCTCAAGCCACAGCTCACGGATCAGGCGCTCCATCGCTTCACGCACCTGCTCTGCCGTCATGAACGAGGTCTCCACGTCGATCTGGGTGAACTCCGGCTGACGGTCAGCACGCAAATCTTCATCGCGGAAGCATTTAACGATCTGATAGTAGCGATCAAATCCGGACATCATCAGCAGCTGTTTGAACAGCTGTGGTGACTGTGGCAGCGCATAAAATTTGCCTTTGTGCACCCGGCTTGGCACCAGATAGTCGCGCGCGCCTTCTGGCGTCGCTTTGGTCAGCATCGGCGTTTCGATATCGAGGAAACCTTCGTTATCCATAAAGCGACGCACAAAGCTGGTGATTTTCGCACGGGTTTTCAGGCGCTGTGCCATCTCCGGACGGCGCAGGTCAAGATAGCGATAGGTCAGACGCGCCTCTTCGCTGTTGGTCTGGTTTGAGTCCAGCGGCAACGGTTCAGCACGGTTGATAATGGTTAGCTCATGCGCAAACACCTCGATATCGCCGGTCGCCATATCGCTGTTGCGGTTCTTCTCTTCACGCGCACGCACAGTACCGGTGATCTGGATGCAGAATTCGTTGCGCAGCTCAGATGCCAGCTGGAAAGCCTCCTGACGATCGGCATCGAAGAACACCTGAGCGATCCCTTCACGGTCGCGCATATCAATAAAAATCAGGCTGCCGAGATCGCGACGACGGTTGACCCAGCCGCAGAGAGTAACTTGCTGACCTACATGAGACAGATTGAGCTGTCCGCAATATTCTGTACGCATAACGTATCCTTTTAACTTCGCCGCTGCTGCCAGACAACATCAGGCCGCGTAACCTTCTGAGATGCTGCCGCAAAAAAGGCGGCTATTATAATGGAAAAAGCCAGACAGGATAAGCAGATCCCGCGCAAAGCGGACAAATCATCAGCGTTTATGCCGCCACTTTTTCCTGTGGGCCCGCAATCAGGTTATATCAGGCGGCGTTATTCCGCCCTTTTGTCATCAGGAGTTCGCGTTTGACCTTACGAATTGGCTTACCACAATGGCAGCACGCCCGCTGGAAACAGTTTGGACTGGAGACCTTAGCGGATTACACCCGGCTGTTTGACTGCGTAGAGGGTAACACCACGCTCTATGCCCTGCCGTCACCGGAGGTGGTGCAGCGCTGGCGTGACATGACCCACGATGATTTCCGCTTCTGCTTCAAATTCCCGAATACCATCAGCCATCAGGCGGCGCTGAAGAACTGCGACGAGTTACTCAATGCGTTTTTCCGCCTGCTGGACCCGCTCAGTGACCGTATCGGCCAATACTGGCTGCAGTTGCCGCCGGCCTTTTCGCCGGCGCAGCTGACTGACTTATGGGCGTTTCTCGATCGCCTGCCGCGCAGTTTCAGCTACGGCGTAGAGGTGCGGCATCAGGCGTTTTTCAATAAAGGAGAAGCTGAGCGCGCCCTCAATCGCGGCCTGCTTGAACGCGGCGTAAACCGGGTGATCCTCGATAGCCGTCCGGTGCACGCCTCCCGTTCGCTCTCACCGGCCGCCGTGCATGCGCGATCGCAAAAGCCGCGCGTTCCTACTCACGCCATCCGTACCGGCAACAATCCGATGGTGCGATTTATCGGTAGCGATGAGGTTAGCGAGAGCGTGCCGCTGTTTGACGTATGGCGCGAGAAGCTGCCGGGCTGGCTTAACGAGGGCGATGTGCTGCTGTTTATCCATACGCCGGATATGGGCGAAGTCTTTCTGCTGCTGCAGGCGCTCTGGCCGCAACTGCAACAGCTTGAGCCTTCGCTGCGCAATCTGCCCGACTGGCCGCAGCAGACCAGCCTGTTCTAAACGCAGGGAAACGGGTGCAGCAGACGGCAGTTTCTGCCAGAATAGCGCCCTTTCCGTTTTCTCTCCGGACTTTTCATTATGTCTGACCGCGATACGCTATTTTCCGCGCCCATTGCCAAGCTGGGCGACTGGACCTTTGACGAGCGCGTGGCTGAAGTCTTTCCCGACATGATTCAGCGCTCGGTGCCGGGTTACTCCAACATCATCTCGATGATTGGCATGCTGGCAGAACGCTTTGTGCAGCCCGATAGCAAGGTTTACGATCTTGGCTGCTCACTCGGTGCCGCCACGCTCTCCGTGCGCCGCAATATTCATGTGCCGGGCTGCCAGATTATTGCCGTGGATAACTCGCCGGCGATGGTAGAGCGCTGCCGTCGCCATCTTGACGCCTTTCGTGCCGATACGCCGGTGCAGGTGCTGGAAGCGGATATCCGCGATATCCCCATCGAAAACGCCTCGCTGGTGGTGCTTAACTTTACCCTGCAGTTTCTGGAGCCGGATGCCCGGCTGGCGCTGCTGAAAAAGATCGCCGCAGGGCTAAATCCCGGCGGCGCGCTGGTGCTGTCAGAAAAATTCAGCTTCGAAGATGCAGAAGTTGGCGAACTGTTGTTCAACATGCACCACGACTTTAAACGCGCCAACGGCTACAGCGAACTGGAGATCAGTCAGAAGCGCAGCATGCTGGAGAATGTCATGCTGACCGATAGCGTGGAAGCGCACAAAGCGCGGCTGAAAACCGCCGGGTTTGCCCATGCGGAACTGTGGTTCCAGTGCTTTAACTTTGGCTCTCTGGTGGCGTTGAAATGATTGATTTTGGCCGTTTTTATCAGCAAATCGCCACCGGCCCGCTCGCCAGCTGGCTCGAAGTGTTACCGGCGCAGGTGGCGGCCTGGCAGCGTGAAAATCTGCACGGGCACTTCCGCAACTGGGAAAAGTCGGTGGACTACTTACCGCTGCTGACGCCGCAAAAGCTCGACCTGCTGAATAGCGTGAGCGCACAGCAGGATGATTTAACCGATCGCCAGCGTGCCGGCATTGAGAAGCTGCTGCGTAATCTGATGCCGTGGCGCAAAGGGCCGTACTCCCTTTACGGTACCGAGATCGATACTGAGTGGCGCTCGGACTGGAAGTGGGATCGCGTACTGCCGCATATCTCTTCGCTGGCTGGCCGCACGGTGCTGGACGTGGGCTGCGGCAGCGGTTATCACATGTGGCGTATGATCGGCGCGGGCGCGCAGCTGGTGGTCGGAATCGATCCGATGCAGCTGTTCCTGTGCCAGTTTGAAGCGGTGCGTAAGCTGCTGGGCGATGATCGCCGTGCGCATCTTTTGCCGCTCGGCATTGAGCAGCTGCCCGCGCTACAGGCATTCGATACCGTGTTCTCGATGGGTGTGCTCTATCATCGCCGCTCGCCGCTCGACCATCTGCTGCAGCTGAAAAACCAGCTGGTGAGCGAAGGCGAGCTGGTGCTGGAGACGCTGGTGATTGAGGGGGATGAGAATGCGGTGCTGGTGCCGGGCGAGCGCTACGCGCAGATGCGCAACGTCTACTTTATCCCTTCTGCCGCAGCGCTGAAAAACTGGCTGGAGAAGTGCGGCTTTGTGGATGTGCGCATCGCTGATTACGCCATCACCTCAGTGGATGAGCAGCGCCGCACCAGCTGGATGACCAGCGAATCACTGGCCGAATTCCTCGATCCTGACGACAGCAGCAAGACGGTAGAAGGTTATCCCGCCCCGCTGCGTGCCGTGCTGGTGGCGCGCAAGCCGTAACGTTTACCGCCGCGACAGCGCCAGCTTCGCGGCGAAACCAATAAACACACAGCCGGTCAGGCGATCCATCATTTTCAGTACTGCCGGGCGCCGTAAATGCGCCGCAAAATAGTGGCTGCTGCTGATCAGTACCGCATTCCAGATCAGACCAATCACCATGTGCGCCAGCGCCATCAGCGTACACCACAGCGGCACGGATGCGCCTGCCGGAATAAATTGCGGCAAGAAGGTGACGTAAAACACGCCGACTTTCGGGTTGAGCAAATTGCCAAACAGACCACGTGAAAAACAGGCGAGATACCCCTGCTCTCTTTTTTGCTCGCCCTGCGCGTTCTCCGCCTGGCTGCGCGGTTTAAGCAGCAGTTTTACGCCGAGATAGAGCAGATACGCGGCGCCAATCCATTTCAGCAGGTTGTACGCCATCTCAGAGGCCAGCAGCAGTGCGCCAAGCCCCAAACCTACGGCTACACCCCATACCAGGCAGCCCAGCGTCACGCCAAAGGCCGTTGCCGAGGCACGCTTCCAGCCCTGTGCGGCGGCAGAGCGCAACACCAGCGCGGTATCGAAACCGGGCGTCAGCGTGAGAACAGTAATGGCAAAAAGGAAGGAAAAGAGCGGTGTCATGGCTGGCTCCCGGTTAGTCCGCGCCTGATAGTAGCGCGATTGCACGGCGGCGCAAACTGTTGCAACGGGTGACTATGCACGGCCGCAGCCTGAGCGGAAACGTACCGGGCCCTTCGCGCCTGGTGCGTTAATTCTCCGCCTGAGGTCGATCCCAGTACTGATATTTATACGCCGAACTCAAATTACGCTCGATCGTACCTTTGGCAAACACTTCCGTTTCACGCAGGTAGCTTAAGGTGCAGTTGCCCACCTCGTCCCATAATTGACACTCATCAACGGAGCGTAACGTGCTGACCGGCGTTGTCGAGGTGCCGTTTAGCCGCAGTTCACGCCACTGTTGGTCATAACTGTAAGAATCTTTACCGCGCGCGCTGCTCGCCGAAACCACCAGCCCTTGTGGATTCCAGCGCCAGTGGCTCTCACCGTTAGTGAGCGTATCACTGCCGCGTGCGACGCTCTTCTCCAGCCGGAAATGGTTATCGTAACGATACGTAGTATCGGTAAAGCCCTCCCTGCCCATGCTGGTAAACTTGTCCGACGCGCTGATAATGTTGCCGTGCTGCCCAATCTGCCAGCTGATGGTGCCCTGACGGTTATCCACCATCTCCTCCTTGCCCGCTTTAACCACTTTTACCTGATAAGCGTATTCAGCAACCCAGCCGCGCTGCACGCGCGCAATATGCTGCTCCATGCTGAGCACGACGTTACCTTCACTTTTATCGTAAGTAATGTCAGCCACCATCAAGTCACCGCAGCGATCAAACTGCCCCAGCACGCGCTTTTGCGAGTTCACATCTTTGCCAAATTCACCGGCAATGACCTGACGAACTGCGCCTTTGGCGCTGCCTCCCAGCATGATCCAGTTGTTACTGCTGGTGATATTTTTGCTCAGCGGCGGGCAAGCGGTCTCTGCCGCCAGGACCGTACCGGTGAGCGGAAGCAGCAGCATTACAACAACATAAGAGGTGGATTTCATCAGCGTTATCCGCGCTAAGCCATAGAGTAATCAAAGCATCTTTTTTGCTAACGCGCTATCCGGCGGCGGACGGCAGACAAAAAGAACCCCAGCAAGAGAGACTGGGGTTTGGTACTTGCAAACATCACGTCATTATTTTCGGCGTGCTGCGCGGCAAAACTGGGAGGGATCAGGCTACCCGATCCACGCTCATCTGCATCATGCTCTTCATGGCTTCTACCACATCGCCATCAACGCAGGAGCGACTGAATTCATCGGTTTCCGCTTCGGCACACATTGATACGCCGGCTTTACGGTAGCGCATGGGCGAAGCAACCGCGCGGCTGGCGGAGCTGTGAACCTCCTGCAGACCGCTGTCGAGAAATTTCTGTAAATTGCTCAAACGTACGCCTGCACCAGCCATAATGATTGGACCGGTGCTCAGTTCATTTAGTTCCCGCAATAATGCAATTCCGGTTTCCGCGCTCTGCTGCTGACCCGAGGTAAGAATGCGGGCGATGCCTAAATCCGTCAGCACGTCCAGCGCGCGTTTCGGACTGTGGCACAAATCAAAAGCGCGATGGAACGTTACGGCCATGCCATCGCACAGGGCCATAATCTGCCGCATGCGCGCAATATCAACGTGTGCATCTTCATCCAGCATACCGATCACCAGGCCAGGGAAACCCATGTCACGTATCATCGCCACGTCCGATTTCATGGCGGCAAATTCGCGATCGGTATAGCAAAAATCGCCGCCGCGCGGTCGCACAATCGGGTGCACCGGAATGCTCAATTCACGTTTTGCCGCTTCCAGCACACCTGCTGATGGCGTTAATCCACCTTCACGCGGAGCGCTGCACAGTTCCACGCGATCGGCACCGGACAGCTGCGCAGTCATTGCACAGTCAATGCCGTAGCAACATATTTCCAGTTTCGTCATGCCTTTCTCCTTTTATGACTTCTGGCTCGGGAGGATTGCTTCAGTTAGTCTGCTTATTCAAACAGTTTACGTGGAAAGTGCACTATGGCATTCGATTTTGATCAAGGGATAGACCGTCGTCACAGCGATAGTTTGAAATGGCACAAATATGGCGATCGCGATGTGCTGCCACTGTGGGTTGCAGATACCGATTTTCGCTCGCCGCCCTGCATTATTGAGGCCATTAAAAACCGGGCTGACCACGGCGTATTTGGTTATGGCGGCACGCCCACGGGCCTGATTGATATCACCCTCGCCCGCCTGGCGCAGCGCTATAACTGGCATATTCAGCCCGAGTGGATTGTGTTACTGCCGGGCATCGTGAGCGGCCTGAACCTTTCGGTGCGCGCCTTCACCGATGCGGGCCAGGCGACCGTTGCGCCCACGCCCATCTATCCGCCCTTCCGCGCGGCGGCAAAGCTGGCCGCGCGCGCACAGGTTAATTTGCCGATGCGGTTACAGCACGATCGCTGGATGATCGATCTGGATCATACACTGATGCAAGGTAACGAACGCCTGCTGATGCTGTGTAATCCGCACAATCCCGGCGGCACGGTCTATCGGCGCGATGAACTGGAAGCGCAGCTGGCATTTGCCCGGCAGCACGATTTGATCGTCTGCTCTGATGAGATTCATTGCGATTTACTGCTAACGCCCGGCCTGCAGCACACTCCGTTTGCCACCCTGAGCGAGGATGCAGCGCAGCGCAGCATTACGCTGCTCTCCCCCTCGAAAACCTTCAATATTGCCGGGCTCGGCGCCTCGATGGCCATTATCCCGAATGCGGCGCTGCGTCAGCGTTTTAAACAGGTGCGTGAAGGCATTGTGCCGGGCGTGGATATTCTGGCGCTGGTCGCGGCTGAAGCCGCCTGGCGCGACGGAGATGCGTGGCTGGCGGCGCAGCTGGAGTATCTGCGCAGCAACCGCGACTGGCTGGTAGCGCAGATTGAAACAGTGCCCGAACTGAGCATGGCTTCACCGGAAGCCACCTATCTTGGCTGGATAGATGCCAGCCGGATGGCAGTGGACAATCCGGCTGACTGGTTTGAACAGCACGGACTTGGATTTACGCCCGGCAGCGATTTCGGCGATGCGCGTTTCGTACGTTTTAACTTTGGCTGCACGCGGGCGTTGCTTGAGCAAGCCGTGGATCGCTTGCATCAGGCGGTCAGAGCGTGTCGCTAATCTGTTCGCTGGCTACGATCTCCTCCAGCCGCCACGGGTGAAACTTGATGGTAGTCTGCCCATCGGTTACGGCCAGTGTCGGGTTGGGCAGCCGCTCTTTTTCCCCTTGTGGCGAACTGGTTTTGAACGAGATACCCGGTTGCGTCAGGGCATTGTCTGATAACAGCGCCATGGCACGCGCCCCCAGCTCGTCTGGTTCACCACGTAACACGATCTCGACATGCTCCCAGCCCTCATGGCGGTACATTTTTTCACCGGGCCACGGCAGCTCAATGACATCGATCTGCCAGCCGGCGAGGGAGAGCGGCTGATGCAGTTTAAACAGACAGATTGGCCGGCCATTGATCATCGCTTCAGAAAACTGCGTCCCCATTTGCAAAAAACCGGCTCTCCAGCGCTCCGCTGTCGCATATTGATGGCAGCGCACGGCGACATGATCGGCTTCATGTTCTGCCAGGTTTAGTCCCAAACGTTCAGCAAATGCGTGCAGAGCCTGTTCAAATCGGGACAGGTCTTGTTTTAAGTCGCTCAGTTCTGAAGGAAAATCCAAATCCATATCTCTCTCGCCTCACTCTAAGTTCAGATATTTTAATCTCTAAAAAATCGCTTAACGCCTGTTTTTTACCTGACAAAACGCTCGGATTCGTCCTGGTTAGCCGGTAAAAGCTCCTAAAACCGCATAAATCGCTATCTCTTTCGGATTAATCGCGAAATCAGGGCCAGTCGTTACTTTACAAAAGTAACTTAAATGACTGTTATAATTGACAATAATTAATACAATAAGATAAGTCCTATTTAGACCGCAATCAATTGCAGACCGTGGGCCTTTCTTATAAATTTGAGTTTCTTAACTACAAGGAACGGCCTTATGTCTATGCTCATTGTTGTTGCGGTCCTGATAGCCTTGATGGGATTTGCTATTTCCCGCCACTGGAAGGTGCGTGAAGACAAAAGCGTTAAAAATCCTCGTCGTCACCCGCGTCGCCGTTAACCGGCGCGCGGCTTTGCGCCAGCGGCTCAGACGTAACCGAATGCTGACGCACCTTAACATTTCACGTATACTTCACCTCTTCTTTTTCCGTCCCGACAAGCGCGCGGGATGACGACATCGGCTCGCCCACTGCTGGCGGGCCTTTTCAGCATATGAAGGTAACGCGGTGAATATTCAGGCTCTTCTTTCCGATAAAGTCAGTCAGGCAATGGTAGCAGCGGGTGCGCCCGCCGATTGCGAACCGCAGGTTCGTCAGTCTGCGAAGGTGCAGTTCGGCGATTACCAGGCGAACGGTATCATGGCTGTAGCGAAAAAGCTCGGTCTGGCACCGCGCCAGCTGGCTGAACAGGTGGTTCAGCATCTGGATCTGCACGGAATCGCCAGCAAAACCGAGATCGCCGGTCCCGGCTTTATCAACATCTTCCTCGATCGCCAGTGGCTGGCGCAGCAGACCGCCCAGGCGCTGCAGCTGCCGCGCCTGGGCGTGAACAGCGTCGAGCCGCAAACCATCGTGGTGGATTACTCTGCGCCTAACGTCGCTAAAGAGATGCACGTGGGTCATGTGCGCTCCACCATCATCGGTGACGCCGCCGTGCGTACGCTGGAGTTCCTCGGCCATAACGTTATTCGCGCTAACCACGTAGGCGACTGGGGCACCCAGTTCGGCATGCTGATCGCCTTCCTGGAGAAGCAGCAGAACGAGCACCATGAAGATATCGCCCTGGCCGATCTCGAAGCCTTTTACCGCGAAGCCAAACGTACCTATGACGAAGATGCTGCCTTTGCGGAGCGCGCGCGCGGCTACGTGGTAAAACTGCAGGGCGGCGACGAATATTGCCGCAGCATGTGGAAGAAGCTGGTCGATATCACGATGAGCCAGAATCAGCTGGTGTATGACCGCCTGAACGTTACCCTGACGCGCAAAGATGTGATGGGCGAGAGCCTGTACAACGATATGCTGCCGGGCATCGTTGCTGACCTGCGTGACAAAAAACTGGCGGTGACCAGTGAAGGCGCCACCGTGGTATTCCTTGATGAGTACAAAAACAAGGAAGGCGAAGCGATGGGCGTGATCATCCAGAAGAAGGATGGCGGCTATCTCTACACCACTACCGATATCGCCTGCGCGAAATACCGTTACGAAACGCTGCATGCCGATCGCGTGCTCTACTACATCGATTCCCGCCAGCATCAGCACCTGCAACAGGCGTGGACCATTGTGCGTAAAGCCGGTTACGTGCCGGAGAGCGTACCGCTTGAGCATCACGCCTTTGGTATGATGCTGGGCAAAGATGGTCGTCCATTTAAAACCCGCAGCGGCGGCACCATTAAGCTGGCCGATCTGCTGGATGAAGCGGTTGAGCGCGCCCATACGCTGGTGAGCGAGAAGAATCCGGAGATGAGCGCACAGGAGTTAAAAGACCTGGCGGAAGTGGTCGGCATTGGCGCGGTGAAATATGCCGATCTGTCCAAAAGCCGCACCACTGATTACATCTTCGACTGGGACAACATGCTGGCGTTTGAGGGCAACACCGCCCCCTACATGCAGTACGCTTATACCCGCGTGCTGTCTGTGTTCCGTAAAGCCGGGATTGATGCGGATAGCCTGAGCGGCGACATCGTATTAACTGACGATCGTGAAGCGCTGCTGGCGACCCGTTTGCTGCAGTTTGAAGAGGTGATCACGCAGGTGGCGCGCGACGGCACGCCGCACGTTATGTGTGCATACCTCTACGATCTGGCAGGTCTGTTCTCAGGCTTCTACGAGCACTGCCCGATTCTCTCTGCTGAGGATGCGCAGGTACGTAACAGCCGTCTGCAACTGGCAGCGCTGACCGCGAAGACGCTGAAGCAGGGCCTTGATACGCTGGGCATTAAAACCGTCGAGCGTATGTAAGTTAAACGGCAGCGCCATTAATGGCGATCGTCAGGGCTGCCATGGCTGAATGCGATATCGGCGCATCTGGCGGCCCTGCGGATCGCCACTCCGAAAGTCAAAAGAAGTTAGGTTTTACAAACAGCGATATCGACATTTGAGGGAAGAAGGGAGAGCGAGGTAAGCCCGGACGTCACGCGGCAAGGATGTCGCGTGCCGAGGCCCGCATGGATGCGGCCGTTGCCGTGCCGGGGCGTGTTCGCTCTTCCTTCTGACCGTGTGCAGTATTCACAGCGATAAAATGTGTAGGTTTTCCCAGCCCGCCAGGTGCGCCATTGCGGATGCAGCACTTACTCATAGCGCCTCGCCATGCGACTTATCGCTTTATCCTTTACTGATAATTCACCGTCACTTCACTGCTCACCACGCGCAGGCCGGGCGGCAACGCGCCCTGCCCCTGAAAACCAAACGCCAGATGCAGCGTTTCATCCGCTGTGACGTTAGCCAGGCCGCGCGTCGTGCCGCTGGCGCCGTCCAGCTCCACGCAGCGCTGGCTGGCACACAACCGTACTACCAGCCCGGATGGTGCCGGCCGGCTCAGCGTATAGCGCCAGTTAACGGTGGAGATTACGCCTGGCGCAGCGGATGGCGCCTTTAACGCAGGCGAGAGCAACCAGTTGCCGCGGGCGCCCAGACCCGGCCCGCTCACGCTGGCACTCCACGCGCCGCTGGCCGCGTCCGCACTAAGCGACAGCGCCATAGCGGACAGCAGCATTAACAGCTGAAAACTGCGACGCATCATTTACCTCCGATGGTCGATGTCATACGGATTTGACGGTTATCGGTCAGCTCCATATTCGACAGCACCACCAGCTGCGGCAGATTGCGGCGCAGGAACCGCGCCAGCAGAGCTCGCAGCGGATGATTAACCAGCAGCACCGGCGGCGCCCCGGTCATCTCCTGCTGCTGCAGTGCCGCCTGTGCCTGCACCAGCAGACGATCGGCCAGCCCCGGCTCCAGTCCGCCACCGCCCTGCAGCGCCTGCAGCAGCAAACGCTCCAGCGTGGCATCCAGACCAATCACCTGCACTTCGCCGTTACCCGGGAACCACTGCTGTGTAATCGCACGGCCCAGCGCCACGCGCACCACACTGGTCAGCTCCTGCGGATCGTTCTGCACCGGCGCATGCTCGGCCAGCGTCTCAATAATGGTGCGCATGTCGCGAATCGACACGCGTTCCGTCAGCAGGTTTTGCAGCACTTTATGCAGCGTGGTCAGGGTGATCACGCCCGGCACCAGATCTTCCGTCAGCTTCGGCATCTCCTGCGTCACGCGATCCAGTAGCTGCTGCGCCTCCTGACGCCCAAACAGCTCGCTGGCATACTGACCAATCAGGTGATTCAGGTGCGTCGCCACCACGGTACTGGCCTCAACGACGGTATAACCCTGAATCTGCGCCTGCTCTTTCAGCGCGCTGTCAATCCAGATAGCGGCCAGGCCAAAGGCCGGATCGATCGTCGGCTCACCAGGCAGTGAGCCCGCCGCCGTCCCCGGATTGATCGCCATCCAGCGCCCCGGATACGCATCGCCGCTGCCTATCTCCACCCCTTTCATCAGAATGCGATAGCGGGCAGGCGGCAGCTCCATGTTGTCACGGATATGCACCACCGGCGGCAGGAAACCCACCTCCTGCGCAACTTTCTTACGGATACTGCGGATACGCCCCAGCAGCTCGCCGTTTTGCAGATGATCCACCATCGGAATCAGGCGATACCCCACCTCCATGCCCAGCGAATCCTCCAGCTGCACGTCGGTCCACGAGGCCTCCACTGTTGCCGGGGTCTCCTGCGTTTTCACCAGGCTGGAGCTCTCCGTCTGCGCTTTCGGCTGCATTTCGCGTCCGCGCAACCACCAGGCCAGGCCCAGCAGCGCGGCGGTGAACAGCAGAAACACAAAGTTTGGCATGCCCGGCACCAGGCCCAGCAGACCAATAACGCCGGCGCTCAGCATCAGCACGCGCGGGTTGTTAAACAGCTGGCCTACCATCTGTTCGCCGACGTCCTGATCGGTACTGACGCGCGTCACGATGACGCCCGCAGCCGTCGAGATCACCAGCGCCGGAATCTGAGCTACCAGACCGTCACCGATGGTCAGCAGCGTATAGGTTTCACCCGCATGCCCCAGATCCATACCGTGCTGCACCACGCCAACCAGCAGGCCGCCGATCACGTTAATCACCATGATCAGGATACCGGCGATGGCGTCACCGCGGACAAACTTACTGGCACCGTCCATGGAGCCGTAGAAATCGGCCTCCTGCGTCACTTCCGAGCGGCGGCGCTTGGCCTCCTCTTCACCAATCAATCCGGCGTTCAGATCGGCATCGATCGCCATCTGCTTACCCGGCATACCGTCCAGTACGAAACGGGCCCCCACTTCGGCAATACGTCCGGCACCTTTGGTGATAACCATAAAGTTGATGATAACGAGGATCACGAACACCACGATACCGATGGCAAAGTTGCCACCCACCAGGAAGTGACCGAAGGCTTCAACCACGCGCCCCGCCGCATCAGCACCGGTGTGCCCCTCCAGCAGGATAATACGCGTTGAGGCGACGTTAAGCGCCAGACGCAGCAGCGTAGAGAACAGCAGAATGGTCGGGAACGCAGCGAATTCCAGCGTGCGCTGGGTAAACATCGCCACCAGCAGCACCATAATTGACAGCGCAATATTGAAGGTAAACAGCAGGTCGAGGATGAATGCCGGCAGCGGCAAGACCATCATCGACAGGATCAGCATGATCAGCACCGGCCCTGCAAGCACCTGCCACTGCGTGTCTTTAAAATTGCCCGGTAAACGCAGCTTTTCGGCCAGATTAGCCATCGTTTCTGTTCTCTCCTGCAAAGTCCATCTCTGCCGGAACCGGCAGATGTTTAGGTTTGGTTGGAATCAGGCCGCCTTCACGCTTCCAGCGGCGCAGCTGCCAGACCCAGGCCAGTACTTCCGCCACCGCGGCATATAGCGCGCCGGGAATGAACTGACCAATCTCCGTGTGACGATAGAGCGCACGCGCCAGCGGCGGCGCTTCAAGAATCGGTACGCGGTGCTCTTTAGCAATTTCGCGGATGCGCAGCGCAATATCGCCCGCCCCTTTGGCAATGACTTTAGGTGCGCCCATCTTGCCCTCCTGATACTGCAGTGCCACCGAGTAGTGCGTCGGGTTCGTGACGATGACGTCCGCTTTCGGCACATCGGCCATCATGCGGCGACGTGCGGCGGCGCGCATCGCCTGGCGAATACGCCCTTTGACGTGCGGATCCCCCTCATTCTGCTTATGCTCGTCGCGGATCTCCTGACGCGTCATACGCAGCTTTTTAATGTGGCTGTAGAGCTGCCAGAACACGTCAAAGCCGACCATAGGAATCAAACCCAGCATCACCAGCGCACAGCTGATGGCAGTCATCGTCAGGCCGTGCCGTAGCGCGTTGATCGGTGATTCGCTCATCAGGCGCAGCATCTCCTGCCAGTGACTCCACAGATACCAGCCGGCCACCAGGCCAACCAGCACGGCTTTCAGAATGGCCTTCAGCAGTTCAGCCCAGGTCTGGCCGGAGAACATGCGCTGAATACCCGGCAGCGGATTGAGCTTCTTGAAATCGAACTTGATGGATTTGCCGCTGATATTGATCCCACCCAGCAGCATCGGCGCGGCAATCGCCACAATCACCAGCCCGGACATCAGCGGCAGCAGCGCCACTACCGCCTGCATGATGAGGTTACCAATATGCGAAACGATGATTTTGTCGTCGCTGACCATGCCGTGGTCAAAGCGGAAGCCGGTAGCGACCATGCTGGCCAGGCGGTCAGCCATATTGCTGCCGCCCAGCCAGATGATTAATAGTCCGGCCATCAGCATTAACACCGAGGTCAGTTCGCGCGAACGCGGAACCTGCCCCTCCTCACGCGCTTTTTCAAGTCGGTGGGGTGTGGGCGATTCTGTTTTGTCCTCGTTGCTCTCTTCAGCCACGACATACCTCAGCTGGCAGGAATTCTGAGCATAGAATGCCAAAACCGCCCACGGCTAAAGCGTGGATTAAGCGAGAAAAAGGGGGGTTTATTTAGCCATAAGTAAAATTGCGCCCGTCGTCAGCGCATCCCGCCGGAGGCCATCACGGTCTCTCCGGTGATCCAACCCGCCTGAGCGGAGGCAAGCCAGGAGACGATCGGCGCAATATCCTCTACCTGACCGATGCGGCCCAGCGGCGTTTGGCTCTCATTCCAGCGCTGAAATTCGGAGCCCATCGCACCGCTTGTATGCGTACCTTCCGTCTCAATCAGCCCCGGACTGACTGTGTTAACACGAATGCCGCGCGGGCCAAGTTCACGCGCCAGCACACCGGTAATCGCGTCAATCGCCCCTTTGCTACCGCTGTAGATCGCGCTCTCCGCCACAAATACCCGTGTCACCACGGAGCTGATATTAATAATGCTGCCGCCTCGCTTCATATGCGGCGTAGCCGCCGCCGCAACCAGCAGCGGCCCAAGAACGTTGATATCGAACTGCCTGCGGTACAGCGCTTCCGTGGTCTCTTCAATGCGGGCAAACTGATAGATACCGGCGTTGTTCACCACAATGTCCAGTTGTCCGAATGTCGCAATAGCCGTCTGGATCAGTGCATCCACCTGCGTTTTATCCGTGACATCCGCTGCGACCGCCACAGCTTTACCGCCGGCAGCGAGAATAGCGGCCACGACCGCATCAGCGCCCTGCCGATCGGATGTATAGTTCACAATAACCTGCGCGCCATCGGCGGCCAGCTGGCGGGCAATGCCTGCGCCAATCCCCTTTGAAGCACCGGTAACAATGGCAACGCTGTTTTGTAATGTGGTCATCTCTTTTAATCCTGATGAAATGTATGAATTCGAGATACCAGCGTGCACCGTACAGCATTGTTTAGGAACTGCCATATCTGTATATTAAATGTTCATTTTTGAACGGGGTAGTAATATGGACTGGAGCGACATCCGCATCTTCCTGGCCGTTATGCGCAAAGGCTCTTACGGCGAGGCGGCGCGCACGCTGGGCGTAAGCCATCCTACGGTGGGTCGCCGGATAAAAGCGCTGGAGGAGGAGGCGCAGCAGGCGCTGTTCCGCCGCACCCGGGAGGGATTAGTGTTGACGGACGCCGGCGATGCGGTGCTGAACCTCGCAGAGTCGATGGAGAACTCTGCGCTGGCGCTGGAGCGGCGCCTGGCGGGCAACCACGAGCGGCTGGAGGGCATTCTGCGCATCTCATCCGCGGAGTGGTTTACCACTGCCGTGCTCGCGCCCGTTCTGGCCGAATTGACGCGCCGCCACCCCGCCATCGTGCCAGAGGTGATCGCCAGTTACCGGTTACTCAACTTATCGCGCCGTGACGCCGACGTGGCTTTTCGCCTTATCCCTTTTACCGAGCCGGATATTGTGCAGCGCCGCCTGATGCCCCTGCACTACGGGCTCTACGGCACGCCAGAACTCGCCCTGGCGATGCAACAGGATTCGGCGGCAGCAGGACTGATTCTGATGAACACCGCCCAGTCGCACTTCCCTGACGTCGCCTGGCTGCTGGAGCACTTTCCCCGCTCGCGGCGCGTCTTTACCAGCACCAGCCGGGCTATTCAGGCGCAGATGTGCCTGCAGGGTATGGGCGTGGCCGTGCTGCCGCAACCCCTGGGCGATATGACGCCAGGATTACAGCGCATCGACATAGCGGGGGCTCCCCCTTCGCGCGAAATAATGGGTGGGCTATCATCAGGATCTCCGGCACATGGATCGCTTGCGGGCCATGCTGGATATTGCCGATAGCCTGCTGGCAGACGGCAATGCAGTGCGCCCGTCATGACGCCGTCACCACGCTATCCCACGGTGAATCAACGCAATCGGTGGCGCGGTAGAAGCGCACTACTTCGCCTACCAGCAGCAGCGCCGGTGACTGCGCCTGCTCGCGCACGACCGTTGCTGCCAGCTGCCCCAGCGTGGTGATCATCACCCGCTGGCTGGCGCGCGTGCCGTTCTCAATAATCGCCACCGGCGTCTCTGCGCTGTGTCCGTGCGCCTGCAACTGGGCGCTGATACTGGCGCTCCACTTTAGTCCCATATAGAACACCAGCGTCTGGTTACGGGCCGCGAGAGAGGCATCGGCCAGCTGAGGCTCGCCGTGCCTGCCATGCCCGGTGATGAGCCGCAGCGACTGCGCGCAATCACGGTGGGTTAGCGGAATACCGGCCGCGGCGGCGCAGCCGGCAGCAGCGGTGATGCCCGGCACAATATGGCAGGCGATCCCCGCCTGCCGCAGCCAGAGCATCTCTTCGCCACCGCGGCCAAAGATAAACGGGTCGCCGCCCTTCAGCCGTACCACCTCACGCCCGCTGCGCGCCAGATCGACCAGCAGCTGATTGATCTGCGCCTGTTTCAGACCGTGACTACCCGGCTGCTTACCCACATCAATTGCCAGCGTGCCGGCAGGCACCTCGGCCATGATATCCGTGCTCACCAGCCGGTCATACACCACCACATCGGCACGCGCGATGAGCCGTAACGCTTTCAGCGTCAGCAGTTCAACGTCGCCTGGTCCGGCACCGACCAGCCACACATCGCCTGGCTTTTTTGCCAGCGGCGGAAACAGTTTGTCTAAAGAATCGATAGCGTTAGTCATTACTCTCTCCGTTACAACGTCACGCGTTGTGCAGCCAGCATCTGCTTCAGCTCCGGCACGCAGGAGCCACAATTCGTTCCACACTTCAGCGCCGCACCCAGCGCCGCCGGCGAGTCACAGCCCTGCTCAATGGCGCGCTGAATCACCAGCTCTCCTACACCAAAGCAGCTGCAAAGGATACGTCCCTGACTGGCGCCCTGAACGGGACGGCCACCCAGTAGCGCGTGCCGCTGCGCTGCGCAGGCGGGAGGGTGCGTAAATGCGCTGGCGACAAAGGCGTGATCGATGGCGGGCAACTGCGGCGCCGCATAGAGTGCACAGGCCAACTGCCCGTCGCGCCAGCCCAGTAGCTGGTGCTGCTGCCCGGCCTGCGCCTGCTGCCACTGCAGATCCTGCATTCCCGGCTGCTGCATCAGCCATGCCGCTGCACTGCCGTCGCCTGCCAGCACATAGCGCTGCACGCCGTTTTGCGGTGCCCGCGACCAGTACAGCAGCCGCTGTGGCGTCACCGTCTGCGGCATAAACAGCCAGCCCTGCCACGCCGGGCGCAGCGGCTGAATGCGTACGGCGGTCTGCTTCAGCGCGGGCTGGCCGGATACCGGGCAGCAGCGTGCCGCCACCAGGCTATCGACTCTGGCCTGGGCACTGAACTGCTGCGTCCAGTGCATCGGCACAAATATCTCTCCGCGCCTCAGACCGTCGTCAAGCGTGACCCGGCCGCACCACCAGCCTGAGGCGGACTGCACGCGCGCGATGTCGCCCTGGTGCAGACCCCGGGCATCGGCGTCCTGCGGATGCAGCGCGACAAAGGGTTCGTCGTAGTGCTGCATCAGGCGCACCACGTTGCCGGTGCGCGTCATCGTGTGCCACTGATCGCGGATACGCCCGGTATTCATCAACAGCGAATAACACGCATCGGTCAGGGTGGTGACCGGCATGGCCGGGGGCAGCAGGCGCGCTTTGCCATCGGCGTGAAAGAAGCGGCGATCGGCAAACAAGCGTGCCACCCCGTCCGGTGTCGCAGCCGTTATTGGCCACTGTACCGGCATCAGCTGGTCATACTGCTCACGGGTGATCCCCGCCAGGGCGCTGATATCAAAGGCGCGCGTGCCGTTATTCTCAAAGCCCGACAGCGCCGCATGTTCGGCAAAGATTTCACTGGGGTGCTGCCAGGCAAAGGCCGCACCAAAGCCAAGCCGCCGGGCCACTTCAGCCAGCAGCCACCAGTCCGGTTTCGCCTCGCCGGCCGGGGCCACGAAGCTGCGCTGGCGCGAAATCCGCCGCTCGGAGTTGGTGACCGTGCCGCTCTTCTCACCCCAGGCCTGAGCGGGCAGCAGCACATGCGCCAGCGCGGCGGTATCGCTTCGGGCACTCACCTCGGACACAACCACCAGTTCACAGTTAGCCAGCGCCTGCGTTACGCGGTTGCCTTCCGGCATAGAGACCGCCGGATTGGTGCCCATGATCCATACCGCTTTCACCTCGCCGCGCGCGATGGCCTCAAACAGCGGCACCGCCATCAGTCCCGGCTGGCGGGCCACCCGGTCGCTGTGCCAGAAGCGACCGAGGCGATCGATTTCCTCTGCGCTAAACCCCATGTGTGCCGCCAGCTGATTCGCCAGCCCGCCCACTTCGCGCCCGCCCATGGCATTTGGCTGCCCGGTCAGCGAAAAGGGTCCGCAGCCCGGGCGACCGATTTTGCCGCTCAGCAGGTGCACATTAAGAATCGCGTTGTTGTTGTCACTGCCGGTCTGTGACTGATTAATGCCCATACACCACATCGTCAGCACGCGCGGTACCGTAGCGAACAGTTGCCAGAATGCTATCACCGCTGATTCCGGCAGCTGGCAGGCGGCGGCAACCGTGGCGCTATCCCAGACGGCGCACCCCGCCAGCGTACTCTCCACGTTGCTCAGGTGCGGTAACATGCCGGCGTCGATGCCACCCTGCTGTGCCAGCCAGTTAAGTAAGCCGGCGAACAGCGCGCCATCGGTGCCCGGTTTTAAAGCCAGGTGCATATCCGCCGTATCGCAACTGGCCGTGCGGCGCGGATCGATCACCACCAGCTGCATCTGCGGCCGTTCGCGCCGGGCCTGCATCAGGCGCTGCCACGCTACCGGATGCGCCCATGCCATATTGGCACCTGCCAGGATGACCAGATCGGCCTGCTCAATATCCTCATAGCAGCACGGCACCGCATCCGCGCCCAGCGCCCGCTTATAGCCCACCACGGCGGAAGCCATGCACAGCCGTGAATTGGTATCGATATTGGCGGCGCCAATAAAGCCCTTCATCAGTTTATTGGCCGTGTAGTAATCCTCGGTCAGCAGCTGGCCGGAGCCATAAAACGCCACGGCCTGCGGGCCGTGCTGCTTAATGATGCGCTGCAGCTCGCCGGCCACGTGATCCAGCGCGCTCGCCATGCTGACGCGCTCGCCGTGAAGCTGCGGCCATAGCAGCCGATCGTCATAGCTCAGCGTCTCTCCCAGCGCCGCTCCCTTCACGCACAGCCGACCGCCGTTAGCCGGATGCTGGCGATCGCCGCCGATCACCGCGTCTTGGCCCGTCACCTCTACGCCGCAGCCTACCCCGCAGTAGGGACAGGTGGTTTTCATGATGCGGTCGCCAGCGCAAGCAGCGGCTGATGACCAAGCCATACTCTGCCGCCGTCAACGCGCACCGGCCAACAGCGCAGCTGGTGTTCCGGGTTGTCCAGGCTCTGCCCGTCGCGCAGGCGAATGCGCTGCTTATAGAGCGGCGAGATCACCACCGGTTCACCGCCAACGTCCCCGAGTATGCCGCGCGACAGCACGCTGGCCTGAGTGCCCGGCTCTATGTCCTCCAGCGCATAGATCGCCTCGCCAAAACGGAACAGCGCCACACGCTGTCCGCCCAGACGCGCGCCGATACCGGCTGCAGGCGGGATCGCTTCGGCGGCGCAAATCGCGCTCCACGGCTCGGCGGGCAGCGTCGTCACCGGAATGCGCTCCCCCGCCGCCGGCTGCCGCTGCTCGCGGACCCGAACATAGTTGAGCGTTTCGTCCGGCTGGCTGCTGTTGAGCGTGGCGGTAAACAGCGTCCTACGCGAAGGATCCTCAAGTGTGGTATGCCATTCGCACTGGTAGCGATCCACCACCTGCTGCATCTCGCTCTCCAGCTGCTGCGCAATACCCAGCGCATCGTCGATCACCACCTGGCGCAGGTAATCCAGCCCACCCTCCATGTTGTCCATCCAGACGCTGGTGCGCTGTAAGCGATCCGCAGTGCGCACGTAAAACATCAAAATACGGTCGACGTAGCGCAGCAGCGTATCGTCATCCAGATCGCTGGCGAAGAGATCGGCGTGACGCGGTTTCATGCCGCCGTTACCGCACACATAGAGGTTCCAGCCTTTATCTGTGGCGATGACGCCAATGTCTTTACTCTGCGCTTCGGCACACTCGCGCGTACAGCCGGAGACAGCCATCTTGATTTTGTGGGGAGCACGCAGCCCTTTGTAGCGGTTCTCCAGGGCAATGGCGAAGGCGGTGGAGTCTTGCACGCCATAGCGGCACCAGGTTGATCCCACGCACGATTTTACCGTGCGAAGCGATTTGCCATAGGCGTGGCCGGTTTCAAAGCCGGCGGCGATCAGCGTTTCCCAAATCTCAGGCAGCTGATCGAGCCGGGCGCCAAACAGATCAATACGCTGGCCGCCGGTGATTTTGGTGTAGAGATCGTAGCGCGCCGCCACTTCACCTATGGCGATGAGCCCCTGCGGCGTAATCTCTCCGGCCGGAATGCGCGGTACGACGGAGTAGGTGCCATCCTTCTGGATGTTGGCAAAGTAGCGATCGTTGGTGTCCTGCAGCGGCAGATGCTGCGGTTTCAGCAGATAGTCGTTCCAGCACGACGCCAGCAGCGAGCCGGCCAGCGGTTTACAGATCTCACAGCCGTGACCGCGCCCGTGCTGCGCGATCAGCTGTTCAAAGGTGGCGATCTCACCTACGCGGATCAGGTGATAGAGCTCCTGCCGGGAGAAAGCGAAGTGTTCGCAGATATCTTTTTTCACCTCTACACCCTGCTGCGCCAGCTCCAGCTCCATCACCTGCTTCACCAGCGCGCTACAGCCACCGCAGCCGGTGGCCGCTTTGGTGCAGCGCTTGATTGCGGCCATATCGCCACAGCCCTGCTGTACTGCGCCACAGATATCCTCTTTGGTAACGTTATGGCAGGAGCAGATCTGCGCGCTCTGCGGCAGCGCGGCAACGCCCGACGCTTTCGCCGGGGCGCCCGCCAGCTGCGGCAGGATCAGGCTCTCCGGCTCCGCCGGTAGCGGCAACGCGTTCAGCATCATCTGTAACAGAGTGCTGTAATCGCTGCTGTCACCCACCAGCACGCCGCCCAGCAGGGTTCTGTTTTCGGCGCACACCACCAGCTTTTTATAGATTCCTTTGGGATGATCGGTCCACTGATAGCTCTGGCTGCCGGCTGTACGACCGTGCGCATCACCGAAGGAGGCTACCTCAACACCCAGCAGCTTGAGTTTGGTGCTCATGTCCGCGCCGCTGAAGCTCAGATCCTCCTGCGCCAGCTGCGCGGCCAGCACGCGCGCCATCTGGTAGCCCGGCGCCACCAGGCCAAAGATCTGTCCCTGCCATAACGCACATTCGCCAATCGCGTAGATATTCTCCGCGCTGGTGGCGCAGCCATCATCGATCACAATGCCGCCGCGTGCGCCCAGCTCAAGCCCGGCCGCCGCGCCAGCGCATCACGCGGGCGGATACCGGCGGAGAACACGATCACATCGCTCTCCAGCACCTCACCATCGGCAAAGCGCAGCTGCACGCTGCCGTCCGCCAGGCTGTCAATCGCCTCAGTCTGCTTGCTGGTGTGCACCTGCACGCCCAGCGCACTGATTTTGCCCCGCAGCATATGCGCGCCGCCCTCATCAAGCTGTACCGCCATCAGGCGCGGCGCAAACTCCACCACGTGGGTTTCCAGTCCAAGCTGCTTCAGCGCATTGGCGGCCTCCAGGCCCAGCAGCCCGCCGCCAATCACTACGCCGCGCTTCGCCTGCCGCGCACAGGCGGCAATGGCATCAAGATCGGCCAGCGTACGATAGACAAAGCAGCGCGGATGGTCGTGCCCCGGCACCGGCGGCACGAACGGTACCGAGCCGGTCGCCAGCACCAGTTTGTCCCACGCCAGTTCGGCACCGCTGGCATCGCGCAGGCTGCGCCGGGCAGGATCAATGGCCACCACTTCGCAGCCGCTGCGCAGCTCGATGCCGTGCTGCGCAAAGAAGTTATCGCTGACCAGTGACAGATCCTCAGCGCTTTTGCCGTTGAAGTACTCCGTCAGGTGCACACGGTCATAGGCCATCTGCGGCTCGTCGCCATACACCACGATATGGTAATGCTGATGCAGCTCGCGATTTACCAGCTGCTCAAGGAGATGGTGGCTGACCATGCCGTGACCCACCACGGCGAGAAGAGGTTTGCTCATCACAGTGCTTCCTGCAGCGCAAGGCTGCGTTGAGGGATTATCCAGGCCAAACAGCGTGTTGATATCGACGCGTGCGGCCTGCTGAAGGACACTGAGCAGCGTGCCAGCCATCTGGCTATCGCCAAACAGCAGCACCCCGCGCAGTACGCCGTCGCGCAGAAACAGCCGACGGTAGTGTTGGTAGTGCGGATCAAAGCTGGTAATGGCATCACCGTCGCGGATATCGCCTGCGCTGAACAGATCGATACCGCTGACCTTCAGGCGCGTGCCCTGCTCCCGGAAGAAGAAGTCATCTTCTGGTTGACCCGCCAGCTGCGCCGCCAATACCGCCGCCTGCGCCAGGCAGGGCGCCACCAGGCCAAAGGTCTCCCCGTCGATTTCGCAGCACTCGCCCAGCGCGTATACCGCATCAATCGGGGTTTGCAGCTGTCGGTTCACCAGAATGCCGCGCTGGCACGGCACACCTGCCGCCTGCGCCAGGGCGATCTCCGGCTGCACGCCGATGGCGATCACCACCTGCTGCGCCGCCAGCGAACGGCCATCGCTAAGCGTCACGCTGCCATCGTGAATAGCCTGTAGCGACACGTCACAGCGACAATCAATGCCGCGCTGCGTCAAATGGTCAGCCAGCATCGTGCCGGCCCGGGCATCCAGCTGGCGGTCCAGCAGCCAGGGCCGATGGTGCAGCAGCGTGACGTCGCGTCCGCGCTGACGCAGTGCCGCAGCGGCTTCAACGCCAATCAGCCCTCCACCCACTACCACCACTGGTCCGGGCTGCGCCAGCATCTTCTCCACATCACGGATGGTGCGGAACCCGCACACCTGCGGGCGATCGATGCCCGGTACATCCGGCATGCGCGGCTGAGACCCGCAGGCGAATACCAGCTTGTCCCAGCGCAGCGTGCGCCGATCGGTTAGCAGCGTGCGGCACTGCAGATCGACCTGCAGCGCGGTCTCACCCATCAGCAGGCGCACGCCGTGGTCGCGGTACCACTGCGGCGTGTACATCAGCGTGTCGGCGAATCGCTTTTCACCGGCCAGCACCGGCGACAGCATGACGCGGTTGTAACTGCCCTGCGCCTCCCGGCCAATCACCGTGATGGCATAACGGCCGGGCGCACGCAGCAGCAGGGTTTCAACCATGCGCATCGCCGCCATACCATTGCCGATCACCACCAGCTGCTGCACCATTGCCCGCTCCTTACGCCACGGCGGTCTGTTTTTCGTAGAGGAAATGCAGAATCTGCTGGCGCAGCTGGTGATAGCGCGGCTCATCGGCCAACGCCACCCGCGAGCGAGGGCGCGGCAGGTCAATCGTGAGGATCTCACCGACCTGCGCCGCCGGACCGTTGGTCATCATCAGTACACGGTCTGACAGCAGCACCGCTTCATCCACATCGTGCGTAATCAGTACAATGGTGGTGTTCAGCTCCTGCTGGATACGCATTACGCTGTCCTGCAGATGCGCACGCGTCAGCGCATCCAGCGCCCCGAACGGCTCGTCCAGCAGCAGCACGCGCGGCTTCATCGCCAGCGCCCGCGCAATGCCTACGCGCTGTTTCATACCGCCGGAGATCTCCGACGGGCGCTTGTGCAGGGCGTGGCTCATCTGCACGCGGTTGAGGTTGTGCTCAATCCACTCCGCCATCTCTGCTTTGTTCATTTTTCCTTTAAAGACCTGCTGTACCGCGAGTTCTACGTTCTGCCACGCGGTCAGCCACGGCAGCAGTGAGTGGTTCTGAAACACCACCGCCCGCTCCGGGCCCGGCCCGGCGATCTCGCGGTTTTCACACAGCAGCACACCGCTGCCGGGCCGGGTCAGGCCGGCAATCAGGTTGAGCAGGGTCGATTTACCACAGCCGGAGTGGCCAATCAGGCTTAACGTCTCACCCGGGTAGATATCAAAGCTGACGTTATCCAGCGCGAGGAATTCGCCGCTGGCAGTGTTGAAGCGTTGGCTGACCTGCTGTACACGAATAATGGGATGCATAGTGATCTCCTGCGTTGTGTCGTACGTTATCTCTTCGCGCGTCCTGATTTAGCGATCCCAGCTGAAGCGGCGCGCCAGCAGCATCAGCGCCTGCTCCAGCAGCAGCCCGACCACGCCAATCACCCCAATGGCGATCAAGATGTTCTCTACGTTGAGGTTGTTCCACTCGTTCCAGATCCAGAAGCCGATACCGAGACCGCCGGTCAGCATCTCCGCCGCCACAATCACCAGCCATGCGATGCCCATCGACAGACGCATGCCGGTCAGCACGGCCGGCAAAACCGCCGGGAACAGGATGCGGCGCATCACCGTGCTTTCGCTGAGCTGCAGCACCCGCGCCACATTGAGATAGTCCTGGGGAATACGCTGCACCCCCTCGGCGGTGTTGATCACCATCGGCCAGATGGAGCAGATGAAGATGGTCCAGCTGGATGCCGGTTCAGCGCGCTGAAACAGCAGTAGACCGATGGGTAGCCACGCCAGCGGACTAACCGGCCGCAGCAGCGCAATAATTGGGTTGAACATGCGCGCCACAAAGCTGAAGCGGCCAATCAGGAAGCCGGCCGGAATGCCCACCAGCGCCGCGAGGCTAAAGCCGATAGCGACACGCTGCAGCGAGGCCACAATGTTCCAGCCGATGCCCTGATCGTTCGGGCCATTGTTGTAGAACGGATCGGCAAACAGCGTGACGGCGGCCTGCCAGGTGGCGAACGGTGTCGGAAAACCTTTGCCTGACACAGACGCCAGCTGCCAGATAAACAGCAGCAGTAACAGGCCGCAGCAGGCCGGAATCAGCCGTTGCAGCAGCGGGCGCAGCCAGCGTGATCGTGCACGCGGTGCCCGGGGAATATTGAGCGCGATCACCTGCGCTGGCGCTTTCGCTACATCTGTGACGCGGTTAAGCGTGCGTGCCTGATTTTTCATGCGGACCCCACTGAGCTGCGTTGGATGGAGAAGCTGTCGGCATAGGCGGCGGGATTGCTGCCGTCCCACACCTTGCCGTCGAACAGCGTGCTGCTGCGCATCTCACCGGCAGGCACGCTGATGCCGCCGACCGCGCTGGCCGCCTGCCGGTAGATATCAATACGGTTGATCTGCCGCGCCAGACCGGCGTAGTCGGGCGCGGTTTTCACCATGCCCCAGCGCTTCATCTGCGTCAGGAACCACATACCGTCGGAGAGCCACGGGAAGCTCACTTCACCGTCGCGGAAGAAGCGCATACCGTGCGCATCCTGCCAGCGCTGCCCAAGGCCGTTTTCGTACTGACCAAGCATGCGCCCCTCCAGCGTTTCCACTTTGGTGTTGATCACGCGCGCCCCGCCAGCACGGCGGCAGTCTCTTTGCGGTTGGCATCAGAGGCGTCTATCCAGCGCGCGGCCTCCAGCACGGCGGCCGTCAGCGCCCGCGCGGTGTGTGGATTTTCACTCACCCACTGCGCGCGCGTGGCCAGGATCTTCTCCGGATGATCCGGCCAGATCTGTTGTGTGGTGGCTGCGGTAAAGCCGATGTTGTCGCTGATGGCGCGCTGGTTCCACGGTTCGCCGACGCAGAAGCCGCTCATGTTGCCCATCTTCATGTTCATCACCATCTGCGGTGGCGGCACTACCACGGTGCGCACGTCGGCAAAGGGATCAATGCCGGCGTTGGCCAGCCAGTAGTAGAGCCACATGGCGTGCGTGCTGGTGGGAAAGGTGTGGGCGAACGTGAAGGCGCCTTTGGCCTGACTGGCGATCTGCTTTTGCAGCGTGGCGCCGTCGGTGACGTTCTGTGCCCTGAGCTGGCTGGAGAGCGTAATCGCCTGACCGTTGTTGTTCAGCGTCATCAGGTTCGCCATGTTGTGCTGAGGCCCGGCGATCCCCAGCTGCAGGCCGTAGATCATGCCGTACAGCGCGTGCGCCGCATCCAGCTCTCCGGCAGTCAGTTTGTCACGCACCGCCGCCCAGCTCGCTTCTTTACTCGGCTGCAGCGTCAGACCATATTTCTTGTCGAAGCCCTTGATCGACGCCATCACCACCGGTGCGCAATCGGTAAGCGGAATGAAACCGACCCGTACCGTGCTCTTCTCCGGCGCATCCGAGCCGGCGGCCCAGACCGCACTGCGTAAACCGGGCAGTAAGTAGCTGCCGCTGACCACCGCGCTGCCCAGCAGGAACTGCCGTCGTGATACTGCCAACCGCGTTTTGCTCATCATGCGCATCCCGAAAAAATGAATAAAAAAAGGCGTCCTCCCGCATGCTGAGCATGGGGCCGGACGCCTTTATCCAAAGCACTCGCTCTGCCGCCGTTGGCAAAACGAATGCGCAATGTCTGTAAGGTATTGCAAAGGCTGTGCCAGAGTTTCAGCCGCGCATCAGGGCACTTTCTGCCGCGTTCGCTGGCCGGATTGCACCGCGCTGACGCAGCCTGCGCACAGCCTTTGTGCAGCTACCTCCAATGAGTTATCCCTTGAGCGTGGCCGCAACGGCGAGCACGGCCTGAGCAATATCCAGCATGCGTCTGTTCTGATTCATGGCGCTTTTGCGCAGCATCTGCCACGCATCCTGCTCGCTGAATCCGTGCTGCTGCATCAGCCAGCTTTTGGCCCGATCGATAATTTTGCGCTCATCAAGCGAGGCACGCATGGTTGCCAGCTCATCACGCTGCGCCTGTAAACGCTGCGCCTGCTCGCGGATTAAGGAGAGCACCGAGCGGCTAAGTTGTGGCGCAATGCCGTCGCTGTCCAGCGTGGCCTCATGTTCATCCAGCCAGCTGGCGCCGGAGAGATAGAGCGTAAAGCTGCTCTCCGTCTCCCTGTGCGGCACCGCGTCCTCATTCTGCTGCGCCGCAGCGATCGCCCGCTGGCAGCACGCCATCAGAGCCGCGCACAGCGCATCCTCTATCTGCCGCATCTGATCCAGCCGCGCACTCAGCAGCGTAAACCACTGCAGTACGCCATCCTGCGCACAGTGCGCCCCCGTACAGGCGATACGGCGCAGGCGCTCAATCTGGCTGTTGGCGTCGGCCATCTGCCGCCAGCGTTGCAGGTTGCCGGCATCGGCAAATTGGCTGAAGGTGGCAAAGTTCTGCTCCTGGGCATCAATCAGCAGCTGAATCCGCTGGCGCTGCGCCAGCGTAAAGGCACCGGCCGCAAAACCGGCGGACCCGGTTGCCCGCTCCTGCCCCGCCAGCTCTTTCCCCTGCATAAAGCTGAACAGCGCAATCAGGGCGCGGGAGATATCCGGTTCGCTGGCAGTATCGGCCGCTTCAAACACCAGGTTAAGCAGGGTACGGATAATGTGGCTGAAAGCGTCCATGGCGTGAGCCTGATCGAGACTGCGATCGCGAACCTGCTGGCGCAGCGCGGGCAGCTCATCCAGCGCCTGAAGCGCGGCCGCAATCAGCATGCAGAAGCGGCTGTTGCCTGCCTGCGCTTCTGCCGCAGGCAGCGCGGCCAGCACGCTCTGCTGCTGGCGCGTCACCGCCGCGGCGCGCAGCGCCAGCTCCTCGCCGAATAGCTGTCCGCCGGAGCAGAGCCAGATATTACTCACCCCGCGCTCGCGCTGCAGCGCATGAATCAGTTCACTGATGGCGGTGATGTGCTGGCCGGTGCGCAGCAGCCGCTGCAGGCTGGCAATCTCACTGGCACGGCTGGCGCGGAGGTACTCCAGAGCCCGGTTCATCGCTCTCTCCTGCGTAAGACCTATTGATGACAGGGATTAAGCAAAAGCCGTGCCGGACCGGGGAAGTACGTGTGAATAAGGCGCCCGAAAATTCTGAAACGCTAAAAATTGTTACGCCAGGCAATCAGTTTTCGGTTATAAAAATAGATAAATCCCGTTTACCATTTTTCACTGGCCCTGAAAGCAGACAAATGCGGTGATGCTGGCCTGGCGCGCTGAGCCAGACAAATAATTTAACCTGCCTTATATTTCGTACCGGTGTGATGTAAGCGTTATCAGTGTCATGCTGCTTTTTCGCCCATTAACACGGGATTTCTCCTGGCGCAATGGTTTGAATTCTCAAAAGTCTTAGGTAGACTGAGCGCAGCACTATCTTTCTGTAATCTGACTGTTTTTTTAGTGGCTTTCCCGCTGCATACTCTGCCCGCTCCCGACGCGCGTGCCGCAGAATACTCTGCAGTTAATCTGATGAAATTTGAGGATCATGGTGAATAAGAGACTCGTGCTACTGCTGCTGACGGCGTTAACCCTGGCAGGCTGTAAAGCGCCACCGCCGGCCGTTACTGATGACACGCTGGTCACCAGTGAAGTTAATGGGGTCAAACTGGTGCATCGTCATGCGGTGGCAGCACCCGGTGAGTTCACGCCGGTCAATGAGAGCTTTCGCGCGCTGTATGCCGCCTCTGTGATGACCACGCCGGACTATAGCGGCAAAGTGGTGCGTTACCTGGATAACGCGAAACCGTTTGAGGTGCTGGGTAAGGTGGAGCATAACTGGCTGGCAATTGCCGATGAGCCTGATGGTCCGCTGATTGGCTATATTCCGCCGAAAGCCGGCGTGGAGAGCAGCCGCTATGACGCAACGCTGCGCAGCGATCGTCCGCGTCCCCGCCGTACTAAACAGGTCTGCGTAGCGGTAGGAGGTGCCAGTAAAGCCTGCCGCACCAACGATACCGCGACCTGGATCTTAGACTGATCATGCAATCTGGCGCATATTGCCTGCACCCTCTCGACGCTTTGCGGGCTCAGCGTCGCGCCATTGCCAGGAAAATCGAGATTTAATGACTCAGGATTCCCTTGCCCGCGATGGCATTATCGCGGGCAATGATAACCTTTTGCTGAATGCCGCAGCGCCCATACTGAATGCCGTGGTCCGCATCCGGCAGGCGGCGACGCATGACGATCCTGCCGGCCTGCGCCAGCTGCTGATCGAAGAGATCCGCCAGTTCGAACAACGCTGTAAACAAGCCGGTTTACCTTTCGAGATGATCATCGGTGCGCGCTACTGCTTGTGTAGCGTGCTGGATGAGTCCGCCGCGCAGACGCCATGGGGCACACGCGGCGTGTGGTCCGGCAACGGGATGCTGGTAACCTTTCACAATGAGAGCTGGGGCGGCGAAAAGGTGTTCCAGCTGCTGTCTCGCGTGTCACAAAGCCCGCAGCAGCATCTGTGGCTGCTGGAGCTGATCCACTACTGCCTGCTGCTGGGGTATGAAGGCCGTTATCGCGGCAGCGACAGCGGCCGGGCCCAGTGCGAAGGCATTCGCAAACGGCTGGCGCAGCTTATTGCTGAACACCGCCCGGCACCGGCCAGTGCCACACCGCTGGTGCAGGTGCATCCGCTGGTTAGCAGCCTGACGCGGCCGATGGTGCCGCTCTGGGCCTGCGCAACGCTGGCCACGCTGATCGCCTGCCTGATTTACAGCGGCCTGAACTGGCGGCTCGGTAACGCAGCGGAACCGCTGCTGCGCGCCATCTATCAAACGCCGCTGCCGCAGATTATGCCCGGTCGCCGGCCCACCTCGCCGCAGGCGCTGCTCGATCTGCATCAGCGCCTCAACGACGTGATTGCCGCCGGCCAGCTGGAGGTGAGCGATGGCGCGTTCGGCAGCAAGGTGATCATCCCGGCCGATAAGCTGTTTGTCACGGAGGGCACCGTGGTGAACCCGGTCGGACGCGCGTTGCTGGCGCACGTTGCCAGCGCGATGAAAACCGTAAAGGGCACGGTGCTGGTATCGGTCTATACCGACAACAGCCCGGTTGATGGCCGTTTTGCCTCCAGCTACGAATTTTCACTGGCGCGCGCGCGCCGTGACCCAGCAGCTCAATCTTCAGCTGGCGGACGGCCACAGCGTAAAAGCGGAAGGCCGTGGCGACAGCAATCCGCTGCTCCCCAATGACAGCAATGAAAACCGCGCCCGCAATCGCCGGGTGGAGATCACCCTGTTTGCGGCACCGGAAACGCTTGGTACTCACCAGGGAGGCCAGTGATGCGCGCATCACTTCAACATCTGTTAACCCACCGTCTGCTGTGGAGCCTGATTGGCGTCACCGCGCTCAGCTGCGTGCTGTGGATGCTGGGCCCGCTCTGGACCTGGGGCGATACCCGTCCGCTGGAGCCGGTCTTCCCGCGCCAGATGCTGGTGGGGCTGCTCTACTTCTGCTGGGTGCTGTTTCAGTTTATCCCGGCGATCTGGCGCGGCTGGTTCAATAACAAGTTACTGAATCGCCTGCAGCAGATGAGCAGCGAAGAGGTATCGGATCGCCAGGCGACTGAAACCCTGCTGACGCAGCGCTTCAGCGAGGCGGTGCTGCGTCTGAAGCGCACCCAGTTTGGCCGTCGTCACCGCCAGAGCTGGCTGGCGCGCTTCCAGAGCCACTACCTTTATCAGCTGCCGTGGTACGTCATTATTGGCGCGCCGGGCGCGGGCAAAACCACCGCGCTGCTCAACGCCGGACTGGAGTTTCCGCTGACCGACAGCCTGGGCAAAACCGCCATTCGCGGCGTGGGCGGTACCCGTCACTGCGACTGGTGGTTTACCGACAGCGCAGTGCTGATCGATACCGCCGGCCGCTATGCCCTGCAGGAGAGCCAGCGCGCGCGCGACGGCGCCGAGTGGCAGAACTTTATCCATTTGCTGAAGCGCTATCGTACCCGTCAGCCCATCAACGGCGTGATCATGACCATTAGCGTGGCCGATCTGCTCACCGACTCTGCGGAAGCGCGCCACGCGCAGGCCAGCGCACTGCGTCAGCGCATGGTTGAGCTGCATCAGCAGACCGGCATCCACTTTCCCGTGTATGTGATGGTGACCAAAACCGATCTGCTGAAAGGCTTTATGAGCTTTTACGGCAATCTGAGTAAGCCTGAGCGCGACGCTATCTGGGGCTTTACCTTTCCGTGGGAGCCGGGCAAGCCGCATAAAGATGACTGGCACCAGAGCTTCAGCGGACGGTATCAGCGCCTGGAGCAGCGCCTGCAGCAGCAGCTGGCGGACGTGATGGCAAGCGAGCGCGATCTGACGCAGCGCGCCGACAGCTTCCTGTTCCCGCAGGAGTTCAGTTCGCTGCGTCCGCTGCTGCATGAGTTCCTGGATGTGGTGTTCTCCCGCCAGCAGGAGGCGATTGCCTGGTCGGTACGCGGTCTGTTCTTTACCAGTGGCACCCAGGAGGGATTGCCGTTTGACCGCATTATGGGCGAACTTAATCGCAAGCTACAGCTGCCCCACAGCGGGGCCGGTAGCCTGGCCGCATGGGATAGCGTCAATCGCAGCAACCCGATACCCGGCAGCAAAGGCCAGAGCTTCTTTATCCGCGATCTGCTGAGCGAGCTGGTGTTTCGCGAAAGCGGCCTGGCGGGCAGCAACCGCCACTGGGAGTATCGCAACCGCCTGTTCCACTGGATCGGTTACGGTGTGCTCACCGGCGCGCTGGTGCTGCTTAGCGGCTTATGGCTCACCAGCTATATACAGAATCAGCGCTATCTTGATCAGGTTGCGGCCCGTATCGCCCCCATTAACGCGCAGAGTCAGCAGGTTATTCATCAGCCAGCCGATAATATTTTTGATCTGCTACCCTTCTTAAATAACCTGGTGAAGTTGCCCATGTCGGAGCGCTTTTCCCTCGACAATCCTCCGCTTACCATGCGCGTGGGTCTGTACCGGGGCAATCAGGTAAGCGATGCCGCATGGGTGCTTTATCAAAATGCGCTTAAGTCTTTACTGCTGCCGCGCGTGGCCCGGCAGATCACCAATCTGCTGCGTAACGATCCTGGCAACGATAACGATTACAGCCGTAACGCGCTGCGCGCCTACCAGATGCTCTATCAGCCGCGCAACTATGACGGCGAGTTTCTGCGCGGCTGGCTGATGCAGAACCTGCAACGTACGCTGCCTGATGATGTCAGCGCACGCGATCTACAGCAGCTGGACTGGCACCTGAGCCAGCTGCTGGATCAGCAGATTCAGTCTTCACCTTATGCGCGGGACAATGCGTTGATGATGCGTAAGCTTGCGGAAAATCTGAAAAATGCCGGTCAGGATGGCCGTTCGCTGGCGGTTACGCCCCACTCCGTTTCGCGACCATTGACCGGACACAGTGAGTAATGGTGAGGTAACGATGGCGAACCCTATCGCGCCGGGCTGGTATGGCAAGTTACCGGCCACCGGCGACTTTTTACGCCAGCGCCTGAGTGAGAGCACGGTTACGCCCTGGAGCCACTGGTTTCAGCAGGGATTAACCCACTGGCATCTGCAGGAGCGCGCCTGTACACAGCTGTTTTTGCGCGCGCCGGTGTGGAACTTTGTGTTGCCGCTGTCGCCGCTGCGCCAGCAGATCCAGATGGGCTGCCTGCTCCCCTCGTGCGATCGGGTTGGCCGGACGTGGCCGCTGCTGGCGCTGCGCAGCTTTGCGCCCAGCGACTGGCATCACGCCCAGCTGGCCATCTCCGGCGACTGGTTTCAGGAGCTGGGTGCGCTGCTGCTGCGCGCGGTACGTGAGCGCCTGAGCCCGGACGCGCTGGAGGCCGCCATGCAGCAGCTTTCACCGCTGCTGGTGCCGGAAAACCAGCGCAGCGACATCATGGATGTGATCGGTTTTGATGACCTGCCCTGCACGCTGAGCTGGCGTGAAGTGGCGGATCGCTTTGATCCCCAACAGCATATTAGCTACTGGTGGAGTAATCGCAGTGACGGCTTTACCCATGCCACCCATAAACACAGTGGCCCGCTCACCGCGCAACTTTTTTCGCTACTCTTTAACCCGGCATCAGGTGCACAGCCGGGACGTAATGGCCTCTATCCACCGATGTTCGAGTAGGCCTGCGCGATCGCCTTGTTAACGGGATGACTCATGCAATTTACCATTGTGCAGTGCAATACGGACGTGCCCGCCAAAACCGTCGCGTTTCAGCCGCCCGGCGGCACCATTGGCCGCAGCCAGGATAATGATCTGGTGCTGCCCGACGCGTCGCGTGCCATTTCACGTCTGCAGGCGCTGGTGCACCTGTCGCCCGAGGGCGAATGCCGCCTGACCAATCAGGGGAGCGTGACCTCAGTGGTGCATAACGGCATCGCACTCCAGCGCGGCTCTCAGGTGCTGCTGCAGCACGGCGATACGCTGCACATTGGCGAGTATGGCCTTGAGGTACAGGATCCTGCCCGGCAAGCGCTGCAGCAGGAGGACCCGCTGGCGCTGTTTAGCGACAGTGCCAGCGACCCGCTGGGCATGGAGCAGGCTGTGCCCGATGCCGAAATCATGCCGGAAATCCCGGCGTCGCGTCAGGAGCGGCGGCCCGATGCGCGTCTGGCGATCGATCCGCAGAGCGATACACCTGGCGTACCGGGTGTGCTGCCCGGCGTGGATCAGGACAAACTGATCGCGGCCCTGCTCGACGGCATGGGGCTGAATAATAGTCAGCAGACGCTGATGACTGAAGAGCAGATGCGCGTCACCGGCCGTATGCTCAGCCTGTTTTCACAAGGCACCGTGGCGCTGCTCTCTTCACGATCCATCCTCAAGCGCGGCGTGAAGGCCGACATGACGATGATCCTCAACGAGGCCAACAACCCGTTCAAAATTCTGCCCTCCGGTAAGACCGTGCTGATGCAGATGTACCAGAGCCAGATGCCGGGATTTATGCCGCCGGAAGCCGCCGTGCGCGATGCATTGGTGGACCTGCAGGCGCACCAGCTGGGGATGATTGCCGGTATCCGCGCCATCATCGCTGCGATGCTGCAGTCGTTTAATCCGCAGCGGCTGGAGGAGGAGGCGCGTAAAGATGGCGTGCTACCTAAAATGCCCTTCAGCGGCGGACGCAAAGCGGCGCTGTGGGACTACTTTTCCCGCCACTACCAGCGTACGGCCGGTGAGATTGAAGATGACTTTCACACGCTGTTTGGGGAAGCCTTCCTGCATGCCTATGACATGGAAGTGAATCAGTATAAAGACTCCCAGACGCGGACCGAAGACGCATGAAGATGATGTTTGCCAGCCGCTGCCAGCAGGGCATGCGCGATGAAAATCAGGATCGCACCGGGGCGGAACTCGACGATCGTAAAGCCTGCTTTTTGGTGTGTGATGGCGTAGCTGGCCTGCCGGGCGGGGATTATGCCGCGCAGCTGGTGCGCGACACGCTGCTTACACAGCTCCAGGGCAGCGAGCATTTCACGCCGGACAGCACCCGTGCCGCGATTGAGCACTGCCAGCAAACGCTGCTGATTGCCCAGGGAAACAATCCGAATTTTTCCCGCATGAGCACCACCCTCGCCGCCCTTTTTATTGACCGTGAAACAGAGCGCGCATGGTGGGCGCACGCCGGTGATAGCCGGGTTTATCACTTCCGGCATGGGGTCCTGCATGAGGTAACCCGGGACCATAGCCTGGCGCAGCAGTTGCAGGAGGCGGGTTATGAAAATACCGGCATTAACAGTAATTTACTTTATAATGCGCTCGGCGTTGAACCTGCCCGTCCGGTCACCTTCAGTGAGGTGGTCGCGTTAACAGATGGCGATGCTTTCCTGGTGTGTACCGATGGCTTCTGGCTCAACCTCACCACGCAGGAGATGGAACAGGCCCTGCGCATGGTTAACGCCTGCGAAGAGTGGCTGGCATTAATGGAACAAGCCGTAAATCGCAGTGTTAAAAGCGACAATCTCAGCGCGCTGGCAATCTGGATTGGCGAGCCGCAGGATGCGACGCTGCTCTACTCCCAGGCTGATGCGGCACGTTTTCTGCCGTCACGTTATTGATTGCAAGGATCATTATGAAAGTGTGGTTGCCGGGCGCTGTCGCCCTGTTGCTGGCGCTGAACGCGCAGGCTGAAGATTATCGCGTTGTCTACTCGCCGAGCCTGTCGCTGGAAGTGTATATCGATAACGTGGCGAGTAATGCGCCCAATGACTGGTGCAAAGAGACGCTACCGCTGCGCATTGTTTCCGGCAAAAGCAGCGAAACCACTATTCTGAACAGCTTTTTGCCGCGCGTCGGCACGCTGCTGGCGAATCAGTGTGGCCTGCTGGATGTGATCCCGTGGCAGATGACCAATAAAGAGGGCAGCGTGCTGGCTACCGGCAGCGCGGCCAAACTGCAAAACTGGCGCCCCATCGTGCAGAACGATGTCACCGCCAGCGACAACACCGCCGCACCGCTTGATCTGTCGCGCCCGGCTGACAGCACGCCGCTGCAGCACTTTGCCCTGCCCGGCGGCTGCCACTTCCGCACCTGGTGGGATGAAAAAGGCCAGTCGCTGTTTATTCCGGATAACGCTAAACAGCGCTGCTCCACCGAAGGCTGGCTGGAGGGCCCCAGCGACATGACGCTGATGAGTGAAGGCAAAACGCGCCAGCAGCCGGTGAACTTTATGCAGGGTTATCCGATTGTCGACCTGCGCCTGACCAGCACCCCGCTGGAGGTAGTGGCGGTAAATAATCAGCGTATGATCGTTACGCGTCCGGATGCCGATGGCAGCTGGCTGGTGCTGCCTTTTGATGCACAGCAGCATGTGTGGCGCTTTAACGGCATGGTGTTGATCAAAATGGATAAAAATGCCGGCAAGGATAGCGATGCGGTGAAAACGCGGGTTGATAGCTTACGCGGCATCTGGTCGCCGCAGTTTATGCCACAGCAGAAAGTGACTGTGTTACTGATTGACACCCTGCATGCGGATCTGGCCGATCCGGCGATTGGTGCCTGGCGTAACATTAATTAATTAGCGGTCGTTGCCCGCCGTCACATGCGGTGACGGGGTGCTACAGGACGTGTTCAGAGAACCCACTATGTCGGCAAACGAAAACCATACACCTAACGCCCTGCCTGCAGGCTACCGGTTTAACGAATTTGAGATCAAGGAAGTGATTGGCGGCGGCGGCTTTGGCATTGTATATCGCGCCTGGGATCACCAGCTGGAACGCACCATCGCCATCAAAGAGTATATGCCGGTGTCGCTGGCGGTACGCGCGGCGGATCTGTCGCTTGAGCTGCGCGGTGAGCGTTTCCAGAAGCTGTTTAACGCGGGCCGTAACAGCTTCATTCAGGAGGCTCGCCTGCTGGCACGCTTCAATCACCCTGGCCTGCTGCATGTGCTGCGGTTCTGGGAAGAGAACGGCACCGCCTATATGGGTACGCTGTATTACAGCGGCATGACGCTGAAGGAGTGGCAGGCCACCAGCCCGGAAAATGTTGACGAAGCGTGGATCCGTCGTCTGCTGCCGCCGCTGTTTGGCGCCATCAATACCATTCACGCTGCCGGCTACCTGCACCGCGACATCTCGCTGGATAACATTCAGATTCAGGATAACCAGCTGCCGGTGCTGCTTGATTTTGGCTCAGCGCGTAAAGAGATCGGTAACCTCTCTGATGAAACTGAAATCATGCTTAAGCCGGGCTTTGCGCCGATTGAGCAGTACAGCGAAGAGGGTGAAGTTGAGCAGGGGCCGTGGACGGATATCTATGCGCTGGGCGCGGTACTGCATACGCTGATCACCGGGCATGCGCCACCGGTTAGTGTGGTGCGCTGCATTGAGGACAACTATCAGCCGCTGGTCGAGCGTAAACCCGAAGGCTACGCCCTGCCGCTGCTGCATGCCATCGACTGCGCGTTGGCGATGAAACCGGAAGATCGCCCGCAGAGCATCGACGCGTTTGCCCGCCTGATCGATCTGCCGGTTAACGATGTTGAAACGCTGATCACCGCCATTCCGCTGGCGACCGACCTGCCCGCTGCACCGGAGGCGGCTCCTGCGGTGCCGGAGCCGCAGGTTATGGCGGTAAATCATGCGGCGGCTGCGATTGAACCGGTGACATCGCGCAACGTGCGCCGCCTGTCACCTGGCCTGGTGGCGCTGGCCGCAGTGGCCATTCTGGCTGTGGTGGTTGTGGTATGGCGTGCGAATCGTACTCACGATGTGCCGCCTGTTGCCGCAACAGACTCTGCGGCCGCGCCGGCCGTCACGCCGTCCGCGGTCGCCAGCAACGCGCCAACCCTGGCTACCGTTTACCTGCAGTTGCAGGCGGGTGAGAATATTGTGCTGAACGGGGAAGCAAAAGATGTGAAGCCCGCCAGCAGCGGTTTTGCTTCGCTCAATCTGGCGGCGGGTAACTATCGCATTGAAGTGCATAACGGCAGCCGGGTGCGTAGCCAGATGCTGACCATTAATCAGCCCGGTACCTGGCTGATTAATCCGGGAAACTGATTTAACCGCGCGCGGTGGATTGCTGCAGCGCGCGGACTTCGGCAGCCAGTCGCGTGAGCGCATCTTCCTGCATGCCGCGTTTACCCAGCTCCTGTTCCAGCGAGTAGAGATACTGAGCGTTAGTCCCCAGCGGTCCGCTGGCCTGCGCAATGAGCGGCGCGATGGTGCTGCGGCAGGAGTCATCTTCATACAGCGGGTGGCGCGGGTCCATGATAAACACCAGCGCGGTGACTCTGCGGCCATCGTCCAGCGTAAGCTCGCACCAGGTCGGCAGGTAGCAGCCGGTGATCATCTCCCGCTTCCACAGCAGTTCCAGCTCCTCATGTAGCCGCGCTTCCGGCAGCCGGAAGGCCAGCCCGCTGGTTGTACCGCCCTCTTTCAGTGCCAGCATGCGGCCCGGCGACGCTTCCGTACCGCGGCCTGCCGTCAGGCGCAGGCAGAAGGCGCGGTGCCAGCCCTCCAGCTTGCCCGAAGCCACTTCTTCCGACTCAAACACCGGGTTCCACATTAAAGAACCATAGCCGAAGATCCATACCGGGCTCTGATCGGGGCGACAGGCCAGCGTCGCCGATAACGATGCGGCGCGCTTTTCACAACTCCACAGCAGTGCCTCATCAATGTCGCCAAATGATGTTTTGCAATCTGCTTTTAATAAGAATTCCCGGGTTAACACTGCGATCTCCTCTACTGCGCTGACATCCTGTCGGTTGGGCTCCTCAACTCTGATGTGATACAAGCGACGCCTGCTGCGTCGACTTTAAGAGAGACATTAATGCATTTTTCACAAAAGTTTCAAGATTGACCCGGATCACAATCGGGAAATAATGTGTAAATAGCATCGGCTGCCTGGCAGGAATCTTGAACGAAGCGGGGAAAAGTGTGAAGCGGGCCGTAAATCGCCCGCTCTAATGCTAATTTTTAGGGTGCCATTTGTCGTCGTCGCCTTTAGCGTACTCCTTTTTCACCGCAGCCAGGCAACCTTGTGTGCGACCTCTTCACGCGATTCGTCGCCCCGACGCTCGTCCTTATCTTTGTACTGATCCCAGGCGCTGTTAAACGCCTTCTGGTAGATGGTCTGCGCATGGCCGGGTAGCACATGGCGCACGCTATCCGGTAATTCACGATTCGATGAATACGGCATGGTTCCTCCTGTTTTACCCTGACGTATTAAGCCTGGAAGATAACCGGGGAATTGCAAACCGTGATTATCTTGCGCTCTGGCTAAAAACCTGGTTATAGCGGCTATAAAACGCGATCATTTACGTCTTTATCGTCTGATTAACCGCGAAAACCTGCTTTTTCCTGTTAAGTAATCGTATGAATAATTTGCATAATTTATTCATAACCTGCGCTTTTGTAGCATTAATAAGAAAAATGTAGAAAAGTAAAAACGCGTAAAAATCCTGCACACCCGCTGGTGAAAAGTTACACTGCGCTGCGTCAGATGAGTCATTATTTATCAGGCAAGGTTTGCCTGTTTTGTTCTTTTTGCCAGAGAGGATGCTGAATGGCTGCACATGAAAAAACCCGACACAGTGAGTATTCACTGATTTTCCCGATTATCGCGCTGGCGGTGCTAAGTTTCTTTGGCGGCCAGCAGGCGCTGCTGCCGGTTATTGGTATTAACCTGCTGGCGCTGTTAGCGATTCTCAGCAGTGCGTTTAGCGTGGTGCGTCACGCTGATGTATTGGCCCATCGTTTAGGCGAACCCTACGGTTCGCTAATTCTGAGCCTTTCGGTGGTGATTCTTGAGGTCAGCCTGATCTCGGCGCTGATGGCGACCGGCGATGCGGCACCGGCGCTGATGCGCGATACGCTCTACTCCATCATTATGATTGTGACCGCAGGCTGGTAGGCTTCGCGCTGCTGCTCGGCGGGCGCAAATTCGCTACGCAGTACGTCAATCTGGCTGGCGTAAAGCAGTACATGATCGCCATTTTCCCGCTGGCGATTCTGGTGCTGGTGTTTCCTAATGCGCTGCCAGGCGGTAACTTCACGACCACGCAGGCGCTGATTATCGCCGCCATCTCCGCAGCGATGTATGGCGTGTTCCTGCTGATTCAGACCAAAACGCACCAGAGCCTGTTTGTTTACGAGCATGAAGATGACAGCGATGATGGCGACCCGCACCACGGTAAGCCCTCGGCGCACAGTTCGCTGTGGCATACCCTGTGGCTAATTGTGCATCTGATTGCCGTTATCAGCGTAACCAAAATGAACGCGAACACGCTGGAGCATCTGCTGACCGAGCTGAATGCGCCAGAGCAGTTCACCGGCTTCCTTGTTGCGCTGCTGATTCTGTCGCCGGAAGGGTTAGGTGCCATCAAAGCGGTACTGATGAACCAGGTGCAGCGCGCCATGAATCTGTTCTTCGGATCGGTGCTGGCGACCATCTCCCTGACGGTGCCCGCCGTGACGATTATTGCCACGCTGACCGATCAGCAGCTGATCTTTGGCCTGGAGCCGCCGCATATGGTGATCATGAGTGCGGTACTGATTTTGTGTCACATCTCGTTCTCAACCGGCCGCACCAATGTGCTAAACGGTGCAGCGCACCTGGCGCTGTTTGCCGGCTATTTGCTGACGATAATGCTGTAGCGATGCGACACGCTGAGATCAGGACGTAATACTGGAGACATGCGGCATTTACTATTGCCGTATGTCTCCAGTGCAATTTATTATAATAATAAATATCATCTTTTCATTTTATTATGTTCCATTTTATTTTTAATGAAAATGATTAATCTCACTGTGACCCATGCAAAAAATAGCGAAAAAAGGATGACAGCAATAATCAATGCATCAATAGTGGAGGGGAATATATGTAATGGATTAACTAACTTACCCAAGATCATATAGATAGATTCAGGAATAAAACGAAATATCATTTCTGGGATCAACATAGCATAGATGAGACTGAGACCAGAAATCAGTAATATCCTTTTCATTTTCCGCTTGCTCCTTGCATAAGGATATTGTAATTATATAACCGTATCAAATGGATTTCTACCGTAAGGAATACGTAATCATGTCATATTTAAAGCTTAAGTTACAAGCTGATCGTAATATTGCCCTCAATTTGGAAAAAGCATTGGTGCAACTTCAGGAAGAGATCCGGACAACCGGCACGGTCGTTGTTTCTGGATTAGAACGAGCGAGTTGGTATGGCTCTTGCCTTTTTGATGATTATAAAGATGTATGCAAAAGATTAACGAAGGAAGATGTTCGTATGTTTGCTGCATTACCACAAGTTTTTTCAAGGCATGATGTTATCCTTGATATGGTAGAAATTTACTTTAGAAAAAAAATCACCCGACTTAGTGAAAGCGATGTCCAAAGTCTGATAAGAAAAATCACGGATAAAGCCGCTAATTACTCATCTGGTAAAGCTACCAAACTCGCCCTCTCATTTCTGATTGCACGTATTATCACAGAATCAAAAGTTTTCAAGCGCTCTTTAGTGGATGTTATTGACAGAACATCCCTTTACAGTATAACTGTCTTGAAATTTTATGGAAAAATACAAATTGCCGCAACTGCGGCTCAAAATTTGCGATTTGCTGATGCAGAATATTATTTTGATCTATATCAACAAAATTTAGAAATGCTATATTATCTTATTGAGCCGGAAATGAAAAAATCATTTATTTAAATAAATCTGGCTCTACAAATGAAGAGGAAATAATGGAGCTGGTCGAGAGGATGCTGGTGAAATGAAAAAATTATTCCTCTGGCTCTATGCTTGGTTCAGCCACTCTTTCTTTTCATTATTACCGGTAGTGGCCGCAATTGCTGGCGGAGTAGTGCTGACACATTTAATACCCCGTTATGGCCTGATACTAACGTTAGTTTGGGTCGTAATCATGGGCGCAGTTTACGTCAAATATTTTAAGTGGTATTAAAATATAAACAGCGTTAAGAGAAAAGGCACCTTTCGGTGCCTTTTCTCTTCTGAACCCTATCAGACGCTGGTATCCAGCTCCGGGAAGCTCTTCACCAGGTCATCAATGGCTTTCATTTGCACGAGGAACGGCTCCAGCTTGTCGAGCGGCAGCGCTGATGGGCCGTCGCATTTGGCACTGTTTGGCTCCGGGTGCGCTTCGATAAACAGACCAGCAATGCCTACCGCCATACCGGCGCGGGCCAGCTCACCCACCTGACCACGACGGCCGCCTGATGCCGCACCGAACGGATCGCGCGTCTGCAGCGCGTGGGTTACGTCAAAGATCACCGGGCTGTTGTTAGTGACCTTCTTCATCACGTTAAAGCCGAGCATATCCACAACCAGATTGTCGTAACCGAAGTTACTGCCGCGATCGCACAGGATCACTTTATCGTTGCCGCCTTCCGCGAATTTATCCACGATGTTCCCCATCTGGCCGGGGCTTACGAACTGCGGTTTCTTAACGTTGATGACCGCACCGGTCTTCGCCATCGCTTCAATCAGGTCAGTCTGGCGCGCCAGGAAGGCGGGCAGCTGAATCACATCGACCACATCCGCGACCGGCTGTGCCTGCCAGCTTTCATGAACATCGGTGATGATCTTTACGCCAAAAGCCTGCTTCAGCTCCTGGAAGATTTTCATGCCTTCATCCAGACCCGGACCACGGTAGGATTTGATTGACGAACGGTTCGCTTTATCAAAAGAGGCTTTGAACACATACGGGATACCGAGTTTATCGGTCACTTTCACGTAATGTTCGCAGATGCGCATGGCGAGATCGCGGGACTCCAGCACGTTCATGCCGCCGAAAAGAACAAATGGCAGATCGTTTGCGACCTTGATATCGCCAATACTCACTACTTTCTGTGTCATGCCCTGCTTTCCTTATTTCGGGGGACGCTTAATGTAGCGTCACCTGTTTCTGTTCAATTGCGTGAATCTGCACTTTAATCATCTCGCTGACCGGGTCTTCAGGACACTGCTCAACGAAATAGGTCAAATCGGTTAGCGCAATATGCTCGCACTCCAGCTGCGCATAGATCAAACCGCGATCGCGAATTTCATAGGGATCGTCCGGGTCAATTTGCAGCAGCACCTGGCTGACATTCAGCGCCAGCTCCATCTGCTTCTCTTCCATCAGCGCCGCTTTTAGCGTGTCGAGCATTTTGCGCATCACGCTCACGGTTTTCGCGCCATCAAGATCGTCATTGTAAAGTTTGGCTGTCGGGCTGATGTTGCCGCGCAGCCACACTTCCAGCGTATGGGTATCCAGCGTCTCACCGTTAAACGGTTGATGAGCCACATTTCACCATCCAGCCAGTCAGCGCGCAGGATCAGCTGAGTGGGGAAAATCACCGGCATCAGCGGCAGCTCCAGCTCTTCCGCGATGTGCAGCAGAATCACGCCCAGTGACACCGCCGTACCCTGACGGCTCTTCAGCACTTTATCGATCCACAGCGCGTCCGATAAATTGTAGACGCCGCCGGCACCGCCAAAACCCCACTGGCGATAAAACAGCTCCAGCAGCTTCTCCAGCTGCAGATCGGCGTCCTGCTCGCTACTGACGTAGGCGCGCGCCTCTTCCACTAAATCGGCCAGCTGTTGCTGCACAGAGGGCGCAGAGAAATCATTACGTATGGCGCAGGTGGCGCCAATCACCGCTTCACTTAACGGTGTCTCACTAAAATCAAGTTGCACTGGCGAGGTCATACTATCCCCAATATCGGCATTTTGGTCATCGCCAGCTTAATCACAAACAGCAACGCTACGATTGCAATTAAACAGGCAATCCAACGGGTCCCCATTTTACGCGGGCGACGGCTTAATGCCACAGAACCTAAGGCGATGTAGATGATAACCCCTAACAGCTTCTCCGTCAGCCAGCTTCCTTGTGGTGTGAAGGGGTAAAAATGGGTTATCAACACCAGCAGCACGCCGCTCAGCAGCAGGAACGTATCATTGATATGCGGTGCAATGCGTACCCAGCGGCGCTGCAGCAGCGCGGAGCCGGTGGTTAACCAGTAAAATCGTAGCAAAAACAGGCTAATGGTAATGGCTACGGTGAGCAGGTGAAATTGTTTAATCAGCGGATACCAGCTGGCCATTATGCTTCCTTAATCAGTTGTCCTGAGGTTACGCGCGGATTGCCGCCGTAATCGTTGACGGTGTTCACCGCCTGATAACCGTGCTCTGTCATCAGCGCGCGCACCGCCGCGCCCTGCTGCCAGCCGTGCTCCAGCAGCAGCCAGCCGTGCGCCCGCAGCCACTGCGGCGCGCTGTGAATGATAAAACGGAGATCCGCCAGCCCTGCCTCTTCCGCCACTAATGCACTAAGCGGCTCAAAGCGCACATCGCCCTGCTGCAGATGTTCATCGGCGGCATCAATATAGGGAGGATTACTGACGATGAGGTCAAAACGTTGGGCGGGAAGATCGCGGAACCAGTGGCTTAACTGGAAGTGCGCGTTGCCGATATGCAGCCGCTGCGCGTTCTCCTGCGCCAGCGCCACGGCGGCAGGAATGCGATCGCAGCCAAACACCTGGCAATCGCGGCGTTCACTGGCCAGCGCCAGAGCAATTGCCCCGGTACCGGTACCGAGATCGAGCAGGGTGGCGGGATGCGCAGGCAGATGCGCCAGCGCCTGCTCTACCAGCACTTCGGTATCCGGGCGCGGGATCAGCGTGGCCTCGCTGACACGCAGCGGCAGCGACCAGAACTCGCGCTCGCCGACGAGATGGGCGATCGGTTCGCCCTGCACGCGACGCGCCAGCAGTACCTCAAGCTGTGCCCGCTGCGCGTCATCCAGTTCGTGCTCGTCAAACGCTATCAGCCAGCTGCGGGATTTGCCGGTAACAAAGCCCAGCAAAATCTCTGCATCGCGCTTCGGGCTATCGCCACCACATAACGCAGCCACTGCGTGCTGTAGCCAGCGACGAATATTCATCAATCCTGCCCGGCCAGCGCGGCGAGCTGATCGGCCTGATACTCCTGCACAATCGGCTCAATCAGCGTATCCAGCTTGCCCTCCATCGTCTCGTCCAGACGGTAGAGCGTCAGGTTAATACGGTGGTCGGTAACGCGGCCCTGCGGGAAGTTATAGGTACGAATACGATCGGAGCGATCGCCGCTGCCCAGCAGATTGCGGCGTGTAGAGGCTTCTGCGGCATGGCGTTTTGCCATCTCCGCCGCGTGAATACGCGCACCGAGCACCGCCAGCGCTTTAGCTTTGTTTTTGTGCTGCGAGCGTTCGTCCTGGCACTCCACCACAATGCCGGTAGGCAGGTGGGTAATACGGATGGCTGAATCGGTGGTATTAACGTGCTGACCACCGGCACCCGATGAACGGAAGGTGTCGATCTTCAGATCGCCCGGGTTGATGTCAGGTAGCTCCGCTTCAGGCAGCTCCGGCATTACCGCAACGGTACAGGCCGAGGTGTGAATACGGCCCTGCGATTCGGTTTCCGGCACGCGCTGAACGCGATGACCGCCGGATTCAAACTTCATGCGGCCGTATGCGCCATCGCCGGTAATGCGTGCAATCACCTCTTTGTAACCGCCGTGCTCACCTTCGTTGGCGCTGATGATCTCCACCTGCCAGCGGCGCCCTTCGGCGTAACGGCTGTACATGCGGAACAGATCGCCGGCAAAAATCGCCGCTTCATCACCACCCGTTCCGGCGCGCACTTCGACAAAGCACGGGCGCTCATCGTCAGGATCTTTCGGTAGCAGCAGCACCTGCAATTGCTGTTCAAGCACTTCACGCTTGTCGCGCGACAGTTTCAACTCTTCCTGCGCCATGTCGCGCATTTCCGGATCGTCGAGCAGCATTTCGGCTGTTTCAACGTCTTCCTGCACCTGCTGCCATTCGCGGAAGCAGCGGGTGACGTCAGTCAGCTGGGCATATTCGCGTGATAACGCGCGGAAACGGTCCTGATCGCCAATAACGCCGGCATCGCCCAGTAACGCTTCCACTTCTTCATGGCGTTCCTGCAGCGCTTCCAGCTTGGCAACAATCGAGCTCTTCATCTAATAGAGGGTATCCCAGTGATAGGTCGTGACAGACCAGATTACTCTAAACCGAGGCTGTCACGTAAGATCTGCAGGCGTTCGCTATCGCCATCGCGCGCGGCCTGCTGCAGTGATTTGGTTGGAGCATGAATCAAACGGTTGGTGAGCTTGTGGGCCAGCTCCTGCAGAACTTTTTCCGCGTCCGCGCCCTGTCGCAGCGCCGCCAGCGCACGCTCTTGTAGCTCGGCACGCACATCATCAGCCTGCGCACGGTACTCGCGAATGCTCTCGCCGGCGCTTTGCGCGCGCAGCCAGGCCATAAACTCGCCGCTCTCCTGCACCACAATGCTTTCAGCCTGAACCGCCGCCGCTTTGCGCTGCGCCATGTTCTGCTCAATGATCGCCTGCAGGTCATCCACGCTGTACAGGTAAGCGTTAGCCAGCTTGCCCACTTCCGGCTCAACATCGCGCGGTACGGCGATATCCACCAGCAGCATTGGCTGATTACGACGCGCCTTCAGCGCGCGCTCCACCATGCCTTTACCGATAATCGGCAGTGGGCTGGCGGTGGAGGAGATAATAATGTCGGCGTCGGCCAGGCGGGTTTCAATATCGGCCAGGCCGATTACCTCCGCACCCACTTCGTCAGCCAGCAGCTGCGCGCGCTCACGGGTGCGGTTAGCGATCATCAGCTTTTTCACGCTGTGTTCACGCAGATGGCGCGCCACCAGCTCGATGGTTTCACCGGCGCCGACCAGCAGCACATTCACCGTGCTGAGTGATTCAAATATCTGACGGGCAAGCGAACAGGCAGCGAAGGCGACCGACACCGCACTGGCGCCGATCTCCGTTTCGGTGCGCACGCGCTTGGCTACCGAGAACGTTTTCTGGAACATGCGCTCCAGCTCGCTGCTCAGCGCATGGTCACGCGAGGAGTCAGCAAAGGCTTTTTTTACCTGACCGAGGATCTGCGGCTCGCCCAGCACCAGCGAATCCAGGCCGCTGGCTACGCGCATCAGGTGACTGACCGCGGCATTATCCTGATGCCAGTAGAGGCTGTTACGCACGTCCTCTTCATGCAGATCGTGGTAATCACACAACCAGCGCACCAGCTTCTCCTGCAGATCGGCCTGCTGCTCTACGCTAAGATAGAGTTCAGTACGATTACAGGTGGAGAGCACCACACCGCTTTGCACCATCGGCTGGGATAGCAGGCTGTTTAAGGCCTGATCCAGCGTGTCCGGCGTGAACGAAACACGTTCGCGCAGCGCAACAGGGGCGGTTTTGTGGTTGATTCCGAGAGCAAGCAGCGTCATGGTGATCGGGTTGGGAAGTCCCAATAATTGTCAGGGTTTTGTGAAGCGCATTCTACAAGATGCAGCAGATCAAGAAAAGCCATACAAAGGCTATGACTGTAATAAGATTAAACTGATCGTGCGTAATTTTCCCCTCAACGCCATTGACGGCTCTGATGCGGATGGTTAGCGTTACCGGTTACGAAGTAAAAACGTGTCTGAGGAGACGACCACGTGATGCATTTGCCCCCGCGCAAGCTGTTGCGCCTTTTGCCCCTCGCCAGCGTATTGCTGGCAGCCTGTAGCATCAACAAACCCCAGCAGGGTCCTGGTCCCAGCACGACATCTCCGCAGTGGCAGCAGCACCAGCAGGCTGTTGCGAAGATCAGCCAGTATCAGACGCGCGGCGCGTTTGCTTATCTCTCTGACAAGCAGAAAGTGTATGCGCGCTTTAACTGGCAGCAAACCGCCGCCGATCGCTATCGCCTGTTGCTCACCAATCCGCTGGGCAGTACCGAACTGCAGCTGGATGCGCAGGGCTCTGTGGTGCAGATCGTTGATAACAAGGGCAAGCGCTACGTCAGCAATGATGCGGAGAAGATGATCTCGCAGCTGACAGGCATGGACATTCCGCTGGCGAACCTGCGTCAGTGGATGATGGGCCTGCCTGGCGATGCCACGGATTACCAGCTCAACGGCCAGTACCAGCTGCAGAGCCTGAATTACAGCCGTAACGGTCAGCAGTGGAAAGTAAATATTTCAGGCTACGACAGCAAAGTGAACCCGCCGCTGCCGGCCAACCTGGAGCTGACCGAAGGCGATCAGCGCATCAAACTGCGTATGGATAGCTGGACCACGCAATGATCACCACCTGGCCTGCTCCGGCAAAACTGAACCTGTTTCTCTACATCACCGGCCGTCGCCCGGACGGCTATCACAACCTGCAAACGCTGTTTCAGTTTCTGGATTACGGCGACACGCTGGAGATTATCCCGGACAGCAGCGGTCATATTACGCTGCTGACACCCCTCGCGGGCGTGGCCGATCAAGACAACCTGATCGTGCGCGCTGCCCTGGCGCTGAAACAGGCGGCACAGGATAAAGGTACCGTGCGCGCCGATGCAGGTGCGCGTATCGCGCTGGAGAAACGCCTGCCGATGGGCGGTGGTCTGGGCGGCGGCTCTTCGGATGCCGCGACGGTGCTGGTCGCGCTGAATCACTTATGGCAGGCCGGTCTGAGCGTGGATGAGCTGGCGGCGACTGGCGTATCACTGGGTGCCGATGTGCCAGTGTTTGTCCGCGGCCAGGCGGCGTTTGCCGAAGGCGTGGGCGAGCAGTTGCACCCCGTCGAACCGGTGGAAAAGTGGTATCTGGTGGCGCATCCCGGCGTCAGCATTGCAACGCCGGATATCTTCCGTGATGCCGACCTGACGCGCAATTCACCAATACGCACATTAGATGAACTGCTGCAGCGCCCTTTTCATAATGATTGTGAAGCTGTGGCAAGAAAACGTTTTCGCGAGGTTGATGCGCTGCTTTCCTGGCTGCTAGAATACGCGCCGTCGCGCCTGACTGGCACCGGCGCCTGTGTGTTTGCTGAATTTGACACCGAGGCTGCTGCTCGTCAGGTGCTGGAGCTTGCCCCGAAATGGATATGCGGATTTGTGGCGCGCGGGCTTAATCTCTCGCCGTTGCAGCGCACCCTTTCCGGGCTCAAAGCGTATGCGTGACAGTGTCACCCTGTTCCAGATACTGCACATTGCGCATTAACACACCCGTATGAACAGGCTCAAATGTATTCGCCGGTTATTTTTGAGCGGTTCATTCTCTGGACGCCAAGCCTGAGGTTCTTCTCGTGCCTGATATGAAGCTATTTGCTGGTAACGCCACCCCGGAACTAGCACAACGTATTGCCAACCGCCTTTACACCAGCCTCGGAGACGCCGCTGTCGGCCGTTTCAGTGATGGTGAAGTCAGTGTACAGATTAATGAAAATGTACGCGGTGGTGATATTTTCATCATCCAGTCCACCTGTGCCCCCACCAATGATAATCTGATGGAGCTGGTTGTGATGGTCGACGCGCTGCGTCGGGCTTCTGCTGGTCGTATTACTGCTGTTATCCCCTACTTTGGTTATGCCCGCCAGGACCGCCGCGTGCGCTCTGCCCGCGTGCCGATTACCGCCAAAGTGGTAGCGGACTTTCTCTCCAGTGTAGGTGTTGACCGTGTTCTGACGGTTGACCTGCACGCCGAACAGATCCAGGGCTTCTTTGATGTCCCGGTTGATAACGTGTTCGGTAGCCCTATCCTGCTGGAAGATATGCTGCAGATTGGTCTGGAAAACCCGATTGTGGTCTCTCCGGATATCGGTGGCGTAGTGCGTGCCCGCGCTATCGCCAAACTGCTCAACGATACCGATATGGCAATCATCGATAAACGTCGTCCGCGCGCGAACGTTTCTCAGGTGATGCACATTATTGGTGACGTTGCGGGTCGTGACTGTGTACTGGTCGACGATATGATCGACACCGGCGGTACGCTGTGCAAAGCGGCTGAAGCACTGAAAGAGCGTGGGGCAAAACGCGTGTTTGCCTATGCGACTCACCCTATCTTCTCAGGCAATGCGGTTGAAAATCTGCGCAAGTCAGTGATCGATCAGGTGATTGTCTGTGACACGATTCCGCTGTCAGAAGAGATGAAATCCCTGCCAAACGTGCGCACCCTGACGCTCTCCGGCATGCTGGCCGAAGCGATTCGTCGTATCAGCAACGAAGAATCCATCTCTGCGATGTTCGAGCATTAATCGTTCGTCGTTAACCGGGCCTCGCGCCCGGTTTTTTCATTTCCGCGTTGGGCTTATTGACCGATTAAGCCGCTTTCACCGAAGATATTTGCGCGATAAATTGCGCTTAATCCCGCTATTCTTGCAGCCTTCCACTCTTTTTCTCTGACGCCTGCTTCCGCACTTTTGTGGTCCAGTGATTAGTGGTATTTTCCTCCACACTTTTGCTGAGAACTCCGACCACTATGACGCTCGACATCTACACACTGTTTATTTGTGAGCTCTACGTGCTGGGGTTTCTGAGCATCATTCTGGTTTTCGCCTGGGTGGGCGCGCAATACGATCGCGTGCTTGGCTTCACCACGCTGGCACTGGTGCTAACGCTTGGTGCGGTTTTCCTGAGCAGCCTGCGCAGTGCCGGCCTGCACTTCCTGCCGATTGCTGCCGGTAACGTCGTGATGCTGCTGGCCTATGGCGGCCTGCTCAGCGCCTTTCGTACCTTCTGCCAGCAGCCCCTGGGAGTGAGCTGGCTATGCGGCGCGCTGCTCTGGGCAGTTTTGTGCCTGTTTCCGCAGTTCTATTATGATCCGCCTAAACGCGTACTGATGATGTGCCTGTTGTGCATTATCTATACGGGCGCACTGATTCGTCTGCTGTGGCAATCGCGCGCCACGCTCCCGGTGACCTTCTGGCCGGCGCAAATTCTGCTGTGGATCCACCTGCTGTTTCACGTTGCGCGTATATTTCTGGACGATGCGGTGGCGACGCCGGTACGGGGCGCGATTGGCGGATCGGGCTTTTCGGTGTACGTGATCCTTGAGTCCATTCTGTTTGTCATTGGGCTGGCCTTCACCATTCTGGCGATGGTTAATGAACGTACTCAGCTTGCCCATAAGCTGGCATCCTTACATGATCCGCTTACCAGCGTCTGGAACCGGCGTGCGCTGTTTGAGCAGGCGGAGCGATTGATTATGCGTCAAAGTCGCCAGCCAAAACCCTACATTTACACCGCCGTACTGTTTGATCTCGACCACTTCAAAAGCATCAATGATCATTACGGCCATCTGCAGGGCGATCGGGTGCTGATTGATTTTTGTCAGGTGGTAAAAGCGTTGTTACCCGGTGAGAGCCATTTTGCCCGGCTGGGCGGCGAGGAGTTCGCCGCGCTGCTGCCGGGCGACAGTGAGCAGGCCCGACGGGTTTGTGAGCGTATCCGTCTGGCGACACAGCTGTCGCAACCTAACGACATCTGTTATACGGTGAGTATCGGATTCGCCACCGCCAGCCTGCCGCATCAGGCGTTCCCTGCCCTGCTGGCGCTGGCTGATGAAGCGCTGTATCGCGCTAAAGCCAGCGGCCGTAACCGTATTGAGCACTATGTCGGGCACCCGGAGTTGATGAGTACCGCAGTGGCCTCTTAATGAGAAGAGTGATGATTACGGCGGCAGCGTTTATCACCGTAGTGGCGTAGCCAGTAATAGCGATCTTCCACTTTTTCACGCCCGCTCACGCGTGCGCCTGCCAGCCATAGCAACGCCCCTACGAAGATGCTGAACATCGCCCCATGCGCGAGGAACTGCGGCAGATTGACCGAAGGCAACTGATTGATGATTGAATAACTGACGCCAAGTACCATTGTCAGTAAGCCGAGACACATCAGGCCATTGCCCATAACACGGCAGTGTTGACGTTTCATGATTCACCTCCATCCATTTGAGCAAAGCAAAAAACAGCACGTAAGGTTAATTTGCTATAAGTTTAGGCAATGACTGGCCCTGACGTTGCGGACAGGATCACACATTTTTCACAATCTCTGACAAAACTTTACCGCCAGCGCCTTGATTTCGATAGAAATTGATTAATCACGTCGCGACACCAATAACCGGCAGCGCCCTTTGTCATCCCTGCCGCCAGGCAGTAAACTATCGCCCTTTCCGCAGCAAGACAGGATAAACATCGTGAGCAGCATTAAACTGATTGTCGGGCTGGCTAATCCCGGCGCTGAATACGCCGCAACGCGCCATAACGCCGGTGCCTGGTACGTCGATTTGCTCGCCAGCCGCCACAATCAGTCCTTAAAAGAGGAGCCGAAGTTTTTCGGCTATACCGCACGCCTGTCGCTGGCGGGTGAAGATGTGCGTCTGCTGGTGCCAACCACTTTCATGAACCTGAGCGGTAAAGCCGTTGCGGCGATGGCAACTTTTTATCGCATTACGCCGGAAGAGATTCTGGTGGCGCATGATGAGATGGATCTGCCGCCGGGCGTGGCTAAATTGAAACAGGGCGGCGGCCATGGTGGCCACAACGGTTTAAAAGACATCATCAGCAAGCTTGGCAATAACAATAACTTCCACCGTCTGCGCGTCGGAATCGGTCATCCGGGCGATCGCAATAAAGTGACCGGCTTTGTGCTGGGTAAACCGCCGGCCAGCGAGCAAAAACTGATTGATGATGCAGTGGATGAGGCGGTGCGTTGTACCGAGCTGTGGCTGAAAGAGGATAAAATCAAAGCCATGAACCGCCTGCACGCGTTCAAAGCCAGCTAAGCCAATTCCCGCGCCGCCGCAGGTAATTCTGTGTATAATGCGCGAAATTTTTTGAATCAGTCGGCGCTGCCAGCAGCGCTGCACACTCAGTGAGAAAGGTAATCAGACCATGGGATTTAAATGCGGTATTGTGGGCCTGCCGAACGTCGGTAAATCCACCCTGTTTAATGCGCTGACCAAAGCGGGTATCGAAGCAGCCAACTTTCCGTTCTGCACCATCGAGCCTAACACCGGCGTAGTACCGATGCCCGATCTGCGCCTCGATCAGCTGAGCGAGATCGTCAAGCCGCAGCGCGTTGTGCCCACCACCATGGAGTTCGTCGATATTGCCGGCCTGGTGAAAGGTGCCTCGAAAGGTGAAGGTCTGGGCAACCAGTTCCTGACCAACATCCGTGAAACCGAAGCGATTGGTCACGTGGTGCGCTGCTTCGAGAACGACAACATCATTCACGTCTCAGGCAAAGTGAATCCGGCGGAAGATATTGACGTGATCAATACTGAGCTGGCACTGTCGGATCTCGACACCTGCGAACGCGCGATTCAGCGTTGCCAGAAAAAAGCCAAAGGCGGCGACAAAGACGCTAAAGCGGAGCTGGCTGCGCTGGAGAAGTGCCTGCCACATCTGGAAAATGCCGGTATGCTGCGCTCGCTGCAGCTGGATGCCGATGAGAAAGCGGCCATCCGCTACCTGAGCTTCCTGACGCTGAAGCCCACCATGTACATCGCCAACGTTAACGAAGACGGTTTCGAAAACAACCCGTATCTGGATCAGGTGCGCGCGATTGCTGAAGCGGAAGGTTCTGTGGTGGTGCCGGTGTGTGCCGCGGTGGAGTCTGATATCGCAGAACTGGACGATGAAGAACGCGACGAGTTTATGGCCGAGCTGGGTCTGGAAGAGCCAGGCCTGAACCGCGTGATTCGCGCCGGTTATGCCCTGCTCAATCTGCAGACCTATTTCACCGCAGGCGTGAAAGAGGTACGTGCCTGGACTATTCCGGTGGGCGCAACTGCACCGCAGGCCGCCGGTAAAATCCACACCGACTTCGAGAAAGGCTTTATCCGCGCCCAAACCATCGCATTTGATGACTTCGTTGCCTATAAAGGTGAACAGGGTGCGAAAGAGGCCGGTAAGATGCGTTCAGAAGGGAAAGACTACATCGTTAAAGATGGCGATGTGATGAACTTCCTGTTTAACGTCTGATTCACCCACTGCCCCATAATCCACGCTCCGGCGTGGATTTTTTTATCTGCTCTTTACGCCAGCCTAATACCCGCCACGCACTCCCTTTTGTCACCTATTCCCTCAATCAGATTATCGCTGCGCTGAGTATACTTATGCAGTTCCCGTGGTGAATTCACGCGATACCGTCTTCAAATCTGATGAGGAAAGACACGATGAAAAAGCGACTTCTGCTTCCTTTACTGTTTGCCACCAGCCACGCCGTGTGCGCAGCGGGCGGCCAGGTGACATTCAGCGGTGCAGTCATTGATGACACCTGTAAATCAGCCAACACTCAGCGACCGGCCTTGCATTGCACGCGGGGTGGCGTGATGCATACCCTGCCACTGCAACTTACCGCCCGCGCCCAGGCGCTGCCTTACAATCTGGGTAGTGTGCATGCGGTGCATCAGCGCAGCGTGCAGATCGTGACGGTTAACTATCACTGATCCTACTGATAATCCGCCGGCAACGGATTGCCGTTGACCTCACTGAGCAATATGTACCCGCTGCTTAATGTCCTTCAGAAACAGCGTGATGGTAAATGTCATCATCACCAGTAGCGACCAGGCGCCCCACTTCCCCACATGCACGGTGGCCCATGCCCCTATCTGATTAGGATATTGCCATACGCCAAACAGCGTACCGAGATTCTCTGCCAGCCAGATAAAAAAGCCGATCAGAATAAATGCCACCAGCAGCGGCATCCGGTAAGGGCGATCGTAAGGGGTAAAAATCACCTCTGAACGTGCATACAGGCCAAGCGCAATACAGGCAATGTGCCAGCGATAATCGCCGATAAAATGATGGGTGAAGAAGTTGGCATATAACGCCAGTGAGAGCAGAACGGCAAACAAAATCGGCGGATGGTGACGTATTTTCAGGTCCATTAATCGCCAGCACTGAATAATATAGCTCCCGACGGCGGCGTACATAAAGCCGCTAAATAGCGGCACGCCGCCGATTTTACTCCACGCATCGTCCGGGTAGTGCCACGAGCCAATCGCTGAGGAGGTTTTAAATAATTCCAGCGCAAAACCAAGCAAATGAAAAAGCGTAATGGCTTTCAACTCATCCCAGCTCTCCAGCCGGACGGCGATCATCATTAGCTGAATCGCCAGCGCAATCAGCAGCAGTACGTCATAGCGCGCTATACCAAACAGGCCAGCACGCGGTACAGAGAAGATAGCGACAAAGAACAGGCCGGCAAATAGGCAGGCACGCAGCTCTTTGATGCCGAACCAGAGAAAATCGAGACCAAAGCGAGCCATGCCCGTCAGCCGCGTAGCCGGCGGATGCATTAAAAACCGATCAAAAGGATTATCCATCATGGTGGTCAGCGCACTACGCTATAGATCATCATTAGCACCAGCATAATAGCCAGCATCGTCATGCAGCCCACGCCAGCCGCTCGCCATTTCGATGCCAGCTGGCCACCGTGATGCAAATGACGCTTTAGCATGTCGCCCTGAACATGCTGATGGATGACGGACATGGCAAATGCCAGCGGCACGACAATCGCCGGCCCGGGAATGTTAGCCGGAATATAGAGCGAGGCGATACAGGTCGCGAGCAAACCACAGAAGCCATAGAGCCAGGCTTTTTTCGCCTGCGTGGGCTGTCCGGTACGCTGATAATTCCACGCCATGAGCACGCCGCCTGCCAGTACGGAGCCCAGCAGTGTGGCAATGAAAACAGACGTGCGGTTATAGAGGTGACAGGACACGGTGAGCGTGTCCGTGGAGGTGGCGTGCTTCCCTGAGTGATTATCCATAATCTTTCCTGTCTGATACCCGATGATGGCCGCGCAGAGGGCACGGCCAGATAGCCAGACGCTAGCATAATCACCCGTGCTTTTCGAGCGTTAGCAGTGGTCGCGCGGGCTGATCTGTCCTGGAAATCACAGACGGACAGTGAAGTTCCGGCGATGCCCGAATATGTGTGAAGCGCATAATCATGCGTTGACATCTTTCATGGTAAAGGTACATTTTACGCCATGAAAACCTTTCTGATTATTGTACCGGACGGCGGCATGCTGTTCGAAGCGGCGGGCATCGCCGATATCCTCATGCACGCCAATCTGCACCTGCCGGTGGGCGTTGACCAGCCACGCTATCGCATCAGTATTGCCACCACGCAACCACATCAGGTTATTCACGGCCAGTCCGGCCTGAACCTGCTGGCGGACCTCAAGCTGGCGGAGCTCGATCCGCGCGCCGCCTGGGATACCATCATGATTACAGGACGCGGCGACAGCGTCGAAGAGGGCAACATGGTGGTGGACTTTGTCCGGCTGGCGGCACCACAGGCGCGGCGCGTCGTCTCAATTTGCGGCGCCTCCCTGCTGCTGGCGGAGGCGGGCTTGCTGGATGGTCGCCGCGCTACCAGCCACTGGCGGCTGCTGGAGACGTTGCAGACGCGCTATCCACGCGTACAGGTGGAAAGCGGCCCGCTGTATATTCAGGACGGCCCCATCTGGACATCCGGCGGTGTCAGCTCTGGTTTTGACCTGACATTAGCGCTGGTGGAAGAGGATTTTGGCTTCAGCGTGGCGCGCGACATTGCGCAGGATATGGTGATGTATCTGCGGCGCCCGGGCGGACAGATGCAGTTCAGCCGCTTCCATCTGCAACCGGCCAGTGATACCGGCCCGATTAGCCAACTGCAGAGTTGGATCGGCGGCCACCTTGCGGACGATCTGTCGGTGGAAAGACTGGCCGCCGAGGTTGCCATGAGTCCGCGCAACTTTACCCGCGTGTTTACCCGGGAAACCGGCGTCTCGCCGGCGCGCTACGTGGCGGAAGCTCGTCTGGCAGCGGCCCGGCAGCGGCTGGAGCAGAGCACCGAGACGCTGGAGCGTATCGCCATGGCAACCGGCTTTGGCAGCAGCATCAACCTGCGCCGCAGTTTTGAGCGGCAGCTGCATCTTACGCCGGGTGAATATCGCCAGCGCTTCCACTGCCGCAAAATGGCGTAAAGTGATCCTTTTTTGTCGTTTACGCCAGAGTCCGCCAGGCCTACAGTGACTGCAATTACTTCACAAAGGAGTCAATCATGATCAAGGTAGGCATTAACGGCTTTGGCCGTATCGGACGTAACGTATTCCGCGCAGCACTGGGCAGCGATGACATCAAGATCGTCGCTATCAATGACCTTACTGACAGCAAAACGCTGGCGCATCTGCTGAAACACGACTCCCTGCTGGGTCGCTTACCGGCAGAGGTTACGGCCGGTGAAGGCGAGCTGCGCATTGACGATAGAGCGGTGCGCGTGTTCAGCGAGCGCGATCCCGCCAACATTCGCTGGGCCGATGTTGGGGTAGATATCGTGATTGAAGCCACCGGCTTCTTTACCGAGCGCGATAAAGCTGCAGTACACATTACGCATGGCGGTGCGAAGCGCGTGATCATCTCTGCGCCCGGCAAAAATGACGACCTGACCATTGTGATGGGCGTTAATGACCAGCATTACGATCCGCAGCAGCACTTTGTGGTGAGCAACGGCAGCTGCACCACCAATGGCCTGGCACCGGCGGCGCAGGTCCTGCATCAGGCGTTTGGTATTGAACACGGCCTGATGAACACCACGCACGCCTATACCAACAGCCAGGCCCTGCACGATCAGCCGGAGAAAGATCTGCGCGGTGCGCGGGCGGCGGCGCTGTCGATTGTGCCTTACTCCAGCGGTGCCGCGAAGGCGCTGGGGCGCGTTATTCCCGAGCTGGACGGCCGTCTGACCGGCTATTCGCTGCGCGTGCCGGTGCCGGTGGTCTCTATCGTCGATTTGACCGTGACGCTGAAGCGCGATGTCACCGCCGAAGAGGTGAATGAAGCATTTAAAGCCGCCGCGGCGGAAGGCCCGTTGCACGGTATTCTCGGTTACAGCGATGAACCGCTGGTGTCGAGTGATTACCAGGGCGATCCCCGTTCGTCGATTATTGATGGTCTGTCAACGCTGGTAATTGGCGGTAACCTGGTCAAGATCCTCGCCTGGTATGATAACGAGTGGGGCTTCTCAAACCGTCTGGTGGATCTGGCTCGCCTGATGGCGCAGCGCGGTTTGTAAAGGCGGCTGGCAGCCCTGCAGGTCGCCACTCCAGAATCAAAACTGAATCAGCTCCTTATAAACAGCGGTACCGATGGTTAAGGGAAGAAGGGAGGGTAA
>NZ_MLFS01000001.1 GCF_002095485.1 Pantoea wallisii | reverse complement strand
GCCCGGTCGCGCACGGCGGAAACTGCAACTGCCATTGCCTGTAGCGAACGGAATCTGCTCCCTTCCCCGGCAACTGCCATTGCCCATGGCGAACGAAACCGGCTCCCTTCCCCGGCAACTGCCATTGCCCATGGCGAACGAAACCTGCTCTATTGCTCCGCGCAAGCGATCTCATCCGCGCCTGTCAAAACACATTAACGACACGTAATCGGTTGCGCAGTTCCGTTCGCGACGCGGCAATATTGTGACCTTTGTCACATTTCTACTGAATCCAAATGCAACACTTTTTGACAAACGTGATCAAAATCTATTTTCTATCGCCCTGTTACAGGCACATTACGCGGGCCTGAAAAACCGGCACCTCAGACCGGCTAAAACAGCACACTGCCCATCCCCTGGGATCGATTTCACCCGATCGCGGCGCAACTGCGGCGATCACAAGCATGTGGTTAACAATAATGAAATTTAAAGCATTGATAGCAGGGGCCTTACTGGCCAGCAGCTGGACTGGCGCAGCACAGGCGGCAGAGAGCGACCCGCAATACCTCTCCGACTGGTGGCACCAGAGCGTTAACGTGGTAGGCAGCTATCACACCCGCTTCGGACCGCAGTTCAATAACGATGTCTATCTCGAATACGAAGCCTTTACTAAAAAAGATTGGTTCGACTTCTACGGCTATCTGGATCTGACCAACTTCTTCGGCGTGGGTAACAGCAACGCTAACGGCGTGTTTGATCACGGTTCGCCGATGTTCATGGAGATTGAACCGCGCTTCTCTATCGACAAACTGACCGGCACCAGCCTGGCATTTGGTCCATTTAAAGAGTGGTACTTCGCCAACAACTACATCTATGACATGGGTCGCAACAGCGATAACCGTCAGAACACCTGGTACATGGGTCTGGGTACCGATATTGATACGCACAGCGATGTCGGCCTGTCTCTGAACGTCTATGCCAAATACCAGTGGGAAAACTACGGTGCGGCTAACGAAAACAGCTGGGATGGCTACCGCTTCAAAGTGAAGTACTTTGTCCCGATCACCGACCTGTGGGGCGGCAAGCTGAGCTACATCGGCTTCACTAACTTCGACTGGGGTTCCGATCTGCGTGACAAATCTGACCGCTCGCGCACCAGCAACTCCATCGCCTCCAGCCATATCCTGTCGCTGAACTACGACCACTGGCACGTTTCAACTGTGGCGCGTTATTTCCACAACGGTGGACAGTGGGCGGATGGCCAGGAGCTGAACTTTGGCAGAGGTCCGTTTGAAGTGAAATCGACCGGTTGGGGTTACTACCTGGTGGTGGGTTACAACTTCTAAGTCTGACAGTCGGGTCGCCAGAAGAGGCGACCCGAAAAACGCGTTATCAGTGAAAACTTGCCGGGCGTCAGATTAAGACTGTGGCTTCACCACATTGATACGCCACGGAATACCGAACTTATCGATAAACATCCCGAAGCCATTCGACCAGAATGTCTCCTGCCACGGCGTAGTCACTTTCCCGCCTGCCGATAACTTCTCAAACCACGCTTTACCCTCTGCTTCATCCGGCGTTGCCAGGCTGACGGCGTAACCGGCATGTTCAGACGCGGGCGGCTTTGACGTGTCACCATCGCTGAGCATCAATTCGCCCTGCCCGATACGCAGATGCGCATGCATGATCTTCTCTGGCGGCAGCGGCGGCGCGGACTGGTCACCCACTTGCTCACCCTGCTCCGGCATATCGCCGAAGGTCATTTTTTGCAGAATCTCGCCGCCGGTAGCCTGCAGATAGAATTCAATCGCCTCTTCGCAGCGACCATACAGAAACAGATAAGGGCTCACTTGCATTGTTACCTCCGCCAATGGGTTGGGTTAGCTTCACGTACAGATTAAGTGTAGACGATCGCCTTTTTGCCCCGTCATGGCTGGCAGTAACGCCGGAAAAGCTGTGCCATATAGGCACTCATCGGCGTCAGCGCGGTATCTTTTCGCTGGATCAAATAAAACGTCGCTTTAGGCAAAGGATCATCCAGATCCAGTGCAATCAGCTGACCGCCGTGGGTCGGATCTTCAATCACATCGCGTGAGATAATGCTGACGAAATCGCTCTTTGCGACCAGACTGGTACAGGCCATAAAGGTTTCGCAGGTCACCACGATCTTCGGCGCCATGCCCAGCTCGCCAAACAGATCGTGCAGCAGGCGATAGTAGCTGCCTGCGGGGTCGGCATGGTCCAGTCGCAGTGCTGTAGCTCCGCCAGCGAGCGCGCATGCGCCATCGGATGCCCTTTGCGCATCACCACCTGATAGTCGCGCTGCATCAGCCGCTCAAAAATCAGCTCCTGATCGAGATGGTGCCGATCATAGGTATTGATAGTGAAATCCAGCGCCCCCTGGCGCAGTTCATGCACCATCGACACCAGCTGCCCCTCCACGATACGCACCTTCACCAGCGGGTATTCACGATGAAACTGGGTAATAACCTGCGGCATCACGGTGCGCGCGATGCTGCCGCCCACGCCAATGTTAACCCGCCCGCCAGCCAGCCCCAGCCGCTGCTGAATATCCTCCTGCGCGACGCGCAGCTCCTCCAGCACCAGACTGGCATGGCGAAAAAAGTTATCGCCGACAGCCGTTAGCGTTACGCCCTGCTGGCGCCGTTCAAAAAGCCGTGCGCCCAGCACCAGCTCCAGCTCCTGGATGGCTTTAGTCAGAGCGGGTTGTGACAAGCCGGAGAGGCGGCTGGCCGCGCGGATACTGCCCTGGCGCGCCACGTCAACAAAGGCGCGCAGCTGATGTAATTTGAGATTAGCCGGCATGATTTTGTGATAACCGCTGTTTATCAGACACAAGATATTCGCATCTTATGTGCCCCAATACCATTGTGTAGATTCGGGTGAATGCATAAAAAAACATCACTAAGGAAATGCCGATGAACACCCTCTCCGACCTCATAAACGCGCAGATTCCCCACATGCAGGCGCGGCGGCGCGATCTGCACCAGTACGCTGAATCAGGCTGGCTGGAGTTCCGCACCGCCACGCTGGTCGCGGAGGAGCTGCACCGTCTTGGTTATCAACTACAGCTGGGTCGTGAAGTGATTGATGCTGATGCGCGTATGGGGCTGCCCCCGGCAGACGTACTGGCGCAGCAGGAGACGCGAGCAGTGGAACAGGGCGCGCTACCGCAGTGGATTACCCACTTCTCCGGCGGCTTCTGTGGCGTGGTGGCCACGCTGGACACCGGTCGTCCCGGTCCGGTGATGGGTTTCCGCGTGGATATGGATGCGCTGGATCAGAACGAAAGCCGCGATAGCGATCACCTGCCCGCGCGTGAAGGCTTTGCCTCCTGCAATGCCGGCATGATGCACGCCTGCGGCCATGACGGACACACCACCATTGGTCTGGCGCTGGCACAGGTGCTGATGACCATGAAAGATCGGCTAAGCGGTAAGATCAAACTCATCTTTCAGCCTGCTGAAGAGGGCGTGCGCGGCGCGAAAGCGATGGTGGCAGCGGGCGTGGTCGATGATGTGGATCTGTTTACCGCCATCCATCTTGGTACTGGCGTGCCTGCCGGAGAAATCGTTTGCGGCAGTGACAGCTTCCTGGCGACCACCAAGCTGGACGTCAGCTTTACCGGCGTGGGTGCCCATGCCGGCGGCAATCCGGAGGCCGGGCGGAACGCGTGCTGGCGGCCGCGCAGGCCACGCTGGCGTTGCATAGCCTGCCACAGCACAGCGGCGGTGTGGCGCGCGTTAACGTGGGCGTGCTGCAGGCCGGTACCGGCCGCAATGTGGTGCCCGATTGCGCGCTGATGAAGGTAGAGACACGTGGCGTCAGCAATCAGGTAAATGATGATATCTATCAGCAGGCGCTGCGCACGATCGCCGGCGCGGCAGCGATGTATGGCGTTGAACACGAGGTGAAGCTTATGGGCGGCGCACGCAGCTGCACGCCAAGTCAGCCGTGGGTTGATTTTATCCATCAGCAGGCGGTGGCGCTTGGCATCTTTAACTCTGTGATCGACACCAAACCGCAGGCGGCCGGCTCGGAGGACGCCACCTACATGCTGGAGCGCGTGCAGCAGCACGGCGGTCAGGCGTCATACGTGATTTTCGGCTGTGAGCTGGCGGCAGGCCATCACAATGCGAAGTTCGATTTTGACGAAGCGGTCATGGCAACCGCCGTACAGACGCTGGCTACCCTGGCGCTGAATCAGGCGCAGTTTGGCGGTGCACGATGAGCCATCACGACTTTATTGATCGCTACATCAATGAAAATCAGCCGCGCTTTAGCGCTATTAGCGACGCCATCTGGGATGTACCGGAGACCCGCTTTGAAGAGACGCAATCTGCCGCGCTGCTGGCCGATGCGCTGGAGCAGGAGGGATTCACCGTAGAGCGCGGCGTCGGCAATATCGAGACGGCATTCATCGCCAGCGTCGGCAGCGGCAAGCCGGTGATTGCCATCCTCGGTGAGTTCGATGCGCTGGCCGGTTTAAGCCAGCAGGCGAACTGCGCGACGCCGCAGCCGCTGGTGGAAAACGGCAACGGACATGGCTGCGGCCATAACCTGCTGGGCACCGCCGGGCTGGCCGCTGCCTTCGCAATTAAAGCGTGGTGGGCGCAACACGGCCAGCGCGGCACGCTGCGCTTTTACGGCTGCCCCGGCGAAGAGGGCGGATCCGGCAAGACCTTCATGGTGCGCGAAGGGCTGTTTGATGACGTCGATGCCGCCGTGACCTGGCATCCGGAGGGCTTCAGCGGCATGTTCAACCTCAGCACGCTTGCCAATATCCAGGCCGCGTTCCACTTCAAAGGTGTGGCAGCGCATGCGGCCAATTCGCCACATCTGGGGCGCAGCGCGCTGGACGCGGTCACGCTGATGAACACCGGCGCCAACTTTCTGCGCGAGCACATCGTACAGGAAGCGCGTCTGCACTATGCGGTAACGAACACCGGCGGCGTATCGCCCAATGTGGTGCAGGCCGATGCCGAAGTGCTCTACCTGATCCGCGCACCGCAGCTTGACCAGGCGCAGGATATCTACCAGCGGGTGATCAACATTGCCAGAGGCGCGGCGCTGATGACCGATACACAGATGACGGTGCGCTTCGATAAAGCCTGTTCCAATTACGTGCCAAACCGTGCGCTGGAAGCGGTAATGGAACGTAACTTGCAGCAGTTTGGTCTGCCGGCATGGAGCGCGGAGGAGCAGCAGTTCGCCACCGCCGTCCGTGCCACCTTAACGAAAGACGATCTGCGCAATGCACGACTTAACGCGGCGCGTACCGGCGGCGATGCCGGGCTCGCCTGGACAGAGGCGCTGGGTGACAAAGTGCTGATGGATGAGGTCGCGCCTTACGCCGTGACGCGCGAGCTGTTGTATGGCTCAACCGACGTGGGCGATGTCAGTTGGGTCACGCCGACCGCGCAGTGTTTCGCGCCCTGCTTCGCCTTCGGCACGCCACTGCACACCTGGCAGTTAGTGGCGCAGGGGCGCAGTTCGGTTGCGCATAAAGGGATGTGCCTGGCCGCGAAAGTGATGGCCGCCACCGCCCTGACGCTGTTGCAGGATGACGCCGTGCTGGCGCGCTGCCGCGAAGAGTTTCAACGCGTGCGCAGCGAGCAGCCTTACGCCTGTCCGATTCCTGCGGATGTCAGGCCGTCAACATTGAAATAACCGCACAACGCGGTGCGCATGAATGCGTCATCAGATTTCGTGCGTTCTGTAACACGGTGCGTATAAATACGCACCCTACAACGTAGGGTCGCCATTAATGGCGACCGTCACAATGAGCGCACGATACACATCGCCATTCATGGCGACCGTCACGATAAGCGCACGATACACATCGCCATTTATGGCGACCTGAGCACCACCCAAGATTACAAAAAAATAGAGCCCCAGGCGGGCATGCAAACACAATAAGACGACTGACGAGGAATAATCGATGGAAGCCACCACGGAAAACCGCAGCCCAGGAAAGCTGTTTAGCTGGATTGAGCGGGTCGGCAATAAAGTGCCCAACCCCTTCTTACTGTTCGTCTACCTGATCGTCGTCCTGATGATCGCCACCGCCATTCTCAGCAGCTTCGATGTGGCGGTAAAAAACCCGGCCAACGGTGAACTGGTCCGCGTCAACAACCTGCTCAGCGTCGCGGGCATTCAGTGGATTCTGCCCAACATCATCAAAAACTTCAGCGGCTTTACCCCGCTGGGCTCGATTCTGGCGCTGGTGATTGGTGCCGGGCTGGCTGAGAAGATCGGGCTGCTGCAGTCGCTGATGGTCAAAATGGCCTCGCGCGTCAGTCGTCGCTACGCCAGTTACATGGTGCTGTTTATCGCCTTTTTCAGCCACATCTCGTCCGATGCGGCGCTGGTGGTGATGCCACCGCTTGGTGCGCTGATCTTCCTCGCCGTCGGACGCCATCCGGTGGCCGGTTTACTCGCGGCGATTGCCGGCGTGGCGTCCGGTTTTACCGCCAACCTGCTGATCGTCACCACCGATGTGCTGCTCTCCGGCATCAGCACCGAAGCGGCAAAAGCGGTGAGCGATACCGTGCACGTGAGCGTGATTGATAACTGGTTCTTTATGGCCAGCTCGGTGATTGTGCTGACCGTGGCCGGCGCCATCCTGACGGATAAATTTATTGAACCGCGTCTGCCCGTCTGGAACGGCGGTAATAGCGATCGCCTGCCGCCGCTCACCGCGCTGGAGAATCGCGGCCTGAAAGCGGCGGGCATTGCCGCGCTGGTGTTTATCGCGCTGCTGGCCTTGCTGGTGGTGCCGGAACATGCGCCGCTGCGCCATCCAAAAACCGGCGGCATTATTCCCTCGCCCTTTATTCAGGGCATTGTGCCGATCATCATCCTGTTCTTTTTTGTTGTGGCGATTGCCTACGGCGCGGTAACCAAACAGATTCGTCACGCTGACGATGTGCCAAAACTGCTGGTCGATCCGATGAAGAGCATGGCGGGCTTTATTGTGATGGTGTTTCCGCTGTCGCAGTTCGTGGCGTTCTTTAACTGGAGCAACATGGGCAAGTTCATGGCGATTGGCCTGACCGATGTGCTGGAGAGCGCAGGCATCAGCGGCGCACCGGCATTTCTCGGCCTGATGTTCCTGTCAGCGTTTCTCTGCATGTTTATCGCCAGCGGCTCGGCAATCTGGTCGATTCTGGCTCCGGTATTTGTGCCAATGTTCATGCTGCTCGGCTTCCATCCGGCGTTTGCGCAGATGATCTTCCGCATCGCCGACTCCGCCGTATTACCGCTGGCACCCATGTCACCGTTCCTGCCGCTGTTCCTCGGCTTTTTGCAGCGTTATCAAAAAGATGCCCAGCTTGGCACCTATTATGTGCTGATCTTCCCCTATCCGGTCGTGTTCTTCATTACCTGGATCGTACTGCTGCTGGTGTGGTACGCGCTGGGCCTGCCGATTGGACCGGGTGTCTGGCCACATCTTCCCTGACGCTGCGCCACGGATGGCGATCACATTTCGGTGAACTGCAACGCAGATTGCAAAAATGTCACCGCTGCGCCTCTCGGCAACCCCTGACGAATTGATTATTCTGCTATTTCTTCGCTTGCTAACGGTTAACGCTTTCAAAAACCAATGACAACCGGGCGAGCCCTGCAAACACCGAGGTAAAACCCATCATGACCACCACCTGGACGGCGAGCGATCGCCGCACCTTAGCCGGGCGTATTGACGCTCTGCCCGCTTCCGCAGGCCTTTGGCGCTTTATCTCGCTGCTGGCGCTTGGCGGCTTCTTTGAACTCTACGATCTTTTCGAAACGGGCTATATCAGCTCCGGCTTGCTGGCCGCAGGGGTGTTTCACACCGGCACGGCGGGCGTATTCGGCATTAACGATCAGGCGGCTTTCGCTTCGGCGACGTTTCTCGGCCTGTTCTTTGGCGCGAGCCTGCTGGCACCCTATGCCGATCGCTTTGGCCGCCGCCTGACCTTTATGTGCGCGCTGGCGTGGTACGGCGCGTTTTCGCTGCTGATGGCATTTCAGCAGAGCGCCGAGATGATCATCCTCTGCCGCTTCCTGGTGGGCATTGGCCTCGGCGTCGAGCTGGTCACCATTGATACCTATCTGTCTGAGTGGGTGCCGGCGCATCTGCGCAGCCGCGCGTTCGCCTTCTCATTCTTCATCCAGTTTTTGTCGGTGCCGGCCGTGGCGCTGATGTCATGGTGGCTGGTGCCGCAAACGATTCTGGGCCTTGAAGGCTGGCGCTGGGTAGTGATTGCCGGTGCCGTGTGCTCGCTGGTGATCTGGCTGGTGCGTAAAAACCTGCCGGAATCGGCTCGCTGGCTGGCCCAGCAGGGACGTCATCAGGAGGCGCATCAGGTGTTGAGCGCCATGGAGATCCGCTGCGGCATTACGCCAGGCGAGGATTTCTCTCAGCACGCTGCCACTGCATCCGAGCCCAAAAAAGGGCGTTTCCGTGAGATCTGGGCGCCGGCCTATCGTAAACGCACGCTGATGCTGGTGGTCATGAACTTCTTCCAGGCGATTGGCTTTTTCGGTTTCGGTAACTGGCTGCCGGCGCTGCTCTCCGGGAAAGGCACCACCGTGACACACAGCCTGCTGTATGCCTTTTTCATTACCCTCGCCTATCCGCTCGGCTCACTGATCTGCAGCCGCTATGCGGATAAGCTCGAGAATAAGTGGCAGATTGTCCTGTCATCGCTGATGACGGTGGTGTTCGGTACGCTGTTTGCACTGACCAGCAATCCGCTGCTGATGGTGGTGTGCGGTTTCCTGATCACCTACAGCAACGCCTGGCTGACATTTAGCTATCACGCGTATCAGACCGAAATTTTCCCGACGCACATCCGCGCCCGCGCGGTGGGTTTCTGCTACTCGTTTAGCCGCATCTCTACCGCCTTTAGCAGTATTTTGATTGGCCTGATCCTGCAATACGCCGGTAGCGAAGGCGTGATTGGCTTCATTGTGCTGAGTATGCTGATGGTAATGCTGTCGGTAGGGATTTACGGTCCGAAGACGCGCGGGCTGGATCTGGAGAATATCTGAGAGTAGCGGGTGCACATACTTGCGCACCCGCCGATTTTGCCGTGCGATTTTTGCAGGGTTAGCACTCATGCCAGCCAGTTTAAAAATCGCACTGCTTCACTTTTACTGCCCTTCCAGCACCTTAATATCCGCGCTGCCCTGCTTACCCTGCAGCATTTCATCCTTGCGCAGCTTCGCCACATCCTTCGCCGTCACGGTGGTTTTCACCCCGTTGCCCCAGCTGCCGCGGATAAAGTTCACCACATCCGCAACCTGCTGATCGTTAAGGCGCCAGCCGAATGCCGGCATGGTGATCGCCGTGGGTGCGCCTTTCACGCCCGGCAGGGTTCCACCGGCCAGCACGATGTGGATCAGCGAAACGGGATCGTCCGCCATTACTACCGGGTTGCCGCGCAGAGCAGGATAGAAGCGCTGATAACCGCTGCCGTCGGTTTTATGGCAGGCCGCGCAGCTATCCACATACACCGCGGCACCGGACTGGCTGTCGTCACCGTGCCAGAGCGCTTGCGCGACCGCGTCATCCGGCTTAAATACCGCCTGATTCGCATCCTTTGCACCGAGTGACTTCAAATACTTCGCTATCGCGCTGATATCCTCATCGCTCAGATATTGCAGGCTATGCTCGACCACCTCGGTCATCCCGCCAAAGGCGGCGGTATGATCGTTGCGGCCATAGCGCAGGAACTGTTTGAGATCCTCTTCGCTCCAGCGGCCCAGCCCGCCACGGTTATCACCGCGCAGGTTGCTGGCGGTCCAGCCATCAATCGGCGCGCTGCTGCCGGCCAGGTAATCATGCCCTTCGCCATTGTTCAGCGCCTTCTCCTGCATGGTGATGCTGCGTGGCGTATGGCAGGCACCGCAGTGGCCCAGCCCTTCCACCAGATAGCGCCCCCGCGCCAGCGCCGGATCTTCCTGAGCCGCAGGCTGGAACGCTTTCACGTCCGGGGCAAAGATGCCGCGCCAGATCGCCAGCGGCCAGCGCATCGACAGCGGCCACGGGATGTCGCTCTCTTTATTCGCCTGCGCTACCGGCGCCACGCCGTGCATGAAGTACGCATACAGCGCTTTCATGTCGTCATCGCTGACCACCGCGTAAGAGGGATACGGCATCGCCGGATAGAGCGTGTCACCGTTTTTCGCCACGCCGTGACGCACCGCTTTCTGGAAATCGTCGTAGCTGTAGTCACCAATACCGGTGGCTTTATCGGGCGTAATATTGGTGGAGTAAATCGTGCCGATCGGCGTCGCCATCGCCAGGCCACCGGCAAACGGTTTACCGCCGGCAGCGCTGTGGCAGGCCACGCAGTCACCGGCGCGCGCCAGATACTCGCCGCGCTGCACCAGTGCATCGTCCGCCACGGCGGCAAAGGTCATCGTGCCCAGAAACAGGGCTGTTAAGCTCTTCATCATCGCCATGTTCCTTATGCCTGCACCAGTGGACCGGGGTTTTTCAGATACTGCTCGCGAATGGCTTTGGCAGACCAGTAGCTCAGCGCCGCCACCATGCCGGTCGGGTTGTAGCCCAGTCCCTGCGGGAAGGCAGAGGCCCCGGGCACAAACACATTCGGCACATCCCAGCTCTGCAGGTAGCGGTTGACCGCGCTGGTGTTGGGATCTTCACCCATGATCGCGCCGCCGCTCATGTGCGTGGTTTGATACACGGTTGTATCGAAGTGCGAACCCGGCCCTTTCGCGCCACCGATGATCATCTTCGGATTCATCGCTTCGGTAATTTTGCGCATCTTACCGATCATGAACTGCGCCATTTTGATGTCGTTATCCTGCCAGTCAAAGGTCATACGCAGCAGTGGCTGGCCGTAAGCATCTTTGTAGTTAGGATCGAGATCGAGGTAGTTAGCGCGGTAAGACTGATGCGCGCCGTGCGCATCCATCGAAACGTGATGGTTATAGGTATCTGCAACCGCCGCTTTCCACTGGCTGCCCCAGGCAGGCGTGCCCTTGGGCGTCGGCAGACCGGAGATCGGCTTGGTGCCTGCCTGGTTAACCCAGAACGGTGAGCCGCCCACAAAGCCGTGTGGCCCGTGGTCGAAGTTGTCGGCGTTGAAATCATCCACTGCCACGCCAGCACCGCCGGCGCCGATAAACGGGTTGGTGGTGGTGTTTTTATCGAACAGCGCTTTCAGCGTGGAGATGTTCTGATAGGCGAAGTTACGTCCCACCACCCCTTCATTCGTTATCGGGTTGTAAGGCTTGCCGATACCGGAGAGCAGCATCAGGTGCACATTGTGGAACTGGAACGCAGAGAGGATCACCAGGTCGGCCGGCTGTACGACTTCGCGGCCCTGGCCATCGAGATAGGTCACGCCGGTGGCGCGCTTTTTATCGTCGGTAAGGTTCACGCGCAGTACGTGAGCGTTATTACGCAGCTCGAACTTCGGCTCCTGACGCAGCGCCGGCAGAATGTTCACGTTTGGCGAGGCTTTGGAGTACATGTAGCAGGCGTAACCGCTGCAGTAGCCACAGAAGTTGCACGGTCCCATCTGCGCGCCGTAGGTGTTGGTGTACGGGCCGGAGGTATTGGCCGATGGCATATCGTAGGGATGGTAACCCACGGATTCCGCCGCCTGGGCGAACAGCTGCGCCGAGTACGTGCGCTTCTGCGCCGGCAGCGGGAAGTCGCTGGAGCGATCCGGTGCAAACGGGTTGCCGCCTTTCTCTTTACCGACCAGCTGGCCTTTGATGGACCAGGCGCTACCGGACGTGCCGAACACCTTTTCCGCCTGATCGAAGAACGGCTCCAGCTCGGCATAGCTGACACCGAAATCCTGGATGGTCATGCCTTCCGGAATGAAGTTTCTACCGTAGCGCTGCTCATAGTGGCTGCGCAGGTTCAGCTCCACCGGATCGACACGAAAATGCACGCCAGACCAGTGCAGTCCCGCACCGCCGGTGCCGGTGCCCGGCAGAAACGCCGCCAGCTGGCGATAGGGCACAGCGGTTTGCGAGGCATCGTGGCGAATTGTCACGGTGCTTTTCGACAGATCCTGGAACAGCTTTTTACGGATGTTATAGGTTAATTCATCAATCGACTGCGGATAGGATCCATCAGGATAGGTATCGCGATGCGGACCGCGCTCCAGCGCGACAACGTTCAGACCGGCTTCGGTCAGCTCTTTAGCCATGATCGCCCCGGCCCAGCCGAATCCTACGATCGCCACATCCACTTTTTTCAATTCATTTGCCACGGTTACGCTCTCTCTCCGCGAATATCTACCGACGGGAACGGATAGCGTTCACCGCGCTCCACCCAATCCATGAAATCAGCGCGTGCGCCAGGGAAGCCAATCAGCTTCCAGCCCACCATGCCCTGATTACCGCCGTGGATCGGATCGCTGAAATAACCTTCACGGGTATTTTGCAGCAGGAAAGAGAAGAAGGTTTTGGCGGGCAGCTGGGCAAACTCAGCGCTGCCGTTTTCAAAGGCGGTAAGCAGTGCATCCTGCTGCTCCGCGCTGAGTTCGGCAAAGACTTTACCGTGCTGCTTTTTGCTCCAGGCATCCGCGTCGGCCAGACCCAGGCGATAGATCTGCTGCGGCACCAGCGGCAGCTGATAACCCAGCTCTTTCGGCAGATCGGGATTAAACGGGCCCTGCATGTACCAGTTGCTGCCGGTGGCATAGGGCGTATTCATCTGGCGATCGATAAATTCCGGCACGCCAGCTTCCAGCGCGCCCGGACCGCGTTCATCACGCGGGATCAGCCGCGCGACGGCGGCCGTGATAAACGCAAACTCTTCTGCGGTGAACCAGGTGGGCTGATAGCTGCGCGCCTGTTGTGGCGCGACGGGTTGATCGGCAGCGCCTGCGGCCATTGGCGTCACCAGCGCGCCCATCGCCGTTCCCCCTACCGCCATTGCCGGCGCCAGGGTGATGGTTCTCAGCAGAAAATCCCTGCGGGTGTGACCCTTTTTTTGTTCTGACATGACATTGCCTCAGTACCGCATATAATGCGGTATGGAAGGTTAAGTAATTGCGTTGTAATGGTTTTTATTTTTAGTTTCAGGGTTACAGAGCAACTGTTACCGGTAACAGTGCGCATAGTGTAACACCCTGAGTGAAGATAATTTAGTTTCCTGAAACAAATCCGCACAAAATACTTAACAACTAACACTGCCGATTTACATCAAAGCGGCGATGCTGTCATCGTCAGATACAACCCAGAACAGACAGATAAATACCGGAAGCGGTATAAAAGCGTACACACAACAGCGGAGTACCTATGTTTAAGTCTTATTTTCCGCGGCCGGCGCTGTTTTTCAGCTCGGCAGCGATTTGGGGTTTGCTTGTCATATTTGCCTGGTTCGGCTTTTTCAGTGATTTTCCCGCACGCTGGCCGGGGTTACAGGCCGCCATGCAACAGCCACTGCCGACGAATGCCAGCCGTTTTATCCACGCCAGCCAGCTCTGGTTTTATGCCTACTACTGGGCGGCGGTAGCGCTGTTTGCCCTCACCTGGATGGTGATTGATAAACATCCGTGGCAGCGCTGGTCGGTATGGGGCACAGCGCTGATCATCTTCGTCACCTGGTTTAACGTGCAGGTGAACGTGGCGGTTAACGCCTGGTATGAGCCCTTCTACGACTTAATTCAGAAAGCGCTGACCAAAGCGGGCGCGGTGCAGATTGGGCAGTTCTATAGCGAAACCCTCGATTTTCTCGGTATCGCGCTGATCGCCGTCACCATTCTGGTGGCTAACGCCTTCTTCATTAGCCACTGGGTATTCCGCTGGCGTACCGCGATGAACAACTACTATATGCACAACTGGCAGCGCCTGCGTCATGTGGAGGGTGCCGCACAGCGCGTGCAGGAGGACACCATGCGCTTCTCCGATACGCTGGAGGGCTGGGGTGTTAGCTTTATCAAAGCGATCATGACGCTGGTGGCCTTTTTACCGGTACTGCTGGCGCTGTCGCACCACGTAAAAGATATTCCGATTCTCGGCGCGATTCCGTATGGCCTGGTGATTGCTGCGATCCTGTGGTCGGTGTTTGGCACAGTGCTGCTGGGCGTGGTGGGGATTAAGTTGCCTGGCCTGGCGTTTCGCAATCAGCGCGTGGAGGCGGCCTATCGTAAGGAGCTGGTGTATGGCGAAGATGATGCATCACGCGCGACGCCGCCGACGGTACAGGCGTTGTTCAGCCGCGTACGTCACAACTACTTCCGCCTCTATTTTCACTATCTCTACTTTAACGTGACGCGCTTTCTGTATCTGCAGGTGGATAACGTGTTTGGTTACCTGATGCTGTTCCCGGCGATTGTTGCCGGTGCGCTGACGCTGGGGATCATGAACCAGATACTGAATGTGTTTGACCAGGTACGTTCGTCATTCCAGTACCTGATCACCTCCTGGTCCACGCTGATTGAGCTGATGTCGATTTATAAACGTCTGCGCAGCTTTGAGCAGATTTTGCAGGATATCCCGCACGATGAGATGCTGCGCGAGGCCGCAGAGTAGGTTTTGCCGTGATTGCGCCTCCCGATCTTCCCCCTGCATGAGGGAAGATCGGAGAGAGAACTCGCCCTTACAACCCTGCCAGCAGCGCGAATACCCGCTCGATCGCATACGCACCCGGGTCTTTCACCCCATCAAGACTCTGCTGATTCAGGTAGGCAGAACGACCCGCTTTGGCACTCTGCATCTGTGCCGTTGCGTCTGCACCCTGCTTCGCCGCCTGAGCGGCAACCGCCAGCGACTCGCCTGCCACCAGCGCCTCCAGCGCCGGCTGCAAGGCATCCACCAGCGTGCGATGGCCTGGCTCCGCGCCGCCGTAATGCTTCATGCGCTCCAGCCCGTGCATCAGCGCCTGCGGCAGCAGACTGCCCTCCTCCAGCTTTTGTCCTGCCGAGGTAAACAGGATCGACATCAGTACGCCGCTGGAACCGCCCATCACGGTCGCCAGCTGCTCGCCAATCAGCGCCAGCAGCGTGGGCAGCTCATCCAGCGGCAGCTGCTTCTCCTGCATAGCGCGCTGTATCTTCCTCGCCCCGGCTGCGAAAGTGGAGCCGGTATCACCGTCGCCCACTTTGGCATCCAGCGCGTTCAGCTCACTCTCCAGATCGATCAGCGCCTGCGTGACGCGCTCCACCGCCTGCGCCACCTCTGCGTTGTGTGAGGGATCAAAATCCAGCGCACTGGCAACCCGCTCAGCGCTCTGCAGGCTGATCGGCGCGAACTCATAGACCGGCGCCCAGCCCAGCACCTGCACCGGCGCATTCAGCGCTTCGTGGAAGGGCTCCTCCAGCGCCAGCAGTGATAGCGAAAACCCTTTCATATCCAGCGCGCTCACCAGCGTGGCCGGGCCGATAAGATGGGTAATGCGTGCCGCCAGCGGTGACTGCAACACTTCGCGCGTCAGCAGCGCCAGCTCCAGCTGCGAAAAGCCGCCCAGGTTATTAATCAGCAGCAGCGCCTGTTTGCCATCCGGCAGCGCCTGCGCCAGTTTGTCGGTCATGATGCTGCTGATCTTCTGGCTGTTCTGCGTATCCAGCGTGACAACGCCCGGCTCGCCGTGAATCCCCATCCCCAGCTCGCTGTGGCCCGGCGCTACGCGGTCGTCGCGCTGCTCACCGGGTAGATGGCAGGTGGCAAACGCCAGGCCAATGGATGACGTGGCGTCAATGGCGCGCTGCGCCAGCGCTTTTACCGCCTCAAGAGATTGCCCCTGCTCGGCGGCGAAACCGGCGATTTTATGCACCAGTGCCGTCCCGGCAATGCCGCGCGGCTGCGGGTTTTCCGGCAGCGCGATGTCATCCTGCACCATCACCAGCTCAACCCGATAGCCAAGGTTTTTTGCTTTCTCCGCCGCCAGGCCAAAGTTAAGGCGGTCACCGGTGTAGTTCTTCACAATCAGCAGGCAGCCGGCGTCGCCGGTCACGTTGACGATGGCGTTGAGTACCGCATCCACGCTCGGTGAGGCAAAGATATCACCGCAGACTGCCGCCGTTAACATGCCTTTGCCCACAAAGCCCGCGTGCGCCGGCTCGTGCCCCGATCCGCCGCCGGAGATAAGCGCCACCTTGCTCTTATCCCAGTCTGAACGTACCACGACGCGGATCTCGTCCCCGAGATCGAGACGGCGCAGATTGTGCCACGGCGTGCTGAGCAAAATACCCTCAATCGCTTCGTTAACCAGATTGTTTTTCTCATGCATAAAAAACTGGCTCATTGCACTCTCCCCTTTGGTGTTGTCGTCATAAAGGTAGCGTAAGTGCAGCGAGAAGAGGTGCAGTAAAGGCGGGAAATGCAAAGGGCGGCACAGGCCGCCCGCAGATTCAGATAATGACTACTCAGAGCGCAATTTTCAGCACGCTGTCCGGATTTTTAGGCGGCTCTTTGCGCGAGCCCGGCTGTTTGATGCTGACAAACAGCGTGTTGCCATCTGCCGACAGCGCCAGGCTGTTAGGCAGGCCAGGCGCTTTCACCGTGCGCTTCACCTTGTAGCTGCTGGCATCGATAATACTGATCTCGCCCGCTTTGCGGTGGGTAACGTACAGCTCATCGCGCTCCGCATTAAACAGTACGGCCAGGGATTCCGGTACATCGATGCGCTGAATCACCTGCTGCGTGCGGGTATCCAGCACCAGCACCTGTGGCTGCTTTGAATCACTGAGGAAGGCGCGGTGTCCCTGCGTGTCCAGGGTGATATTCAGGAAGAAGTGATCGTTACCGGCATCAATTTTCTGACGTTTTTCAATGGCGTTGAGGCGGGTATTGATTGTCACCAGCTCCCCGTCAGCATTGGTGACATACAGTTTTTGCGCCGCCGCATCCAGCGCCAGCCCGGTGGCCATTTTACCGGTATTCGGCACGGTGCTGATCAGCTGCAACGTTTTGCCATCCACTACCCATACAACACTCTGCGGACCGAGACCGGTAATGTAAACGCGGTCAGTAGCGGGGTCCGCCACCAGCTGGCGCGGCTGCAGCGGACGCACATCCTCACCACGCTTGCGGCCATCCAGCACCAGGGTGTTGAGCACCTTACCGCTGCTGGCATCCACTGCCGTCAGCGCGCTGTTCACCGTGTTACCAAAATAGAGCACGTTGGTTTTCTGGTTAATGGTAGCGCCAAAGGTTTTCAGATCGGTGTTAATAGTTTGCTTTACCGCCAGATCCTGCGGATCAAGACGATAAACGGTGCCACCTTTCTCATTACTGCTGTTCCGGGCCGTAGCAAGGAATAACGCGTTGTTGCTGTTACTGAACGCCAGTTCGTAGGCGCCTTTCGAGATCGCCTGATTGAGTGGCGCGGTTTCCGCCGCCACAACCGCAGAGGAGGCGATCAGCGACGTTGCCAGCAGCAACGGACGTAACGCCCAGGACATTTTGTTATTCGCCTTCATAACTTCTCCATAGCAAAACCACTGCCTGATAGCAGTGAAATGAAAGCCCGACATTGCAACCAATAGAAAACTCAGCCCGAAGCGAGCCGAAAAAAGGGGGAATTAGTTTTTGCGAATAATAATCATTTATGCGGAGAAGGGACAGGAATTTATTGACGGTTCAACGCCGCCAGGGCGCCCGGAGGCACCCTGTCAGCTCAGAGGGTAAACGTCACTTATTTGGTGAGCTGGGCCGTCATGTGTACACCGTTATTGAAGTTGGCTTCGGTGATTTTATAAGAGGCGCCCATCTCCTGTGCCTTCGCCGCGATTTGCGCTTCGGCGCCGTCAAGGGTGGTCGCAGAAGCGGTCACGCTCTGGGCGAAGCTGGCGAATGGCAGTACTGAGAGGGCGATAACAGCAGCAAAAGTTTTGATGGTTTTCATGGTCAATTCCTTAAAGTTTGTTTGAGAGAGTAAGGCGTTATTGCCTTGTTGACGGAGATAATAGGGGAGAAAGTGAACGGTAAAAAGCGGAGAGATTTGCGATTGTTGTTCTATATTTTTGAACAACTATCGCACGGATGGATTAACCGGCGCGCAAAGGGTTAAACGCAGATACTGCAGCAGAAAAGATGAAGTGCCGGGTCGCCCTGACAGACGGCCCGGCTTTCAGACCTGCGGTTTAGCCGTGATGGCGTACGCGGGTGAAAATAGTGATGGCTGCCAGCAGCATCAGCACGCCGCTGGCGAGGAATACACCGCCAGCGCCCTGCAGATCAAACATCCAGCCACCGGCCGCCGCGCCTGCCGTAATCGCCAGCTGAATGGTTGCCACCAGCAGGCCACCGCCTGATTCGGCGTCATCCGGCACCGCACGCGAAATCCAGGTAGACCAGCCGGTCGGCATTGAGCCAAATGCCAGCCCCCATAGCGCAACGCCCGCGCCCACTATCCATGAGAAGTGACCAAAGCTCACCAGCAGGACCGCCGTGACGCTCATCACCAGCGCCATACCGGTCAGCGTCAGTGACACGCTGCGCGTTACCAGGAACCCCGCCAGCGAGGTGCCAAAGAAGTTTGCTACGCCAAACGCCAGCAGCACCAGTGAGAGCTGATTAACGTTCAGCTGCGCGCTGGTCTCCAGGAATGGGCGCAGATAAGTAAAGAAGGCGAAGTGGCCGGTGAACATCATGATGACCGCCAGCATGCCCCAGCGCATCACGCGCTGGCGCAGCAGATCCAGCACGCCACCGCTGCGCGCTTTATTCTCCGGCGGCATGGAGGGCAGCGTGAAGAACTGCCAGAACAGCGCCAGCACACCCAGCACCGCCGTCAGCAGGAAAATATTACGCCAGCCAATCAGGCCACCGAGGTAGCTGCCGAGCGGTGCGGCAATGATGGTCGCCAGCGAAATACCGCTGAAGACAATCGACAGCGCACGCGGCACCTGATCGGTCGGCACCAGACGCATGGTGATAGCCGTCGACAGCGTCCAGAAGCCGCCAATGGCCATGCCCAATAGCACGCGCGCCAGCAAAATCATCGGCAGGTTGTCGGCAAACGCCACCAGCAGCGCGGAAGCAATCAGCAGCAGCGTAAACGCCAGCATCACGCGGCGGCGATCCAGGCTGCGCGTCACGTTGCCAATCACCAGACTGGTGAGCAGCGCCACCAGCGCAGTAACAGTAACGGTCTGACCCGCCTGCCCTTCGCTCACCTGCAGCGAGTCAGCAATCGGTGTCAGCAAGCTCACCGGCAGAAATTCGGCGGTAATCAGGCCAAATACGCCAAACGCCATAGCAAATACCGCTCCCCATGCGGGCTTATCCACCGCTATACCTGTTTCGGCCACTTCAGTATCCAGACTCATTTGCGATCCCCATCACAAAAATTTAGGTAGTAAGCATAGTGAGATGACGCAAGACGATCTATGATACAGAAACTTTGTTATTTGATAATTCGTCTGGATTACCGTGAGCCGCTATCAGGATTTAACCAGTGAACTGCTGATGGGGATGCGCCTGTACGGCGTTAAATATCAGCGTATCGCCCTGCATGCGCCGTTTGGCCTGCAGTACGAGGATGCACCAGGCCGGGCGCAGCTGCACTTTGTCGGCCGCGGCTCGCTGCTGATCCGTTCAGCATCGGGCACGCTCTATCCACTGCAGGCCGGTGATGCGCTGCTGATCCCGCACGGTAAACCGCACGCGCTGATCTCCGCAGAGGATGCGGTGTGTGAACCCATCACGACCTTCACCAGCAAGCCGATCTGCGACAGCGTGTGCGCCATTAACGATGCGCCGGATGCGGAGAGCTGCCCGGACGACAGCGATGTCATTCTGTTTAGCGCCTGTATGGCGTTTGAGCTTGGCGGCATGCAGCCGCTGGTGCACACCATGCCGGATGTGATGCTGGTCAGCACGCTGCTGGCACAATATCCGGAGATTCAACCCATCCTCGACGCGATGGAGCGTGAAACGCGCCAGCGTAAAGCGGGTTTTGCCGGCATTTTGTCACGGCTGGCCGATGTGGTTGCCGCGCAGATTGTGCGTGGCTGGGTGGAGAATGGCTGCGGCCAGGGCAGTGGCCTGGTGCAGGCGCTGCGCGATCCGCGCCTCAGCCAGGCGATGGCGGCCATGCACCGTGCGCCCGGCGAAAACTGGACCGTCGAGCGGCTGGCGCGCGAATCCGGCAGTTCGCGTTCGGTGTTTGCTGCCCGCTTTCAGAGCGCCACCGGCATGACGCCGCTGCGCTACCTCACCGAGCTGCGCATGCGTCTGGCGGTGCAGCGCATTGTGAATGAGGGAGAAGCGGTGGAGAGCGTGGCTTTCCACCTCGGTTATGGTTCGCTGGCGGCGTTTAGCCGCGCCTTTAAGCGGATTGTGGGCACGCCGCCCGGCGCCTTGCGCGCCGGACGAGCATCCCTGTCTGAGGGTTAGCGGAAGACGCTGATCGCCTCAACCAGGCGGTTAGCCTGATGCGCCATACGGCCCGAGGCTTCCGCCCCTTCTGCCACGCGCGCCGCATTCTGATGCGTGATATCGTCAAGATCTTCTACCGCAGTGCTGACTTCGCTCAGCGCGAGCGATTGCTCTGCTGTCGCCGCGCTGATCTGCGCGATCAGCGACGTAACATTCTGCACCTGGCTGACAATATCCTGCATGGTGCGCCCGGCGGCATCGGCGTGATCGCTGCCCGACTGCACCCGGCTGGCGCTGGTCTCCACCAGCGTTTTAATCTCGCTGGCGGCTTTGGCGCTGCGCTGCGCCAGATTACGCACTTCGCCAGCCACCACCGCAAAACCTTTGCCCTGCTCACCGGCGCGAGCGGCCTCCACTGCGGCGTTGAGCGCCAAAATGTTAGTCTGGAAAGCGATGCTATCAATCACGCTGGTGATATTCGCGATGCGTTTGGCGCTATCGGCAATTTCGGCCATCATGCCGACCATCTCCTGCATCACTTCTCCACCCTTGATCGCCACGCTGCTGGTGCTGGCCGAGAGGCTGTTCACTTCGCTGGCGGTCTCGGTGTTGCTTTTCACCGTGGCGGTCATCTCGTTCATTGTGGCGGCAGTCTGCTGTACGTTCGCGGCCGCCTGCTCGGTACGACGCGAGAGCTCATCGTTGCTGCGCGCAATCGCGTCGCTGGCGCTCAGTACATTAATCGCCTGGCCGCTGACATCATCCACCAGCCAGCGAAACATCAACCCCAGCTGTCCGATTGACCGCAGCGTCACGCCAATCTCATCAACGCGATCAATCTGATCCACTTTATGGCTGGCACCCGTCGCCACGCTGAGTGCCTGGCGGCACATGCGCTCCATCGGACGGGAGATTTGCTGCTCCAGCCACAGGCTTACCAGCAGCAGCATGATCGCCATTCCACCGGTAAAGCAGCCGAGCGCCATCGGCGCCACGCCCAGCAGCCAGACGCTGAATACCGAGAGCGGCAGCAGCGTGATCAAGCCAGAGCGGATGCGCCAGCGCAGCGGCAGGGTTTTCAGTACCGACCCCAGTCGACGCCAGCCGGTGCCGATAATCAGCCCTTTGTGGAAGCGTCGGCCTTTGGCGCGCCCTTCACGGAAATCACGGTACAGCGTTTCCGTCTGACGCACCTCTTCCGCCGAGGGTTTCGTGCGCACCGACATATAGCCCTGCACTTTCCCTTCGCGCACCACCGGAATGGCATTGGCACGCACCCAGTAGTGATCGCCGTTCTGACGGCGGTTTTTGACCAGCGCCGTCCAGGGTTCGCCCTGCTTCAGCGTGCTCCACATGTCCGCGAAGGCTTCCGGCGGCATATCCGGGTGACGCACCATATTGTGCGGCTGCCCATTCACCTCTTCCGGGCTGAAACCGCTGACCTGAATAAAAGCATCGTTGGCATAGGTGATATAGCTGTTGAGGTCAGTGGTGGACATCAGCGTGGCGCGATCGTCGAAATCAAATTCGCGCTGGGTGATGGGCTGGTTATTACGCATGTGTGTGTCCTTGGAAAACGCAGACTGAAAATGGAACCAATTACTCTTTTTTATCTTTTCGGCACACAAATGGCCTGGCTTTAGCGCGGGTATTTAATTTTTATCCTGAATAAAGCGGGTTCGGGAAGTGATTCACATTTTAGGGGGCATATGGAAATGATAAACAGCGATTTAGAGTAGATAAAATCGCTGTTTAAATAAGCGATACGGCAGGCGTCCGGGACAAGTTCCGTGCCGGCGTATGGCGGCTCATTACGGTGGTGAAAAACCAGCACCCTATCCGGAGTGGCGACCCGTCAGGGTCGCCACTCCGTATGGCAAAAGCGTGAGTGTGCAGAAACAGCGGTTCCAATGGTTAAGGGAAGAAGGGAGAGTGAGATACACTATTTTCACGCATTAAAATTGCCACCGCACGCCAGCGTTATAGCGCCAGCCTTTGGCTCCGTTGCCATCAATTGCTTTGCGATAATCCGCTTCGGCGTACAGCGAAACACCCTGCGGCAGCGTAACGGTGCCGCCTGCGCCCGTTTCCCACATCTGTCCAAAACGGCCGCTGGTGAAGCTTGCGCCAAGCGCCGGATTATCGGCCGCGGACACCGTCGTGCTGGCCGTACCGCCCCAGCCTTTGTAATAGCTTGCGCGCAGATAGGGCGTGTACTGCCGGTTGCTGTCATCGCTCCAGGTGCGATCCAACCGCGCCCCTAACCGGCCAATCGTCTGGTCATAATCACCGTAACGCACCTGGTTACCGTCCTCATCGGTAAAGCTATTCATATTCAGCTTCATGTACATCAGCTGCGCCTGGGGCTCCAGCTGGTAACCGTTACCCAGCGCAAACGGATATCCGCTCTCTAATGATGCCGTCCAGCCGTGTCCTCGCAGCTTTGCTTCACGCTTCTGGCGGCCGATATCTGTCTCGCCACGATGCCAGTCAAACGACAGCACGCCATCCAGATAGAAGCCGCTCTGGCGCTGCCAGGTGCCGTACAGCGCCAGGCTGTCGCTATCGAAGGTGGTGCTGCTATAGCCATCCGCCGCGTTCGGGCGCAGGCGCGTGTTACCGCGCGTATAGGCGATGCCGCCGCGCAGACTCTCTTTTTCACCATCCAGACGCAGCACATTGCCACCCAGCTGCACTGCGCTGTAGTCGAGGTCAAAATCGTAGCCGTAATCCCGGAAGCGGCGATCGCTCTGGTACTTCAGGTTTGAGCCGATATAGCGCAGGAACATCTCGCCGCCGTCGCCTGCGGTGCGCGTCTGCTCGTGGCGCAGCTCGCCGAGGCGTTTATGCAGGTCATCAATAATGGCCGCCGTGTAGTAAGCCAGTCCGACCGGTGCGGACACATACGATGGCACCTGGGGGATGACGGCGGGGCGTGCATCGTAGCGTGTTTCATTGCCAAACCCCGTGTTTACTAACGTAGGCTGGCAGCTCTCGCTGTCTGCGCAAACATAGTAATTTGCCAGACGGTAATCCCAGTAGTTATTGCCGCTGCCGCTCACCCGCCGCTGGCCGGGATCGCTGCTGCCGGGCGCAAAGGTATACAGCCGGTACTGCCAGGGACCCGCGCCGAGGTATCCATCCTTTAAAGCAAAACTGCCGGCGTCGGCGCGGCCGCCCACCTGCGCCAGAGAGATCCCCTCATTCCCTTCCACGCCGCCGTTACGATCGAGATCGGTTAACGCCCCGCTACTGGCAGCGTCCAGTTTGATATTCAGCAGCGTAGTGCCGCTGGCGTCGCCGGTAACGTTGATGTGGTCGGTAAACTGATTGCTCAGCGCACCACCTTCATTAAGGCGGGTAAGCAGATGCGCCCGGCCGCCTGCCGATGCCAGCGATCCGTTAATATCCAGCGTGTTGCCCGGTGAACCCGCGCCGTTGGTCAGGTCCAGCGTGCCGCTGTTATTTACCTGCAGAGATGTCGCCGTGCCGCCCGTCAGCACCGGATGTACGCCGTTGCCCGCGTACAGCGTAGAAGCTGCATCGATATTGAGAGTACTGTGCGCCAGCTGCAGATTATCGGTCAGCGTCCAGCGCGTATCCGCAAAGTTAATCGTGCTCCAGCCGCTACCGAGGTTAACCCCTTTACTGAGATCGTCAGCGGCAAAACTGCCGCCGCGCGCATCGATCTGTGCAAAGGTCAGGCTGTTGCCGGTGCCGGTACCGCTGGTGAGGTGGTAAGTGGTACTGAGATCGACGCCGCTGACCTCGGCAAGGTTGTTGTTATCACTGCCCATGGTCAGACTGCCGTTAAGCGTGCCGCCGCTCCAGCGAAACGTGTCGGCGCCGCCGCCGGGGTTAATATCGCCCTGCACATCGCCCTGCGTCAGCAAGATCACATCATCAGCGCTGCTGCCGGCGACGGCCACCGTTTGCGGGTTAGCGGTAATGAGGGTACCGAAGTTCTCAAACACCGTTTTGCCGCCACGTAAATCCACCACCGGTGCGCTCAGGCTGTTTGAGCGGAAAATTCCGCGATTGATGATGGTGCCCGCGGTGCTGGAGATCAGCGCCGAACCGCCTGCCGCATTATCGATTGTGACGCTGGCGGCGGTAATGATATCGCCCGTGGTGTTGGCGCGGATGCCGTTGCCACCGGCGCCGGTGACATTGAACACATAGCCTGCGCCAAGGGCAAGATCGCCCACGGCAGTGCTACCATCGGCATTGGCAATGTTCAGACCATTGCCCCGACCGCTGACGTTCGCGGTGACCACAGACGCCGGATCAAACGCGACGCCAGTGCGAATACCGTTCCCGTCGCCCACGTTGACCGTCAGGTTGTTCAGGGTGACATTGCCCAGCTCCGCGCGGTTTTCAATGCCGTTACCGCTGCCCAATACGTTGAGGGTGGCATCGCTGGCGCTGAGCGCGGCGGCTCCGCTATCCAGTAAAATGCCGTGCGCACTGCCGCGGGTGGTGATAACGCTGTTGTCGCCGGTCAGCGCCAGCTGCGCCCCGTCACTGATACGCACGCCGGCAATGCCGTTATCAACGTTAATCGCGCCACCCTGCGCCAGGGTGCTGCCGCGGCCTGCCACATCCAGCCCGGTGCCATCCGTAATGTTAACAACGCCACTGTTGGTCAGAATCGCGCCGGCCCGCGAGCGTATGCCGATCGCGTTGCTGCCGCTCAGATTCACCGCCCCGTTATTCAGCAGCGTAGCGCCCTGCGTGATATCAAAGCCAACAGCGTCCCTGCCCGCACCGCTGATGCTGGCGTTGCTGGTCACGCGCGTAGGGGCAGCAGTGCCATCCAGTGCGTTGCTCAGGTCGCTGCGCAGGTTATTCACCAGCACGCCTGTGGCACTCTCTCCGCTCAGATTAATGTTGCTGCTGCTGTCCAGCGTCGCGGCCGCCCCGCCCTCGACGCGCAGCGCCGTGCTGCCTGCACCGCTGGCGATAAAACTGGCGTTGGTGCTATCCAGCTGGCTGCCGCTGCCGGAGACAATCACGCCGGTAGCGTTGGCTGCCCGGGTGGTCAGCGTCGTGGGTGCGCTAAAGCTCAGCGCGGCGCCCTCGTCAATGCGGTAGCCGGTTGAGCCACGGGTATCAATCTCCAGCGTCCGGCTGGCGGAAAGAATGCGCGATCCGATCCCGGCGGCGCGATAAGCGATCTGATCGCTGTTGTTAAAGATCGGCGTCGATCCGGCAGCGATATTGACCTGCGCCCCGCTGAGCGCTTCAGCGCCCAGCGCGCCAGCGCCATTGAGCGTAAGCGTTCCGCCGTTCAGGTTGGCGGCGGCCAGCGCACCGCTGGCACTCACGCCGCGTGTGCGGTTAAGGGTGCTACCGCCGTTAACGTCGATATTGCCGCTGTTACTGGCGGTGGTGGCAAAGGTACTGCCGTCGCTGTTCACCACAATGCCGGTACCGCCGTCGCTGATACTGATGTTGCCGCTGTTACTGCCGGTGGCGCCGCTCTCCACCCGCATACCGGTGGTGTTCGCACCGCTAAAGCTGATGCTGCCGCTGTTGCTAAGCTGCGCACGGTTACGCGCCAGATAGCCCGTGATGCCGCTCTGCGCAGAGTTCAGCTCCGCCGCTGAGGTCAGGCGGGTGCTGGCTACCGGCGCCCGGCTGTTGGCACCGGTCAAAGTATGTTTTTGCCCGTCGACGATAGCGCCTGTCGCATTGCTGCCGGTGAGATTGATGGTGGTGGCCGCATCAATATTGCCCTGTGCGCCCCCTTCGATATTCACCCCGGTAGCGCCCGTGCCGCTGACATTCAACGTGGCATCGTTAGTGTTCACCGTGGTGCCGCCGCTGCCGGTGCCGTTCACCGCTACGGCGCCTGCGCCGGAAGCGGTCAGCGTAGTATTGGTTCCGTCAAAGGTCGCGCCCTGCTCGATGCGGAACAGCGTTGAGTTGCGGGTAGTGACATCAAAGGCGTTGTTATCCGCAACGTTGATCAGCGCGTTTGGGCCATAGGCAAAAAAACCGATCTGGTTGCTACCGGTGCTAAAGGTCGGTATCGCGTCCTGTGTCACGTTAACCGTCGCGTTGCCGCGCGCGTGAACGCCAATCGCACCGTCGCCGGTCAGGTTGATGCGCCCATCAATCTCAGCCTGTGCCGTGCCGCTGCCCTGCCCTTCAACCCAGACGCCAAAGTTACGCGTGCCGCTGGCGGGATCGGCCCCGCCCGCGACATTGATCGTGCCGGTTGAGCTGGCGGAGGCGCTCCCGCCGCTTGTGGCCAGTACTTTGAGGCCGGTTCCGTTCACGCCGTTAAGATTGATTGTGCCGCGATTCTCCAGCGTACCGCCGCTGTTCGTTACCAGCATGCCGACGTTTTCACGCGGGACGCGCGCCGCGCTGCCGTTGACGTCGATAGTGCCGCTGTTGATCAGCGTGGCGCTGTTCGCGCCGCTCACCGACATGCCCGCTGCGTTCTGCACGCGTGATCCCAGCACGATGTTGCCCGCATTGCTGGCGCTGCCGTTTGCCAGCAACGCAATGCCGCTGGTAAGCCCGCTCTGGTTCATCGCGGTCTCCGCTACGCTGTCGTTCAGACTGTTTTGCGGACCGCGGCCGATATAGATCGTGCCGCCACTGTTATTGGTGAAGGTGCTGGTGTCAGTGGTGAGCAACACGCCGGAGGTAGTGCCGCGCGCACTCGATCCATTCACCCCGACATTGATATTGCCGCTGTTGCTGGCCTGCGCATTCGCATCCAGTCGGATACCCGCCACGCCGTTAAGCAGATTGCTGCCGGTAGTGCCCAGGTTCACCACACCGTTGTTGGTAAAGTTGCCGTTATTTTGCACCGTGACGGCCGTAGCGTTGTTGCTGGCAGCGCCAACGCCGGTGCCATCAATCCGGTTGAGAAAACCCCCGTTGATGACGCCGCTGCTGCTGTTAGTCGCAGTAGCATCATCCAGCGCCAGCGCGGTGCCGCGGCTCGCCAGCTTGCCATCAATCACGGCGGTCGCGTTACTGGCAACGCGGACTGCGCCGCCGTTGGCGCCCACCACCTCCAGCGTTTTACCGGCTGCGATATGCACCTGAGAACCGGCACCTTCAGCGTTGATCGCGATACGGTTGCCCAGGGGCTGCGTAACTTCATCCGGCGGCGTGGCGCTGACGTTGTACACAATATCGCCATTGGTGATAGTGACCGCTTTGTTGAATTCGTTCAGGTAGCTGGCAGGCGCAAGGTTGCCAGACTGCAGCTGACTCACCAGCCAGTTGTTGTAGCTCTGCAGCTGAGTGGCGTTAGTCACGTTAAAACGCGTGGTTTTACCGTCCAGCGTCTGCACGCCAAAGCTGCCGTTGTAGCTGGCAAGGTTTTGCACCGCCAGACTGTCTGTGGCCCGGCCACCGACCACATCCGCCGCCGAACCGTTAAAGCTGATGCGGTTGTTGCTGTTCCAGTTGAGCAGGCCGCCGTTGGTTACCTGAAACAGCGTGGTCTCTTTTGCTGCCATGCTCCAGGCGTTAGTGCTGGCACTGCTGTTGGCGTTAGCCCGGCCGATGTTGACGTCAAGCGTACTGCCGCTGCCGGAGACATCGGCCACACGCGCATTGATATACTGATTGCCGTTGACATTTTGCAGATCCGGCACGACGGTGCTGCGGCCGATCGGCGCCTGCGCCACCAGGTTGGCGGAGTCATAAACCTGAAAGGTAGTGTTGCCGCCGGTCGCAGGATCGGGCACGGTGATGGCGAAATTTTGCGGGCCGGGATCAAGCCGGGCCTGATCGATAAACTGTGCGCCGGAGGCAATCGTCACCTGCCCAAGCGTCGTGTTGACTGCACCGTCCACGCCGGGCTCAAAGGCCTGGTTGCCGGTTAAGGTCTGGCTGCCGCTGTTGACGATAAGCGATCCCGTTTGTCGATCGTTATCACGCGGATTATATGCCCCGAGCGTAACGGCCTGCGCGGCCAGGGGAAATCCGCTCACGACGTGCGCAGCCACTATCCCAACCACAATGGGATTCAGGTTGAATCTCATACACCCTCCAGTCAACAAGCATCAGCGACGCGGTTAAATAGCCGCGCTAAAAGATCAGAAAATTTGTCAGCCCGCTATTTTTCGCAAAATGAATCAAGTGGTGAATTTAATGCGCGGGGATGGGCGCAGACTGCGATAAACAGGGAAAATTTAACGAGTTATATAGACATTCTGGCTGGAATACGCAAAAGCGAAGCCGGTGATATTTGACGAGACGAAATAAGCGTACGGCGATTATAAACAGCGCCGTCACGGCATATGCGCTATTTATTTTCTTGATTCAGAATAATTTTTATTTTTCACGCGAGTGTGAAGAGAAATAGCTAAATGGGTTATTACCCATTATGACGGGCCCCTGGTAAATATGGGAAGTGTGAAGCCGGACACAGAGTTGCAGAGCGATAATCGAGCCCGAAACGGATGCCGTTACAGGCAGCCGTATCGGGCACACAGTGTCCGCTTCAGCTTAAATCGACACCCTTTGTTCCGCCCCACCAGGTAAAGGCAAACCCGCCGATCCATGCCACCACCAGCCCGGCAAGATAGACTGCCATACCGGCAAAAATGCCCTGCGACGAGGTCATGAGCGGCAGGGTGACCAGCCCGGATGGGCCGAATACCGTATTCATGCCGACCGGCAGACCCAGCCACGCCACAAGGCCGATGAAAAACCCGCCCAGCGCGCCGCCAAAACAGGCAGTGATAAATGGCTTGAGTCGCGGCAGCGTGACGCCGTAGATCAGCGGTTCCCCGACGCCAAGCAGGCCCGGCACAATCGCCCCCTTTATCTGCGTACGAAGCAGCGAATTTTTTTCCGCTTTGCACCAGAGCGCCAGGGACGCGCCCACCTGACCGGCACCCGCCATGGCGAGGATCGGGAACAGTGAATTAAACCCCTGCGTCTCCATCAGCGCGAAATAGACCGGAATAAAGCCCTGATGGATGCCGAACATGACGGCAATCAAAAACAACCCGGCCAGGATCGCGCAGCCAAAAGGATTGTTATTCAGGTGGATGAAGAGCCAGGACATGCCTTTAAACAGTTCGCCGCCAATCGGCATAATGACCAGGAAAGTGACGGCACCGGTAATTAATAGCGTCAGCAGCGAGGTGAGAATCATATCAAGGTTATCGGGAATAATTTTCCGCAGCTGCTTCTCAACCCATGCGCCAAACATCGCCGCCAGCAGGACGCCGATAATATTGCCGCGCGGATCGATCGCCAGACCAAAGAAGTTCTCCATACCGCTGTAGTAGCCAACAGTGGCCTTAGGGAGATAGCCAAGCACAAACAGCGAGGCGATGATGGCGCCATTTACCCCGGTGCCGCCAAACGCTCTCTGCGCGTTATAGCCGATCAAAATGCTCAGGAAGGTAAACAGCCCTTTGCCGAACACTTTCATGTAGGCCACGGTATCGAGTAGCCAGCGGGCATGATCGCCCGGCTGATTGAGATGGAAGATCTGCTCAATCAGCGTGGCAAAGCCCAGCAGGAGCCCGGCACCGATAAACCCCGGGATAAGCGGGGTAAATATAGTGGCAAAACAGGCAAGGAAGCGGTGCAGCGCGCTGGTCTGCTTCGCTTTCATCTGCTGTTTCTGTGCGTGAGCAATGGTGTGCAGATCCGACGCGGCCTGGGGTTCATCACTATTCAGCAGAGCCTGCATCTTCTCTGCCGCCGTCTGTGCTTTACCGGGACCCAGCACGATCTGCAGCTGCGCATCGCTGTTGATGACGCCAAGCACGCCGGGCAGTGCTTTCAGCTGCGGATAATCGACCAGGCTGGCATCGGCCAGCGTCAGGCGTAGCCGCGTCATGCAGTTGCCGCAGTGCAGCACGTTACCGGCCCCGCCGATCGCCTGCAGCGTGTCACGCAGGAAGCTCTCCGTGATGGCGGCCATTATTGCGCTCCTGCGTTGCGCAGAGCCTGACGAATAAAGCCCTGATTGTGGTCGAGCAGTGCGCGCGCGTCATCGGCATCCACTCCTGCCAGCACCATGACGATGGCGGTTTTACAGTGGCCACCGCAGGCAGCCAGCGCTTGCTGCGCCATGGCATCGTCGCAGTCGGTAGCCTGTCTGACGATGTTGATCTGGCGCTGTACCAGTTTCTGGTTGGTGGCTTCCACATCCACCATCAGGTTGCCGTACACTTTTCCGCTGCGAATCATTGCGCCGGTGGTGAGCATATTCAGCACCAGTTTTTGCGCCGTGCCCGCCTTCATGCGCGAGGATCCGGTGACCACTTCCGGGCCAACAACCGGCGTGAGGGCGATATCAGCCACCTGCGACATCGGGCTCGCCGGATTGCAGGTGAGCGCTGCGGTGACCGCGCCCTGCTGTTTCGCATAAGCCAGAGCACCCAGCACATACGGCGTACGGCCACTGGCAGCGATGCCAACCAGTACATCGCGCGCCGAGAAATTGATATCTTTTAAATCCTGCGCGCCCTGCTCCGCATTATCTTCAGCATTCTCCACCGCCTGTAAGATCGCGGTATGGCCGCCGGCAATCAGCCCGACGACCTGGCTGCGCGGTGTACCAAATGTTGGCGGGCATTCGCTGGCATCCAGAATACCGAGGCGGCCAGATGTTCCCGCACCGCAATAGATGAGGCGCCCACCGTGGCTGAACGCGGCGGTGATGGCATCCACCGTCTGCGCGATCTGCGGCACGATGGCTTCAACCGCCAGCGCCACTTTTTTATCTTCATCGTTAATGACGCGCAGCATCGCTTCGGTTGAGAGCTCGTCAATATTCTGGCTGGCCGGATTGCGGCCTTCGGTGATCATCTGGCTCAGATCGATTTTCATGCATAGTCCTGTGAATGAATAATTTATTCACAAAATTATATATCACAAGGAATTGTTAATTCATCAGGCTGGCATGAGATTTTTTGCCTTTTGCGGCAACGAACATAAAAATTTCGCCAGCTGATGTGACTGAATTCCGGGCCCCTGTCCATGCAGAAACAGGCTTCAGGCATGATTTTACTCTTCCGAACTGAGCTTATGTCTGTAAAACGTCGACGAATCATCGTCTAACAGATTGTCCTTACTCTGAAGCAGATTAAGGCGGGCGCATTGTTAAAACTGACTCGGAAATGAAAATCAGGTTGGCATTGCAGAATGGGGTGGATAAGCCAGTGGGTTATCATAGCCAGAGATACATTTAACCTTCAAAATAGCCCGCTCTCTGAGATGAAATAACGCATTTTCAGAAACTCCTTTTTGATAACAAGAGTCAGTTATAGTGTTCAATTGGATTCAGGATTTACTCCCCTGTTTTCCATTGTTTCGTGGTTATATGATGGCTCAACCACAACAGAAATGATAAGCATCTTCAGATCCCTGATAACACCAACTGATACGGATATCTTCGGGTCAGGGCCTTTCCAGCACTCCCCCTGAATATCGCAGATACTGGATTTTTTATAGCCGTGCTTTGCCAGGTATTCATCAATCTGGCTTGTATCAGTGGCACCTCTGAACTTCAATTCGTATATGAGCAGGCCAGGCCCTGCAACGTTAAAGAAACCAAATTCGTAATCTTTAACTACACGCGGCATATGTTTAAGTAGTTCGGGAGTGTAAAATTCATACTCCCTTTTATCCTTTTCCGTGTATCTGGCACTCTCAGCAAAATTCATTTTCACGTATGGCCCAACGTAAATGAGACTCGCTGTCAGCAACGTTAACAGGGCCAGTGACACTTTATAACGTTTTTTCATAGCATTAGGATAGTTGTTAAAAATCACTATCGATTTTGGTCAGCAAGTTTTGCAGAAAGGTGATATTCAACTTTATTGCGCGACCTTCATAACGACTGAGATCAATGTCGATGAAAGCCCGGTAGCCCCCCCGACACTCCTCATCATCAATATGCGATTTAACATTCGTTGCGTCAGGAATGACCTTGCCTGCATCGGCTAACGATTCAACATGTGTGTCTATCGCGCAAAATGCATCGCTTAACGCTTCATCAATGGTATCGCCTGCAAAAAAACACCCCTGTACGGCCGGTACAAAACCTGACCAGGTACCCTTTTCTGTTTTGTGCAGATAAACGGGGAATCTCATACTAACTTCCGGGCTGGTGGTTAGAGTGGGTATAAATTTATGCAGGCTTTGCCCGATAGGATCCATAAGACCTGTCTGCTGCCTGGGCAAAAGTGAAAGCGGCAGGGATTAATACGTTCAGGAAGAGACCACGTTTAACGGAGGGCTGAGAGGTTTAAATCCAGCCAGGCATAAGAAGAGTGGCTGAGGGGATAACCGGAGTGGCGCCCCGAGGCCTTCAGGCCGCGGGGCCGCCAGAAAGCGTGATACCGGCGTTCAGCGCTGGCCGCCCCTGGGGGCGGCCGCCACAGGCATCGATGCCGTATGAGGCAGGACGTTAGCTGGCGCTTTGCGTACGCAGCTTCAGCTCGTAGGCTTCAGCTTGTTTGGTATCAAACTGGTTCTCCCAGCGCGCAATCACCAGCACCGCCAGGGCGTTACCAATCACGTTCAGGGCGGTACGCGCCATATCCATGATACGGTCAACACCGGCGATAAAGGCCAGCCCTTCCAGCGGAATACCTACGCTGCCCAGCGTTGCCAGCAACACGACAAACGACACGCCCGGTACGCCCGCAATCCCTTTTGACGTCACCATCAGCGTCAGCACCAGAATGATTTCATCGGTCAGCGACAGATCAATACCGTACAGCTGCGCAATGAAGATCGCCGCAATGCTCTGGTACAGCGTGGAGCCGTCCAGGTTGAAAGAGTACCCGGTAGGCACCACGAAGCTGGTAATGGCTTTTGGCGCACCGTAGGCCTCCATCTTCTGCATGATGCGCGGCAGCACCGTCTCTGAGCTGGAGGTCGAATAAGCCAGAATCAGCTCATCTTTCAGAATGCGCATCAGCGTGGTGATCCGCAGTTTACAGAAACGCGCCACTGCACCCAGCACCACAAACGCAAAGAACAGGATCGCGACATACACCAGCAGCACCAGCTTCGCCAGCGGATAGAGCGAGGCAAAACCGAAGTTAGCGATGGTGACCGCGATCAGCGCGAACACGCCAACCGGCGCATAACGCATGATCATGTGCGTCACTTTAAACATGGTTTCGGAAATCGAACGGAATACCGTTACCAGCGGATCGCGATGCTCTGACGGCAGTGCCGACAGTCCCATACCAAACAGCACCGAGAAGAAGATAATCGGCAGCATGTCGCCCTTCACCAGCGAGGCGAAGATATTCTGCGGGATCAACGACAAAATGGTTGTCACCAGACCGTGAGGTGCGCCCTGCACCGCTTCTGTCGTGGCTTCATATTTAGAGATGTCCACCGTTGCCAGCGTTGACATATCAATGCCGCTGCCGGGTTGGAATACGTTAGCCAGCGTAATGCCGACCACAATGGCAAGGGTGGTGATCACTTCAAAATAGACAATGGTTTTAACGCCAATACGTCCGAGCTTTTTTGCATCGCCTACGCCTGCAATACCAACAATCAGGGAGGAGATAACAATCGGCACCACAATCATCTTAATCAGATGAATGAAGATGTCGCCTGCCGGGGTAAGGATGTTAGTGATTAACCATTCACGATCGTCTGGCTGATTATGCAGCACGGTTCCGACAATAACGCCAAGAATCAGGGCAATCAAAATCTGCCAGGCAAGAGTGAGTTTAAAACCTTTCATAACGCTTTATTTCCTAAGTCAAAAACCCCTTTGCTCTGCTGCGAAGGTGCAGAAGAAATGACACACAGGGAAGTGAGCAAAAGCCCGGTAAAATAGAGGGTTATATAAGACTGTATCGGTATCACTGTGCTGACATGATCTGCCCGCGTGATGATGCAGCCTGAGTTGTTACCTGCTGAACAGGGGCGAGATAAGTACCATTTTCACTACGGTAAATGCAACCCCTGGGGCGATAGCTTAAATCCTGCACAGGTTGGCAGCATAAAATGCTGTTCACACGTTGCGGCCATAACTCGCTGTTATGAAAAGTGTTAATTCGATAATTTTTCGCATAGCTATTCAATATTGCGCAAAAATCCTCCGGCGCGTTTGCTGTTTATTTAAGCAGCGCAGATCATGATTATATTGATCTTATCACTGCTTTTACCCCTTTTATGTCCTCCCTGGAGCGCATGAAAACGAACGCTTTTTACGCACCCGTAAGGTCGTGATCCAGACTGCAAAACGAAAACAAAGCCCGATCGCACTCTTCAATTAACCTTTGATTGACATATGATTAACATCTTCAAGGAGGTCAGCCATGAGCCACATTCACAAGCATCCTGTACCCGCTGCTATTGCCGCGAACGCTCTGATTAATGCCGAACAATATGCGGCGCTGTATCAACAGTCGGTTGACGATCCCGAATCTTTTTGGGGCGAACAGGGGAAAATCCTCGACTGGATCACGCCCTACAGCACAGTAAAAAATACCTCGTTTGCGCCCGGCAATATCGCTATCCGCTGGTATGAAGATGGCACGCTAAACCTTGCTGCCAACTGCCTTGATCGCCATCTGCAGAGCCGGGGTGACCACCCTGCCATCATCTGGGAAGGTGATGACGCCAGCGAAAGTAAAACCATTACCTTCCGCGAACTGCACGCCGATGTGTGCCGTTTTGCCAACGTGCTGACCAGGCTGGGCGTTAAAAAGGGCGATGTCGTCGCTATCTATATGCCGATGGTGCCGGAAGCCGCCGTGGCGATGCTGGCCTGCGCCCGTATCGGTGCTGTGCACTCCGTGATTTTTGGCGGTTTCTCACCGGAAGCGGTGGCTGGCCGCGTGGTCGATTCAAACGCGAAACTGGTGATCACGGCGGATGAAGGCGTGCGCGCCGGCCGGGCGATTCCCCTGAAAAAAAACGTCGATGACGCGCTTAACAACCCGAACGTCACCAGCGTGAAAAACGTGGTGGTGTTCAAACGCACCGGTAAAGAGGGCGGCTGGCATGAAGGCCGCGATCTCTGGTGGCACGATCTGATGGCGACTGCCCAGGAGCAGCACGAGCCGGTGGCCGTTGAAGCCGAGCATCCACTGTTTATCCTCTATACCTCCGGCTCAACGGGCAAGCCGAAAGGCGTGCTGCACACCACCGGCGGTTACCTGGTATACGCCGCAAGCACCTTTAAATATGTCTTTGATTACCATCCGGATGATGTCTACTGGTGTACGGCTGACGTCGGCTGGATCACGGGTCACAGCTATCTGCTTTATGGCCCGCTGGCGTGCGGCGCTACCACGCTGATGTTTGAAGGCGTACCCAACTGGCCGCAGCCAAGCCGTATGGCAGAAGTAGTGGATAAACATAAAGTTACCCTGCTCTACACGGCGCCCACCGCGATCCGCGCACTGATGGCGGAAGGCGATAAAGCGATTGCCGGTACGGATCGCAGCAGCCTGCGTATTATGGGCTCAGTGGGCGAACCGATTAACCCGGAAGCCTGGGAGTGGTACTACAAAAAGATTGGCGACAGCCGCTGCCCGATTGTCGATACCTGGTGGCAGACCGAAACCGGCGGCTTCATGATCACGCCGCTGCCGGGTGCCACAGAACTGAAAGCGGGCTCAGCCACGAAGCCCTTCTTTGGCGTCCAGCCTGCGCTGGTGGATAATGAAGGCAATACGCTGGACGGCGCGACCGAAGGCAATCTGGTGATTACCGACTCCTGGCCCGGACAGGCGCGGACGCTGTTTGGCGATCACGAACGTTTTGAACAGACCTACTTCTCCACCTTTAAAAACCGCTACTTCAGCGGCGATGGCGCACGCCGTGATGAGGATGGGTACTACTGGATCACCGGCCGCGTTGATGATGTGCTCAACGTATCCGGGCACCGCCTGGGCACGGCAGAGATTGAATCGGCGCTGGTCTCGCATCCCAAAATTGCCGAGGCCGCCGTGGTCGGGATTCCGCACAGCATTAAAGGCCAGGCCATCTATGCTTATATCACGCTGAACCACGGTGAAGATCCGTCGCCGGAGCTGTACACCGAAGTGCGCAACTGGGTACGTAAAGAGATCGGCCCCATTGCCACGCCGGACGTGCTGCACTGGACCGATTCGCTGCCGAAAACTCGCTCCGGTAAGATCATGCGCCGTATTCTGCGCAAGATTGCTGCGGGCGATACCAGTAACTTTGGCGATACCTCAACGCTGGCCGATCCTGGCGTAGTAGAGAAATTGCTGGAGGAGAAACAGTCCATTACCATGCCGTAACCGGCAGCAGCCCGATGGAGAGTTTCAGCCTGTCCACGGCAGGCTACTCTCCGTTATCTCTCCCTTACGCCGTACGCTTTTCAACATCGCACAACCTATATAACTAGAATATTCAGCCAGTTAAATCACTTTACCGTGAGATTCCTGTCTGCCTTGCCTCTGGAGAAACTGTGATGAACGAAGCCCTAAACCAACAGGAAGCAGTCTGGCAACAGATCGAAAGTAACCCGCGTTTTCAGGAGCTGGTGCACAAGCGCCAGGCGTTCGCGCTGCTGCTGAGCATGATAATGCTGGTGCTCTACGTCGGCTTTATTTTACTGATCGCCTTTGCGCCTGCCTGGCTCGGTACGCCGCTGCACGAAGGCACTAACGTTACGCGCGGCATTCCGATTGGCGTCGGGCTGATTGTGGTGTCGTTTGTGCTGACCGGTGTTTATGTGTGGCGCGCGAATGGCGAGTTTGATCGCCTGACGAAACAAATCGTGCGCGAGGTGAAATCATGAAGCGCCTGATCTTCGCCTTACTGGCGATTGTTCCTGCCAGCGTATTTGCTGCCGACGCCATTACCGGGGCGGTGCAAAAGCAGGCCACCAACTATGAAGCCATTATCATGTTTGTGGTGTTTGTTGCGGCGACGCTCGGTATCACTTACTGGGCGTCCAAACGCACCCGATCCCGCAGCGATTACTATACCGCAGGCGGTAATATTACCGGTTTCCAGAATGGCCTGGCGATGGCCGGTGACTTTATGTCGGCCGCCTCCTTTCTCGGTATCTCGGCGCTGGTTTACACCTCCGGCTACGATGGCCTGATCTACTCGCTCGGCTTCCTGGTGGGCTGGCCGATGATTCTGTTTTTAATCGCCGAACGCTTGCGTAACCTGGGCCGTTATACCTTTGCGGACGTCGCCTCCTATCGCCTGAAGCAGACACCGATTCGTACACTCTCGGCCTGCGGTTCGCTGGTGGTAGTGGCGCTGTATCTTATTGCGCAGATGGTGGGCGCAGGTAAGCTGATTCAGTTACTGTTCGGGCTCGACTACCATATTGCCGTCGTGCTGGTCGGCATTTTGATGGTGCTCTATGTGCTGTTCGGCGGCATGCTCGCCACCACCTGGGTGCAGATCATCAAAGCGGTGCTGCTGCTGTTCGGTGCCAGTTTTATGGCCATCATGGTGATGAAAGCCACCGGCTTTAGCTTCAATACCCTGTTTACCGAAGCAATGGCGGTTCACCCGAAAGGCGCGGCCATTATGCAGCCGGGCGGACTGGTGAAAGATCCAATCTCGGCGCTGTCGCTCGGCCTTGGTCTGATGTTTGGTACGGCCGGCTTACCGCATATCCTGATGCGCTTCTTCACCGTTGCCGATGCGCGTGAGGCTCGTAAAAGCGTGTTCTGGGCCACCGGTTTTATGGGTTACTTCTACTTCCTGACCTTTATTATCGGCTTTGGCGCCATTCTGCTGGTGGGGGCAAATCCGGCCTTTAAAGATGCAACCGGCGCGCTGATTGGCGGTACCAATATGGCGGCCGTACATCTGGCGAACGCAGTTGGCGGCAGCCTGTTCCTGGGCTTTATCTCTGCGGTCGCTTTCGCCACTATTCTGGCGGTGGTCGCCGGGCTGACGCTGGCGGGCGCTTCTGCCGTCTCTCATGACCTGTATGCCAGCGTGATCCGCAAAGGTCAGGCTACCGAGCGGGATGAACTGCGCGTGTCGAAGATCACCGTACTCATTCTGGGGGTAGTAGCGATTGTGCTGGGCATCGCTTTCGAGAAACAGAACATCGCCTTTATGGTCGGCCTGGCCTTCTCGATCGCGGCCAGCTGTAACTTCCCTATTATTCTGCTCTCAATGTACTGGTCGAAGCTGACCACGCGCGGTGCCATGATTGGCGGCTGGCTGGGGCTGATAACGGCGGTGGTGCTGATGATTCTCGGACCGACCATTTGGGTGCAGGTACTGGGGCACGCGAAACCGATCTATCCGTATGAGTATCCGGCCCTGTTCTCGATGGCGGCGGCGTTTATCGGAACCTGGATGTTCTCCATTACCGACCACTCCGCACAGGGTGCAGAGGAGAGAGCTAAATTCCGCGGGCAGTTTATTCGTTCACAAACGGGTGTGGGGATTTCGCAGGGGAAAGCGCATTAAGCAGGAGAACACCGGTGCGCCTTCAGGCGCACCGGTTTAATGCATCAGAAACGCAGTGATGCACCCACGTACGGGCCATCCACCAGCACGTTGTCTTTACGGCTGCCTTTGTTGTTCAGTTCGATGTACTGATAACCCACGCGCAGGTTCAGCAGTGAAATCGGCGTGAAGCTCAGGCCACCGGAGGCTTCCTGATAGCTATCCAGACGATCAGAGAACGCTTCCGGCGCGTAGTAGTACTCGCCATACAGGCCCCACATGCTGTTGAAGCTGTACTGTGCACCCGCACCTACCGCCATAGTGAAACCGTCACGACCATCTTCCGGATGGGTGAACAGCGCTTTTGCGGTTGGCGCCACGCGGAAATCACCGACATCAATGTTGTAGCCCAGACCCAGACCATAGGTGCTGCCGTCATGATCGCTGCGCAGCCAGTTGCCTTTCAGGAACAGGCCCGGAGAGGTGGTGCCGAGGCCAAGGTTCAGGTTGGTGCTGTGCTCACCCACGTCAACACTGCCCTCAATCGCCTGTGCGCCGCTGCTCAGCAGTGCCAGACCCAATACGCTTCCAGTAACAAGTTGCTTAAACATAACAATCCACTCCATGAAGGACCAACAATTGGGCGCAAAGGGTAAACAGCACGGCGGCAGGACACAACTTTATTTGGAAAGCTTTACGTAAAAATGGGTTACAGCGGAGAAAAAACGGCCAGTGAAGGCCGTTACGGGTTTATCAGAAGCGCCAGGCCGCACCGAAAAACAGGCCATCGGCCAGAGCACGATCCTGCCAGCCGTAGTTGCCGTCACTGGCGATATAGCGGTAGCCGCTGCGCAGCGTCAGCCAGCGCGCGGGCTGGAGTGAGACGCCGGTTTCCAGCTGATGCAGCGAGTGCAGATGGTGGCTGGTGGCATCCGGCGACAGGCTGTAGTCGATATACAGCCAGGTGCTGCGGGCCAGCGGCACTGGTGCCATCAGGCGAATCCCGCCATTGATGCCTTCGCCCGTGCCCTCGCTGGGGCTGAGGTCCGTCCGGAATAGGCCAAGACGCGGCGCGATATGCAGCGCACCGAGCCTGAAACCGTAGCCGAGCGTGGCCTCGGCCAGATAGCGGGCACTATTACCGCGCGAATACTCCACGCCATACTGCACGCCAGCCGCGCGTTGTTCACTGTTGATCGCGGCGGCAGCGTAGTGGCTTCCGCCTTTTACGCCCACCTCAGCGCCCTGGACCCCGGTGGCGGCCAGCAGCAGGCCCCATGCTAATGTCTGTTTGTTCATTTTTGCTTCCTTGTTGTTTGCGCGGGCAAACAGTAAGAGAAGCGCTAATACCCGGATACAAGCTCTGACTCAAAATCATGCGGTCCAGAGCAGATGGCTCAGCAGCGGCGCCAGGATCACCGTGACCACACCGGAGAGCATCATCACCAGGCTGGAGACCACCCCCTCCTGCTGACCCAGCTGATACGCGCGCGCCGTACCGGCACCGTGCGAGGCGGCGCCAAACCCGGCACCCTTTGCCACCCCTTGTTTAATGGCGATGCGCAGGAACAGTACATCGCCCACGGCCATACCAAATACGCCCGTGATCACCACGAAGAGCGCCACCAGGTCCGGCTGGCCGCCGATCGGCTGTGCGGCCGCCAGCGCAAACGGCGTGGTGATGGAGCGCACCGCCAGGCTGCGCTGAATGGTCTCCGGTAGCGTCAGCAGGCGCGCCAGCCACACCGAGCTGCACACCGCCACGCAGGTGGCTGTCAGCACCCCGGCGCTCAGCGATAGCCAGTGGCGCCTGATGATATCCATGTTCTCATAGACCGGAACAGCAAAGGCCAGCGTCGCCGGCCCCAGCAGCCAGATCAGCCAGTGGCTTTCAGCAATGTAATCCTGCCAGCTTACGTGGGTCAGCAGGAGCAGCGCCACCAGCACCAGCGGTGTCATCACCAGCGGCATCAACAGCAGCGTACGCCAGCGGCGATACAGACGTTTATTGAGGTAATAGACCAGCAGCGTCAGCGCCAGACAGAGCAGGCTAATGATGAAGTCAGTCATGTTGCGCCTGCTTGCGCGCAGCGCGCGCCAGTTCGAAACGGTACAGGCGATCCACCACCAGCGAGGTGGTCGCCAGCACCAGTAACGTACTCACGGCAATCACCAGGCAGATGCGCCACCCTTCGCTGCGCAGGAGGTCGCTGTAGTTGACTACCGCGACCACAGCTGGAATAAAGAACAGCAACATCTCGGCCAGCAGCCAGCTGGCACCGGCTTTCACCCAGCGCAGCGGCACAATCCGCGTGGCGATCAGCATCAGCAGCAGCACCATACCCACTACATTGGCGGGTAGCGGCAAGTGCAGCCAGCTCACCAGTTGGTCACTGGCGATAAACAGTCCGATATACAGCACCAGCTGCAGAGGCACAAAGGCCCGTTGCAACATGTGAACGGCACGTGGCGCGACCGCGAGCGTCATTCTATTTCTCCCCGGTTAAATCAGGGCCTCAGTATAAATCCGCCACAAACTGTGAAAGAAATGAATTAAAATTATTCAAAGCATGCCAAAAAGGAATGATTATGGACGTTCGCGCGCTGCGCTATTTTACTGAAGTGGTACGTCAGCAGAGTTTTACCCGTGCTGCAGAGAAGCTCTTCGTCACGCAGCCCACCATCAGCAAAATGCTGCGCCAGCTGGAAGAGGAGCTGGGCTGCACGCTACTGCTGCGCGACGGACGTAAGCTGCACCTTACCGACAGCGGCCAGGCGGTCTATCAGCGCGGTCTGGCGATTCTGCAGGAGTTTCATCAGCTGGAGACGCAGATTGACGATATCAATCAACTCAAAACCGGCGAGCTGCGGCTGGGTATTCCACCCATGGTGGGGATGCAGATTGCCGGTTCGATCTCCGCTTTCCGCCGCCGTTACCCTGGCGTGCAGCTTAAAATTTCTGAGTTCGGCGGGCTGACGGTGCAGCAGGCCGTGCTGAATGGCGGGCTGGATATCGCCATCACCGCCCTGCCGCTCGATCCCGATCTGGCGCTGAATACGCTGCCGCTTATGCATCACCCGCTGTGCGTTTTACTGCCGCGCCAGCCGCAGTGGCTCAATCGCAGCAGCCTGACATTAACGGAGCTGGCGCAGCATCCGCTGCTGATTCTTCATGAAGAGTTCTCACTTAATCGTCAGCTGATGAAAGCGTTTCAGCGCCAGGGCTTAACGCCGGATATTGCCGTGCGCAGCGCGCAGTGGGATTTTCTGGCCGCCATGGTGCAGGCCGATATGGGCGTGGCGATTCTGCCGGAGCCGATTTGTCAGCGGCTGGATAAGCAATCGCTGCTGTGGCTACCGCTGGAGTCGGAGTTGCAGTGGAGTCTGGGATTGATCTGGCGTGAAGGCAGTTATTTATCGCGTAGTGCCGAGGCGTGGATCGCCTGCTGCCGGGAGTTTTGGCCAGACAGTGCGCCGACCTTATCAGTGTAAAATCAGAGGGGCCTCAACCTGGCTTGCGGTGCGGCGACCCGTCAGGGCCGCCGTTGCGAGGTTGAGGTTACTCCTCTTTCTCAATCAGTAACGCTTCCAGCAGGTCAAGATCGCGCAGCAACTTCTGCATCGTCTCATTGGAGATCGCCTGCGTGGCGCGCAGATGATAAACCTCGGCCCGCTCGGCGCGCAGTGCGGTCAGGCGGAAGCGGCGTTCGAGGTTCTCTGCCTGCAGCGCCTGCTCGACCTCCTCCTTGCCCACCATGCGGCGGCGCAGATTACCTATGACGCGCAGGCTTACCTCTTTCAGCAGCTCAGGATCGATATTCTCTTCGCTGTCTTTTTCGAGGCGCGCCTCCATCTTATGCAGACTCTCGATCGCCACGCCAGCCATGGCGGCACGGGCACTCTGGATCTCCCGGCGGTGACCGCTTTTATCATGGCTATCCATACCGCGCAGCAGAATCGGCAGCAAAATCACCCCCACAAACAGCGAGAACAGAATCACGCCGGTGGCGATAAACACCAGTTCATAGCGTGCCGGGAACGGGTCGCCGTTACTCAGGAACAGCGGAATCGACAGTACACCGGCCAGCGTAATCGCACCGCGGACGCCGGCAAAAGAGGCGATCAGCAGCTCACGCAGCGAGTAGTTGCTGAACTCCAGCGGCTTTTTCTTCAGCATGCGTTTGCTGAAACGCTGCATGATCCACAACCAGCCGAAACGCACCACCATCAGCGCAACATATACCAGCGCCACATCAGCAAACAGCATCCACAGCTCCACGTTCGGATCGGCATCCGCCTGGGCAATGGAGGTGGAGAGGATATCCGGCAGCTGCAGGCCGAGCATCAGGAACACCATGCCGTTAAAGACAAACTCCAGCATCTGCCACACGCTGTTCGCACGCAGACGCATTGCCAGCGGTGCCTGGCGGATAATGCCAGAGCGGGTGATCGTCATACCGGCCGCGACCGCCGCCAGAATGCCCGACACGCCCAGATGTTCGGCAATCAGATAAGAGGCGAAGGGCAGCAGCAGCAGCAGTACCGTCTGGGTTGCCGGGTCGTCACCACTCCAGCGGCTCATCAGACGCAGCGAACGGCCATACAGCCAGCATACCGCGACACCGGCCACCAGACCGCCGATAGCCACTTTGAGGAACTCCACGCTGGCACCGCCCCAGGTAAACACCATCGTCCCCATCGCAACCGCCACGGCAAACTTCAGCGACACCAGGCCGGAGGCGTCGTTCATCAGCGCCTCACCCTGCACAATCGACATGATCTTTTTCGGGATACGCCCTTCACCGACAATGCCCGAGAGCGCGACCGCATCGGTCGGTGAGAGTACCGCCGCCAGCGCAAACGCCGGAATCAGCGGAATACCCGGCACCAGCCAGTAAATCAGGTAGCCAATCCCGACCACGGTAATCAGTACCAGTACCAGCGCCAGTCCGAGGATCTCCCGCCCGTGGCTGAGAAACTCGTTGATCGGCGTTTTCCAGCCGTCAGCAAACAGCAGCGGCGGAATAAATAGCACGAGGAACAGTTCAGGATCGAAATCCACATGCAGGCCAAACGTGGGCCAGGCGAGGAGCGCACCTGCAGCGATCTGCACCAGCGGCAGCGGGATCTGAAACGGCAAAATGCGCGCGGCAACGCCGGAGAGTGATACCACCAGCGTCATAATGAGAATAGTAAAGAAGATTTCCATGCTTTCCTTAGGCGAATCGTAATCATTAGAGCGATGTGTTGCGCTGGAAAGTGTAAAACAAAACGCCGCGCAACGGGGCAACCCGATGTGCGGCGTGCGCGATAAAGAGAATAATCCGGAACGTCACCCGGATTGCGGTCAGATGGCCCAGCCGCCCGCGTAGAATGCCACCAGCGCCACAGCAATCACCACCGTACCGACGTTCAGCTTACGCCATTCACCCGCAAACAGGCGGCCAATCACCAGCGTGGCAAAGCCCAGCATGATGCCGGTCACGATGTTGCAGGTGAGCACAATAAATACCGCTGTCAGCAGGCCGGACATCGCATCGACAAAATCGTTAAAGTCGATTTTTGCTACGTTGCTCAGCATCAGCAGGCCGACATACATCAGGGCGGGCGCGGTCGCGTAGGCCGGTACCAGCCAGGCCAGCGGCGACATAAACAGTATCAGCAGGAACAGCAGGCCAACCACAATCGCCGTCAGGCCGGTTTTACCGCCCGCTGCCGTACCGGCCGCCGACTCAATATAGACCGCCGCCGGGGATGCGCCGACTAAACCGGCAAACAGGCTGCTAATGGAGTCCGTGGTCAGCGCGCGTCCGCCGTTGATGATCTGCCCCTGTTTATCCAGCAGGTTCGCCTGCCCGGCCACGGCGCGAATCGTACCGGTGGCATCAAACACCGCGGTCATCACCAGCGCCAGCACGCTGGGAAGCACCATCGGCTGCAGCGCGCCCATGATATCCAGGCTGAACATCGCCGACTGTCCGTTCGCATCTTTCAGGCTCGGCATGGCGAACAGTCCCTGATACTTCACCGCCGGGTCAAAAATCAGCCCGATAACCGAGATTGCAATAATCGTCAGCAGGATGCCGCCCGGCACGCGGCGCTTCTCCAGGCCAAAAATGGCTGCCAGACCGATCAGCGCCATGATGACCGGGAACGAGGTAAAGTGACCCAACGCCACCGGCAGACCCGCCGCCGGGTTTTTCACCACCAGGCCGATACCATCCGCAGCGATCAGCAGCAGGAACAGGCCAATGCCGACGCCGGTGCCGTGCGCCACGCCCATCGGCAGATTGCGCAAAATCCATGCGCGAATGCCGGTCACGGAGATCAGCGTGAACAGCAGGCCCATCAGGAAGACAGCGCCCAGCGCGACCGGCACGCTGATGTGCTGGCCCAGCACCAGGCTGAAGGCGGTGAACGCAGTCAGTGAAATGGCGCAGCCAATCGCCATCGGCAGGTTGGCCCACAGGCCCATGATGATCGAACCAAAGCTGGCGACCAGGCAGGTAGCCACAAACACTGCCGTCGGTGAGAAGCCCGCTTTGCCCAGCATGCCAGGCACCACGATGACGGAGTAGACCATCGCTAAAAAGGTGGTGAGGCCCGCCAGCACTTCCTGACGCACGCTGCTACCGCGTGCTGAAATGCGGAACCAGGCGTCCAGTTTTCCACTGGCCGGGCGTGATTCGCCAGACATAAAATTTCCTCTGTGTTTTTAAGATGTGAGTCGCCGCGCGACCGCCGTTTGCCCATGGCCCTGGTGAAGGTTTCTCAGTGAGAAAGCAGGCAAACGATTACGCGGCCACGTATTCCCGTCATAATGGGGGACGTGGAAAAAAGGCAAACGATTATCTGGCGTTTAGGGTGGTGTTTTCAACCATTAATCGAGAGGCGTGCAGCATAAGCCGCCGGTGTGGAGCGGCAATGGCGGCCCTGACGGGTCGCCACAACGTAATAAGCGTGATAACGCTAGCTGCTGAACTGTATCGGACCGCCCTGCTTCAGTGCACGCTGCCAGGCGGCGCGCTGCTGCATCGTCTCCAGCCAGCGCGCCGTGGCGGGCATATCACTTAATCCACCGCGCATCTGTAGCGCCAGCAGCGGAAAGCTCATCTGCACGTCGGCGATGCTAAAGCGCGATCCGGCGAAGTAGTCGTGCTGGCTGAGATGCTGCTCAATTACGCGGCCATGGAGCGCCAGTTGCTTGTTCAGCCAGGCTCTCTGTATCCCTTTGCTCAGTACGGCACCCACCGGACGGAGTAGCCAGGGTACGGGCTTTTTGCCCAGTTGCCCGAATACCAGCTTCATCACCAACAGGGGCATCAGCGATCCTTCCGCATAATGCAGCCAGTAGCGCGCCTGAATCTGCTCCTCTTCATCAATGAGCGCCAGCTGATGCTCGCTGTCATAGCGGAGTTGCAGATACTCCAGAATCGCCCCCGACTCCGCCACCACGCGATTGCCATCCGTGATTACCGGTGATTTTCCCAGCGGATGGACCTTCTTTAACTCGTCGGGCGCCAGCAGCGTATTTTCACGCTGGTATCGTTTAAGTTGGTACGGTACCGCCAGCTCTTCCAGCAGCCATAAAACGCGGTGCGAACGGGAATTTTCCAGATGGTGAACAGTGATCATGCGCGGTTCCTTGCTGCGGAGTAGTTTCGCCAAGTATAGCGGATTAACGCTTCTCCTCGTCCTGCTCCGGATCGAGTAACACCGCGCCGGAGCCTTGCTGCGCCAGACGGTCCCCCGGATTACGCAGCGGGCAATCACGCATCGACAGGCAGCCGCAGCCGATGCAGCCATCCAGATCGTTACGCAGGCGCGTTAGTGTCTCAATGCGTTTATCCAGCTCCTCGCGCCAGTGCTGCGTCAGCGCATCCCACGCCTGCGTGGACATGCGCTTATTCGCCGGCAGATGCATCAGGCTGTCGCTCACCGTCGCCAGCGGAATACCGATGCGCTGGGCAATTTTAATGATCGCCACGCGCCGCAGTACGTCACGGCTGTAGCGCCGCTGGTTCCCGCCGTTGCGCGTACTGAATATCAGGCCCTTGGTTTCATAGAAGTGCAGCGCCGATACCGCGACGCCGCTCCGCTTCGCGACTTCACCCGGTGTCAGCACCGGTTTTGGGTAATTGCGATCTTTTTTCATTTGGGCTCTTTACCTCAAGTTAACTTGAGGAATTATACTCGCACCCCAACAAAACGTCGAACGTCAACCAGGTGACACCCTTCAGAAGGATGAGGCTATGATGCAACAGGAAATCATTCATTCACTGACTAACTGGATCGATCAGAATCTGGATAAAGCACTATCAATTGATGAAGTTGCGGCCAAATCAGGCTACTCAAAATGGCATCTGCAGCGTATGTTCCGTTCCGTGACGAAACAGACGCTGGGTGGCTATATACGCGAACGTCGGCTCACGCTGGCTGCTGAGGCGCTACGCCAGACGCAACGGCCGGTATTCGATATCGCGATGCAGTACGGTTATGACTCACAGCAGACCTTCTCCCGCGTGTTCCGCCGGCAGTTCTCGCAGACGCCTACTGCTTATCGTCATACGATGCGGCGTCAGTCGATGGTGCAGCGCCCGCGCCTGGTTAACTTTGACTGCGCCGACAGCGTAACCAGCTTTGCTCAGCGTACCACCGGCGAGTGCTGCCCGGTCCGCTAACCTCTCAGGTCGCGCCCCTTGCGGGCGCATCCCTCTTTTCCCGCCTCTTTTTTACTCTTATCGATAAAAATCCCTCTACCATACCAGGTATAAATTTTGTTCAAAATTTAAAATCCAGTGATATAATGTGACCCAAGTCACACTTAATATCTGTTGTAAGACGGCAGAAGGGCCTCCCTGACCTTCCTTCCTTGCCGCCAGTGATGTCCGATGAGTGTCAGGGATATGACTGATATCAAGAGGTTTGTTGCAGATGGCTACGTTGACCACCAGTTTGATCGTGATGCGTTGGGAGTTACTCAGCGCGGTTTTGATGTTCTTCGCCAGCACCATGAAAATCAGGCTGCGCCAGAACAGCCATCACGTGATGGCACTGCTGTGCGGCGGTATTGGTGTTGGCCTGTCCTGCTGGTTTGTCACGGGCCTGCTGGGTATTACGCTGAGCATGGAGAACGTAAATAACTTCATGGAAATCAGTAAGAATGCATTCATTGATGTCATGAGTCAGACCCCAGCCGAGTGGCCGATGCCTTAATCGCTGGCAATAAAAAACCCCGCTTAGCGGGGTTTTTTATTTTGCTGTGTGATTTCAAATTTTCTTCAATACGGCGGGAAGCGTAACTTCCGGTACCGTTACGCCCGATCTCTGCGTATCGCGACGATCCTGAATCCACATATCACCCATCATCTGATTTAGCCCGCGATCTAACCCGGTTACCAGACCTGCGCCCGGTGTAAAGGTCAGCTCACCGAAGTAGATCTGCTCACCGTCGATATACCAGTCAACCCGCACATAATCGAAATCCGTCGCCAGCTTTTTGCTGAGCGCCAGCGCATGTTGCAGCTGAGGCAGCAGCGGCTTCACATCCAGCCCGGTATCACGAATTTTGTGATACGCCTCGTTGAGGTTATTAACGTAGAAGTTCATCGATAGCTGCGCATTACAGCGGTTATAGATCACCTGCAGCACATACTCAAAGCTGCCGTCGCGCTTATTGAACATGTGGAACTTGTAATCGATCGGCGCACTTTTACCATCACCAATGTACTTCTCCACCAGAATGCGTGGCTTGATGTAGCGGTAGTGAATTTCACGCGCTTCATTGGCGAAGTCAGTTTTCAGCCAGCGGTGGCAGTCGCTGATGATCTGCTGCTTCTTCAGCGCATCCGGCTCTTCCAGCAGAATCTCCACCATGTTTGAGCCGTGGTTCGGCTTGATCACCGTGTTCTTCCAGCTGGACAAGGTGTGCAGCGAATGCGGATCGCTGGTTTGATACACCAGCGGGATCAGATATTCGTCGCCCACTTTCTCGGCGATGTATTCACGCACCGAGTACTTATCTGACAGGCGTCCATAGTTCTGGTAATCGCCGTAGATAAATTTGCGGTACAGTACCTTCTCATTAAACACCTTTGGCTCGCGCAGGTTCGGCAGCTTACGGAATTTATGAAAATAGTAGATGCGGTCCTGGTAAGCCCAGGGCATCTTCTTGATGAAGTACTGTACGCTTCTTCTGAGTTCATCTTTCAACCTGACCATATCTGACCTCATTTGTAGGTTTTGTAGTTGAGTGAGGAAACCTGAATCTTCTGGATGACGCCTTTTTTAAAGAAGTAATTCATTACAGTCAGGGACAGCAGCTCAGTGATAAACACGCTCCAGGCGGCACCCATGATGCCGTAGTCCTGGATCAGCCAGTAAGACAGCGGCAGGCTTATCACCATCAGACAGATGATTTTTTTGAGCAGATAGTTAAACCCGCCCTCTTTAACCATGTAGCGATAGGCTACGGTCCCCATTGCCGAACAGCAGGTTGCTAACGACAGTAACGTAATGAGACTTCCGGACTGTGTGTACTCATGACCATATAAAGCGATGATGATCTTTTCGCCATATAAGGCGATCACCGCTAACAACAACAATGAAACTCCCATGACATAGCCGTTCAGCCGCGCAGTAAGCTTGATGGCGGCCTCTCCTCGCTCACGGAAAATTTCCGAGAAGCAGGAGGTAATGATGGCAACCGGGATAAAAATCCATGATGCCGAAATGGTATTGGCGGCAGCGAACAGCCCCAGATCGCGTGCTGACGCAATCCCTGCCAGGAACATCTGGGCAGCTTTTACCTGAACCGAGATAAAGATGCTGGAGATAGCCAGCGGCAGTCCGGCATACATCAGATAACGCAGGTAAGTCCCACGCTTCTCCTGCGGCGGTGCCAAATCCTGGTTTTCACGATAAACTGGCGCGCTTGATGACATACGGCACCAGCGTCACGGCGACGATAGATGCGGTCAGCCACAGCGGGTTAAGGTGCAACCAGGCAATCGTAAAGCTCAGGGCAAAGCCAAGCAGCAGGCCCGCCGAGTTCGCCACGGTGTTCAGGCGCGATGCCAGCCGCGCATTGTTGTAAACGCTGAACGTGTCCTGAGTAACAAACACTGACGAGATGAACGAGGCCAGTGCAAACGCAAGGAAGTTCTCCTGCATGTTGTACCAGACCCAAATCAACACCGGGAGAGAGGTCAGCAGCAGTAACACCAGCCGCATGGTGCGGGCAACCGTCATCAGCCGCAGACCTTTCGGCGCGCTTTTACTGATGCGCTTAAACAAAATGGTTTCGGTGCCGAAGATCGCCACGGTTTGCACCATGGAGAACAGCGAGGTCGAAAACGCCATTTGACCAAAAACCGTGGGCCCAAAGGACTTGGCCACATAGGAGGTCACAAAGATAACACCAAAAACCGAGACGATCTTTTCAGACATCATCCAGGCGGCATTAGACATTACGCTCAATTTCATTGACTGGTCCTTAGTATTACGTACAGCGACTGCCTTTCGGTACAACGTCCTTGAAATGAATTAACAAGCGCGCAGTGGGCCTGACAAAATTTAATTACTTCAAACCATGCTGGTCCGAAAAATGAGACTTCCATCAGGATTTAGCGAATACATTCAGGAAAATTCCGATTAAATCTGGTGCGAAGTGCTCGGGATGTAAACGATTTCAACCTGGATTCAGGACAAAAGCTTAGAGGCATATCCTGCAATATTTGCAAGCAGGCTATGCTGAATTTCCAATGGTTGTCGTATTTTCTGCATTTGGGATGGAATGAATTTATCGCAAAAACCTAAAGCCAGGAAGGCGTTCAATGGCATTCAGAATAAAATAAGATTTATCCCATGATGATATTTATTCCAAATATCTTAATTTAACCCTCGCAATTCAAATCGCGCACTTTAATACTGCATTAATACCGTTTTTGCAGTACCAGATATTAATACAGTAATTCTCATCCACTAATTGATAAGAAAGGTAAGAGCATTTATGAGAAAGTCACGATATAGCGAAGAGCAAATCACAAATGCCATTAAAGCTTCTGAAACGGGAGTGAAAGTCAGGGAGATTTGTGAAGAGCTGGGCATTTCGGAGGCTACCTTCTACAGCTGGAAGAAGAAGTTTTCCGGGCTTTCTTCAGAAGAGGGACGAAAAATCAAAGAGTTGGAGGATAAACTGCAGAACCTGACGCGTGAGCTGCAGGCCCTGAGCTCCGACAAAGAGATGCTGCAGAGCGTGCTGAAAAACTTCTTCACGACTAACGAAAAGCGTCAGGCGGTGAACTTCCTGCAGACCACTTTCGACATTGGTACGCGCCGCAGCTGCCGCTTACTGGATATTAGCCGTAGCGTTTATCACTATCCTTCCGGTTCTGATAATCGCTAACGCCAATGAGACCAATGTTATTTGACTTAATGCTGAGATTTGTTCTTACCAGAAGAGATGAAGATCAATTAATTCGGCGTTCACAACATAACGATTCGCACCACTTTTTCCTGATGAATATCATCGCGGAATTACTTCTTTTTTTGCGGTAAAATTGATTCACACCAGCAAAAGTCTTGCTCTGCATGCCGTTCAGACGTAGCCCAATCTCATTTCGGTGAGATTGGCGCTGCGCTTATTACTTTACCGATATTAATACTCAGACCTGTTTGCAGATAATTCTGTTAAGCAATCATGAACAACGTAGTGTAACCGCTCACACATTGCCTCTGTTTTAAACTGGATCTGGCCGCTCCGCTTACGATCATACTATTCGGTAACTTTAACGATGTTTAATCCATTCAGCACCAGGAATCTTCCTGGCATGAAACTTTATGAGACTTAAACTAAAGGGGGTTTGAACCGTATATAAAGGTAAATAAACGCGGTTTATTCATCGTTCCGTTTAATCTTTTTTTGTCGGCTGACCCGGGAAAGTTTCTTAATGGCGACGGAATGGCTTAAGCCTTGAGTGGTTTTTCGGGCGTAGTTTTCAGTGCCAAATGGCAATAAAAAGACGTCATAACCGCTATTTTCCTGGCAGAAAAATGCACATTAAGGGGAAGAAAAGCGCGTAATCAACGCTACCCTGAGACGTAACAAGGGGTTTTTACGCTGAATTACAGAAGAGAAGCGCAGCGCTGACAGGGATAATTATGCAAAAAGGTAATTAAAAGACGCTTCGCTTCTCATGGGTTGGTTATAACAACTCTCTTTGTGAGCACAAATGTGGCAAAGCAGGGAGCGAATCGACCAGGTCAAATTCCTAAAAACACACGAAAAAGGCTGCTGACGCTATTCGTCAGCAGCCTTATACCGGTGGCTATTAATGTGCTGCTGGCAGCTGCGGTTTGATACGCATTGCGTAAATGACGCCGACGATCAGACAGCCAATACCGATACTGGTTAACAACGGCGGCCAGCTCTGCCTGTAGATAAATGTCCACATCAGCCCTGCCAGCGTTTCGAAGACAATCAGCGGCCCCATAACGACGGTAGGCAGGCGCTGACTGGCAGCATTCCAGCACAGTGCCGCCAGCCACGAACAGAGCAAACCGATGAGTAGCATTAGCGGCACAAAGCGATAGGGCTGCGGACCAAACGGCAAAGCAAAATCGGGCTGCTGCCAGTGAATCTGTACGCAGACCAGTAAATAGAACACCAGCGCCAGCGGCAGCGTCACCAGCCCCTGCGCTGTCGCCCAGCTTGAGGGCTTATGCTGCGGATGCTGTCGCAACCAGCGCGCATTGCGCAGTGGATACCAGGTCCAGCACGCAACGGCCATCACGGCCAGTACCAGCCCGCTCAGGTAGCGAACAGGATCGAAATCAGCCTGCTGTCCGTGCAGTTCAGCAGCATTAACGCAGCCAAGACCTGCGGCAATGATCACCAGCGCAGGCATCAGCTTCCCCCAGGGCAAGCGCCCTTCCAGATGCCCGTAGCAGAGATTGGCCGTTACCGTAATCACCACCGGCAGTGTGCCGATGATCATGGTGGAAACAGGTGCTCCGGTGCGTTGAATCGCGCTGGCAAGACAGGCGTAATAGAGCAGATTACCGATTAGCGACAGTTTTATCGCCTCAATCCAATCCTCACGTGCCAGCTGTTTAAGACGTCGACGGCTAAGCCATGCCAGCGGCAGCACGACGAGGCCGAACGCCACATAGCGTCCGGCGGATTGTAACGTGCCGGGATAATCGGGGATGAATAGCGGGCCCACAAAGATCATGCCCCACATCAGGCCCGCTGCCAGCGCAAACACTACTCCTGCAAACATAAAAACGCTTCCTCATAGTCAGTCCGCCGCAGTATGGCGAAACAGGCCAGGAAAGGCTTGTAGCAGATTGCGGTTAGCGACCGGTCCAAACCTGTTTTTGATAGCGGCCCGGCGTAATGCCATAGCGATGCGCAAAAGCGCGTGTCAGGTGCGCCTGATCCGTAAGGCCGACAACCGCAGCCACGGCTGCTGCGCTTTCGCCCTGGGCCAGGCGCTGTTTGGCTTCAAACAGACGGAAAGCCATGAGCATCTGATGTGGCGTCACGTGGAAATGCTGCTTAAAGCTGCGCAGGAAGTGCCATGGCGAGAGCCTTGCCAGAGCGGCCAGCTCCTCAAGGCGCACCGGCCCGGCGAGATTCTCGCGCAGGTACGCTTTTACCCTATCAAAGCGGTGCGCGCGCTCAACCGGACGCGTCTGCCCCTGATGGGCCAGCGGGCGCAGGTACTCCAGCAGCTCCATCAGCACGCTTTGCCGCTCCAGCGCGCTGCCCGCCTGCCACATTTTAGCCAACAGCAGGGAGAACGGCTGCGCCAGGCGCGCATCTGTACGCAGAGCATCACTGAACCACCAGTGGCGATCGCCGGTTAAGCGATCCATCTCTTCCGGATCGATGTAGATCATGCGGTAGCGCCAGCCCTCTTCACAGGCTGATTCACCGGTATGTAACTCATCGGGATTCATCATCACCAGCGAATGCACGGGTGCGACATACTGGGTGCCGCGATAGCGAAAGCGCTGCGCGCCCGATTCAATGGTGCCGATACCAAACGCTTCGTGCGTGTGGGGCTCAAAGGCATAGCGGGAGATGTGGGCCTGATAAAGCTCAATGCCCGGCAGCTCAGCGAAGTGCTGAAACTGCGCGCGATCCTGCTCACAGGGAAAAATGTCAGGAACCACCTTCACGTTATACCTCCGTCCTTTTGCCGCCTGTAAGCATGCGCGGCAGCCAAAAAAAATGCAAAGCAGAATCGCTTTACCACGCCATTATCAAAAGGCGACACTGTCGCTTACTGATAAAAGGAGAGAAGCATGGCCCAACGCGCACTGCTCGTCGTCGATATGCAAAATGGCGTACTGGCAACCCCCCGCTTTGACCGCGCAGGACGCTGCGCACGCATTAATCAGCTTATTGCAGCTGCCGATCAGGTTATCTTCATTCAGCATACCGCTGCGGATTTGGCTGTCGGCGCGGAGGGCTGGCAGATCGTGCCGGAGCTGGAGCAGCCTGCCGGCGCGATATACCTCAATAAGACCGCCTGCGACAGCTTCTGGCAAACTGACCTTGCCGCGCAGCTGGCAGCGCATGCTATTGATAGCTTTATTATCTGCGGCTGTGCGACCGACTACTGTGTTGATACCACGATCAAAGTGGCGGCCAGCCTGGGCTATCACGTCACGGTGGCCGGAGATGCGCATACCACGGCCGATCGCACCTATGTGAGCGCGGAGCAGCTGATCAATCAGCACAACGAAGTCTGGGCGGATTTGATCATGCCGGGCAATCCGGTTCGGGTGCGCAGTACTGAAGAGTTACTGCAGGAGTGGCGGCCGCATTAAAGGTTCTGCTATTGAAATCTTCTGACAAGTGTCAATAATACGTCATGACACTTGTCAGTACGGAGCAGCACCTCTTTATGGAAAAGGACATCCTGTGAAATCATTCAAAGTAAAAGCTAACGACATCATCTATTTTTACTATGCAGTCGTGTATTACCTTTGCCTGTCGCTCATTTTGATTTTCACGATGCCTCCTGATAAAAGAGCAATTTCATCCCTCCTTTTTTTCATGCTCTTTTTAGTTATGTTTTTTATATTCATGTCTAAGGGCTTCTTTAAAAAGAGCCGCAGAAAAATAGTCAAACGCAAACATAAAGAAAAGAGGATAAGAATCACCTATAACGTCAGCGTCGCGCTGGCACTCTTTTCGTCACTCATTTTTCTCTGTGCTATCATTACATACATTGCATCAGATGATTTAACGGGCTCTTTTACCTTTCTGCTGATTTCATTGATCTCATTATTCGTCTCCTTAAGTATCTTTCTTTCTGAGAGTGAAAACTATAATCAGCATTACAAAAATGCAGCCTCGTGGATCGTTAAAACAGGCTGGATTGGAGGCTCATTCTACGCCTACGCGCTTGCCAGACATGACTTCATGCGCCTTGCTGATTTAACGTATGAGCAGACGGCATCGCGGTTTTTTGTCATTATTTATGCTGGTTTAACTGTTATTGCAATCGTATCACTGGTGATAACGTCGATATCCCTGGTATTAACTATTTTCGAAAAGGTCAGCATTAACGTTAATGGAAGAGCAATGATAATAGCGCGGGATTCATTCCCCTTAACCATTCCTCTTTTCATGACAGCCTTAGTGGTTTTACTTTTGTACTTGTCAAACGCGAAACCCATATTTAACACGGCCTTAGAAATTAGCATTCCGTTGGATACAACCGATACGTTCAAATGCAATGGCACAACCATGCTGCTTTCTGAGGAAGGTGAACACTATTACTTCCTGGTAAAGGAAAATGAGTACCGTGTATTTACGCTTAAACATGATGGGTGGTATAGCGCCAGATTAAACTGCTATAAAGAAAAGCCGTATTTCAGATTGTCTGACATACAAAGTAAAAAAGAGATCGTTACCAGCAACTTTAAAGCGATCGAGAAAAATGCATTAGATGATTTTAGCGCAATAAATAAATAGAGGGCGCATAATAAAAACCCTCGCATTTGCGAGGGTTGTGCAATACATAATCGCCGGATATCAGAACGGAATATCGTCGTCGAAATCCATCGGCGGTTCATTGTTCGCCGGTGCGCTCTGCTGCTGCGGACGCTGCTGAGCGCCGCCGCTGAACTGGCTACCGCCCTGTGACTGCTGCTGCGGCTGCTGTGGCTGACCCCAGCCGTTATTGTTGCCGCCGCCCTGGCCACCCATTGGTGCACCACCGGCACTGGCGCCCTGCTGACGGCCACCCAGCATCTGCATGGTGCCGCCCACATTGACGACCACTTCGGTAGTGTACTTCTCCTGGCCGCTCTGATCCTGCCATTTGCGGGTGCGCAGCTGGCCTTCGATGTAAACCTGAGAACCTTTACGCAGGTATTCGCCTGCGACTTCAGCCAGCTTGCCGAACAGCACCACGCGGTGCCATTCAGTCATCTCTTTGTTTTCACCGGTTTGCTTGTCGCGCCAGCTCTCTGACGTGGCCAGCGTAATGTTGGCTACCGCGCCACCATTTGGCATATAGCGCACTTCCGGGTCCTGACCCAGATTCCCGACAAGAATCACTTTGTTTACGCCACGACTGGCCATGTTGCTGTCTCCCGATGAGTTGTTGCAATAAGTCTAAACGACAAATTCTACCACGTCCCCCTTTAAGATCGATACTTCGGAGCGCGCTTCCAAATTTGCGTGGCTGTCATGATAGCAAAAATACTGGATATTTATTCAGTTTATTTTTTGTGCCATAATGATGCGTTTCTGCCGATTATGCTGACAAAGCGTAATCGGACATGCTCAATCCGGGAAAGGTGAATGGATAAGATCGAAGTCCGCGGTGCTCGCACCCATAATTTGAAGAATATCAACCTGATCATCCCACGCGACAAGCTCATTGTGGTTACCGGTCTGTCGGGTTCCGGTAAGTCTTCGCTGGCGTTTGATACGCTCTATGCCGAAGGCCAGCGCCGCTATGTTGAATCGCTGTCAGCCTACGCGCGCCAGTTTCTTTCATTAATGGAGAAACCGGACGTGGACCATATCGAAGGTCTGTCGCCCGCCATTTCCATTGAGCAGAAATCGACGTCGCACAACCCCCGTTCAACGGTGGGGACGATTACCGAAATCCATGACTACCTGCGTCTGCTGTTTGCCCGCGTGGGTGAACCGCGCTGTCCGGATCACGACGTAACGCTGGCGGCGCAAACCGTCAGCCAGATGGTTGATCAGGTACTGGCACAGGATGAGGGCCGCCGTCTGATGCTGCTGGCGCCAGTGGTGAAAGATCGCAAAGGCGAACACACCAAAACGCTGGAGAACCTGGCCGCGCAGGGCTACATCCGTGCGCGCATCGATGGCGAAGTGTGCGATCTCTCCGATCCCCCTAAGCTGGAACTGCAGAAGAAGCACACCATTGAAGTGGTTATTGACCGCTTCCGCGTGCGCGACGATATGGCAACGCGTCTGGCAGAGTCGTTTGAAACCACGCTGGAACTGAGCGGCGGTACGGCGATTGTCGCCGATATGGATGATGCTGATGCCGAAGAGATGCTGTTCTCCGCCAACTTCGCCTGCCCGGTATGTGGCTATAGCATGCGCGAACTTGAGCCGCGCCTCTTCTCCTTTAACAACCCGGCCGGCGCCTGTCCGACCTGCGATGGCCTGGGCGTGCAGCAATATTTTGATCCTGACCGTGTGGTTCAGAACCCGGAGCTTTCGCTGGCGGGCGGTGCGATTCGCGGCTGGGATCGCCGTAACTTTTACTATTTCCAGATGCTGCGCTCGCTGGCTGAGCACCTCAATTTTGATGTTGAGGCACCGTTCAACAGCCTGAGCGACAAAGCGCGTGAGGTTATCCTTTACGGCTCCGGCAAAGAGAATATTGAGTTCAAATATATCAACGATCGCGGTGATACTTCCGTGCGTCGTCACCCGTTTGAAGGTGTGCTGCACAACATGGAGCGCCGTTATAAAGAGACGGAATCCAATGCGGTGCGTGAAGAGCTGGCGAAGTTTATCAGCAACCGCGCCTGTGCCAGCTGTGAGGGCACACGTCTGCGCCGTGAAGCACGCCATGTGTTTGTGGAAAACACCAACCTGCCTACCATCTCAGACATGAGCATCGGGCATGCAATGGACTTTTTCCGCAACCTTAAGCTGAGCGGACAGCGCGCTAAAATTGCCGAAAAAGTACTGAAAGAGATTGGCGATCGCCTGAGCTTCCTGGTCAACGTGGGTCTGAATTATCTCTCCATGTCACGCTCAGCGGAGACGCTCTCCGGTGGTGAAGCACAGCGTATTCGCCTGGCAAGCCAGATTGGTGCTGGCCTGGTAGGCGTGATGTACGTGCTGGATGAGCCCTCTATCGGTCTGCATCAGCGCGACAACGAGCGCCTGCTCTCTACGCTTATTCACCTGCGCGATCTCGGCAACACCGTTATCGTGGTGGAACATGACGAAGATGCGATCCGTGCCGCTGACCATATTATTGATATCGGTCCGGGCGCCGGGGTACATGGCGGTCAGGTGGTGGCAGAGGGCGATGTGCACGCCATTATGGCGCATGAAGACTCCCTGACCGGCCAGTACCTGAGCGGCAAACGTGAGATTGCCGTACCGCAGGAGCGGGTAAAAGGCGATCCTTCGAAAGTACTGAAGCTGACCGGCGCGCGCGGTAATAACCTCAAAGATGTGACGCTGACCGTGCCGGTTGGGCTGTTTACCTGCATCACCGGGGTATCCGGTTCCGGTAAATCAACGCTGATCAACGACACGCTGTTCCCGATTGCCCAGCGCCAGCTCAACGGCGCAACCAGTGGTGAAGCCGCGCCGTACCGTGAGATCGCCGGTCTGGAACACTTTGATAAAGTGATCGATATCGACCAAAGCCCGATCGGCCGTACGCCGCGATCTAACCCGGCAACCTATACCGGTATTTTCACCCCGGTGCGTGAGCTGTTTGCGGGTGTACCGGAGTCGCGTTCGCGCGGTTACAATCCGGGCCGTTTCAGTTTTAACGTGCGCGGCGGACGCTGTGAAGCCTGCCAGGGCGACGGTGTAATCAAGGTAGAGATGCACTTCCTGCCGGATATCTATGTGCCGTGCGACCAGTGCAAAGGCAAGCGCTACAACCGTGAAACGCTGGAGATTAAATACAAAGGTAAGAGCATCCACGAAGTGCTGGAGATGACCATTGAAGAGGCACGCGACTTCTTTGATGCCGTGCCTGCGCTGGCGCGTAAACTGCAGACGCTGATCGACGTTGGCCTGTCGTATATTCGCCTCGGCCAGTCGGCGACCACGCTCTCCGGCGGTGAGGCGCAGCGCGTGAAGCTGGCGCGTGAGCTCTCCAAGCGCGGTACGGGTCAGACGCTCTACATTCTGGATGAGCCGACCACCGGTCTGCACTTTGCGGATATCCAGCAACTGCTGGAGGTGCTGCATCAGCTGCGTAATCAGGGCAACACTATTGTCGTGATTGAGCACAACCTTGATGTGATTAAAACCGCGGACTGGATAGTTGATCTCGGCCCGGAAGGCGGCAGCGGCGGCGGAGAGATCCTGGTTGCCGGTACGCCGGAAACGGTGGCCGAGTGTGAAAAATCCCACACGGCGCGCTTCCTTAAGCCTATGCTGAAGAAGTAAGTATACCGGGTGCGCTTTGCGGCGCACCCAACTCCCTTTACGCACTCCCTCCATCGCGTTGCGCATTAGCGCGACACAACCGCTCTTCCGCCTGACAGATTCCGCAGCGAATTGCAGAAACAGGCAAGAATCAGACAACTTCAGGCATATACGCATCTCGTCACGCTGACTACTCTTACAGCGTTCCTTTTGGCGCAGCATCATGCGCCCTTGCCCTTCAGCCTGCTGAATGGACCCTCTCGCAAAAATACTCACGACACATCCGACTGGAGACACCATGAATATTACGCATGCCTATGCCGCACAGGACGCGAAAACCAAACTCGCCCCGTTCGACTATAAGCCGCGCGAACTGCGCGCTCATGATGTGCAGATTGACGTGTTGTACTGTGGCGTTTGCCACTCTGATCTGCATCAGGCGCGCAACGAATGGAAAAACACTATCTTTCCGGTTGTACCGGGCCATGAAATTGTCGGCCGCGTGACCGCGGTTGGCGCGCACACCCATAAATACCAGGTCGGTGATTTAGTCGGCGTTGGCTGTATGGTGGACTCCTGCCGCAGCTGCCCGAGCTGCCAGGAGGGGCTGGAGCAGTACTGCGAAAACGGCTTTGTTGGCACCTATAACGGTGAGGATCGCGAAACCGGCGCTGTAACCTACGGCGGCTACTCCACCAGCATGGTCGTGGATGAGAGCTTTGTGCTGCGCGTGCCGGAAAACCTCGATCTGGCCGGTGTGGCGCCGCTGCTGTGTGCCGGCATTACCACCTACTCCCCGCTGCGCCACTGGAACGTGGGTCCGGGCAAGAAGGTAGGAATCGTTGGCCTCGGCGGCCTCGGTCACATGGGGGTGAAAATTGCCCATGCGATGGGTGCACATGTGGTGCTGTTCACCACCTCGCCGTCTAAAATTGAAGACGGCAAGCGTTTGGGCGCTGATGAAGTGGTGATCTCAAAAGATGCCGATCAGATGGCTCAGCACACCAACAGCTTTGATTTCATCCTCAATACCGTGGCGGCGCAGCACGATCTCAATCCGTTTATCGCCCTGCTGAAACGCGATGGCAATATGACGCTGGTCGGCGCACCGGAGCACGATCACCCGGCACCACAGGTGTTTAATCTGATCCTCAAACGTCGCAGCATTGCCGGCTCACTGATTGGCGGCATTGCAGAAACCCAGGAGATGCTGGATTTCTGCGGCGAGCACGGTATCACATCGGATATTGAGCTGATTGCCATGAATCAGATTAACGAGGCTTACGAGCGGATGCTGAAGAGCGACGTGAAGTATCGCTTCGTAATTGATATCAACACCCTGCGTGAAGAGTCTGCCGCTTAAACGCCGCTACTCATCACCATGGCTGACGCCCGCCGCGCGCGTGGCGTCAGCCTGCTGGCATGAGGCATCAATCAGATAGTAAATCTGTGAATCTTTCAGCGAACCATCCAGCCACAGCGTGCTCCAGTGCGATTTATTGAGATGTTCGCTGGGAAACACATCGCTGTGCGCTTCACGCAGTAATTCTGCCAGCGCAGGCGAAGTCTTAAGCGATAGCGCAGGACGCCCCTTCACCTCGTGCAGCATGGCAAACAGCACGCCATTACTCTGAATTTGCGTTGCATCCCACTCATCTTTATCACGTTGCGATGCCCCGGGCTTGCTCATGCAGTACGTCAGTAGATCCGAAATGTTCATGTTTATTCCCCTTGTAAGGTCGCCACAATGCGTCGCTCGCCGCCATGGATGCGGTGCTCACCCAGCCAGATTCCCTGCCAGGTCCCCAGCATCAGACTTCCGCGGCTGACCGGAATCAGCAGTGATACGCCCAGCAGCGACGATTTGATGTGCGCAGGCATATCGTCGGCACCCTCATAATCATGCTGATAAGGCGCGTCTTCCGGAACGTGGCGCAAGAAATGGTGCTCCATATCGCTGCGCACTGTGGGGTCGCAGTTCTCATTGAGCGTCAGAGAGGCAGAAGTGTGTTGCAGTAAAAGGTGCAGCTGGCCGACACGCAAACGATCCAGCACATTGAGTTGACCGACAATTTCGTCAGTGATGAGGTGAAAGCCGCGCGCTTTAGCGCTCAGCGTAAGCGTCTGTTGATGCCACATGCCAGGATCCTGAATAAAATACACCGTTTAAGTGTGCAGCATGTCGGCGAAAGGTAAAGGCAATGTCTCCCGTTCACGGCATAAAAAAACCGCCAGCCCAAAAGCGCTGACGGTTATAGCCTGCCAGGTACACCTTACATTACGGCAGCAAAGGCTTCCGCGACTTGGTTTACATTGCGGCTGTTGAGGCCGGCAACGCACATGCGGCCGCTGGCAATCAGATACACGCCAAACTCATCACGCAGGCGATCGACCTGTTGCGCGCTCAGGCCGGTGTAGCTGAACATGCCACGCTGCTTCAGCAGATAATCGAAGTTCTGACCCGGCAGTTTGGTGCTCAGCACCTTCACCAGCGCCTGGCGCATTTCGATAATGCGCAGACGCATTGTCTCCACTTCTGCCAGCCAGTTATTCAGCAGCGCTTCGTCATTCAGTACGCAGGAGACCACCTGTGCACCAAAGTTTGGCGGGCTGGAGTAGTTACGGCGCACCGTCGCTTTCAGCTGGCCCAGCACGCGCGTGGACTCTTCAGCGCTTTCACAGACCACTGACAATCCGCCCACGCGCTCGCCATACAGCGAGAAAATTTTCGAGAAGGAGTTGCTCACCAGCGCGGGCAGGCCTGCCGCTGCAATCGCGCGAATCGCGTATGCATCGTCCTCCATGCCGGCGCCGAAGCCTGATACGCGATATCCAGGAACGGAATCAGCTCCTGCGCTTTCAGCACATCCACCGTCTGATCCCACTGCGCGTTTGTCAGATCGGCGCCGGTCGGGTTATGGCAGCACGGATGCAGCAGCACGATGGACTGCTTCGGCAGGGTTTTCAGTTTGGCGATAAAGGCATCAAACTTCACGCCGTTGCTCTCCGCGTCGTACCACGGATAGGTATTCACCTCAAAACCGGCACCGTTAAAGATTGCCACATGGTTTTCCCACGTTGGATCACTGACCCATACACTGGCCTGCGGGAAGTAACGCTTCAGGAAATCCGCACCCACTTTTAGCGCCCCCGAGCCACCCAGCGTCTGGATCGAGGCGATACGGCCAGCCTGCAGCATGGATGATCTTTACCAAACAGCAGCGGCGCAATCGCGTTACGGTATGGGCCAAGACCTTCCATTGGCAGGTAGAGCGAGGCCTGATGCGGCTGCGCCTGCAGGCGTTCTTCCGCTGCGGCCACCGCCTGCAACTGAGGAATGATGCCCGCTTCGTTGTAATAGAGGCCGATACTCAGGTTCACTTTATTGTCACGCGGGTCCTGCCTGAAGGTTTCCATCAGTGACAGAATCGGATCGCCAGCGTAGGCATCAACGTTTTGAAACACGGTGCAGATCTCCATGATTGGTCATAAAAAAGAAACGGCGTCATCAAACCCGATAGCGGCCGGGGCGGTGATTCATGGCGATGATGAGATTGAGGATCACCGCGCCCGCGATGGAAGCCAGCAGCATCGGCAGAGATACCACAAACAGCGAGGCTAACACCACGCAGATATCAACCGCCATTTGCAGTTTTCCGGCGCGCAGACCGATGCGGTCCTGCAGCCAAAGCGCCAGAATATTGATGCCGCCCAGGCTGGCCTTGTGACGAAACAACACTATAAACCCAATCCCCATCACCACGTTACCGAACAATGCCGCATAAAATGGATTTAGCGCAGAAAAATGGATAAACAGCGGATGCAGCTGTGTAAAGAGCGAAACCAGCCCCACGGCGCAGAAGGTTTTCAGCGTGAACTCCCGGCCCATACGCCGGATAGCCAGCCAGTAAAAGGGCAGATTAATCAGGAAGAAGGCGCTGCCAAATGAGAGTGGTGACAGATAACTGACAAGGAAAGCGATACCGGCAGAGCTGCCCGTCAGCGCCCCGGCCTGCTTCAGCAGCATGACGCCAAACGACACCATTAGCGTGCCCAGCACAATGGCCAGGGCATCTTCAATGCGCGAGTGAGGGATATTTTCAGGCTGAACAACGTTATCCATGGGGGGTAATCTCAGTGCAAATGAAGGCATTCATCTGCAAAAAACGCACCACATCGGTGGCTTCCTGAGGCCACCGATGGGTGCCAGCGATTATCCAATTGATAACTAAGGCGCTTTATTGCAGGTTTTTGTGCACCAACGCTTAAACCAGTAATCAGTTCATGCACAAATCAGGTATCTGGTGCGTGATGAACGCATAAAAAACATCAGAAACGCACCAACATTGCACATCATGCACTCTTTTGGCGCATTTTGTGCTCGGGGATAATCATCAAGCCGTTCTCTTTTAACCGGCTTAATACAACGGATGTTTTGACGTGGGCCACGCTCTGGTGACCGGCGACCAACTGACTGATCAGCGCGCTCAGCGCAGCGAGATCGGCCACCGCAACTTTTAACAGATAGTCGGCATCGCCCGTGGTTTTGAAAGCGTCAACAATCGCGGCTTCCTGTTCCACCATGCGATGAAAACTCTCTTCGTAATCCGGCGTGTGATTTTTCAGCCGGACTTCGATCAGCCCCACCATACCAAGGCCAACGGCATCCGGTGAAAGGCGCGCGTGATAGCCGAGAATGAGGTTTGCCTGTTCAAGATTAATGCGGCGGCGTGAACATTGTGACGCCGAAAGCCCGACTAAATCACTGAGTTCCTGGTTGGTAAGGCGGCCGTTAGATTGCAAGAGTGTCAATATCTTAAGGTCGTAATCGTCTACCTGAGTCATTCTGTGTCCACAGCGTTATAGGGTTCGCTTTGGTACAGATAACCTGATTGAAGCCGGGGTTGTCCAACACTATTTTCTGATGACGTGAGTTGCATGCACAAATCGTGCATGCATCACGAAAGAGAGGCTTATTCGTCGTCGTATTGCGGGCCGGCATAGTTATCAAAGCGCGACCACTGGCCGTTAAACGTCAGGCGAACGGTGCCGATCGGTCCGTTACGTTGCTTACCAATGATGATCTCTGCGATCCCTTTCAGATCGCTGTTTTCGTGATAGACCTCGTCACGATAGATAAACATGATCAGGTCAGCATCCTGCTCGATCGACCCCGATTCACGCAGATCTGAGTTAACCGGGCGCTTATCCGCACGCTGTTCCAGCGAGCGGTTGAGCTGCGACAGCGCCACCACCGGCACATTAAGCTCTTTGGCCAGCGCCTTGAGCGAGCGCGAAATCTCGGCGATCTCCAGCGTACGGTTATCGGAGAGAGCCGGCACGCGCATCAGCTGCAGGTAGTCGATCATGATCATGCTCAGACCGCCATTTTCCCGGAAGATGCGCCGCGCGCGGGAGCGCACTTCGGTAGGCGTCAGGCCGGAAGAGTCATCGATGTACATGTTCTTCTTTTCTAACAGAATGCCCATGGTGGCGGAGATGCGAGCCCAGTCTTCATCCTCCAGCTGTCCGGTACGAATGCGCGTCTGATCAACGCGCGACAGCGAGGCCAGCATACGCATCATGATCTGCTCGCTGGGCATCTCAAGGCTAAAGATCAGCACCGGTTTATCACTCAGCATGGCGGCGTTTTCGCACAGGTTCATGGCGAAAGTGGTTTTACCCATCGAAGGACGTGCCGCCACGATAATCAGATCCGAGCCCTGCAGGCCCGCGGTCTTTTTATTGAGATCCTGATAGCCTGTATCGACGCCGGTTACGCCATCGTGCGGCGTGGAAACCAGCGCTTCAATACGCGAGACCGTGGCTTCCAGAATCTGCTCAATGTTCTGAGGGCCTTCATCTTTATTTGCCCGCTGCTCGGCAATTTTAAAGACGTTGGACTCCGCAAAATCCAGCAGGTCTTCGCTGCTGCGGCCTTGCGGATCGTAACCTGCATCGGCAATTTGATTGGCGACAGAGATCATCTCACGTACAACGGCGCGTTCCCGCACAATATCCGCATACGCGCCGATGTTCGCCGCACTGGGGGTATTTTTTGCCAGTTCAGCCAGATACGCAAAACCGCCGGCCATCTCCAGCTCGCCGCGCGTTTCCAGCGACTCTGAGAGCGTGATCAGGTCAATGGGCTGTCCGGCTTCCAGCAAGCGCTGCATTTCCGCAAAGATCATGCGATGTGAGCGGTTAAAGAAATCTTCCGCCACTACGCGCTCAGAAACGTTATCCCAGCGTTCGTTATCCAGCATCAACCCACCGAGCACCGACTGCTCCGCTTCAATAGAGTGCGGCGGCATTTTTACGCCTTCCAGCTGCCGATCGCGGGTTTCGCTCGATTTGTTGGTGGGTTTATTTCCTGCCATAGTGAATGCATTACCGATCGTGAAGGGGACGCGCAAGTATACCGTCCCGGGATGAACAATCACAGGAGTCCGAATGGCAAAGCGTATCGCGTTCCATCAGCATGGCGGCCCGGAAGTGTTGCAATGGGTTGATTTTGAATTAGCCGATCCCGCTGAACATGAAGTTCAGGTTGAGAACAAGGCGATTGGCATCAACTACATTGATACCTATGTGCGTAGCGGTCTTTATCCGGTCGCCAGTTTCCCCTCCGGCCTTGGCACCGAAGCTGCGGGCATCGTGAAGAGAGTCGGTTCAGCGGTGACGCGCTTTAAGCCGGGCGACCGCGTAGTCTACTGCCAGGCTGCACTGGGGGCTTACAGCGAACAGCATAATGTGGCGGAAGATTGCCTGGTGATCCTGCCGGATAGCATCACGTTTGAGCAAGGCGCGGCGTCGTTCCTCAAAGGCCTGACGGTGCAGTACCTGCTGCGCCAGACGTATAAAGTCAAAGCGGATGAAATTTTTCTGTTTCATGCCGCAGCGGGCGGCGTCGGGCTGATCGCCTGTCAATGGGCAAAAGCGCTGGGCGCTCATCTGATTGGTACGGTGGGCTCGGCGGAGAAAGCGAAGATAGCCAAAGATGCCGGTGCCTGGGCCACGATTAACTACCGGGAAGAGGACATCGCGAAGCGCGTCAGCGAGCTGACCAACGGAGAGAAAGTCGCGGTAGTGTATGACTCCGTCGGAAAAGACACCTGGGAGCCCTCGCTGGACAGTCTGCGTCGCCATGGATTGATGGTGAGTTTTGGCAACGCTTCCGGGCCGGTGACCGGCGTTGATCTCGGCATCCTCAACAAGAAAGGCTCGCTGTTTGTGACCCGCCCTTCGCTGTTCGGCTACATCACTAACCGTGAAGAGCTGGATCACGCCAGTGGTGAACTGTTCTCTCTCATCGCCAGCCGCGCTATTCAACTTAACGTGCCGGAGCAGCAGAAATTTGCCCTGCGCGATGCAGTACAGGCGCATCAGTCGCTGGAGAGTCGCGCCACTCAGGGCTCAAGCCTGTTAATTCCCTGACGGCTGAAATGACAAGGGCTTCCCGAAGGAAGCCCTGTTTTTCTTTTTTTTAGTTCGCGCTGGTGTAGGGACAGCGGCGATGAATACGTTGTGTATCTCTTTATGCATCCTGGCAGAAAACATAAGTAAAAAATATGTTTAATTGCAAATCAGGTCAGAGCAATCGGCAACTCTGTGATCGCAACCGCACTTATCGCCAGCTATTTCTCTCTAACTTTCTGATTTTTCTCTTTAGCCTGTTTAATTTTTCCTCTCCCGTCGGCGTCGTGAAGGCCCGGTAGAGCCATACGCCCACCACTGCCAGTACCAGCCACGGTAACAATTTAATAACAAGAGCAAACAATCCGCCAAGGAACATCAGCACAGTCGCGACAATCAGTGCCGCAATGACCCCAAGCAGCGACACGCCGGTTAATAGCAGCATGAGAAAAAAGCCGATAACAAATAAAATTTCCACGAGTGCTCTCCTGAGTAAGTTACCGCCAGATCATTACAAGATATGTGCCAACTCGCATTTTTAAATATCTTTTTGAATTATAAAGATTATATGAAAGACAAGGCGGTAAGGTGCGGGCAAATTGACCAGGAAATAGTGAAATAAAAACCAGGTTATAAGGTTAACCTGAAAGGCGAGAGAGTTGATGCCGGCGCTTCAGCAAAAGCGCCGGCATTCGCGTTATGCTTCCTGCGGAATCTTATCTGCTACCAGAGCCAATGCCGCTTCAAGTACACGCACATCTGCGCCTGGCTTATGGGCATTCTCACTTAAATGACGACGCCATTGACGCGCCCCCGGGATCCCCTGGAACAGCCCCAGCATATGACGCGTAACGTGGCCCAGATAAGTTCCCCGGGATAGCTCAGCTTCGATATAGGGGTACATGGATCGCACCACGGCGACCGGATCGACAGCTGGCGTATCGCGGCCAAATAACTCGCGGTCCACCTGCGCAAGAATCCCCGGATTTTGATAGGCTTCGCGGCCCATCATCACGCCATCGAGGTGCTGCAGATGCGCTTTCGCCTCTTCCAGCGTCTTTACGCCGCCGTTGATTGCCATGGTCAGCGCCGGAAAATCACGTTTCAGCTGATAAACGCGCGGATAATCAAGCGGCGGGATTTCGCGGTTCTCTTTAGGACTTAACCCTGAAAGCCAGGCTTTGCGCGCATGAATAATAAAGGTGTCGCAGCCGCCCTTGTCAGCGACCGTGCCGACAAAATCGCACAGAAAGTCATAGCTATCCTGCTCGTCGATGCCGATACGGGTTTTAACCGTTACCGGAATGCTCACCACATCACGCATCGCCTTGATGCAGTCCGCTACCAGGGCCGCTTCGCCCATCAGGCAAGCACCAAAGCGGCCATTCTGCACGCGATCGGAGGGGCAACCGACATTGAGGTTAATCTCGTCATAACCCCGCGCTTCAGCCAGCTTTGCGCACTGCGCCAGCGCCGCCGGATCGCTACCACCAAGCTGCAGCGCCAGCGGATGCTCCTCTTCGCTATACGCCAGATAGTCGCCTTTGCCATGAATAATGGCGCCTGTGGTCACCATTTCGGTGTACAGCAGCGTATCGCCGCTCAGCTTGCGGTGAAAATAACGGCAGTGACGGTCGGTCCAGTCCAGCATCGGAGCGATGGAAAAACGTTGCGAAGAGAGAGTATCGGTCATGAAGCGCAGTAAATCCGGAGTTGAGTGATGAGAAACTGCGCAATGATATCACAGCAATGACGGGCGACACAGCCGCCCGTCGATGGATGGTCAGAAGTTGAACCCGAGCTGCGCCATCGCGCCCCAGGTATTGTCTTTGCCGACCGAACCGGCCAGATCCAGATGTACCGTATTGTTAAACGGTGATACGCCGAAACCTGCGGTAAAGACATCCGTATCGTTCGACTTCATATCGGCACGATAACCGGCACGCAACGCCAGCCAGTCGAGCACGCGGTATTCGCCACCCACGCCGGCATACTGGCTGCTCTCCTGAGATTTAAAGCGCTTGGTTTGCGTTAAATCGACATCGCCTGTCAGGGTAAACGGCCCGTTATTCCATGCCAGACCCGTTGTGACTAAGGGACGGATTTGATAGGTATCACGATAGCCGTTCACTTCTTTGGTATCGATATCGCGCGAGATCAGGTTCTGGCCAGTAACGCCAAAAGTCCAGTTCTCAGCAAAGTCGGTAGCAATACCGGCATCAATGTTGAACCCGGTATCCGAGCTGCGATAGCGGCCATTTTTAAGATCGTTTTTGTCGTAGTTGTAAACGCTGGCGCTGTAGTTATACAGCCAGGTCTTTTGCAGCTTTGGCGTCACACCCACCGAAACCGGATGGCCGGCAACAGAGAACTCATGCGCCATCGCCACGCCATAATCCGTAATTAATGCCGCCAGGCCGTTGGCACTGGAGCGCAGTCTGTTCTGATCACCTGGCGCCGGAATGACCGTGCCGTCGGCTACACCCTGCAGATAGTCGATATCGCTCTCAGCCACATTGGCCCGGATATGCGCGGTGCCATAGGCTTTGGTGATAAAGGCAAACGGCAGCGTTTCGTTTGGAATGGAAACCGCCAGCGCCACGCCGGCTGTACCGTTAGCTTTGTTACCACGCAGGCCACGTAGCTGATCTGCCATATCGCCCGCAGCCGCTTTCACCTGCGGATAGCCGTTAATGATGTCGGGCAGTGTGATGTTGTTAATTACATCGCGATAGCGGTTCACCGTATCGGTAATGTCATCAATACGGTCAACTAATTTGTCTTTGTCAGTAATCTGCACGCCAGCTGAAGGAAAAATGATACTGACGTTGTCATCCGGTTGCGCTTTGGTCATCAATGCCGGGTTCGCCAGCACCGCAGAGCTCCAGGTTGAAGAGGCAACGCCGGTGCCGCCCATGGCATCATTACGGGCATCGTACCAGGTACCTGCTGCAAGGGCGGAGGATGAGATTAATACTGCATTAAAACCAACGATATACGCCACTTTCTTGCGCATGAATAATGTCTTCACCATGAGCCTGCCATCACCTTTTAAATGTCGTTGACTGTCCCAACAACGGAATAGTTTATTAGCCCTATTCTGAACGCTGGCTAACGCTTTATTGCTGTGAATTGAAAGGGAATAGCGCTGCTATTCGCAGAATTGGTCACACCGGAACCATTCTGCTGTAGTTTTATGCAGAAAAATGATCATCAGGTAAAATGATGCCAGAAATTACTTAAGGGCTTTTGAACCATAGTCACTAACTCAGTGAGTTGTAAAGCAAAACGCCCTGCAAATCAGTACGAAAATTCTTAGGACTAAGAACGACACGCAGGAAAGCAGACTTAAATATTGAGCGCAGTTAATGTAATGGATTGAAAAACAGACTTTTCAGCGCGCTGGAGGCAGGAGAAAGCAATCCCGGCAGCGAAAAAGGTTGTGTGATAAAATAACATCTCCTGTTTTCCGGAGAATGCTTATGTCTACCCTCACGCCCAAACAACTGCTCACGCAGGCGGAGTCGCTCTGCCTTGATCGTGGAGTACGCCTGACCGCTCAGCGTGCTGAAGTGTTACGCCTGATGGCTGAGCAAAATGGCTCGATTAGCGCTTACGATCTGCTGGATCAGCTGCGCATTAGTGAACCTCAGGCGAAACCGCCTACGATCTATCGTGCGCTGGATTTTTTACTTGAGCAGGGATTTATTCATCGCGTGGAGTCGAACAACAGCTATGTGGTATGCCACCATTTTGATGAGCCTGCCCATACATCGGTCATGCTGGTATGCGATAATTGTGCGGCCGTCAGCGAAAAACATGCGCATGGCGTGGAGAGTATCATTGCAGGATTAGCAGAACAGGCGGGCTTTGCCTTGCGTAACAGCGTGATTGAAGCACACGGATTATGCGAAAACTGTGCCGAAGTTGCTGCGTGTGACCAGCACGGTAGCTGTCATCACAATCATGACGTAGAAATGAAGAGAAAAGGCAAAAAGGGGTAAGTGGCACATCCCTGTGCCATTCCGATCCGGAGATCGGCGGGTAGGAGCATCTTCCTTAAAGCAGGTGATTTACCAGCGGTAGTCTTTGTTGTGGCTTTCCCAGTCGGTCACTTCACGCTCGGCTTCATCTTTCGCATAGCCATAGCGCTCCTGAATTTTACCGACCAGCTGATCGCGCTTCCCTTCGATCACGGTGAGATCGTCATCCGTCAGCTTGCCCCATTTTTCCTTAAACTTACCTTTGAACTGTTTCCAGTTACCGCTCGCTTCGTCTTTGTTCATAACAATCCTCCACGTCTTCCTGAGTGAGATGTGATGAATCCCTGTTAAAGCAGGATTCATCAACACAACGCGCTACTCATTTGCGCCGTTTGAGATAATTATAGTAGCCGCTTCGGATTCTGCAGGAAGATACAGATTAATCTGGAGTTTATGCTTCGCTTATCAGGGCGTAAACCAACTGTCTCTCTGCCAGTGGTGCCGCCACATGAGCCACAGTGTCAGACCGCGCAAGGCCAGAAATACCGTAATCGCCAGCCACAATCCGTGGTTACCCAGCCAGGGCAAAGAGAGCAGCGTAACGCCATAGCCCAGCGCGGCAATCACCATGCTATTGCGCATCTCACGGCCGCGTGTTGCACCGATAAACATGCCATCCAGCAAATAGCACCAGACCCCCGTCAGCGGCAAAATCACCTGCCATATCAAAAAGCGATCGGCCATCTCACGCAGTGCAGTAATGGAAGTCAGCATGGCCACAATTTGTGGGCCACTCAGTGCGTATATCACCGCGAACAGCAGCGCGACAATGCCCGCCTGACGGCAGGCTGCATGCCATATCAGCAGTAACCGGCTGCGATCTTTTGCGCCAACCGCTTCGCCTGAGCAGGCTTCAACAGCATAAGCAAAGCCATCCAGCGCATAGGCAGTAAAGGTCAGGAACATCAGCAGCACCGCATTGACCGCCACAACATCCGGTCCGATACGTGCGCCCAGCATGGTTAGTGAGGCGAAGCAAATCTGTAGCATCAGTGAGCGCAACATAATGTCACGGTTGAGCCGGAACAGACGAGCCGCATCACCGCGCCAGCTCGTTTTGAGCAAACCGAAGTGAATACCGCGCAGCTTCAGCACGCGCGCCACCATCCACAGGCCGACACCCAGCGTGACATACTCGGCCAGCGCCGTTGCCGCTGCAGCACCGGCGACGCCCCAGTGCAGTTTTAAAACGAACAGTAGATCGAGCACAATGTTGACCAGATTGCCGACAATCAGCAGCACCATGGGCGCGCGTGCATACTGCACGCCAAGCAGCCAGCCCAGGATTACCAGATTGGCCAGCGTGGCAGGGGCACTCAGCCAGCGGATTTCGATAAAGATCTGCGCCTGTTGCTGCACTGCCGGGCTGCCACCCATGAGAGCGCTGGCCAGGCTACTGGCAGGCGTACGCAGGATCAGAAAAAGCGTACCAGCGACCAGCGCGATCAGCAGAGGTTGCGTAAGTGCGCGGGCCAGTGCGGGTTTATCGCTGGCACCAAACGCCTGAGCCGTCAGCCCGGTGGTACTCATGCGCAGGAACAGCAGGAGCATGAAGATAAAGCTGGTCGCCGTGGTACCTACCGCCACGCCGCCCAGATAAACAGGGCTGTCGAGATGGCCAATAACGGCGGTATCTACCACGCCCAGCAGCGGCACGGTGATATTAGAGAGGATCATTGGCAGCGCCAGCCGCCACAGTGCTTTATCAGAGGAGGAGAAGAGCTGCATCAGCGCATTCCGTTATTGGCGGTAATCAGCCTGACCCGATCAGACGAGGCTGGAGACGGGATTGCAGAAAGAAGACGATCTGACCGCGGGCAGCATCATAATGCTGCCGCGGCGGGGGAATTCAACGCAAGTCGGAAATCACAGCCACTCGCCGTTACGCACGATACCGACAGCAAGGCCTTCTACGGTCAAAGACTGCTGACGCGTATCCACCACGATTGGCTGAAAATCGCTGTTTTCCGGCAGCAGCTGCACAATGGAGCCCTGCTTCTTCCAGCGTTTAACCGTGACTTCATCATCAATGCGCGCCACGACGACCTGGCCGTTACGCACTTCCTGAGTTTTATGCACGGCAAGCAGATCACCGTCCATAATACCGATATCTTTCATCGACATTCCGCTGACGCGCAGCAGGAAATCTGCCGAAGGCTTAAACAGGTTGGCATCAACCTGATAGTGCATTTCAATGTGCTCCTGCGCCAGAAGAGGCTCACCGGCAGCAACACGGCCAATTAAAGGCAGGCCTTCGCTGACTTCCTCTTCCATCAGCAAACGGATCCCGCGTGACGCGCCAGAGACAATTTCAATGACCCCTTTACGCGCCAGCGCTTTAAGGTGTTCTTCAGCTGCGTTAGGTGAGCGGAAGCCCAGCTGCGAAGCAATTTCAGCACGCGTTGGCGGCATGCCAGACTGATTAATATGGTCGCGAATCAGATCATAGACCTGTTGCTGCCTGCTGGTTAACGCTTTCATCCCGCCCCCTGGTTGTTTATACAGTCGCTGTGAGTATATACAGGTATTGGCGAAATGAAAACTGAAACAGAGGGAATAATCGGCAGTTTGATGAATCCGGAATCGCTATCGCAAATGCGACCAAAGCAGCGCGATCCAGACAAACAGAGCCAGTAAGATAGCCAGCAACACCGCCGCTGAGCCCATATCCTTAGCGCGGCCAGCCAGTGGATGGCGCTCCTGACCGATGCGGTCCACCACTGCTTCGATGGCACTATTAAGGATCTCGACAATGACCACCAGCACCACGGAACCAATCAGCAGCACTCGTGTGATGGCATCCACATCCAGCCAGCAGGCCACGATAATCGCCACCAGCGCCGCGATGGCCTCCTGACGAAACGCCGCTTCATGCTGCCAGGCTGCACGCAGCCCCTGCCAGGAATAACCCGCGGCTTTCACTACTCTTTGAATACCGGTGACGTTATTTGCCATGTCTGTGGAACCCTTGGTTGATTTTGACGTCAATGTGTGGGCAGCGTGAGATGGCACAGCCACAGATCTTCGCTGCACTTTCTGGTATGCTTGCCGCGCTTTGCTAACAAGAGGCTTCAAGTTGTCTATGTCAGGTTGGCGTAAACTCTATTACAAATTATTGAATTTACCACTCTCTATTTTGGTAAAAAGTAAGGTCATTCCGACCGATCCTGTCTCCGAACACGGCATCGATCCGACCCGTCCGGTGATGTATGTTTTGCCTTACGATTCAAAGGCGGATCTGCTAACGCTGCGTGCGCAGTGTCTGAAGCACGATCTGCCCGATCCCCTGGCACCGCTGGAGATCGATGGCGCATTATTACCGCGCCACGTATTTATCCATGACGGGCCACGTGTTTTCCCCTATTTCGTGGCGAATCCGGAATCGGTAAAGCTTTTCCATGATTATCTCGATTTGCACCGCAGTAATCCTGCGCTGGACGTGCAGATGCTGCCTGTTGCCGTGATGTTTGGTCGCGCGCCGGGCCGCGAGGTACCGGGTCAGGAGACGCCGCATCTGCGCATTCTGAACGGTGTGCAGAAATTCTTCGCCATTCTGTGGCATGGCCGCGATAGCTTTGTGCGCTTCTCACCAACCGTTTCACTGCGGCAGATGGCGACCGAGCACGGCACCGATAAGTCTATCGCACAGAAACTGGCGCGTGTCGCGCGCATCCATTTTGCACGCCAGCGTCTGGCGGCCGTTGGCCCACGCCTGCCTGCGCGTCAGGATCTGTTTAACAAGCTGCTGCAATCTAAAGCTATTGAAAAAGCGGTGGAGGATGAAGCGCGCAGCAAAAAAATCTCACACGAGAAAGCGCAGCAAAATGCCGTCGAGATGATGGAAGAGGTGGCTGCGGATTTCTCCTACGAAGCGATTCGCGTAACCGACCGCGTCATGGGCTGGCTGTGGAGCCGCCTGTATCAGGGCATTAACGTCAACGGTGGCGAACGCGTGCGTCAGCTGGCGCAGGATGGGCATGAGATTGTCTATGTGCCGTGCCACCGCAGCCACATGGATTATCTGCTGCTCTCCTATGTGCTCTATCACCAGGGGCTGGTACCGCCGCATATCGCTGCCGGCATTAACCTGAACTTCTGGCCAGCGGGCCCGATTTTCCGCCGCCTGGGCGCCTTCTTTATTCGCCGGACCTTCAAGGGCAATAAGCTCTACTCTACGGTGTTCCGTGAATACCTCGGCGAGCTGTTCAGTCGTGGCTACTCGGTGGAGTACTTTGTCGAAGGTGGCCGTTCACGTACCGGCCGTTTGCTGGATCCGAAAACCGGCACGCTGTCGATGACCTTACAGGCGCTGCTGCGCGGCGGTAGCCGTCCTATCACCTTCGTACCGATCTATATCGGCTATGAACATGTGATGGAAGTCGGTACCTATGCGAAAGAGCTGCGCGGTGCGGCGAAAGAGAAAGAGGGGTTCCTGCAGATGGTGCGCGGCCTGCGTAAGCTGCGTAATCTCGGTCAGGGTTATGTCAACTTTGGCGAACCGCTGCCGCTGGTTAACTACCTCAATAAAAACGTGCCGGAGTGGCGTGACGCGATCGACCCGATTGATCCTCAGCGTCCGGCATGGATGACGCCGGTTGTTAACGACATTGCTGGCACGCTGATGGTGCGCATCAACGAGGCTGGCGCGGCAAACGCCATGAACCTGTGCGTGACCGCGCTGCTGGCGTCGCGTCAGCGCTCACTAACGCGGGAACAGCTGATAGAGCAGCTGGAGTGTTATACCCAGCTACTGCGTAATGTGCCCTACTCTGCTGAATCCACCGTGCCGGATTTGAGTGCTGAAGCCCTGCTCGACCATGCTATGAGCATGAATAAGTTTGAGACGGAGCAGGACAGCATTGGCGATATCATCATCCTGCCGCGTGAGCAGGCAGTACTGATGACTTACTATCGCAATAACATTCATCACATGCTGGTGATGCCGTCGCTGATTGCTGCCATCGTGCAGCAACATCGTGAGATCGGCGAAGCGGAGCTGTTGCGTCAGGTGAGCCTGGTATACCCGATGCTGAAAAGTGAGCTGTTCCTGCGCTGGGACAGCAGCGAACTGCCGGCACTGCTGAACGCGCTGTGTGCGGAGATGGCGCGTCAGGGGCTGGTGACGATGCAGGATGGTCAGCTGAAAATGTGCCCGTCCCGTTATCGTACCTTGCAGCTGCTGGCTGCCGGTATCCGCGAGACACTGCAGCGCTTTGCCATTACGTTCGCCATTCTCAGCGCCAAACCGACCATCAATCGCGGCACGCTGGAGAAAGAGAGCCGTACCCTGGCTCAGCGTCTTTCAGTACTGCACGGCATTAATGCGCCAGAGTTCTTTGATAAAGCGGTGTTTACTACGCTGGTGCTGTCGCTGCGTGACGAAGGCTATATCAGCGATTCAGGGGATGCTGATGCAGAGCGCACGCATACGCTGTGGCAAATGCTGGCAGAGCTGGTCACCAGCGATGTACGTCTGACCATAGAGAGTGCGGTAGCACACGAATAGCACCGGGCCCATGTTGCTGGCGGTCCGGTGGGCCGCCAGCACGGTGTGAAAAGCAGCAGCGTTTAAAACAGATCGCTAAACGGCTGCACGTTCAGGGCGACGCCAATAAACAGTACCAGCCCAACGTAATTATTATTCAGGAACGCCTGGAAGCAGGGATCGCGTTCGCGACGGGCGATCAAACGTTGCTGATGCACAAACAGTCCGCCAGCCAGCAATAGCGACCAGTAAAACGCGCCGTTCAGATGCAGCAGCACGCCTGTCAGCGCCATCAGCCCCAGCGTTGCCAGCTGCAGCAGACCGATTATCAGCTTATCGAAGCGGCCAAACAGGATTGCCGTCGACTTCACGCCAATCTTCAAGTCATCGTCACGATCCACCATCGCATACTGCGTATCGTAGGCGACCGTCCAGCAGATGTTAGCAAAGAACACCAGCCAGCAGACTAAAGGTAAGGACTCACTAACTGCCGCCCATCCCATCGGAATGGCCCAGCCAAACGCCGCGCCCAGCACCACCTGTGGCAGATGGGTGTAGCGCTTCATAAACGGATAAACCCACGCCAGCGCCAGGCCAACGAATGACAGCAGAATCGTCATGCGGTTCATGGTCAGGACCAGCGCAAACGCCACCAGCCCCAGGCCAGCAAACAGCAGCTTTGCCTCTTTCTCCGTCACCGCACCGCTTGCCAGCGGACGTGCGGCAGTGCGCTTGACGTGTCCATCTACTTTGCGATCGGCATAGTCGTTAATGACGCAGCCGGCAGCGCGCATCACAAATACGCCCAGCACAAACACAATCAGCACCGACAGCGGCGGGATCGCCATCCCGGAGAGCCATAGCGCCCACAGGGTTGGCCACAACAGCAACAGCGTACCGATGGGTTTATTAATTCGCATCAGATGGCTATACGCTTGCCATCTGCTCATGGGTAAGGTTTTTTGCACAATGATCATCCTTGCTCTGACGAGCGATAAAGCGGCGACGCCGGTAAAAACAGTTCTGTAAGCAGCAGTGGTTTGCCGGACAGACGCAGGCGCGAACGGCGCCCCCACAACCCATCAATTTGGCCGGGATCGATAAAATCCCGCGTCAGCGTGGAGGATGAAAACAGGTAACGCCCGAGCGGACGCGTGCCCAAATTTTGCAGCATCTGTTCCGGGCCGTTAAGCGTGCTTTCCGGCACCACCGTACGGCCAATCAGCCACGGCTCACCGTCGCCGCACAGCACAATTTCACGCAGCCAGAAGCGCGCGTCAGCCGGTAAAAACTCCGCCTCAGCGGGTATCTCCCCGGCGGTAATAAAACTTTCGCGAATCAGTTCGACGGTGACCTGATGGCAGTGCTGCTCAAAGCGGCGCGTCATGGAGTCTTCTTCCAGTAGCCAGTCGAGCAAGGGCGGTGAAAGCAAGGGGGAAGAGGCTGGCAACCAGTGCAGTGCGCGTAACTGGCGTAGCGCGTCATGCGACATCAGAACATCTCCGGAAAAAAAGTTGCCCTAGTGTAACGCAAGGCGCTTTTTACGCCCACCAGACTTGCAGTGTCGTCATGAAAGGTTGCCCGATAGAGGGGAAAGATAAACAGAAGATAACCAAAAAGTCTGCCAGCACACCACTCACTTAATCTTCCGTTAAGCAGGTCGTTTGATTAGTAGTACTGCTCACTCAACCTGGCTGAAGGTTAGATAAATGTACCTTAAATCAATTATTTTCATCCTGCTCGCCTTACTGCCTTTCACACTAAAAGCCAACCTAATGGTCTATCCCATGTCTGTGCAGGTGACAGCGGATAAGCAAACCAATTCGACGCTAAAGATCATGTCGAAATCGGACACTACACAATACATCCGCGTGGTGCTCAAAGAAGTTATCAATCCGGCCACGCCTGAGGAGCGCGAACAGGACGTAGCTAACTGGCAGGGCCAGGGCATCGTCATTTCGCCGGTAAAATTTGCGCTCCCGGCCGGCAGCACGAAAACGGTACGCGTTGTTGCGTTAAATGCGCCAGAGCAGGAGCGTGTGTATCGCGCCTATTTTGAACCGGTCAGCGGTGATGTAACTGGAAAAAACTCCGCTAAATCGGTGCAGGCGCAGGTAGCGCTGACGCTGGTCTGGGGCGTCCTTATCCGCCAGTTGCCGGATAAGCCACACATTGCTTTACAGCGCGTTCATCCCCGGCCCGGCATTACTAATACTGGCAACGTACGAATTCGCCTGCGCGGTTATAGCCAGTGCCCACCGCACATCAGCGATGACAAATGCACCTGGAAAGCGATTCCGCAAGGCATTTACCCCGGCGCATCCATGGCCCTCCCGGACATTGAAAGGCAAAAGCCACTGCGCATCCGCTACCTCACTGAAGATGATAAACCCCTAAGCCTGACGTTGCCTTAACGTCAGGTTCCTTTCCTGCCGGACAACCGGCTTATTATTACTCAGGAGTTTTTATGAAAGTGATTACAACCCTCACGCTGTTATCGTCACTCTTTGCCACTTCGGCATTAGCGGCGGAAGCATCATCACTGTTACCACAAATATTGACCCAACGCTGGAGCTGCGTAACGCCGACGGCTCTCTGCTGGCACCCAACCAAACCATGGGTTACACGCCTGGCGTAGGCCTGGATGGTATCAATCTGCCGACGCGTATTTTTACCAATGATACAACCAAGGCGATCAGCATGCGTCTGCAGGCAGCTCCGCAGATGGTGCACCTTAGCAATACCGCCGCCGCACCTATCGATTTAAAAGTCTCATTCAACAACATTGAGCTCAAAACCACCGATACCGAATTTTCCGCTGAGTCGCTCTACAGCAACGCTACGGGGACAGGAAGCTCGGCGATTTTGCCACTCAAAATCGAACAGAAAAACCATACAACGATTAACACCTCCGGTACGTATCAGGGCATGGTGCAGCTGGTAATGGCACAAAAAACCGCACCTTGATGGTTCCCCCTATGGCGCATGGCAACATGCGCCCTATTCAGAGGTGACAATGAAAAGGTATTTTCCCCGGTCGCTACTGGCGCTGGCGATTACAGGTGTACTTGTCGCGGGAGCGCTTAGCGCCCATCAATCCCATGCACAGTCGCAGGTACCTGCTGGCTTCGAGGAGCTGCTGCTGGGGCAGAAAGAGAAAGTGGATGTACTGCTGTTCGGGCAATCACTGGGCCTGTTTGATGCAGAAGTGAAACCTGACACGGTGCAATTTATCCACCCTGAGCAGTTAATCCGTCGTCTGATCGCGAATAAACGCCTTAAACCCGCGTTTCAGTCGGCACTCACCACCACTCTGGCGGTGCCGCTTAAACGTAACGGACATCTTATCTGTGGTGCTGCTCAGCCTGCATGCGGCAGCGTGAAGAGCGAAAGCGTAGCAATTATCTTTGATGATAGCCGCCAGACCATCGAACTCTTTATTACGTCAGACTGGTTGCTGGCAGGCGAAACCGCCCAGAAATATTACCAGGCCGATGAGGGCCACAATGCTCTGATACACAGCCAGCTTATTAACTGGTCGCTGAGCGATGGCTACAGCAACATCAGCGCACGTGGTACCGGCGCGCTGGGTCTCGGCAACAGCCGCTATCTGGCCGGTAACTGGGATAGCGTGCTCGCACGAACCAACCAGCAAACTCACTTTCAGACGCAAATGCAGGATTTATATCTGCGCCAGGATCTGGGTAAAAACCACTATCTGCAGGCGGGTCGCATGGACCAAACCGCACTCTCCGGCCCGCTGGGAGGAAATTTTGATTTTTCCCTGTTGCCTATGCCGCTCTTCATCGGCGCGCGGGCAGGCACAACGCAGGCGTGGCGGAATACGCAGAGTACAGGCGAGAGTGCAACATTAGTCACGCTGCTACTAAATCGCGATGCGCGCGTGGATATCTACAGAGGTAACCAGTTGCTGGGTAGTCAATATTTAACTGCCGGCATGCAAACGTTGAATACCAGCGCACTGCCTGGCGGCAGCTATCCGTTGCAATTACGTATTTATGAAAATGACACGTTAGTCCGTACAGAGCAGGCCGCGTTCAGCAAATCTGCCGGTGGATTTGGCGGCGATAAGACGGAGTGGTTTATGCAGGCTGGCCAGCTTGTCGCCTCACGCACGCCTGACATGCAGGGCGGCAAGCAAAGCTGGCAAAGCGGCGTGCGCACACCACTCTCGCGCACAACAATGTTAAGCAGTGGCGTATCCAGCCTGGGAGACAGCTATTTTAATGAGACCCGGCTCGACTGGCAGACCGCATTCCGCAGCAGCACGCTGGGTGTTTCCACCGCCTGGCTTACCGGAAAAGGTGGCGTTCGCGGTAACGCGCAACAGATAACGCTGAACAATGGTGTCAGCTGGTCGCTTTATCGTCAGCAGCAGCGCGGCAGTACCTGCCGGGGTCAGCAGGGCTATGAGGCGTCAGGCTGTAGTGACACCCTGAGCGCCAGCGTGTCTACCCAGCTGGCAGGCTGGACGGCTTCCTTAGGCCATACGCGCAGCAAGCAATTACCAACGCCACAACCGATACAGCACAACCTGCCGTGGCAGCTGACATACGATGTAAACCCTAAAAGCAGTGTCCAGCAGACTTCACAGCTGGGCCTGGCGCGCAGCAAAATCTGGGGCAATCTTTCAGCCAGTGGACGCGTTGGGCTATTTCACAGCCGCCAGCAAGAAGGTAACGATCGCGGAGCCTTCATCAGCGTTAGCCTCGGCAATATCGCTCGTCCTTCCGCCAGTGCCGCTCGCAATCGCGTAACCAATATGCAGACAGATTACCGTGTCAGTCAGTGCAATGGTGCACAGCAGAGCTGGAGCCTCAGCCATCTTGAATCAACACAAGGCGACGTTTTTCGTGAGGCAAGCATAGGCATCAGCGGCAACCAGCAGGGTGATATGAGTGCTCAGTCAGGCGGGCGCCTGGATGGGCGTTACGGCAACCTTAACGCTACATTGAGCCGCAGCCAACTGCGTCAGCAGCCCCCACAACAATCGCTTACGGGTGGATATGACTCAACCCTCATCACCACCGGCAGCGAATTCTGGCTGGGTACCGCAGGTAATGGCATGCCATCCGGAGCGGCTCTTGTCAGGGTTGCAGGATCATCTGATGCCCTGAGCGGGCCCGCCGTTGAGATAACCAGCGCAGGCCGTAGCGTAACGCTGGGTTTGGGCGAAACCATTGCGCTGCCACTGGCGGGCTGGCAGGAGAGTAGTACGGATATTCAGGAAGCTAACCAGGCGGGTAATCCGCTGTTTGCCTCTTTAGGCCAGGGCGCGGGCCAGAAACCTTATTTTGTACTGCCGGGAAGAGTGGTAACGCGCGAGGTTAGCGCTGGGGTGGTTTACACCCTGGTAGGACGCGCCATACACAATGGGGGGCCATTGAGTAATGGTCTGGCGCTGAATGCGGATAACACCCGCTTCGATGAGCAAGGCAGTTTTATGCTGGATAGCCCCACGCTGCTAAAAACGTTGTACGTGCTGCGCCAGCAACAATTTTATTCCTGTTCGCTAAGTCAGACACAGAAGCGCGCCGGTATCTATATTGCCGGAGAAATTGCCTGCCAGAAAGTTGAACTGGCAGCGTTACCTGTACCATTACAGCAACATCAATTGGTAAAAAATAGCCAGTAAATCAGTTACCTCTTTACTTGTGTGAATTGACAGTGCGAGCAGTATGCTGAGCGTGAAATAAATTAACAAGCTGCAACTGCAGATGATGGCTCCTATATAAATCGCGGATAGAGTTGAATTATCATGAAGTTAAAATACATGGGTTTACTTAATGTTATATTATTCTCTCCTCTTACTCAGGCAGTGAATATCGATCCAGTAGACCAGCATGTAGCAGTAATACTGGATCTCAATAAAGGGAACTTGCACAGAAAAAAGCATTTCATCTGGCATGAGCTAAGCGGAGGTGAACATGATCAGTATCTTTATCGAACAACGCATTGGGTATGTCTGAATAGATCTTATACAATTTACGGCGCATGTTCGACTACTGGCACATTTCAATCTCCGGCTCCCAGCGTTATTAAATTAATATTTACTGAGAAACGGACCAGAAAAAAAATAGATCTTAATCTCTATGCTTATAACAGGCCGACATATTGTGGGCAAAACCTCATTCTCGGGATGAACAGTACGGCAAATCACTGGTGCGACGAAGGTTTTTACTCTAAAGGTAAAGCTCTTACGCTTTGGATTACAGATGATGAAATAGCTAAACTCCCTATAGGCGGTATCTGGCAGGCTAACTTAAAATTGCTTCAGGCCATTGAAGATATCGTTTCCGGCGAATTTCGTAATGTTGCAAGCTGGAGCGCAGATATCACTCTCAATCTGCATGACATAAACAATATCACCATCTGGTTCCCCCAATTCAAGACCAGTACACCGCGTGTCGATTTACAGCTGCACACGTTGCCAACGCCCGCGACGCCAGGCGGAACGATGAGCGGCAAAGCGCTGCTGGATATGTGTTTATATGATGGCTTTAACGCCAATAGCAGCAGCTATCAGGTTACGCTCAGCGACGGCCAAAATATTAGCGGGCGTGACAGTCAGGACTTTTCGGTATTTCGCGACGGTTTGCCGGACGCCGCTCGTCGTAAGCGTGTCGACTATCGTATTCAGCTCAGCTATAACGGTCAGCTGCATACGCTAGAGAACAACCAAACGCTAACGCTGTCAGGTATTAACCAGGCAATGATAAGGCCGGTCAAACTTCCAAAAATTCCACAGGCAGTCATGTGTGTGCCCACGCCGCTTACTTTTATTACGCCCACTTTTAATCAAATGGATAAAGAGAGCGGCAGTTATAGCGGCCAGGTGCGTATGGTGTTTACCCCGTCGTTATAATGCGGCGGGTTACTCGCGCTTCAGGCGGTTACTGTTCGCCAGCCACAGCGTCACCACCAGAATGAGGATCGCGCCGGCATAGCACAGCGTATCGAACGGGTTTTTATGATCGACAATAATCAGGCGAATAATGGCCGTGATACCGATGTAGACAAAATAGCGTAGCGGAAAGTGATAGCCCGACTGGAAATACTTCACTATCAGCGCGATGAATTCGAAATAGAGAAAATAGATCACAATGCCTTCAATCAGCAGGAAAGAGGACGACTGCTCCCCGGTGCTGAACAGCACGTTTGCCAGGTGAATGGTCTCTTTACCGAGAAACACCACGAGGATAATAGCCAGAATCACCAGGCCAATATTCAGCACCCACTGCAAAACCGTTGCAATGAGTTGCCCGGCTACAGATTTTGTTGTCATTTTTATGCGCCTTATGTCGCGAAAGCTTCCAGGCGCTATCATGCTGTAATGTGATCTGAATCACAATACATCACACCTCAACATCCACACACAGCGCGTCGTAGCGCCAGTATTCGCAGTCGCAATCTATCACCCTGTCATGCTGGTCGCGGTTGATGCGCGTAATCAGCAGGCCCGGCGTGCCGCTGGCGACATTTAACGCGGGCGCCGCGCGCGACGGTAACGGCCCCGGCAGGATGGTAAACCGTGCGCCACCATAGCGAATGTCGTAACGCTGCGTGTAGAGCTCGGTAAGCGAACGGGTAAGATCTTCGCTTAACAAACCGGGAAAGTATGCCGGATTGAGGTAGTGCTCAACATACAGCACCGCCCGGCCATCAACGCGGCGTAAACGGCGGATACGGTAAACGGTATCCCCTTCGCAAAGATGCAGATGCCGGGCAACCGTCAGCTGCGCCGAGACTTCACGCGCTTCAATCACCTGCGTAGTGGCAACACGCCCCTGCTCCAGCGCCATGGCATGAAAATGGCTATGGTGCGACGGGTTATAGATCAGGCGCGGCGGTGCGACAAACCAGCCGCGACGCACCTCCCGATAGATAATCCCTTGCGCTTCCAACAGACCCAGCGCCTCCCGCAGGGTGATACGCGTGGTGGCGTAATGTTCACTCAGCGTGCGCTCGGCGGGCAGTCGTCCGCCGGTGAATTCACCGGTTTCAATCCGTTCACGCAATGCGCTGGCGATCACATCTGCAGCTTTTGACGACATTTTATTCAGCCTCATGTTGGGGCAAATCTGCACTATGACAGTTCGATGACTACACTGTGACAAGGCACATCCCACGCTTTAGCGCGTTGTCATCGCATGTGGAACGACGCGCCACACCACATTTCACCCGCCCGGTCATAAAACCTTCATCTGTGCGGGCTACATTGGCTCGGTTCTTGCTGGACTAGACCAAGCCGACCCACAACTTACACCTGGAGCAATCGAGATGAAAGCGTTTATCTCTTCTGTAGTAGCCAGTGCCATTCTGCTTGCGCTGCCCGCCGCGCAGGCCGCTGATAATGACCTTGCCGCCCTGGAAAAAGCCGCGCGTGCCGAAGGCCAGGTAAACAGCGTCGGTATGCCCGATACCTGGGCCAACTGGAAAGACACCTGGAGCGATCTCAGCAGTAAATATGGTCTGAAGCACAGCGACACGGATATGTCATCGGCGCAGGAGCTGGCGAAATTTGCAGCAGAGAAAGAGAACGCCAGTGCGGATATCGGTGATGTTGGTGCGGCTTTCGGGCCGATAGCCGTGGCGAAAGGGGTTGCCCAGCCGTACAAACCTACTCACTGGGATCAGATCCCGACCTGGGCTAAAGATAACGACGGCAACTGGATGCTGGCGTACACCGGCACCATCGCCTTCCTGATCGACAAGCAGCAGGTGAAAGATGCGCCGCACAGCTGGGCGGATCTGAAGAAAGGTAAGTATGTGGTTACTATCGGTGATGTCGGCACGGCTGCTCAGGCGGCCAACGGCGTACTGGCGGCCAGCTATGCGCTGGGCGGCGATGAAAAGAACCTGAAACCCGCGCTGGCCTTCTTCGGTGAACTGGCCAAAGAGGGGCGACTTGGCGTGACCGACCCGGTGATCGCTAACATTGAAAAAGGCGAAATCCAGGTTGCAGTGGTGTGGGACTTTAACGGCCTGAACTACCGCGATCAGATCGATAAAAACCGTTATGAAGTCGTGATCCCGTCAGACGGTTCCGTGACCTCCGGCTATACCACCATCATAAACAAATACGCTAAACATCCGAATGCCGCGAAGCTGGCACGTGAATATATCCTCTCTGACGAAGGCCAGATCAATCTGGCGAAAGGCTATGCACGCCGATTCGTGCGGAACATTTAACCCTGCCGGCCGAGGTACAGGCGAAGCTGCTGCCGCAGTCAGAGTATAAAAATGCCCGGCCGATCAAAGACCAGGCCGCATGGGATAAATCATCAAAAATGCTGCCGCGTCTGTGGCAGGAGAACGTCATCATCAATATGAAGCAGTAACGACGTTATTCTCCAACCGCACATACCGTAGCGGCGTGATTTATCGCGCATCCACGTGTCGGCAATGCGCAATAAATTGCGCCGCTACAGGTATTTACCGAATTTATATCAGCAATACTCAGGCAGTAAGGAGCGTGGATGAAAACAATTCTCGTGGTACTGGATGGACTGAGCAATCAGGTCGCGCAGCATGCGATGGGCTATCTGTTTGCCGAATGCCGGCAGGGCCATGGTCAATACTACACGCTAAGCTGTGAACTGCCGTCGCTGTCGCGCCCGCTCTATGAGTGCATTCTTACCGGCATCCCGCCGGTACAAAGTGGCATCATTCATAATGGCGTCAGCCGTCTGAGCACGCAGCGCAGCATCTTCCATTACGCGCGCGCCGCCGGTCTGACTACTGCCGCGGCGGCGTATCACTGGGTCAGCGAACTCTATAACCGCACACCATTCACTGCCGCACGTGACCGCCATACCGTCGCACCCGAGCTGCCCATTCAGTACGGCCACTTTTACCATGACGACAGCTATCCGGATTCGCATCTGTTTGAAGATGCAGAGAGCCTGCGCCTGACGCACGATCCCGACTTCCTGCTCATTCACCCGATGAATATTGACGATGCCGGCCACAAGCACGGCCTCTCATCGCCGCCATACCGCAACCGCGCGCGTATGGCCGATGGTTATCTGTCGCAGTGGATGCCCGGCTGGCTGGCCGCCGGTTATCAGGTGTTGGTCACTGCCGATCACGGCATGAACGATGATCGCTCGCACGGTGGCACGCTGCCGGAAGAGACCCAGGTACCGCTGTTTGTGTTTGGCGCTGGCTTTTCACTACAGCCGGATCTGCAACCGCAGCAGACCGAACTGTGCGGCACCGTGTGTGCGCTGCTGAACATCGCCCACGACAAGCCGGTGTGTCAGGGGCTGCTGGCGGAGCCGCGCGGATGAAAGGCAAAGCCCTCGCCTCGCTGCTGCTGCTGCCGTTCGCTTTTTTCTGGATCGCCTTCCAGCTGGCGCCGCTGCTGTGGATCGCCATTAACAGTTTCTGGAGCGATCTCAACGCGCGCTGGGGCCTGGATAACTACAGCGATATCCTTACTTCGCCGTTCTATCTGCAGGCGTTTCGCCTGTCGCTGGATATCTCTCTCTGGTCAAGCGTGTACGGTCTGCTGATTGCGCTGGTGGCAGGATACTCTTTGCATCGACTTGGCAGCGGCCGTTTTCAACGCTTTTTGATGTCGTTTACCAACATGACCAGCAACTTTGCCGGCGTGCCGCTGGCGTTTGCGTTTGTCATTCTGCTGGGGCTCAACGGCTGCCTGACGCTGCTGCTGCGCCATTATGGCTGGCTGGAGGGCTTCAAACTGTTTTCGCGTGACGGCATGGTGCTGGTCTACACCTGGTTCCAGATCCCCCTCGGGATTCTTCTGCTCTATCCGGCGTTTGATGGCTTGCGCAAAGAGTGGGAAGAGTCCGCCGCCCTGCTCGGGGCCAGCCGCTGGCGCTACTGGTGGCACATTGGCCTGCCGATCCTGTTTCCGGCGCTGCTCGGCACCTTTGTCATCCTGCTGGCCAATGCGCTGGGCGCCTACGCCACGATTTACGCGCTTACTACCGGCAACTTTAACGTCGTACCGGTGCGCATTGCGGCGCTGGTGTCGGGCGATATCTCGCTGGATCCGAATACCGGCGGCGCGCTGGCGATGCTGCTGGTGCTGATTATGGCGCTGATCACCGTGGTGCAGCAGTATCTGGTGCGCCGCAGCTATCTGCATGTGAAAAACCAGGAGCGCTGATATGTCCCGCGTCGAAAAACTCTATCACCGCCTGGTAGTCTGGCTGCTGCTGATCATACTGGGCGCGCCGCTGCTGGCGACGCTGCTGTACGGGATATCGACCGAATGGAGCGATACCATCCTGCCGCAGGGCTTCACCCTGAAGTGGTTAACTGCCCTGTGGAGCGATCCCCGCTTTCTGACGGCGCTGGGTCATTCGCTGCTGATCTGCTTTGGCGCACTGCTTTTCTCGTTAGTGCTGGTGCTGCCTGCCATGTTTGTGATCGCTTACTACTATCCAAAGCTGGATGCCGTGATGAACGTGCTGATTCTGATGCCGTTCGCCGTGCCGCCGGTGGTGTCAGCGGTGGGTCTGCTGCAACTCTACTCCTCATCACCGCTAATGCTGACCGGCACGCCGTGGATTCTGATTGGCTGCTACTTCACCATCGCGCTGCCGTTTATCTATCGCGCCATCGCCAACAATATGCAGGCAATTAACCTGAAAGAGCTGATCGATGCGGCACAGCTGCTGGGTGCCAGCACCTGGCAGGCAGCGCTGTTTGTGGTACTGCCAAACCTGCGCAAAGGTGTGTTCATTGCGGTGCTGCTGTCGTTCTCTTTTCTGATAGGTGAGTTTGTATTCGCTAACCTGCTGGTCGGCACCCGCTATGAAACGCTGCAGGTTTATCTCTACAACATGCGTACCGGCAGCGGCCACTTTACCAGCGCGCTGGTGATCTCCTATTTCGCTGTCGTTTTGCTGGTCACCTGGCTGGCGAATGCCCTCAATCCTGAACGAGGCTGATTATGAGCTACCTGAATGTCACCCGCCTGAATAAGCGTTATGGCCCAACCAGCATCTTTGAGAACATCGATTTCAGCGCCGCAGAGGGTGAGTTTGTTACCCTGCTGGGCCCGAGCGGCTGCGGTAAATCGACGCTGCTGCGCTGTATTGCCGGGCTGACGGACGTTGATAGCGGCAGTATCTTACTGCAGGGCGAGGATCTGGTGCCGCTGCCGCCGCAGAAGCGCACCATCGGCATGGTGTTTCAAAGCTATGCGCTGTTTCCGAACATGACGGTAGAGAAAAACGTCGCGTTTGGCCTGAAGATGCAGAAGCTGCCGGGCCATGAGATCGATAAACGCGTGCTGGAGGTGCTGGAGCTGGTTGAGCTGACCGACTTCGCGCGTCGCTATCCGCATCAGCTCTCCGGCGGTCAGTGTCAGCGCGTGGCACTGGCGCGTTCGCTGGTGACGCGTCCGCGCCTGCTGCTGCTGGATGAACCGCTCTCGGCGCTGGATGCGCGCATCCGCCGCCATCTGCGCGAGCAGATCCGCCACATTCAGCAGGAGCTCAGGCTTACCACGATTTTTGTCACGCACGATCAGGAGGAGGCGCTGACCTTATCGGACCGCATTGTGCTGATGAATCGCGGTAAAATCGTGCAGAACGGCAATGCCGAGGCGCTCTATACTCAGCCGGTGGATCTGTTTGCCGCCGGCTTTATTGGCAACTACAACCTGCTGAGCGCTGAACAGGCGACCCGACTTACCGGTCAGCCGTTCAGCAGTCAGGTAGCGATTCGTCCGGAGTCGATCCAGCTCTGTGCGCCGCACGCCGGCATTGCCGCTACCATTATCAGCCACAGCCTGCTCGGTAATGTGATTCGTTATCGCGTGCTGGCCAACCAGGTTGAGCTTTCGGTAGATGTATTGAACCGCAGCGTGGCAGATTTGCACCCCGCTGGCATGCAGATTGGGCTACAGTTAGAGATGTCGACGTTGCGCCAGGTCGCTTAAATTTAACGAAAAAATGGCAAGGCAGCGCGGCGAAGGTCTTCACCGGCTGCGCTTATCGCCAGGCAGACAGCCGCGTGTTTTCAGCCTGGCGCATAGGAGCCTCTTTGTGCTGACTCTGCTTAATCTTCTCTCCGCCGTGGCCCTGCTGGTGTGGGGCACACATATCGTCCGTACCGGCATCATGCGCGTGTACGGCGCCGATCTGCGCCGCGTGCTCAGCCACAGCGTGGAAAAAAAACCGATGGCGTTTCTCGCCGGCATTGGGGTTACCGCGCTGGTACAGAGCAGCAACGCCACCACGCTGCTGGTGACCTCGTTTGTCGCCCAGAATCTGGTCAGCCTGACGCCAGCGCTGGTGGTGGTGCTGGGCGCTGACGTCGGTACGGCGATCATGGCGCGTATCCTCACCTTTGATCTCTCGTGGCTGTCGCCGCTGTTTATTTTCTTCGGCGTGGTGTTTTTCTTAAGTCGCAAGCAGACGCGTGCCGGGCAGATGGGCCGCGCGGCGATTGGTCTCGGCCTGATTCTGCTGGCGCTGCAGCTGATTGTCGCCGCCGCCAAACCTATTACCCAGGCGGCGGGCGTACAGGTACTGTTCTCCACGCTCACCGGCGATATCATGCTGGATGCGCTGATTGGCGCGGTGTTCGCTATCGTCAGCTACTCCAGCCTCGCAGCCGTGCTGATTACCGCCACGCTGACGGCCACTGGCGTAATCTCTTTCAAGGTCGCGCTCTGTCTGGTGATTGGCGCCAACCTGGGCAGCGGCCTGCTGGCGATGATCAACGCCAGCGGTTCAAATGCCGCCGGTAAGCGCGTGGCGCTCGGCAGTTTGCTGTTCAAGCTGATCGGCAGTATCGCCATCCTGCCATTTGTCGATAGCGTAGCAGTGTGGCTGGATAAGCTGCCGGTGAACGATGAAGAGATGGTGATCTTCTTCCACGTGTTCTACAACCTGGTGCGCTGCCTGGTGATGGTGCCCTTTGCTGACCCGATGGCGCGACTGTGCCGCCGCATCATCGCCGATGACACCGAAAACCAGCTGCATCTCAAACCAAAGCATCTCGATAGCAGCGCGCTGGATACGCCGGCGCTGGCGCTGGCGAACGCGGCACGCGAAACGCTGCGCATCGGCGATGTGGTGGAACATATGATGGAGTCATTTAATAAAGTGGTTCAGGGCGAGCTGCGCGAAGAGCGCACGGTGCGACGACTGGATGATGATGTCGATGTGCTCTACACCGCCATCAAACTCTACCTGGCGCGCATGCCCAAAGAGGATCTGGCCGAAGATGACTCACGCCGCTGGGCGGAGATCATTGAGATGGCGCTAAACCTCGAGCAGGCAGGCGATATCATTGAGCGGATGAGTGCTGACGTAGCGGATAAATCACTGCAGGCGCGTCGCGCCTTCTCCCCGGAGGGGCTGGAGGAGCTGAATACGCTGCAGGAGCAGGTGCTGAACAATTTACGCCTGAGCCTGTCGGTGTTCCTGTCACACGATATCGCCAGCGCCAAACGCCTGCGCCGCGCCAAGCATCGCTTCCGTATTTTGATTCGCCGTTTTTCCCATGCGCACGTCGAGCGGTTGCACCTTAATAATGTGCAGAGCATTGAGACCAGCTCGCTGCATCTGGGGCTGTTAGGGGATATGAAGCGCCTGAACTCCCTGTTCTGTGCCGTGGCGTACACGGTACTGGACCAGCCGGATGATGAGCGCGAAGTGGATTGAGCATCAGGTCGCCATTAATGACGACCGTGTGAAAAGTGCACGATTGTTGTAGGGTGCGCATTTCTGCGCACCCGGTCATTCACGACAACAAACTAAACGCAATCATCCCGACAATCGCGCCGGTGGTGCCCAGAATGGTCTCCATCAGCGTCCAGGTCTTCAGCGTCTCGCCTTCGGTGGCGCCGGTAAACCGGCCGAACAGCCAGAAACCGGCATCGTTAACGTGACTGATAATGATCGAGCCGCCGCCAATGCAGATCGACAGCGCCGCCAGCTGCGCGCCGCTGTAGTGCAGCGGTTCAATCACCGGCATGACCAGACCAACCGTAGTTAAACAGGCCACCGTGGCCGACCCCTGAATTACACGGATGGCGCCGGCAAGAATAAAGCAGGCCAGCGCAATCGGCATGCCCGCACCGGTCAGCGCATGGCCCAGTACCGGGCCCACGCCGGAATCCACCAGCACCTGCTTAAAGACACCGCCCGCGCCAATCACCAGCAGAATAATGCCCGCCGGCTGCAGCGCGCTGCCGCAAACCTGCATCACCTTCTCTTTATCCATCCCCTGGCGATACGCCAGGCCATAAATCGCTACCAGCAGCGCCAGCAGAATGGCGGTGAAAGGGTGGCCGATAAACTCCAGCCACTCATACAGCTGCGTATCCGGCGTGGTAAAACGTGCACCGATGGTTTTCAGGCCAACCAGCAGCAGCGGAAACAGAATCAAAGACAGGCTAAAACCGAACGACGGCAGTTTTCCCTCTTCGATCGCCGGCTGATGATCTTCCGGCGGCGCGCTGAAGCGCACGTGACGCGCAATAATATTGCCAAACAGCGGGCCGGCAATCAGCATGCCCGGAATAGCGGCGCACAGACCCAGCAGAATCATCCAGCCAAAATCCGCGTGCATCTGCGCGGCCAGCAGCATAGGCGCCGGGCCCGGCAGCAGAAACGCGGCCGCAGCGGCTACACCGGCAAACAGCGGAATCACCAGTTTGACCAGGTTATCGTGGGTACGGCGCGCCACGGCAAAGGCGATGCTGATCAGCAGTACCACCGCCACCTCAAAAAACAGCGGCAGCGCACAGATCAGCCCGGCAATGCCCATCGCATAGTGCGCCCGGCTTTCACCAAAGGTCTTCAGCATGCGGATCGCAATCTGATCAACTGCACCGGTCTCATGCAGGATCTTGCCAAACATCGCGCCCAGCGCCACCACAATGGCCAGGAAACCCAGGGTGCCGCCCATGCCTTTTTCCATGGTTTCGGCGATCTTATCCAGCGGCATGCCGGAGAACAGACCGGCCCCTATTGAGACCAACATCAGGGCAACAAAAGCGTGCATACGGGCTTTCATCACCAAAAACAGCAGCAGCAGGACAGAGCCTGCTGCGGTTAACACCAGCGTAGCGGTACTCATGACTAACCCTTGTTGATGGCATCCTCGATGGTCGCAACCGTGGCTGCAACAACCTCATCCAGTGAGTGATTGATATCCACCACCAGCACATCGGGCTCATCCGTACCCGGCTCCTGCAGGGTTTCAAACTGGGTGACCAGCATCTGCGGTTTGAAGAAGTGACCTTTACGCGCTTTCAGACGTGATTCGATGGTCTCGAAGTCGCCTTTCAGATAGATAAATTTCAGGTTCTGATTGCCATTACGCAGCATGTCACGATAGGACTTTTTCAGCGCCGAGCAGACGATAATAGAGATTGCCTGCGTACGCTGCATGGCGAAAGCCGCATCATTCAACGCCTGTAACCACGGCTGGCGATCCTGATCATCCAGCGGATGCCCTTCGGCCATTTTCGTGATGTTGCTGCGCGGATGCAGGAAATCGCCATCAAGGAAGGCGGTACTTAGCTGGTGTGAAACCTGGTTGGCGACGGCAGATTTACCACTGCCGGAAACGCCCATCAGGATAAAGACGTGGTGCGAAGGAGATGGCGTTGTCATTGTTTTTGCGCTCCGGCAGCTTCTCTGCCAATGTTACCGATAACAAATTCAGCAGCCATTGTCTGAGCGCGCTCAAACGCTGGCAACCCTTGTTAGCCGGAAAAGCACGAAAGTGTGAACTGACTCAAATATTCGCCAAAATCAGATGCTGCCACCTTCGGCAATTTCAAAACCCACATCCAGCGGCTGCGTCACGCTGCGATCGCCGCCAATGCGCGCCAGCAGCATAGCTGCTGATTCACGCCCCATGCGTTCGCGCGGCGTCAGCACCGTTGCCAGGCGCGGCGTGACCACCTGGGTGATGTCGTGACCGTGAAAACCGGCGATGGCCATCTGTTCCGGCACCTTCAGCCCCTGACGCTGGCACTCAAACATTGCGCCGACCGCCAGGTCATCATTGGTACAGAACAGGCTATCTGTTTGCGGATGACGCTTTTGCGCCTCACGCAGCAGTTGCGCACCGGCGCTAAAGGAGGAAGCATCCTCCATCATGACGCTGTGCGGCGTTAATCCCGCTTCACGCATCGCCTGCTCATAGCCCTGCTGTTTTTGCAGCGTACGCTCATCCAGCCGCGCACCGAGGTAAACAGTATGGCGATGGCCCTTTTTCAGGATAGCATGCGTCATCTGGCGTGCGGCCTCGACGTTATCGAAACCCACCGCCATATCCAGGCACGGCGTCACTGAATCCATCATCTCAATCACCGGAATGCCCGCCACCTCCAGCATGCGCAGCGTACCGGGCGTATGGGTACGTTCCGTCAGGATGACGCCATCAATATTCCAGCCGAGCAGCGAGCGCAGCTGTAACTCCTCTTTTTGCGGGTTATAGCCGAAGTGCGCCACCAGCGTCTGATAGCCAGCTTCGTCGGTTACGGTCTCAATACCGCGCAGCACATCAGCGAATACCTGGTTGGTGAGCGAGGGTAGCAGCACGCCGATGGCGCGGCTGGTGGCATTGGAGAGCATATCGGGCGCGCGATTAGGTATGTAACCCAGCTCATCCAGCGCCACGGCGATCTTATCGCGCAGCGCGACAGAGACCTGATCGGGATTACGCAGGTAGCGGCTGACGGTCATTTTTGTGATGCCGACGCGATCGGCAACGTCCTGTAGTACCGGTCTTTTCTTCTTCATCGTATGCGCCTGAAATCGGAGATACGCTGAGTCTATCATTTTTTTGTCATGTTCAGGTTTCAGGGCCGCCGGAAGGGAGTCTGGCAGAGCGCGTCCTGCCGTGCTGCGGGAATCACAGACAAAAAAAAAGCCAGCACCCGTGCTGGCTAAGAAATACTGGAAGCAATGTGAGCAATGTCGTGCTTACCCGTTTAGTCAGGAGACGTCCCGAGCTCGCATAGCAATAATAATCATTATCATTCTCGTTTGTAAACCTGTTTCGTGATCTATTTTTCATTGACGCATTGGGAGAATTCCTTGATGTTAAAAGGGATTTTATCCTCTCAGCACAAGGAGTCGCTCATGAGTCAGATCGTCATTCGCCACGCTACGCCCGCCGATGCGGCCGCGCTAACCCATGTGTATAGCCAGGAAGAGACCCAGGCGGGGACACTGCATCTGCCGTACCAGTCGCCTGCGCTCTGGCAGGAGCGGCTCAATAACATGCGGCCAGGCATGGTTATGCTGGTGGCGTGCATTGACGATCGGGTTGCCGGGCAGCTAACGCTGGAGGTGCAAAGCACAGCGCGGCGCCGTCATGCGGCAACGATCGGCATGGGCGTTGATCCTGCCTTCCACCGGCGCGGCGCAGGCAAAGCGCTCATGGCGGCAATGGTGGACCTGTGCGACAACTGGCTGCAGGTCACGCGCGTTGAGCTCACGGTATTTACCGATAATGAAAAGGCGATTGGCCTGTATCGGCAGTTTGGTTTTGAGATTGAAGGGACCGCAAAGCGTTTCGCCGTGCGTAATGGTGAGCGGATTGATGCGCACTACATGGCGCGCGTGAAAGGTTAGCAGCGTGCGCGATTTTGGCGGCCCTGTAGGCCACCACTACGATTAAACAGATGCAGGCTCTGGCGGCCCACAGGCCGCCATCACATCAATATCCTGCGCTTAGATCATCCACCGAGCGTGGATCGGATGCACCGTAACGCATGCCATCCGGGCCGATCATAATGCTCTGCGTGCTGCCCATCGCCGGCAGCACTTTCACATGCTGACCTTTCGCCTCCAGCAGACGCAGCGTATCCGGGCTGAACCCCTTCTCAACGCGCAGCTGATCCGGCAGCCACTGATGGTGGAAACGTGGTGCATTGGTGGCTTCCGCCACGTTCATGCCAAAATCGATGCTGTTCACCACCATCTGCAGCACGGTAGTGATAATGCGGCTGCCGCCCGGACTGCCGGTCACCAGCCAGGTTTTGCCGTCTTTCGCCACAATCGTCGGTGACATAGAGGAGAGCGGGCGCTTGGCTGGCTGCACCGCATTGGCCTCACCACCGACCAGACCGTACACATTCGGTGTGCCCGGCTTGGCAGAGAAGTCATCCATCTCATTATTCATCAGAATGCCGCTGTTACCGGCCACGATACCGCTGCCAAAATAGGTATTCAGCGTATAGGTGACGGCGACCGCATTGCCCTCTTTATCCACCACCGAGAAGTGCGTGGTCTGATTGCTCTCATAGGGTTCAAGTTTGCCTGGCTTGATCTCCGCCGACGGACGCGCTTTATTGACGTCAATCTGCTGTGCCAGCGTCTTCGCATAGGCTTTGCTGGTCAGCGCCTGCTGTGGCACCTTCACGAAATCCGGGTCACCCAGATACTCCGAGCGGTCGGCATAGGCATATTTCTCCGCCTCGGCCATCACCTGGATCGCATCGGCACTGCCGAAGCCCCACTTCGCCAGATCAAAGTTTTCCAGGATATTGAGGATCTGCACGATGTGAATACCGCCCGATGACGGCGGCGGCATAGAGAACACCTCATAGCCGCGATAAGTGCCGCTGACCGGCTTGCGCTCCACCGCACGATAGGCGGCCAGATCCGGCTTGCCAATCAGCCCGCCGTGCTGCGCCATCTCGCCGGCAATCTCATCGGCAATGGTGCCTTTATAAAACGCATCCGGCCCCTGCTGCGCAATCAGCTGCAGACTGTGCGCAAGATTTTTCTGCACCAGACGATCGCCCTTCTGGTAAGGCTGCCCGTCGGCTTTGTAGAAAATCGCGCGGCTATTGGCGTGATTAATAATGTTCTCTTTACCATACGTGGCGAGATCGTCAGCCAGCGCATCGTTCACGATAATGCCCTCGCGCGCCAGTTTGATGGCCGGCGCCAGCAGCGTACTGAGCGGGAGCGTGCCGTACTTCTGCGCCGCCAGCGCAAAGCCCGCCACCGTGCCCGGCGTACCGGAGGCCAGATGAGAAGTGAGTGATAACTTACTGTCCGCATTGCCCTGCTTGTCGAGGAACATATCGCGTGAGGCGCGCGCCGGTGCCATCTCGCGGAAGTCGATTGCCGTCGCGCGGCCTGATGCCGTGCGCAGTAGCATAAAGCCCCCGCCGCCGAGGTTACCGGCCTGCGGATGCGTCACCGCCAGCGCAAAACCGACCGCAATGGCTGCATCGACAGCGTTACCGCCCTGTTTGAGGATATCGACACCCACCTGCGTGGCCATCGCATCCACCGAAGCCACCATGCCGTGCTGCGCTTTCACCGGGTGAAAGGTGTCGCTGTCCACGCCGTACGATACCGGCGGCGCACTGGCGGGTGCCGCCTGCGCGCCCTGCACCACGGTAAAACTCATCAACAGCGCCCAGCCAAGCTGACGCATGCCGCTCTGTATCCTCATCCTGTCCCCACCCTTTCAGTTGTTTACATTTGTTATTGATTGATGCAAGTGTTTGCAAACGCACAAAAAAGATAGCAGTTAAGCCAAATTAGGTGCACTCCTGGTTATGCAGTTTGTGATATCGCATAGACTTATGATTGCGGCGAGTGCTGCCCGTTGGCAGCCCCCTCACACAGCAAGCCGCCTTGATGGAGGATTACCATGAAAAAATGGCTCATCGTGATTGCCGCCCTGCTGCCGTTAAGCAGCATGGCGAATATGCTGAACAACACTAATCAACCTAACCAGCCGGGTTACAACCCGAGCCAGCAGCGCATGCAGTCGCAGATGCGTACGCAGCAGCAACAGCAGCAGCAAAAACTGCGTCAGGATCAGCAGCAGCAGAATCAGGAGTTGCAGCGTAAACTGCAGGAGCGGCGCGACAGTGCCCGGGAGCGCGTGATTCAGTCGCAGCCGGGCCAGCAGAACGGTTCTCAGAGCGGGAATTAACGGAAGTCGGGGCCGATGATATCGATGCGATCGGTACAGATGGCGTCAACGCCCCAGCTCAGCAGCTCGCGCGCCCGCGCGGGCTGGTTCACGGTATAAACCAGAATACGTAACCCGGCCGCCTTAAGTTGCGCGGTACGGTGCGCATCCAGCAGACGATAGTTAAGGTGAATGGAGACGCACGCCAGCGCCGAAGTCAGCGCCTGCCAGTCATCGTGCCACTCATCCAGCAGTAAACCGCGCGGCAGCTCCGTGCCGCCTGCATGGCCGCTTCCAGCGCCTCGCAGGAGAACGACGACAGCAGCGGCGCCGTCTGTCCCTGCCACAGTTCACGCGCGGCCAGCGCCACGTCGCGTCCGGTTTCCACCGCTTTGCCGGTGGTGGGTTTGATCTCAATATTGGCCATCAGCTGATGCTGACGGCAGCGTGCGGCGACATCACTCAGCAGCGCCAGCGGCTCGCCGTTGAACTCACGACTGAACCAGCTGCCGGCATCCAGCTGTGCCAGCTTCTCCCAGGGTAACTCACCCGCCACGCCCCAGCCATTACTGGTGCGATCCAGCGTGTCATCGTGCAGCAGGAAAATCTGCCGATCCTGCGAGAGTTTGGCATCAAACTCGATCATCGTGTGACCATACTCTGCACCAACATCGATTGCTGCGAGGGTGTTTTCCGGGGCCAGTTTGCCGCCGCCGCGATGCGCGACAATGTGCGGATACGGCCAGTTATATTGACTCATTCCAGACGCTTTCCATGGGTAGAATCGAAGAAGTGTAACGCATCTGGCGGCAGTTGCAGCCATAAGCTGCTGCCCGCCTGCGGACGTTCGCTGTGCGGTAAACGCACCACCAGCCGCGCGTTGCCAATATGGCCGTGAGCAAGGTTATCCGCCCCCAGAATTTCCAGCGTATCCACCACCAGCGGAATACCGCCGGCCGCACGACTGCTGATCTGAATATGCTCCGGACGGATGCCCAGCGTCAGCGGGCGGTTCGCCCATTTGGCTTTGCTCTCACCCAGTGGCAGGCTGTTAAGCGCGTCCAGCGTAAAGCGCGTGCCGTCACTGTTGATCTGCCCCGACAGCAGGTTCATCGCCGGTGCACCGATAAACGAAGCAACAAACTGGCTGGCCGGACGCTCGTATACCTCAACCGGCGTGCCCACCTGCTCAACCACGCCTTTGTTCATCACCATCACGCGCTGCGCCAGCGTCATCGCTTCAACCTGATCGTGCGTGACATACAGGCTGGTGGTTTGCAGACGACGGTGCAGCTGCTGCAGCTCCAGGCGCATCTGTACGCGCAGGCGCGCATCCAGGTTCGACAAGGGCTCATCAAACAGGAACACGGCGGGCTCCCGTACGATGGCGCGCCCCATTGCCACACGCTGACGCTGGCCGCCAGAGAGCTCACGCGGGCGACGATGCAGCAGGTGATCCAGCTCCAGACTGCGCGCCGCTTCCATCACGCGCTGCTCGATCTGCTGTTTGCCCATGCCGCGAATTTTCAGGCCATAGGCCATGTTTTCACCCACGGTCATATGCGGATAGAGCGCGTAGTTCTGGAACACCATGCGATGCCGCGATCTTTGGGCTCCATGTCGGTTACGCGCTGGTCGTCGATATAGATATCGCCCGAGGAGACGCGCTCCAGCCCGGCCACCATGCGCAGCAGCGTTGATTTACCGCAGCCGGAAGGCCCCACCATCACCATAAATTCGCCGTCGTTAATGGTGATATTCAGCGGCTGGATGATCTGATTTTTGCCGTCGTACGATTTGGTGACGGTCTGTAAGGTTACGCCTGCCATCTATTTCTCACTCTCCACCAGGCCGCGTACAAAGGCACGCTGCATCACAAGCACCACCACAACCGGTGGAATCAGGGTTAATAACATTGCCGCCATCACTTCGTTCCACTGCGTGGGCCCGCCGCTGGTGTTGATCATGCTTTTTACCCCGGCGACTGCCGTACTCAGCGTGGCGTCGTTGATGATCAGCAGCGGCCACAGATACTGGTTCCAGCCGTAGATAAAGGTGATAACAAACAGGGCCGCAAGGTTGGTTTTTGACAGCGGCAACACGATATCCCAAAAAAAGCGCATCGGGCTGGCGCCATCAATGCGGGCCGCTTCGATCAGCTCATCCGGCAGCGACATAAAGAACTGGCGGAACAGGAATGTCGCGGTGGCGGACGCCATCAGCGGCAGGGTTAATCCGCTGTAGCTGTCAAGCATGTGTAGCGTTGAGATCACCTCAACCGTCGGGAAGATACGCACCTCTACCGGCAGCATCAGGGTGATAAATATCAGCCAGAAGAACAGCGTGCGCAGCGGAAAGCGGAACCACACCAGCGCGAACGCCGAGAGCATGGAGACCGCAATTTTGCCGATAGTAATACCCAGCGCCATGATCAGGCTGTTGAGCATCATCATGCCAAAGGCGGCGCTGCCGTTGACGCCCTGTGTCCAGATGCGGGAGACGTTCTCCCACAGGTGACTGCCCGGCACCAGCGTCATCGGCACCTGATAGACCGCGTCGTTATCCAGCGTGGCCGCGACAAACGCCACATACAGCGGGAACAGAATAGTCAGCACGCCCAGCGCCAACAGGGTATGGCTGAAGATATCCAGCCCGCGTCGATTCTCAATCATTGGTATTGCACCTTACGCTCGACAAAGCGGAACTGCAGAATAGTCAGGCCAATCACCAGCAGCATCAGCACGACCGACTGCGCGGCAGAGGAGGAGAGATCCAGCCCGGTAAAGCCTTCGCGATAGATTTTATAGATTAACGTCGTGGTCGCCTGCACCGGACCGCCGCCGGTGGCCGCATCGATCACCGGGAAGGTATCAAAGAAGGCGTACACCAGATTGACTACCAGCAGGAAGAAGCTCACCGGCGTAATCAGCGGCAGTGACAGATTAAAGAAGCGGCGTACCGGCCCGGCGCCGTCAATCGCCGCCGCTTCCACCAGTGATTTAGGGATGGATTGCAGTGCAGCAAAGAAGAACAGGAAGTTGTAACTCATCTGCTGCCAGATGGACGCCAGCACGATCAGAAACATCGCCTGACCGCTGTTTTGCGCGTAGTTCCAGTTATAGCCCATCTGGTTCAGCAGGTGGCTGAACAGGCCAAGACCGGGGTTAAACAGGAACATCCACAGCACCGCGGCCACCACTGGCGCGACCGCATACGGCAGCAGCAGCAGCGTTTGATAGAGCTTCTTCAGGCGGATAACGTAATCCACCAGCGCCGCCAGCAGCAGTGAAAAGGTCATGCCGCACACCGTGACCAGGGCGCTGAACACAAGAGTGGTCCAGAACGATGCCAGATAGTAGTCGTCGCTGAACAGACGTTTAAAGTTCTCCAGACCGACAAAGGTGCTGGAGATACCAAAGGGGTCAATGCTCTGCAGCGAATACCACAGCGCTTCTGCGGCTGGCCACAGGAAAAAGATCGCCGTGATGATCAGCTGCGGCGCCACCAGCAGATAGGGCAAAAAGCGGGAGCGGAAAACCGGTCGTGATGATGAGGACATAGCAGACTCGCCAGAAAAGAGTCGGGACGGACGCCGCGCGCCCATCCCGGAACAACGGAATTACTTCACCTGCTGCTCAAAGCGACGCAGCAGTTCATTACCGCGTTTAACGGCGTTATCCAGCGCAGCCTGAGGCGCCTGTTTGCCGGTCCATACGCCCTCCAGCTCTTCGTCTACGATGGTACGAATCTGCGGCATGTTGCCGAGGCGCATCCCTTTGGTGAACGGCAGCGGATCTTTGTTCAGCATCTGGCGCGTAGCGATATCCGCGCCCGGGTTCTTATCATAGAAGCCCTGCTGTTTGGTCAGCTCATAAGCGGCGGTAGTGATCGGCAGGTAGCCGGTTTTCTGGTGCCACTCCGCAGCGATTTCCGGCTGGGCGAGGAACTTCATAAACTCCGCTGCGCCTTTGTAGGTGCTGGCATCTTTGCCTTTCATCACCCACAGGCTGGCACCGCCGATAATGGCGTTCTGCGGCGCGTTGGGTACGGTTTCATCGTACGGCATCATGCCTACGCCGAAGTTGAACTTCGCGTAGTGCTTGATATCCGCCAGTGAGCCGGAAGAGGCAGTGGTAATGCCGCAGTCACCGTTGTAGAACTTCGCGGTCGACTCATCTTTACGGCCGAAGTAGGTGAAATCGCCCTTCTTGTTCATCTCTTCCAGCATCTGGATATGGCGCACCTGCACCGGCTTATTAAATTCCAGCACCGCATCGGTGCCATCAAAGCCGTTGTTTTTAGTGGCCACCGGCAGTGCATGCCAGGCGCTGAAGTTCTCAATCTGAATCCAGCCCTGCCAGCCGCTGGCGTAACCACAGGTCAGGCCCGCTTTACGTAGCGCTTCGGCGTCTTTTGCCAGCGCCTGCCAGGTTTTCGGCGGCTCATCCGGGTTCAGGCCCGCTTTTTTAAAGGCGTCTTTGTTGTAGTAGAGCACTGGCGTGGAGCTGTTGAAGGGCTGGGAGATCAGCTGGCCGTTGCTGTCGCTGTAGTAGCCCGCCACGGCCGGCACAAACTGTTTCGGGTCCATCTGCACGCCCGCGTCTTTAAAGACCTCATGCACAGGAACAATGGCTTTCGAGGCCATCATGGTGGCCGTGCCCACTTCGTACACCTGCAGAATCGCCGGCGCTTTGCCGCTCCGCACCGCGGCAATCCCTGCGGCCAGGCTCTGCTCGTAGTTGCCTTTATAAGTCGGAACGATTTTGTAATCCGGATGCGCCTGGTTGAAGCGCTGTGCCAGAGAGTCGACCTCTTTGCCTAACTCACCTTCCATGGAGTGCCAGAAAGGGATCTCAGTAGCAGCCAGCGCATTACCGCTGAGCGCCAGACCGAGCAAGAGACTTATCAGGCGGGGACGAAGCGTAAAAGCGGACATAAAGTTTTCCTGTGCTGTTAGACGCGCGCGAAATCACGCATATTTTGTTCGCGAAGTAACATGACACGGGGAAATGACGGAAAAATAACAGGTTTATGACAGCATCGTGACAGGCAAGCGTAGCGGTAGTGGATTATAGGGTGGCGCGGAATGATTCGTTATTCCGCACCTGAGTTGATGGCCGTCGGCGGCGCAGTCAGATTGCGGGCACTGCCCAACCGCAATCTGACAAGTAAGCCAGGTCACGCGCCTAAGTAAGCGCTGCGTACCGCTTCGTTGGAAAGTAACGCTTCCCCGCTATCCTCCAGCACCACATGCCCGTTCTCCAGCACGTAGCCACGATCGGCCAGCTTCAATGCCTGGTTGGCGTTCTGCTCCACGAGGAAGATAGTCATGCCCTCTTTACGCAGCTGCTCGATGGTATCGAAAATCTGCTGAATAATGATCGGCGCTAGCCCCAGTGACGGCTCATCCAGCAGCAGCAGACGCGGCTGGCTCATCAGCGCACGGCCAATCGCCAGCATCTGCTGCTCACCACCGGACATGGTGCCGGCGCGCTGCAGCTTACGCTCGGCCAGCCGGGGAAACAGGTGGTAAACGCGCTCGATACGCTCCTGATACTGCTGACGCGTGGCGAAAAAGCCGCCCATTGCCAGGTTCTCTTCCACCGTCATGCGCGAAAACACGCGGCGCCCTTCCGGCACGATCGCAATCGCTTCGCGCATGATCTTTGCGGTCTGCCAGTCTGTAATGATCTTGCCATCAAAAGTGATGGTGCCGCTGGTGGCGCGCGGTTCGCCACACAGCGTGCCGAGCAGCGTGGTTTTCCCCGCGCCGTTGGCCCCAATCAGCGTGACGATCTCACCCTGATTGATATGCAGATTGATGTTGTGCAGTGCCTGAATCGGACCGTAGTGGGCGCTGACTCCCTGCAACGTTAAAATCGGGTTCGCCATCTTACGCCTCACCTAAATAAGCACGGATCACATCCGGGTTGTTACGCACCTCTTCCGGCGTGCCGTTCGCCAGCGGCGTGCCCTGGTTGACCACATAGATGCGGTCGGAGATGCCCATCACCAGCTTCATATCGTGCTCAATCAGCAGCACCGTAACTTTATGCTCGCCGCGCAGCTCCGCAATCAGCTCATCCAGCTCGTGGGTTTCACGCGGGTTGAGGCCGGCAGCGGGTTCGTCGAGCATCAGAATCTCCGGGCGCGTAACCATACAGCGCGCGATCTCCAGCCGGCGCTGCTGGCCGTAAGCGAGGTTGCCGGCCTGACGGTTGGCCAGCTCCAGCAGACCGATCCGCTCCAGCCAGGTGGCGGCACGATCCAGCGCTTCACTCTCACCGCGACGGAACGCCGGGGTTTTGAACAGGCCGGAGAATACGCCGCTTTTCAGGTGCTGATGCTGGGCTACCAGCAGATTTTCAATCACCGTCATCTCACGGAACAGGCGCACGTGCTGGAAGGTACGTACGATGCCCATGCGCGCAATTTTCTGCCCCGGCAGTCCCTGAAGCTGCTGATCGCGCAGCCGGATGCTGCCACCGGTGGGCTTGTAGAAGCCGGTCAGGCAGTTGAACACCGTGGTTTTGCCAGCCCCGTTCGGGCCGATCAGTGAGACGATCTCCTGCGGATGCAGCTCCAGCGCTACGTTGTTCACGGCCAGCAGGCCGCCGAAGCGCATCATCAGGCCCTCTACGGCTAATAAAGGCTGACTCATGCCTGCTCTCCTTGTTTCGCCTGCTTCAATTTCAGATGCGGACGCTTCATCGGCAGCAGCCCCTGCGGACGCCAGATCATCATCAGCACCATTAAACCACCCAGTACCAGCATGCTGTACTCATTCAGATCACGCATCAGCTCACGCGATACCACCAGCAGCACCGCCGCGAGGATCACCGCCAGCTGCGAGCCCATGCCGCCCAGCACCACAATCGCCAGCACAAATGCCGACTCCACAAAGGTGAAGGATTCCGGGCTGACAAACCCCTGGCGTGCGGCAAACAGCGTACCGGCGAAGCCGGCAAACACGGCGCTGATGGTAAACGCGGTGAGTTTGATGCGCGTCGGGCTCAGACCCAGCGAGCGACAGGCGATCTCATCTTCACGCAGGGCTTCCCACGCGCGTCCCAGCGGCATGCGCAGCAGACGGTTAATGACGAACAGCGTCAGCACCACCAGCAGCAGCGCCACCAGATAGAGGAAGATCACGCGATGGTTCGGGTTATACGCCAGCCCCGTGAGGTCGTGAAAGGTGGTCCAGCCGCCTTCGCTGACGCGCCGGCCAAACTCAATACCAAACAGGCTGGGTTTGGGGATCTGTGCAATGCCGTTCGGACCGCCGGTAATAGAGGTGCTGTTCAGCAGAAGAATACGCACGATCTCACCAAAACCGAGCGTCACAATCGCCAGATAGTCACCGCGCAGACGCAGCACCGGGAAACCCAGCAGCAGACCAAAGGCACCGGCGACTATCCCCGCCAGCGGCAGGCTCTCCCAGAAGCCGAAACCATAGTAGTGATTCAGCAGCGCAAAGGTGTAGGCCCCGATGGCATAGAAGCCGCCGTAGCCAAGCACCAGCAGGCCGGAGAGACCAACAACTACATTAAGGCCGAGACCGAGCATCACATAAATCAGCGTTAAGGTGGCAATATCCACGCTACCGCGTGAGACAACGAACGGCCAGGCGACGGCGGCCACGATAACCAGCAGCATCAGCAGTTTTTGCTTCGGCGTGGAGCCATCAAAGCCCGGCAGGACCAGACCTTTACCGCTGCGCTTCAGCGTATTTTGGAACAGCGGACGCAGCAGCTGGAAGACAAATACCACGGCACAGCCGATGAAAATCCAGTTCCAGCGCACCGCGCCGGCATTGGCGACCACCAGTTTGGTGCCGTCGAGATCGAGGCGCATGCCCATAAAGAAGCTGGCAAGCACCAGTAACATTACCGTGGAGACCACGGCGTTAACCAGACCGAGGCGTTTCATACTTTCTCCACCTCCGGACGGCCCAGGATGCCGGTTGGCATCACCAGCAGCACCACAATCAGCAGCGCAAACGACACTACGTCTTTGTATTCGGTAGAGAGATAGGCTGAGGTCAGCGCTTCCGCGATGCCGAGTACCAGGCCACCAATCATCGCGCCCGGAATACTACCGATGCCGCCCAGTACCGCTGCGGTGAAGGCCTTCATGCCAGCCATAAAGCCGATGAACGGGTTGATGGAGCCGTAGAACTGACCGAGCAGCACGCCCGCAACCGCCGCCATCGCCGCGCCAATCACGAAGGTGAGTGAAATCACGCGGTCGGTGTTAATCCCTAACAGGCTGGCCATCTTCAGATCTTCGGCACAGGCGCGGCAGGCACGGCCCATGCGCGAGTAACGGATAAACAGCGTCAGCGCCAGCATCGCCAGGAAGGTCACCACCCAGATAACCAGCTGCATGGTGGTGAGCGTGGCGGCAAAGCCGTTGCTCTCACCCAGCGTCCACTGGCCGGTGATCAGACTTGGCAGCGCCAGATCGCGCGAGCCCTGCGTCAGGCTGACGTAGTTTTGCAGAAAGATCGACATACCAATCGCCGAGATCAGCGCGATCAGACGCTTGGAGGATCGCACCGGCTTATACGCCACGCGCTCAATACTCCAGCCATAGGCGCTGGAGATGATCACTGCCATCACGAACCCGGCAGCGATCATTAGCCACGAGGTGTCGATGCCCATCATCATCAGGGCGGCAATCACAATAAAGGAGACATAGCTGCCGATCATATACACCTCGCCGTGGGCGAAGTTGATCATGCCGATGATGCCGTAAACCATGGTGTAACCGATGGCGATCAGCGCGTAGGTGCTCCCGAGTGTGACCCCGTTGAACATCTGCTGAATGAAATAGAGAAACTGCTCGGACATAGTGAGGACCTGATCTGGAGCGAAATAAATTCCCTCATCCACGGTGGAGGAGGGTCAGGGTCAGAGAGAGCGGCCCGAACGTCCGGTACCGCTCTCTCTCCCTACCCCTCCCGCACGCGAGAGGGGGATAGTTTGTGCCCTGCCCGCATGCGGGAGGAGAACGCTATGGCATTACTTAACTGCGGTAGAGGAGCCGTCTTTGTGCCATTTAAAGACGCCGAACTCGAAACCTTTCAGATCGCCCTTCTCGTCCCAGTTCAGGTTGCCCATCACGGTTGGCACCGCGGCACCCTCTTTCAGGTTCTTCGCAATCGCATCCGGCTCATCGCTCTTGCTGCGTTCAATACCGGCCACCAGCGACTGAATCGCGGCATAGGTTGTCCAGACGAACGGTCCGGTTGGATCTTTACGATTCGACGCGGTATTGGTTTTGATCGCATCAACAATCGCTTTGTTCTCTGGCAGCTGGTCGTAACGCTTAGGCAGCGTGACATACAGACCTTCTGACGCGTCGCCGGCAATGTTAGACAGCGAGGCGTTGCCCACCCCTTCCGGGCCCATGAAGCCCGCGTTCAGACCGGCAGTTTTCGCCTGGCGCAGAATCTGGCCCAGCTCCGGGTAGTAACCCCCGTAGTAGACGAAATCGACGTTCTCTTTCTTCAGGCGCGCAATCAGCGTAGAGAAATCTTTATCGCCGGCGGTGATACCTTCAAACAGCACTACATTGCCGCCTTTGGCTTTCAGGGTTTTCTGCACGGACTCTGCCAGACCCTGGCCATACTGCTGTTTGTCATGCACTACAGCAATACGCTTGGGTTTGATCTGCTCCAGGATGTAGGTTGCCGCCGTGGGGCCCTGATCGGAGTCCAGACCGGTGGTACGCATAACGTCCGCGTAGCCGCGCGCGGTCAGTTCTGGCGCTGTCGCTGCCGGGGTGATCATCAGAATGCCTTCGTCGTTATAGATGTCTGACGCAGGCTGAGTAGAGGAGGAGCACAGGTGACCAATAACGTATTTGATGCCATCGTTCACGACTTTGTTCGCGACCGCAACCGCCTGTTTCGGGTCACAGGCATCGTCATATTCAACGCCAACCAGTTTGTCGCCGTTGACGCCGCCTTTAGCGTTGATGTCTTTAATAGCCTGCGCTGCACCGGTGAACTGCATATCACCGTACTGCGCTACCGGACCGGTCGCCGCACCGACAATCGCAATTTTGATATCTTTTGCCAGTACCGCATGGCTCATCGCCAGCGCTACGCAACCCGCCAGTAACGCGCGTCCTTTACTCATTTTCATGCGAACTTCCCCATCTGTTGTGTCGTGTCTGTGGTGTTTGGTTTATTTTCAGCCAGTCAAAGAGGAAAACTGATTTCAGAATAATGAGTTAGCGCTCTTATCTGGCATTTATTGTTAAGAAGACTTTATTTTTCAGGTTATTAAACAGGAATTTTCTTCTGTAAATCAACTGACACATTCAGTATTAGTTGCCCTGCACAGCAGATTCGTCTGGTTGTTATAGCCGGATTTTCACCAGCTTGCCAGCGCGTTATGCTGGCTTTTTCAACGATCATTGCGGGCTTACTCCACAATCCTGGCAAACTGACCGCTGTTTGACCTCTTTTCATCGCAAAAAAGTGACAGCGCTCTGACTGTCTACTTTCGCTACACTAAGCCCTTTCAGCCAGTACAGGTAAGGGTTATGAAGCTCACTATTCAGCGTATCAGCACGTTAACGCCGCAGGATCGACTGGATTTAGCCAAAGTGTGGTCACAGCTGGATATTAGCCAGCTGGAAGCAAACTTAAGTGAAACGAACCGGCTCTATGCTGCGCGGTTTAACGATCGCCTGCTGGCGGGATTACTGCTGGAGATTCGCGGCACGCTGGGCAAGATTACTCATCTGGAAGTGCGGGATGTAACGCGCCGGCGCGGTGTCGGGCAGTATTTGCTTGAAGAGACCATTGCGCAGAACAGCGCGCTGGCGCACTGGTGGATCGCTGATGACGGTAATAACGATCAGAGCGTACGCGCCGCATTTATGCAGGCGTGTGGGTTTCGTGCGCAGAGCGATGGCTGGGTGCGGTAGACGTCTCCCGCGTTCGGATGACGGTGCGCATCAATGCGCACCCTGCGCCCGCATTAACCTTGTAGGGTCGCTATTCATGGCAACCGTTCCACCCGCCGCACAAACTCCAGGAGCGCCATTTATGGCGGTCCTCACGCAGCCGGCCTGCCAGCTGCCTTTATGACGCGCATAAAAAAGGGCGACCACGCTGGTCGCCCTCTCTCTTCCTGATGCTTATCAGGCTTCAATCGCCATACGCAGTTTCTTCATGGCGTTCTTTTCCAGCTGTCGCACGCGCTCGGCGGAGACGCCGTACTTATCGGCCAGCTCCTGCAGCGTGGTTTTGTTGTCATCATCCAGCCAGCGGGCACGGATGATATGCTGGCTGCGCTCGTCGAGACTCAGCATGGCATCGCTCAGCTTATCGGCTGCATGCGCATCCCAGTTGTCCTCTTCAATGCCATCGGCAAAGTCAGACGTTTTATCCTGCAGATACAGCACCGGTGCCATCGGCTTGCCTTCGCCAGCATCATCGTCAGAGGACATATCAAACGTCATGTCCTGCGCCGCCATGCGGGACTCCATCTCCAGCACATCTTTGCTGCTCACGCCCAGCTCACGCGCAACCATCTCTACTTCATCCTGATTGAACCAGCCCAGACGCTGCTTGGTTTTACGCAGGTTAAAGAATAGTTTGCGCTGTGCTTTGGTGGTGGCAACTTTCACGATACGCCAGTTACGCAGCACGTATTCGTGAATCTCTGCTTTGATCCAGTGCACGGCAAAGGAGACCAGACGCACCCCGACTTCCGGGTTAAAGCGGCGCACCGCCTTCATCAGGCCAATGTTACCCTCCTGGATGAGGTCCGCCTGCGGCAGGCCGTAACCGGAGTAGTTACGCGCGATATGAACAACAAAGCGCAGGTGAGACAGGATCAGCGTCTTGGCTGCATCCAGATCGCCCTGGTAATGCAGCTTCTCAGCCAGTGCTTTTTCCTCTTCGGCGGTCAGGACCGGCCAATGGTTAGCAGCCCGGACGTATGATTCCAGGTTGCCCAGAGGAGCAATCGCTAAAGTTTGCATTTCTTTGGTCATTCAAACCCTCACAAATTCAATGGACTTGCTGCACGTTTCCCTGCGCAGACGTTACATTATGTCAACGCCGCGGGAAAACCAAAAGCAATCTGTGCTACTTGGACGACAAAGTTATCCACAAGTTCAATTATAGCAGTGAATATTTTACACACAGATGACGGCGGGGAAAATCGGAGAATTCCTCTGCTCCCAGGTCGTCGGCAGCAGAGGAAGAGTATACCAAAAAAACGTTGCTGGTGGTTACTGCGGCGTAAATCGACGTAAATGTTGAACCGTTGCCAGCCATGCTGCAATCCAGCCAATAATGGCGGCGACAAGCAGCAGCAGTAATCCCTCATCCCATGAGAAGCCTTCCAGCGCAAAAGTTGTACCGAACACGGAAGCCACCTGCGCCACGACCGATTGCAGCCGCAGCACCAGTACTTCAGACAGGATCAGCGACAGCACGGCCCCGCTGAAGCCCAGCAGTGCACCACCGTAGAGGAAGGGGCGCAGAATAAAGCCATCGGTGGCGCCAATTAACTTCTGTACGTTAATGGTATCGCGACGGGCAAAGATGCTGAGACGCACGCTGTTGCCGATGACCAGGAACACCGCTACCACCATCAGCAGGCCAATCATGGAGGCGATTTGGCCGACCAGCCCGGTCAACGCGGCTAAGCGGGCAAACCAGCTGTCATCCATGCGCACTTCCTGCACGCCCTGCACTTTCGCCACGCGATCGCGCAGATTCGCCATGGTATCTGAATTCTGGAAGTTGAGTTTTGGCGTGATGATAGCCACAGCCGGCAGAGGATTCTGCTCCAGCATATCCATCGCCCCACCAAACCCGGACCAGTTGCGGAACTCGTTCAGCGCCTCTTCACGCGTCAGATAATTGACGTTATCCACGCCATCCAGCTGCTTCAGCTGGGCGGTTACGCTCTCTGCTGCGGTATCATCCAGTGCTTTGTCCAGATAGACCGTCAGCTGCGGTGCCGGATACCACTGCGTGGCGGCCTGGCTGACGTTTTTCCACACCATATAACAGACGCTGGGCAGCGTCAGCGAGATAGCGATGACCATCACCGTCAGCAGCGTTGCCAGGGGCTGACGATACATATCCGACAGCGTCCCGCGCCACGCATAGCGCCACTGCTCCTGCCAGCCGCCTTTTAGCGCTTTGCTCTTCGAGGGCTGCTTCGCGGCTTTTGGCGCAGCCGGACGCTTGTTGCGTTTATTGACCATCGTGGCCTCCGTGCAGACGTCCCTGATTAAGCGTCATTACGCGGTAGTTGCGCCGTGAAATCAGCCCGATATCGTGCGTCGCCATCAGCACCGTGACGCCAACGCGATTAAACTCCTCGAACAGGCGCAGGATATCTTCCGACAGCGCATTATCGAGGTTACCGGTCGGTTCATCCGCCAGCAGTACTGCCGGCTTGTTCACCACCGCGCGGGCAATACCGACGCGCTGCTGTTCACCGCCGGAGAGCTGAATCGGGTAGCTTTTCGCTTTGTCGAGCAGGCCGACTTTATCCAACGCTGCCGAGACGCGACGACGAATATCTTCGCCGCTGGCGCCAGAGATAATCAGCGGAATCGCCACGTTGTCGTATACCGAGCGATCCATCAGCAAGTGGTGATCCTGGAAGATCATGCCAATCTGGCGGCGCAGAAAGGGCACTTCGCTGTGACGCAGTCGCGAAATATCATGGCCGCTGAACCAGATCTGCCCGGCACTCGGGCGCTCAATGCCACAAATCAGCTTCAGTAACGTACTCTTTCCCGCGCCTGAGTGGCCGGTCAGGAACGCCATTTCGCCGGGACGCAGATGAAAATCCACCCCCTGCAGCGCCTGGCGTCCTCCCAGATAAGCCTTACTGACCTCTTCAAAGCGAATCATCCCAATCATTCCTCTCGGGCAAACAGTGCCTCAATAAAGTCTTCGGCCTTAAACGGCCGTAAATCCTCGATGCCTTCCCCGACACCGATATAGCGAATCGGAATGCCAAACTGATCGGCAATCGAGAAGATCACGCCACCTTTGGCGGTGCCATCAAGTTTGGTCAGGGCAATGCCGCTCAGGCCGACCGCCTCATTAAAGAGTTTGGCCTGGCTGATGGCGTTCTGCCCGGTGCTGGCGTCCAGCGTTAGCATCACTTCATGCGGCGCATTCTCGTCCAGCTTTTTCATCACGCGGGTGATCTTCTTCAGCTCTTCCATCAGGTGCGCTTTGTTCTGCAAACGTCCGGCCGTATCGGCAATCAGCACGTCGACGTTGCGCGATTTGGCAGCCTGAATAGCATCAAAGATGACCGAAGCGGAATCGGCACCGGTGTGCTGCGCTACCACCGGAATGTTATTGCGCTGCCCCCACACCTGCAGCTGCTCAACCGCCGCCGCACGGAAGGTGTCGCCAGCCGCCAGCATCACCGATTTGCCCTGCGCCTGATACTGGCGCGCCAGCTTACCGATGGTGGTAGTTTTACCTACGCCGTTAACGCCAACCATTAAAATCACGAACGGCGTTTTGCCTTCGATATCCAGCGGCTGATCGACCTTCTCCAGAATGCCTGCCATTTCGGCTTTCAGCAGACCGTAGAGCGCTTCAGCATCACGAAGCTGTTTGCGGTTAGCCTGTTGTGTCAGGCTGGTGATAATGCGACGGGTTGTCTCTACGCCCACATCCGCAATCAGCAGCTGCTCTTCTAACTCTTCGAAGAGATCATCATCGATTTTTTTACCCCGGAACAGGCTGATAAAGCCGGAGCCGAGATTTGCACGGGTTTTGACCAGGCTGCGTTTCAGACGGGCAAAGAAGCCCTCTTTAGTCGGACGCTCCTGCTCCTGCACAATAATTGGCGCCGCGGCCAGCGGCAGATCGCTGACGGTATCTTCAGCCTGCGCGGCCTCTTCGGCATCCTCTACGTAGGTTTCAGCCAGCGCCAGCGCTTCCAGCTCTTCATCGCTGAGTGGCACCTCTTCCGCTTCCGGCGCCATCGCCTCTTCCACCGGCGCGTCAATGATCAGCTCTTCTGCCTGCGGCTCCTCTTCGATCGGCGCGACATCCGGTTGAATCTCCTCTTCCGGCAGCACCTCCTCTTCAACCGCACCGATCACCACATCAGCCTGCGGCGCGGTCTCTGCTTCTTTTGCTTCTGGCTCAGCCTGCTGCTCTGCAACCTGCGCCGTGACGGCAACGGTCTCTTCCGCCTGCGCTTCGGCGCTTGCTAACGCGCTCTCTTCCGCAACGGGCTCCTGAACCGGGGCGTCGGCTGGCTGCTCCTGTAGCTGCTCTTCTGCCGTTTGCTCTTCCGCCGGCTGCGGTGTCTGTTCTTCTTTGCCAAAGCCTAGCCAGGAAAAAAAGCCGCGTTTTTTCTCTTTTGCCATTGTGTGACCACACTCCTCGATGGCTTATTCCCGGTAGCACGCTGTTCCCAGGGGATAAAAAATTCAATTTTCAGCTCGTGAGCGGCGTAAAAATCAGGCAATTACGCGCACGATACCAACTCAGTAGTCTAACACTTTCCAGCCAGCGCACCACAGCACCCTTTTTTAACGTTTCTTCTGCCTGCTACGCCCGTTAAACTACGCAACAAATTATGACGAGTTGTGAGCGAAATGAGTAAATCCCCCCGCAACAGCGGCGCAGCAGGTCAGATCCGTATCATTGGCGGACAGTGGCGCGGCCGCAAACTGCCCGTGCCGGATAGCGCCGGCCTGCGCCCCACCACCGATCGCGTACGCGAAACCCTGTTTAACTGGCTGGCGGCTGATATCCAGCAGGCGCGCTGCCTGGATTGCTTTGCCGGCAGCGGCGCGCTGGGCCTTGAGGCGCTGTCGCGCTATGCCGCCTCCGCGACCTTGCTGGAGCTGGAGCGCAATGTTGCGCAGCAGCTGTCGCAAAACCTGCATACGCTGCGCGCCACCACAGGCAACGTGGTGCAGACCAATACACTGCAGTGGCTCAGCCAACCGGGCGAGCCGTTTGACGTGGTATTTGTTGATCCGCCGTTCCGTAAAGGATTGCTGCTGGAAACCCTGACGCTGCTGGAGAACAACGGCTGGCTGGCTGAAGAGGCACTGATCTACGTGGAGAGCGAAGTGGAACATGGCACGCCAGTGGCACCCGCCAGCTGGAATCTGTATCGCGAGAAGATTGCCGGCCAGGTGGCTTATCGCCTCTATCAACGTCAACAGGAGAAGCATGATGTGGCTTAATCTGGGCCGTTTACTGATGCTGTGCGTCTGGGCATTTCTGCTGCTTAATCTGGTGCATCCGTTCCCCACGCCGCTGCGCTATTTTGTGCATGTGGCGCTGTTCTTTATGGTGATTATGCATGGCTTGCAGCTGGTGCTGCTGCGTGCCACGCAGCCGAAAGAGGCGCCAAAGCTGAGCGGGGCGACCCAGGCAAAAATCTTCTTCTTTGGCGTTTTTGAACTGCTGGCATGGCAGAAAAAGCACTACCCGAAGAGCTAATCACAGCCATACGTCCGCTGCGTTACTGCGCGGGCGTAAAACTGACGAACCGGCTGCCCTGCATCTTCAGCTCACCCTTCACGCCTTTATCCATCTGATGATAATCACTGGCGTTCACGTTCACTTTAAAGTCACCCGCGCCGTTCAGCGGATGGAACCAGGCTTCATATTTCATCTCTTCCGCCACAATTTCCTCCCGCTGACGCGAACGGCGATTGGGTGCCGGAAACTCACGTTTGGTCTTTACCTGCACGCTCATTGAGCGCACCGGTGAGGCGTCATTGACCGCGGCTTCGCGGCGCTGCTTGATAAACTGACGGGTCGCCAGGATGGCAATAATCGCCAGAACGATAAAAAAGATTAGCGGTGGTTTGCTCATGTTTTCTCTCGCACTTTGCGTGGTAAGTGGCACAAATAAAGACGACAAAGCATACATCCGGAGTTAGCCGATTGTCACATTTGCCAGCGGTAACTTAAACTGAGATCGCGATTTTGGGAAAATTCATCAAAGCGGGCGCATTGCCTGCAAAAGGGAGAAAAAATGCTTTGGTCTTTCCTTGCAGTCCTTTTTTCCGGTTGGCTGTACGTGGACGCCTCCTACCGCGGCCCGCAGTGGCAGCGCTGGTTGTTCAAACCCGTTACGCTGCTCTTGCTGGTAGCCTGGGCCTGGCAGGCACCGACGCTTAACACCACCGATTATCTGATCCTTGCCGGGCTGGTCGCCACGCTGGTTGGCGATGCCCTGACGCTGCTGCCGCGCCAGCAGATGCTCTATGCGCTGGGGGCATTTTTCCTGTCCCATCTGCTTTATACCATCAGCTTCGCTGCCCACATGACCATGAGTTTCTTCTGGCCGATTCCGCTCACCTTCCTGATTATCGGCGTCATTGTGATTGGGGTGATCTGGTCGAAGCTGGAGGAGTTGCGCTGGCCGATCTGTACGCTGATAGGCATGACGCTGGTGATGAACTGGATGGCAGCAGAGAACTACTTCTTCCGCCCTACCGACTACAGCTTCTCACTGCTGATCGGCGCCGGTTTGCTGCTATTAGCCAATATTGTCTGGTTTATCACCCACTATCGCCGCCGTTTCAGCGCCGATAGCGCCATTGTCGCCGCCTGTTACTTTGCCGGTCACTTTATGATCGTGCGCTCGCTGTGGCTCTACTGAAAAGCGTGACACGTGATGCTTGACTCTGGAGTCCACTCCAGAGTGTAGCATGCAGGACGCGGGCATCGACCCGCGCCTGAATCCGGAGGTCACATGCATCAACACGCTCACTCTTGCCGCTGTGGTAAAACGCACAGCAAACCGCAGCCGCTGTGCGCCATTCGCAGCGTCAAACCGGCTCCCGCCACGCTCTCCGCTCTACAACCTGTTGCCACAGGTGATGATTGCCACTGCTGCGCCAGCGATGAAGGCAGTCCGGGCGGCGATGACACCGAAAGCGACAGGGCCCTGACGGCTTCTCACCCACTCCGCTGGCACATTGCCGGAATGGATTGCCCGAGCTGCGCACGCAAAATCGAAACCGCCGTACAAAAACTGCCCCAGGTACAGCGCGCCCGCGTCATCTTTGCCAGTGAAAAACTGTTGGTCGAAGCCACGGGCAACATTGGGCCAGCAATTGAGCAGGCAGTAAAAAATGCCGGCTTCACGCTCACCGCAACCGATGTCCCCGCCCCGCCGCGCGGCTGGCGCGATAATGCAGGCCTGCTGCTGCTGGCACTCATGATGCTGGCCAGCTGGCTGCTGAGCCAGGCTTCTCCCCTGTGGGGCGATCGCCTGTTTATTGTCACCACGCTGCTGGGTCTGGCACCGGTCGCACGCAGCGCGTGGAAATTGCTGCGCAGCGGCTCGCCGTTCAGCATTGAAACCCTGATGACGATTGCCGCCGCCGGCGCGCTGATCATTGGTGCGCATGCTGAAGCCGCGATGGTGCTGCTGCTGTTTCAGCTGGGCGAACGGCTTGAGGCCTATGCGGCCACGCGCGCACGCCGCGGCGTGACGGCACTGATGGCGTTGCGGCCGGATACCGCGATGCGCATTACCCACGGGCGGCGCGAACAGGTGGCTCTGGACAACGTGCAGCCTGGCGACGTCATTGAGGTCGCTGCCGGCGGTCGCTTACCCGTTGACGGTGAGCTACTGCATAGCCGCGCCAGCTTTGATGAGAGCGCTCTGACCGGCGAGTCGCTGCCGGTTACGCGTGCGCCCGGCGAAACCGTGATGGCGGGCGCCACCAGCGTTGATCGGCTGGTGCAGCTGAAAGTGGTCTCGCAGCCAGGCAACAGCGCGATCGACCGTATCCTGCAGCTGATTGAGGAAGCGGAAAGCCACCGCGCACCGGTTGAGCGCTTTATCGATCGCTTTAGTCGCCTCTATACCCCGGCGATCATGCTGCTGGCGCTGCTGGTGATGGTGCTGCCGCCGCTGCTGGGCGCGGGCGCATGGCTGCCGTGGATCTATAAGGGGCTGACGCTGCTGCTGATTGGCTGCCCGTGTGCACTGGTGATCTCGACGCCTGCGGCCATCACCTCCGGATTAGCCGCTGCAGCCCGCCAGGGCGCGCTGATTAAGGGTGGCGCGGCACTGGAGCGGCTCAGCCGCATTCAGGCTATCGCCTTTGATAAAACCGGTACGTTAACCGCCGGTAAGCCGCAGGTAACGGATGTGCAGCCCTTTGACGACATGACGCCCTCTCAGCTGCTCCGCCTGGCCGCCGCTGTTGAGTATGGCGCCAGCCATCCGCTGGCTCAGGCAATCGTGACAGAGGCTGAACAGCGTCAGCTGGCACTGCCGCAGGCGCAGCAGCAGCAAACGCTGGCCGGCAGCGGCATTCGCGCACAGATCGAGGGTGTCCTGTATCAGCTGCTGGCCCCGCGCGAGGTCACAACGCTGAGCGACTCCCGCCAGCAGATAATTTCGCAGCTGGAGAGCCAGGGTAAAACCGTGGTAGTGCTGCTGGAAGATCAGCAGCCGCTGGGCGTGCTGGCGTTACAGGATCCGCTGCGTGACGATGCAATCAGTGCCCTGAACGCGCTGAACGCGCTGGGTATTCACAGCCTGATGTTGACCGGCGATAACCCGCGAGCCGCCGCGGCGATTGCTGCCGAAGCGGGTATCGATTATCGCGCCGGCTTGTTACCTGCCGATAAGGTCACGGCGGTGCGCCAGCTGAGTGAACAGCAGTCGCTGGCCATGGTAGGTGACGGCATTAATGATGCGCCGGCAATGAAAGCGGCAACGATCGGCATCGCCATGGGCAGCGGCACCGATGTCGCGCTGGAAGCCGCAGACGCGGCGCTCACGCAAAATCGCCTGACGGTTCTGCCCCGCATACTGGTGCTGGCGCGGCGCACGCGCGCCATTATCCGTCAGAACATTGCGCTGGCGCTGGGCCTGAAGGCAATTTTCCTCGTGACCACGCTGCTCGGCTTTACCGGGCTGTGGCTGGCGGTGCTGGCGGATTCAGGCGCAACGGCGCTGGTGACGGCGAACGCGTTACGTCTGCTGCGTCAGCGCCAGGGTTAACGGATGCCGTTGCTCAGGCATCCGCACCTTTCTGAATCAGATACTGATACGGCAGCGTTTCTGTCTGCTGTGCCAGCAACGGATGGTCCATAAAGCGGCAAAAGCCGGGGATATCACGCGTTGTGGCGGGATCGTCAGCGATGATCAACAGTGTTTCACCCGGCTGCATGCCGCGCACGGTTTTACGCACCATCATTACCGGCTCCGGGCAGCGCAGACCCAGTGCATCAAGCGTATGGTCCGGCGCAGAAAAAGGATCGCTCATGATTCTCTGTCTTTGTTCAGTGTGGGCGCTCATTCTAGCGCGCTGGCGCAGCAGCGCAAGGCGATAACGATTGCGCTAAAATTAACCATTGCATTCGTTGCGCAACGCGTTAAGATGCCGACCGATTTTTAAACGTTACTGCCAATTCCTCAAAATAATTCAGGTTTCAGGAAGGCGGCAAGCCGGATCATCCCCGGGAGCTTACTACAGTGAGTGACCGGAGTGAGCTGGTGCAGCCAACGCACATGAAAACTGAAGTATGAAGAGGAAGGGATGGGTTCCCTAACCCCATTACTAAAAAGGTTCATATGATCAACTTCTCTGCACGTCAGCGCATGCATGCGCTGTTTTGGCTGTCGCTCTTTCACCTGCTGGTGATCACCTCCAGTAACTATCTGGTGCAGCTGCCGGTGGCTATTTTCGGGTTCCACACCACCTGGGGTGCGTTCAGCTTTCCGTTTATCTTCCTGGCGACCGATCTTACCGTACGCATCTTTGGTGCCCCGCTGGCGCGGCGCATTATTCTGGCGGTCATGATCCCGGCGCTGTTTATCTCTTATGTCGTGTCATGCGTGTTTTTCCAGGGTGAATGGCAGGGCTGGGCGTCGCTGGCAGAGGTGAATCTGTTTGTTGCCCGTATCGCCTGCGCCAGCTTTATGGCGTATGCCCTTGGCCAGATTCTGGATGTGCACGTGTTTAACCGGCTGCGTCAGCTTCCGCAGTGGTGGATCGCGCCGGCCTGCGCCATGTTCCTTGGCAATATCAGCGATACGCTGGCTTTCTTCTTCATCGCTTTCTACAAAAGTCCGGACCCGTTTATGTCTGCGCACTGGGTCGAGATCGCGCTGGTCGATTACAGCTTCAAGGTCTTAATCTGCATGATTTTCTTCCTGCCCGCTTACGGCGTGCTGCTTAACGCGGCGCTGAAACGTCTGGCGGAGCGACAAAATCAGCGCCGGATGAATTTCGGCTAATTGCACGTAGACGAAACGCTGCAGCAGGCTAAGATCTCCTGACAAAGCGTTGGTTGCTTTTGGCCGGTAAATCCGCTTGTATAACGCCTGATTAGGATCTGATGAAAGGGATAAGAATGCGTAACTTAGTGAAATATGCAGGTATTGGTCTGCTGGTAATCGGCCTTGCGGCTTGTGACCAGAAGAAAGATGACGCAGCGGCAAACAACAGCGGTGCGACGGCCAGCCAGTCCGCACAGACGGTTAACCTGATGGATGGCAAACTGAGCTTCAGCCTGCCCGCCGGTATGTCAGATAAGAGCGGTAAACTGGGCTCTGAATCGACCAACATGCACGTGTATGCCGATGAAACCGGACAGCGCGCGATTATCGTGATTGCCGGCGACCCGACTAACGAAACGCTTGATGCGCTGTCACAGCGTCTGGAGCAGCAGCAGCGTAACCGCGATCCACAGCTACAGGTGGTGTCTAATAAAGCGGTAACCCTGAAAGATCAGCCGGCACAGCAGCTGGACACGGTGATCTCCGCCAATAATCAGACCTCATGGTCCTCGGTTATTCTGGCGAAAGTGGACGGAAAATTGCTGACGCTGCAGATTACCCTGCCCGCTGACAACCAGCAGCAGGCGCAGAGCGATGCGGACAGCATTGTGAAGAGCATTACGCTGAAGTAATCTCGCCAGGTGCGCATTTATGCGCACCCTACGAGCGTCGTACATCTTTCATAGGGTCGCCATTTATGGCGACCTTTTTTACAGCCTTACCGGTGAAATATGCCAGATCTCATCGGCATACTCCTGAATGGTGCGGTCGGCTGAGAAATAGCCCATGTTGGCAATATTCAGGGCCGCGCGCCGCTGCCACTCTTCCGGCTGGCGATAGAGCTTATCCACCTTATCCTGGGTATCGACGTAACTGCGGTAATCCGCCAGCAGCTGATAGTGATCGCCAAAGTTCACCAGCGCATCGAACAGACTGCGATAGCGCCCCGGCTCCTGCGGACTGAACACGCCGCTGGCAATCTGCGTCAGCGCCTGGTGCAGCTCGGCATCCTCTTCGTAATATTTGCGCGGGTTATAACCCTCTTTGCGCAGCTTCTCCACCTGCGGCGTCGTATTGCCGAAGATAAAGATATTCTCTTCGCCTACGTGCTCACGCATCTCAACGTTCGCGCCGTCCAGCGTGCCGATTGTCAGCGCGCCGTTCAGCGCAAACTTCATATTACTGGTGCCGGAGGCTTCCGTTCCTGCAGTAGAGATCTGTTCCGAGAGATCCGCCGCCGGAATAATGATCTGCGCCAGGCTCACGCCGTAATTTGGCACAAACACAACTTTAAGCTTGTTCTTCACCTGCGGATCGTTGTTGATCACGTTAGCCACATCGTTGATCAGGTGAATAATGTGCTTGGCAACGTAATAGGCCGAGGCGGCTTTACCGGCAAAAATATTTACGCGCGGCACCCAGTTTGCATTGGGATCGGCTTTGATGCGGTTATAGCGCGTCACCACGTGCAGCACATTCAGCAGCTGGCGTTTATATTCGTGGATACGTTTAATCTGCACATCAAATAGCGCATGGGGATCGAGCACGATATCCATGTTTTTCGCTACCCACTCCGCCAGCCGTTTTTTGTTGGCAAACTTGGCGTCAGCAATCTGTTCAATAAAGGCCGGATAGTCGACATGCGGTACCAGCTCGTTGAGCTGGCCGAGATCGGTACGCCAGTTGCGGCCAATGGCATTGTCCAGCACGTCTGACAGCGCCGGATTCGCCAGTGCCAGCCAGCGCCGTGGCGTTACGCCGTTGGTTTTATTGCAGAAGCGGCCCGGGAACAGGCGAGCAAAATCCGCGAACAGCGACTGCACCATCAGATTTGAGTGCAGTTCGGAGACGCCGTTCACTTTATGGCTGACCACGACCGCCAGCCATGCCATGCGCACGCGGCGGCCATCATTTTCATCGATGATCGAGATGCGCGACATCAGATCCCAATCTTCCGGGTAGTAGTCCTGAATAGTTTTCAGGAAGTAGTCGTTGATTTCGAAAATGATGCTGAGGTGGCGCGGCAGGATCTTGCCGAGCATATCCACCGGCCAGGTCTCCAGCGCTTCGCTCATCAGCGTATGGTTGGTGTAGGAGAATACCTGACAGGTCACTTCAAACGCATCGTCCCAGCTGAATTTATGCTCATCCATCAGCAGACGCATCAGCTCAGGAATCGCCAGCACCGGGTGCGTATCATTCAGGTGGATGGCGATCTTATCCGCCAGATTGTCCCAGGTTTCATGCATCTGCCAGTGACGATGCAGAATGTCCTGCACCGTTGAGGAGACGAGGAAGTACTCCTGGCGCAGACGCAGCTCGCGCCCGGAGTAAGTGGAGTCATCCGGATAGAGCACGCGCGACACGTTCTCCGAGTGGTTTTTATCCTCCACGGCGGCAAAGTAATCGCCCTGATTAAATTTGCCGAGGTTGATCTCGTTACTCGCCTGCGCACCCCACAGCCGCAGCGTGTTGGTGGCATCCGTATCAAAACCGGGAATGATTTGATCATAGGCCATCGCCACGATCTCTTCGGTTTCCACCCAGCGTACGCGCGCGCCTTCGTGCTGCAGACGCCCGCCAAAGCGCACTTTGTAGCGCGTATTGTGACGCTGGAACTCCCACGGGTTACCATACTCCAGCCAGTAGTCGGGGGATTCACGCTGCTGACCATCCACAATGTTCTGTTTAAACATGCCGTAGTCGTAACGAATGCCGTAACCCCGTCCTGGCAGACCCAGGGTGGCAAGCGAATCGAGGAAGCAGGCGGCCAGGCGCCCCAGACCACCGTTACCGAGGCCGGGATCGTTCTCCTCTTCCATCAGTTCGCTAAGATCCAACCCCATCTCATCCAGCGCCTGATTGAGATCGTCATAAATGCCCATCGCCAGCAGCGCATTGCCCAGCGTGCGCCCCATCAAAAACTCCATCGACAGGTAATACACCTGCCGCACATCCTGGGACAGCTGCGCACGGCTGGAACGCAGCCAGCGCTCCACCATACGATCGCGCACCGCTAACAGCGAAGCGTTCAGCCACTCATGCTTATTGGCGATCGACGGATCTTTACCAATAGTAAACATCAGCTTATAGGCGATTGAGTGCTTGAGTGCATCAACCGTCAGCGTGGGTGAAGCATAGGTGAAAGGTGCATTCATATCCGGTATCCCAATCTCGTTACAGCAAGCGTTGATAAAGATCGCGGTAGGCTTGTGCTGCTACCTGCCAGCTAAAATCCATCCCCATGGCCTGGCGCTGAACATAGCGCCAGAGTGAAGGACGCGACCAGAGAACAAAGGCGCGCCGGATCGCCCGCAGCAGCGACCAGGCGTTACTGTCTTCAAAGCTAAAACCGCTGGCGACGCCATCCGCGAGGTTCTCCAGCGAGCTATCCTGCACCGTATCCGCCAGGCCACCGGTGCGGCGTACCAGCGGCAGCGTGCCGTACTTCAGGCCGTAGAGCTGCGTCAGGCCGCACGGCTCGAAGCGGCTCGGTACCATAATCACATCGGCACCCCCGACGATGCGGTGCGAAAACGCTTCGTGATAACCGATCTGCACGCCAACGCTGCCGGGGTGCTCTGCCGCTGCCGCAAGAAAACCCTGCTGCAGCTCGGCGTCGCCCTGCCCGAGCAGCACCAGCTGACCGCCCTGCGCCAGCAGCCCTGGCAGCGCCTCCAGCACCAGATCCAACCCTTTCTGCTTAGTCAGACGGCTGATTACGCAGAACACCGGGACTTTGTCATCAACCTTCAGCCCCATAGCAATTTGCAGCTGGCGCTTGTTTTCGGCTTTGCTTTCCAGCGTGTCGCGGTCATACCGTGCGGTGAGCAGCAGATCATGCGCCGGGTCCCAGATGCCGGGATCGACACCGTTAAGAATGCCGCTCAGCCGCCCCTCTTTCAGCCGCTGTTCCAGCAGTGACTCCATGCCATAACCAAACTCCGGGCGCGTGATCTCCAGAGCATACGTCGGGCTTACTGCGGTTATATGATCGGCAAAAAACAGTCCGGCTTTCAGGTAGGAGATCTGTCCGAAGAACTCCAGCCCGTGCATATCAAAATAGGCACGAGGAATTTCAATCTCGTCCAGATGCCGGGCGGAAAACAGCCCCTGATACGCCAGGTTGTGCACGGTGAACACGGTTTTGGCCGGGCGTCCGCGTGCAGCGATATAGGCCGGTGCCAGGCCCGCATGCCAGTCATGCGCATGCACGATGTCCGGCTGCCAGTAAGTATCCAGCCCGCTGGCAATCTCTGCTGCCATCCAGCCCAGCAGGGCAAAACGCAGGTAGTTATCGACGTAAGCGAACTGCGATGTATCGTGATACGGGCTACCGGGACGATCGTACAGGCCTGGTGCGTCAATCAGGTAGATGCCCACACCGTTGAACTGCCCGAAGAGTAAGCGTACCGGTCCGGCGAACGTTTGCAGTTCCGCCGTGATTTCAGTATCAGGAATCCCTTTACGCAGATCCGGAAACGCGGGAATCAGCACCCGCGTATCCGTACCATCGGCAATTTGCGCCTGAGGTAATGCGCCGACGACATCAGCCAATCCACCGGTTTTAAGCAGTGGAAATAGCTCTGAACAGACATGTAAAACCTGCATCCTGAACCCCTATTGTGTTATCGCCCGCGTTCCACGCGGCAATGTTTTATGCCCTTTCGTCACTTATTGACCCGCTGTGGCTAATTTGGCCAGCATGGCGCGCGTCACCAGAACGATGCCCTCTTCTGAACGGTAAAAACGGCGGCTGTCTTCGTCAGGGTTCTCGCCAATCACCATGCCTTCCGGAATAACGCAGGCGCGATCTACCACGCAGCGCCGCAGTCGGCAGGACCGGCCAATCACCACATCGGGCAACAGCACCGTAGAGTCGATGTTGCAAAATGAATTAATCCGCACGCGCGGGAATAAAACCGAATTCACCACCACGGAGCCGGAGATGATGCAACCGCCGGAGACCAGCGAGTTCATCGTCATGCCGTGACTGCCGGAGCGATCCTGTACAAACTTCGCGGGTGGCAGCGGCTCCATATGGGTGCGAATCGGCCATTCATGGTCGTACATGTCCAGCTCTGGCGTTACCGATGCCAGATCGAGATTGGCACGCCAGTAGGCTTCCAGCGTTCCGACATCGCGCCAGTACGGCTCGGCGTTTTCATCGTTCTGCACGCACGAAAGCGTGAACGAGTGCGCATACGCCTCGCCGCTCGCAACAATCTTCGGCAGCAGATCTTTACCAAAGTCGTGACTGGAGTCGGCAACCTGGAGATCCTCTTCCAGCAACTGATAAAGATAGTCGGCATTGAAAACATAGATACCCATACTGGCGAGTGCTTTGGTGTCATCGCCTGGCATTGAGGGCGGCTTCGGCGGTTTTTCCACGAAATCGACCACGTTGTTGTCGGCGTCCACTGCCATCACACCAAACGCCGTGGCTTCATGCAGCGGAACCGGCAAGCAGGCAATGGTACACTTCGCGTTGCGATCGACGTGGTCGAGCAGCATGCGCGAGTAGTCCATTTTGTAGATGTGATCGCCTGCGAGAATCACGATGTACTGCGCGTTGTAGCGGCGAATGATATCGAGGTTTTGCGTCACCGCATCTGCCGTGCCGCGATACCAGTGCTCAGTAGAGGCGCGCTGCTGGGCCGGCAGCAGATCGACAAATTCGTTCATCTCTTCGTTGAACAGTGACCAGCCACGCTGAATGTGTTGCGTCAGCGTATGCGACTGGTATTGCGTAATCACGCCGATGCGCCGGATGCCCGAGTTAATACAGTTAGAGAGCGCAAAATCGATGATGCGGAACTTCCCGCCGAAGTGCACGGCAGGTTTGGCCCGTTTGGCCGTGAGATCTTTCAGGCGCGTACCGCGCCCGCCAGCAAGGATCAGGGCAACCGTTTGGGTAGGGAGCTGGCGCGCCAGCATTAAAGGATCGGTTCTGTCTAATTTCACCATGTCTGACTCCTTATGATTGCTTCAGGAACACACACACGCCGTGTGCGGGACCGTGCCAGACAGTTGTCAGGATAGGGTTATCTTCCCCGGCGAAAGGAGGTATGGCATGCCACTCTCCGTCTGGTAAGGCAAGGTTACTCACCGAGTCCGTGGCGTTGATGGTCAGTAACCAGCGGCTGGAGAGCAGGATCTGCACCCTGTGCGCCCCCTGTTCCCACTCATCCCTCTCCAGTAGTTTGCCGCTGGCATTCAACCACTGCACATCCCCATCGCCCTCCTGCCACCAGCGATCCGCCGTCAGCGCCGGAATTTGCTGGCGCAGGCGAATTAACGCGGCAGTGAAATCGATCAGTCCCAGGTCATCCTGATGCCAGTTTAGCCAGGTCAGCGGATTGTCCTGGCAATAGGCATTATTGTTGCCATGCTGGCTGTGGCCGCGTTCATCACCGGCCAGCAGCATCGGTGTCCCCTGCGCCAGCAGCAGCGTAGTCAGCAGCGCATGCACGCTGCGCCGCCGCCGCTCAACGATATCGAAATGGACCTGCAGCCCCTCCTGCCCGTGGTTGTGGCTGAAGTTACTGCTGCTGCCATCGCGATTGTCCTCGCCGTTGGCCTGATTATGTTTCTGGTTAAAGCTCACCACATCGCGCAGCGTGAAGCCGTCGTGGGCGGTAATCAGGTTAATACTGGCGTGCGGCAGACGGCCCGCACGCTGAAAAACATCGCTGGAGGCGGCAAAGCGGCGGGCAAATTCACCGTTGCTCAGCTCACCGTGCAGCCAGTACCGCCGGGCCGTATCACGAAAGTGATCGTTCCATTCGCCAAAGCCGACGGGAAAGTTGCCCACCTGATATCCCCCCGGGCCGATATCCCAGGGCTCGGCGATCAGCTTCACCTGCGACAGAATCGGGCAGGCCTGTATGGCGGCAAAGAGCGGCGCGTCCTGACGATATTCAGGGGTGCGCCCCAGTACGCTGGCAAGATCAAAGCGGAAGCCATCAATATGGCAGGTTTGCACCCAGTAGCGCAGCGCATCCAGCGCCCAGGCCAGTACCTGCGGATGGCTGAGGTTTAGCGTATTACCGCAGCCGGTCCAGTTTTGATACGCCCCGTGCTCATCCAGCCAGTAGTAGCTGGCGTTATCCACGCCGCGCAGCGAGAGCGTCGGGCCGATCTCTTCCAGCTCGGCGCTGTGGTTAAACACCACATCCAGAATCACCTCAATGCCTGCGGCATGCAGCGCCTTCACCGCCTGCTGAAACTCACGCAGCGGGTTATTACCCGCCGCGTAATCGGGATGCAGCGCCCAGAGCGCAATCGGGTTATAGCCCCAGTAATTGCTCAGGCCCAGGCGCTGTAAGCGCGGCTCGCTGGCAAACGCCGCCACCGGCAGCAGCTCCAGCGCGGTAATTCCCAGGTGGCGCAGGTAACTCACCATAGCAGGATGACCGAGCGCCGCATATGTCCCGCGCAGCGTTTCCGGAATTTCCGGATGCTGCTGCGTTAATCCACGCACGTGGGCCTCATAGATCACCGTCTTTCCCCACGGCGTGCATGGCGCGCGATCGTCCTGCCAGTCAAAGTCATCGCTTATCACCAGCGATTTCGGCGCTACGGCGGCGCTATCTGCGTCGTCGCGCTGCGCTTCGCCGCCTGACAAACGTGCATCGTCCGGCACCGTGCCACTTACGGCTTTGGCACAGGGATCGATCAGCAGTTTGGCGGGATTGAAACGGTGGCCCTGCCGGGGCGCCCACGGGCCGTGAACCCGATAGCCATAACGCTGGCCGGGTTGCAGCGCCGGAAAATAGCCGTGCCAGATATCGCCGCTGCGTGCAGGCAACGCATAGCGCTGCTCCACGCCGTGCGCGTCAAACAGGCACAGCTCAACCTGCTGTGCATGACGCGAAAACAGCGTGAAGTTAACGCCGCGCCCATCGTAGTGCGCACCGGGTGGCGATGGCTGGCCCGGCAGGAGCATCAGTCGCCCTCCCGCACCAGCCAGATGGTGGACAGCGGCGGCAGCGACACGCTCAGCGACTGCGCACGACCGTGACTCTCAATCGCGTCCGTGTGCACAATGCCGTGATTACGCACATCGCTACCATGATAGTCGTGCTGATCGGTATTCAGCACTTCGCGCCAGCCGCCTGATTGATTGACGCCGAAGCGGTAATCATGGCGCGGCACTGGCGTAAAGTTACTGGCAACAATGAGTTCGTTACCGTCGCGATCGCGGCGCACAAATACAAATACCGAGTTTTCATGATCGTCCACCACCAGCCACTCAAAACCGTTCGGGTCAAAATCGAGCTGGTAGAGCGGTGTGTAGTGACGGTAGCTGTGGTTAAGATCGCGCACCAGGCGCTGCACGCCGTGATGCCAGTTATCCAGGCCCTCCAGCAGATGCCAGTCGAGGCTGCTGTCATGGTTCCACTCGCGCCCCTGCGCGAACTCATTGCCCATGAATTGCAGCTTCTTGCCCGGGAAGCCCCACATCCAGCCGTAGTAGGCGCGCAGGTTGGCGAACTTCTGCCATGAATCGCCCGGCATACGATCGAGGATCGATTTTTTGCCGTGAACCACTTCGTCATGCGACAGCGGCAACACGAAGTTTTCGGTGTAGTTGTAGAGCATGCCGAACGTCAGCAGATGGTGGTGATAACGACGATGCACCGGATCGAGCTTCATGTAATCCAGCGTGTCGTGCATCCAGCCCAGGTTCCATTTGAACCAGAAGCCCAGACCGCCATCCTCTGATGGACGGGTGACGCCCGGATAGTCGGTAGACTCTTCTGCCACGCTGATGCTGCCCGCAGCCGCGCGTCCCAGCGTACGGTTCGTGGTGCGCAGGAAAGCGATGGCTTCGAGGTTTTCACGCCCACCAAAGTGATTGGGTACCCACTCGCCCTCTTTCCGGCTGTAGTCGCGATAGATCATTGAGGCCACGGCATCAACGCGCAGGCCATCAATGCCAAAACGCTCCACCCAGTACAGCGCATTGCCGGATAAGTAGTTACTGACTTCGCGACGGCCAAAGTTATAAATCAGCGTATTCCAGTCCTGATGGAAACCTTCGCGCGGATCGCTGTGCTCATACAGTTCGGTGCCGTCGAACTTCGCCAGGCCGAAATCGTCGCTGGGGAAGTGGCCCGGCACCCAGTCGAGCAGCACGTTGATGCCCGCATCATGCGCCGCCGCAACGAAATGGCGGAACTCATCGCGCGTTCCGAAACGCCGCGTCGGCGCATACATGCCAAGGGGCTGATAGCCCCAGCTGCCATCAAATGGGTGTTCGTTGATCGGCAGCAGCTCAATATGGGTAAAGCCCATCTCTTTGACGTAAGGGATCAACTGCTCGGCCAGCTCTTTGTAGCTCAGCCAGAAATTGTTGTCCGTGTGCCGGCGCCACGAACCAAGGTGCACTTCGTAAATGGAGATAGGTTGATCAAATCCGTTGGCCACTTTGCGCTGTGGCTGCATCTCGACTTTCGGCGGCAGGCTACAGATCATGGAGGCGGTCTGCGGACGCATCTGCGCCTCGAACGCGAACGGATCGGCTTTTATGCGCATCTGCCCGCTGTTATCGATGATCTCATATTTATACAGCTGGCCATTGACTGCGCCAGGAACAAACAGCTCCCAGATGCCGAGTTCGCGGCGGAATCGCATAGGGTGGCGGCGGCCATCCCAGAAGTTGAATTCACCCACTACGGAGACGCGGCGCGCATTGGCGCCCAGACGGCGAAGCGCGTACCGCTTACGCCATCAATGGTGGTGCCATGGGCCCCCATGGTTTCGTAAGGGCGCAGGTGCGTGCCTTCCGCCAGCAGCCAGGCATCCATCTCCGGCAGCAGCGGACCAAAGCGATAGGCATCATCAATCAGGTTTTGCTGGCCGTGCCAGTTCACCGCCAGCTGGTAACGGAACAGATTTTTACGACGCGGAATCACGCCGCTGAAAAAGCCGCGTGAATCAAGGCATTTAAGCTGGGCACATTTGCGCCCGGTATTGGTTTCGATGACCCACACTTCGGATGCATCCGGCAGCAGCGCACGCACTTCCAGACCCTGTAGCGTCTGGTGCATCCCAAGGATAGAAAAGGGATCGGCATAATTCCCGGCAAAAAGGGCATTGATCGCCTGGCGATCGGGAAGCTCTGACATGACTTTCTTCCTATGATTTTTGGCGCAGGCGACCGCAGAGACGACAATGTCGCTACTGGTGCGCTGCTTTTCATTGAGCCATACATACAGCAGCAAGCAAGGACACCGTCCATGGAAAAGATGTCTGCCGTGTACAACAACTATTCAATTCACAAAGTAAAAACAGTTAACAACCGGCACATTACTGTTAAATCATAGCTTGGGGTTGGCAGTTGCCAGGGAGGAACGCAAAAAATTCTTATCTGACGAGCAAAAAGGGGAAGCGGATCACTTGTCGGGCGCAATTTGCATTAAGTTTTGCAGCCGGACGTTATAAAAAAGGCCGGGAACCCCCGGCCTGACTGGTTTGCCGCTGCGCTTAGTCGATAAGCAGACGCAGCATGCGACGCAGCGGTTCGGCCGCGCCCCACAGGAGCTGATCGCCCACGGTGAAGGCAGAAAGGTACTCCGGCCCCATGTTCAGCTTACGCAGACGGCCCACCGGAGTTGTCAGCGTGCCGGTTACCGCTGCAGGGGTCAGTTCACGCATCGTGATCTCACGATCGTTAGGGACTACTTTCACCCACTCGTTGTGCGCAGCCAGCAGCTGCTCGATTTCGTTCAGCGGCACATCTTTTTTCAGTTTCAGCGTAAACGCCTGGCTGTGGCAGCGCAGCGCGCCAACGCGCACGCACAGGCCATCAACCGGAATGATGTTCCCCGTATTGAGGATCTTGTTGGTTTCGGCCTGACCTTTCCACTCTTCGCGGCTCTGGCCGTTGTCGAGCTGCTTGTCGATCCACGGAATCAGGCTGCCCGCCAGCGGCACGCCAAAGTTATCCGTCGGCAGCGTGCCGGAGCGGGTGAAATCGGTGACGCTACGTTCAATATCGAGAATCGCGGATGCCGGGTCCTGGAGCGATTTGGCTACGTGATCGTGCAGCATGCCCATCTGCGTCAGCAGTTCACGCATATGCCGCGCGCCGCCGCCGGACGCGGCCTGGTAAGTGGCCACTGATGCCCACTCTACCAGATCGTTCGCGAACAGGCCGCCGAGCGACATCAGCATCAGGCTGACGGTACAATTACCGCCCACGAAGGTTTTGATGCCGTTATCCAGCCCCTGGCGAATCACCTGATGGTTGACCGGATCGAGAATGATGATGGCATCCTCTTTCATGCGCAGCGTGGAAGCCGCATCAATCCAGTAGCCCTGCCAGCCGCTCTCACGCAGCTTCGGGTAGACTTCACTGGTATAGTCGCCGCCCTGGCAGGTGATAATAATATCCAGCGCCTTCAGCGCCTCAATATCAAAAGCATCCTGCAGCGCCCCGGTGGACTTGCCGCCAAACGCTGGCGCAGCCTGACCCAGTTGCGACGTGGAGAAGAAGACCGGATTGATGACATCGAAATCACGTTCTTCGCTCATGCGTGACATCAGCACAGAGCCGACCATGCCACGCCAACCAATAAAACCTACATTCTTCATTTTCTGTCCGTCTCAGGAGCTCTGGCCGAGGCCTGTATGGTGCGAGTAAAAGATCTGACGCGGTTTATACGCCAGTCTGCGTAATTCAGGTTTACCTGGGACCCTCAACTCTACAAAATGCAGCACTTCTGGCAAGTGAATTAATTCGATTGCGCTAACTTTTTCAGCAGTACAACTAATAACGGCCGTGGCCGACCTGAAGGGATGGTTTACTAATAATGACTGAGATGATATCCGCGACCATACTGCTGTTGTTGATTATGGACCGCTGGGCAACCTGCCGATCTTTATGTCGGTGCTGAAGCATCTGGAGCCAAAGCGTCGCCGTGTGGTACTGATCCGCGAGCTGCTAATCGCCCTGGCACTGATGCTGCTGTTTTTGTTTGCCGGCGAGCGCATTCTGACCTTCCTGAATCTGCGCACCGAAACCGTGTCGATCTCCGGCGGCGTAATTCTGTTTTTGATCGCTATCCGCATGATTTTTCCCTCTGGCGAGACCAGTACCAGCGGCCTGCCGGCCGGTGAAGAGCCCTTCCTGGTGCCGCTGGCGATTCCGCTGGTTGCCGGCCCGTCACTGCTGGCGACACTGATGCTGCTTTCGCATCAGTATCCCCATCAAATGACGCACCTGGTGGGCGCGCTGCTGATCGCCTGGGGCGTAACCGTGGCAATTTTACTGATGTCCGGCCTATTCCTGCGCCTGCTCGGTGATAAGGGCGTTAACGCGCTTGAGCGCCTGATGGGGCTGATATTAATTATGCTGGCGACGCAGATGTTCCTGGACGGGATTCGGGTTTACCTGAAGCTGTAGTGTTTGGCGTGCTGGCGGTTCTGCTGATTCACTGGCGGCACAGGTGGGCTGACGAGAACAGTACCGCGATGCCCGGGTATCGCGACGCAGAGTTCTCTAAAACGCTAATGGTAATATTATAAAAAATTAGTAATCCAAATAATAAAAATGGGTTGCCTGTTTACAGGCAACCATCATGAAAAGTGAATAAGTCCTTTATAAACAAAGCAGTACCAGAGATAACATGCGTTAACCATTGCTATCTCCCGGTATACAATAGACAAGTCTCCTGATTTTTTATTGTAAGCAACTCTAATCATTAGTTATAATCCACTAACTCAAGGAGGATGACGCTATGAACAATATTGAATCTTATAAAGGAACCGGGATATTCATTATCATCGAACGGATCTACAACCGTGATGCGCTTAACTGGCATGGTATTGGCGCCTCGCTGATCCAGGTTCACAAAATGGTTTACCAACTTTATCGCAAACAGGACGTGTATCTCGAAGGTCATAAAATCACTGCAGATAACATTTCCTTGTGGCAGCGAATAAAAATATTATCAGGCGCACATCTCATCCAACATAACTCCGCTGATAAAGACACCCGGTTCGCACTGGATTATGCGGGGTACATATTGATAATTTTAGCCTTGCTACCGCTTATGCTTTAGCAGCCTTGCTGTCTCTCATCATTTTTATGGTGGTTAGAAAAAAATGGCGCTGACTCTCTTATTAACACCAATAAAAAATGGATTGATTAAGACGTTTGATTATAGTGGCAAAGATAGCCGCTTATATTACATCGCTTTTATGATGTTCCAGATTATCTGGTTTTGTTGTTATCTTAGCATGTTTGCTTCACTCACTAATGAAATAGCATGGATTCCTTTACTGCTCTTTGTTATGCCATCGCTGGCTTGTGGCAGCAGAAGAATAAACGATGCGGGATATTCACGGGGAGTGTTTATTCTTTTAATCGTTGCACCTTATTTACTCTTCCCCTTTCTGGCTTTTCCTGCATCAGTAAAAAAAGAATAAATCGGTCTGGCCCATGAAGAGGATTAAGTAAATTTTTTCATATTTTAAAGGTACGCGTTAGCGCACCGGTCGAATATTGTTGAATTGCCATTTATGGCGACACACTTGTCCGATAAGCATGTACGGTCGCCATGAATGGCGACCGTACAAGGTCATTGCGGTTTTTTTTGTAGGGCGCGCATTTATGCGCACCGGTATCAACAGATCTATGATACTTAACCGATCGCCATTGATGGCGACCAATATGCATAACCCATTATTTCTGCTTCTTCTCAATCGTTTTACCCGACCAGTAACCCGCCAGCAGAGAACCGGAGAGGTTGTGCCAGACCGAGAACAGCGCGCCAGGCAGGGCCGCCAGCGGTGAGAAGTAGAGCTTGCCCAGCGTGGCCGCCAGGCCAGAGTTCTGCATACCGACCTCCAGCGCCAGCGTGCGGCAGGTGGATTCATCAAACCCAAACAGCTTACCGCCCCAGTAACCACCGAGCAGACCAATCGCGTTGTGCAATATCACCGCTGCAATCACCATCAGGCCCACCGAACCGATAAAGCCCTGACTGCCCGCGACCACCGCACTGATGATCAGCAGAATACAGACCATCGAAAACGCCGGCAGATAAGGCTCAACGCGGCGTACCACGCTGTTCATCGAATGGTGGATGATCAGGCCGAGGCTAATCGGGATCACCACAATTTTCACGATGCTTAGCAGCATGCCAACCACATCCACCTGAATGTGCGTATCCACGTAGAAGCGCGTCAGCAGCGGCGTAGCAAAGACGCCCACCAGCGCAGAAACCGATGAGATGGTAACCGACAGCGCTACATCCCCTTTCGCCAGATAGATCATCACGTTGGATGCGGTGCCACTGGCAACGCTGCCCACCAGAATCATGCCGGCAGCCAGATCCGGCGGCATCTGGAACAGCTTCGCCAGCGCCCAGGCCGCCAGCGGCATCACCAGATAGTGCAGGAAGGTGCCGGCAACAACCGGCGCCGGACGCACCAGCACGCGTTTAAAATCGTCAATATTTAGCGTTACGCCCATGCCGAACATAATCAGCATCAGCAGATAAGTGACCCACGGACCAATACCGAGGAAAGTTGACGGCGAATAGTAGGCCGCAACGGAGAGCAGCACGGCCCAGAGTGGGAACAGGCGGGTAAGTTTGGCGAGCATGAAGCGATGTCCTTAGCGTTTTCTTTATAGTGTGATTTGCCACAGATGAAGTGCACTGCGGGGAACGACCGCAGGCAGACAGCGGATCATAACATTTCATTATCCTGAGGTACGCAGAGCAGCCTAAATGCCTATCGGCTGCTGGAAATCAGCCTGCTGGCCTGGAAATTACGCTGCAATCTCTCCGAAAAGCCGTCAGGCTGCGCACCAGGCAATAAAAAAGCCGGACATTGTCCGGCTTAACAGGTGAGCCTGGCGTATCAGGAGCCAAAAAGATTCTTGTGCAGCGCACGCACAACTTCTTCAGCATCCGGCGTGGGTACCAGGAAGCACAGATTGTAGCTGCTGGCGCCGTAGCAGATCATGCGCAGATTGAAGGGCTCCAGCGCACCAAACACCTCTTTGCCCACGCCGCAGGCTTTCGACAGGTTATTACCAATAATCGCCACCAGCGCAAGGTTCTCTTCAACCTCTACGCGGCACAGCGATGACAGCTCGGTCAGCAGCGCCTGTGTCAGCAGACTGTCGGTGCTGCTGGTGGAGCCGGTGGTATCCAGCGTCAGCGCCACGCTCACTTCGGAGGTGGTGACCAGATCGACAGAGATATTGTGGCGCGCGAGGATGGCAAACACTTCGGCGAGGAAGCCGTGTGCATGCAGCATGTTCAGACTGTGCAACGTCATCAGGGTCTGCTTACGACGCAGCGCCAGCGCGCGGAACAGCGGCGGGTTTTTGGTCTCATTGCAGACGCGCGTACCCCCTGCAGCCGGATTTTTGCTTGAGCCGACAAACACCGGGATGTCGCTGCGCACAGCGGGCAGCAAGGTCGCCGGATGCAGCACTTTGGCACCGAAGATCGCCATTTCAGCCGCTTCTTCGAAGGTGATCTCCTCGATACGTTTCGCCGCCGGTACCACGCGTGGGTCGGTCGTATAAATGCCGGCGACGTCAGTCCAGATATCTATCCGCGCCGCATGCAGCGCTTCACCCAGCAGTGCAGCGGTATAATCGCTGCCGCCACGGCCCAGCGTGGTAGTTCGGCCCTTATCTTCACTGCCAATAAAGCCCTGGGTAATCACCAGCGCTTCCGCAATGCGTGGCGCCAGCTGCACGGCGGTCAACGCTTTTAACGCCGCCACATCTGGCTCAGCGCGTCCAAAGCGATCGCTGGTGCGCATCACTTTACGCACATCAAACCACTCAGCGTTCACCTGGCGCTCACGCAGGATCTCCACAAACAGCAGCGTGGACATCAGCTCACCGTGGCTGACCAGCTCATCGGTTAACGCTGTGGAGGTGGCGAGCGCAGCGGCTTCCGCCAGCATCAGGATGTTCTCCAGCATGCGATCAATCTCCTGACGGATAACCTCAGGCGACTGCAGACGATCAATGATGGCGTATTGAATGGTGCGGATTTCATCCAGCAGATAAGCACGCTGCTCCAGCTCGCGTCCCTCCGCTAAAGAGACCAGCAGGTTGGTGATACCGGCAGAAGCCGAGAGCACCACTAAGCGTGTATTGGCATCGGACAGCACAATGTCCGCGCTGCGGTTCATGGCATCGAAATCGGCAACGCTGGTGCCGCCAAATTTTGCCACGATCAACGATTGAGACATGTAACAAAACCTCGTGTCAGGTTATCTCCTCCCATACGCGGAAGAGAAGATCGGGTAACAGCCTTGGCACAAGAGAAGAGCAGAATTGGACAGACAAGATCAGGAGATGAGTCACCAAAAGCACTTCACCTTGCGAATCGTCCGACTGCGGACGATTCTGGTGACAACCCAGAGGATTCAGCCCCTGCAGCCGACAGCACAACACTCCGCGTGTTGCGCCACCTCGGCGTCGCACCCCCTGATGTGTTCTCGCTGGATACGGGTCCTTGAACACACTGCCTGGGCGACGCGCCTCTTCTGGCTTGCACCCGGAGGTGCAAGTCGCGCGCATAAATTATCGATTAATTGTTCTGCTGTCCAGCCTTGTGGCGCGCGGGTAAATCATTTTTACACTTGGGTTTGCGCATCGTTGAACAAGCGCGCCTGCGGACAGCAGCCTAAAGTAAAAGTCGGTGTGTCGTAACCTCACTTTTTGCTGATGCGGCACAGGGATTTTTGTCGCTATTCCGCGGACAATTGCCGCCGGATTTACCTGAAACACGGCGGCTACGGTGACAAATTTTTTCCCTTCAGTAGCAACTGTGGTCATACTGAAACGCGAATTGTTTAGGGTATAGCTTGTAAGCCGTAAGTGAAGCTAAGCATGCCGGGCCAGCAGGACGCGCCCGGAGGGAATGACGGTTCTTATTTCAACAAGAGTGTTGCCATGAAAAATATCAATCCGAAACAAACCGCAGCCTGGCAAGCGCTGCAGCAGCATTTTGAACAGATGAAGTCGGTGCAAATCGCCGATCTGTTTGCGCAGGATGCCGATCGTTTTGCGAAATTCTCTGCCACCTTTGATGATCAGATGCTGGTGGATTTCTCAAAAAACCGCATCACCCAGGAAACCCTCGACAAATTACAGGCGCTGGCTAAAGAGACTGACCTGGCCGGTGCCATTAAATCGATGTTCTCAGGCGAGAAGATCAACCGTACGGAAGATCGTGCCGTACTGCACGTTGCCCTGCGTAACCGTAGCAATACGCCTATTCTGGTCGATGGTAAAGATGTGATGCCGGAAGTGAATGCGGTGCTGGCGAAGATGAAAGCCTTCTCTGAGCGCATCATCAGCGGCGAGTGGAAAGGTTATACCGGCAAGCCCATTACTGATGTGGTGAACATCGGTATCGGTGGCTCGGACCTGGGTCCTTTCATGGTGACCGAAGCGCTGCGCCCGTATAAAAATCACCTCAACATGCACTTTGTGTCTAACGTGGATGGCACGCACATCGCCGAAACGCTGAAGACGCTGAGCCCGGAAACCACCCTGTTCCTCGTGGCGTCAAAAACCTTCACCACGCAGGAAACCATGACCAACGCCCACAGCGCGCGTGACTGGTTCCTGAAAACCGCAGGCGATCAGCAGCATGTAGCGAAGCACTTTGCCGCCCTCTCGACCAACGGTAAAGCGGTAGGTGAATTCGGTATCGATACCGACAACATGTTTGAGTTCTGGGATTGGGTTGGCGGCCGCTATTCACTGTGGTCGGCAATCGGTCTGTCGATCATTCTGTCTATCGGCTTCGACAACTTCGAGCAGCTGCTGAGCGGCGCGCACGCCATGGATAAGCACTTCTCCACCACGCCAGCTGAGCAGAACCTGCCGGTGCTGCTGGCCCTGATTGGCATCTGGTACAACAACTTCTTCGGTGCTGAAACCGAAGCGATCCTGCCATACGATCAGTACATGCATCGCTTTGCCGCCTACTTCCAGCAGGGCAATATGGAGTCTAACGGTAAGTATGTCGATCGCGACGGCAATCCGGTGGATTATCAGACCGGCCCAATTATCTGGGGTGAGCCAGGCACCAACGGTCAGCATGCGTTCTACCAGCTGATTCACCAGGGAACCAAACTGATCCCGTGCGACTTCATTGCACCGGCGCAAACCCACAACGCGCTGGCCGATCACCATCCGAAACTGCTGTCGAACTTCTTCGCGCAGACCGAAGCGCTGGCGTTTGGTAAATCCCGTGAAGCGGTGGAGAAAGAGTTTACCGATGCCGGTAAGTCTGCTGAATCTGTAGCGCATATCGTGCCGTTCAAGGTGTTTGAAGGTAACCGTCCAACCAACTCCATCCTGCTGCGCGAGATTACGCCGTTCAGCCTTGGCGCGTTGATTGCGCTGTATGAGCATAAAATCTTCACGCAGGGCGCAATTCTGAATATCTTCACCTTTGACCAGTGGGGCGTTGAGCTGGGCAAACAGCTGGCGAACCGTATTTTGCCAGAGCTCGAGAATGATGCGCAGATTGCCAGCCATGACAGTTCCACCAATGGCTTAATTAACCGCTATAAATCCTGGCGTTAATTTACTGGTCAACCGGAATAAGGCGGCTGAAATGCCGCCTTATTTATGTTCGTCAATCCATCCCCGTCGCAATATTGCGACTTTCCCGCCGCGACTCGCTTAGAAAATTCTTAAAGTGACCTAAGGAAAATCGGAAGATTTAAAGATTGCCTCTGGCAATTTTTAGTTAAAAATGGATCTGTTTAGCGGGTAAATCGAATCCATCTTAATGATTATCCTGAGGTTTCTATTTAACGCCTTTCAGGAAAATCTGAATATTCCTATTCCGTACCAATTTTTAATGCAAAAGCAGAAAATCCTGCCGCGCCACGCGTAACAGCGCAAACATGTCACTTCGCCAAAAAAGCACAATTAAAAAAAGCAGCTATCGCCAATTCGCCTTATTTTTCACCAGAAATGCCTTGCCTGATCGCCCTCTTTTCCTTGTGCTGAACTCTGGTAATTTGTTGCCCTATACTGAACCCGCCCAAAATCCGGGTAAATCCTTCATTCATGCTTTATCTAAATGCAGGACAGAATGTTATGAAAAAACTTATGGTTGCCAGTGCAGCCCTCCTTTACGTTGCCGTCTCCTCCTCTGCGATTGCCGCACCGGAAGAAGCGGGTGCCGCAGCGGGCGCACAGGCGGGAGCAATCTCGACCGGTGCGAGCACAGCCGTCGGTATCGGCGCGCTCGGTGCGTTAGTAGGGCTTGGCGTTGCTGCCGCTGGCGGCGGCGACGGTGCCAATACCGGTACAACGACCACCACCACAACGAGCACCACACGTTGATGTAGCACCTTTAAACATAACCACACAGCCGTGTGGTTATTTTTTGCTTTTTGGTTCGATTTAGACAGGGATACACAGTGCGCCAACTCTCTTTGCTGCTGCTTTGCCTGCTGCTGCAGGCCTGTACTCAAACGCAAAAAGGCCTCGAACAGACCGTGATGCTGGCCATCAACGGACCGGACGATGTCACCATCACCGATGAACAGGTACAAAACCTGCCCTACGCCAGCATGTACGCCCGTGTGAATGACGGCCCGCGTATTTTTGTGGTGCTGGGCTACAACGAAAATGGCCTGCAGAAGTGGATTACACAGGATAAAGCCATGCTGGTGTTCCGGCATGGCCGCCTGGTGAAAACCCTTGGCCTGCCCGATAACCTGGAGGATGTCAGCAATCTGGCACAGGACCCGCTGACCGATGCGCTGCATCTGCACAATGGGGCCGGCTGGACGCGCGTTGTCCAGTGGCGCGAACAGGCTAACGTGCGCGCTGCTACCGCCGTCTCAACCTTTCAGCGCGGCGATGACAGCGTGCTGAACCTGGCGGGTGAACAGGTGGCGTGCCGCGTCTGGCATGAGACCGTGCGCATCGATAGCCTGGGTGCGACGTGGCAGAACACATTCTGGATCGATAACCGCGATGGCACCGTGTTGCAGGCGCAGCAGACGCTCGCCGCTGACGCGTATCCGATTGTCACTACCCTTCTGAAGCCGGCAAAATCATGAAAAAAATAACTTCTCTGCTGGCCATACTGGCCCTGCCCGTTATGGGTGTCGCGCAGGCCGATAGTCAGGTCACGGTCCATGGCCAGACGTCACTGCGCATCGATCACGCTCAGAATCTGAGCCAGCTGGTCACCAATCCGGCGCTGCAGACCTGGTGGCCTGGTACGGTGATCGCCAGCCGCGACGCCACGGTGGTCGCGCAGCAGCAGCAGAAACAGCTGCTGGCCGATCTGCGAGCCTGGCAGGCCGGGAGCGGTGAGTCGCTGGCGGCAACTATCGGTTCAGTGATCCACCAGCTGAGCACGCTGCAGATAACGGGCCGCCTGTTTACCTCACTCGATCCTGACTGGGTGCGGCTGCGTCCCGAAGCCAACCGCACGTTACTGGGCAGCTACGATCTCTATACCGTCGCGCCGCCCACGCAGGTGCTGGTGCTCGGTGCGCTGAGCAATCCCGGCAAAGAGAGCTGGCAGCCTGGCCGCACGGTGCGGGACTACCTGGCAGCCCACGATCGTCTGTCCGGCGGCGAACGCAGCATCGCGACGGTCATTGCGCCCTCTGGCGCAACACAGCAGGTGCCGATTGCTTACTGGAATCAACGCCACATTGAAGTCGAACCTGGCAGCGTGATCTGGCTCGGTTTTACCTCGTGGAGCCTGCCCTGGGGCCAGGCTGATTTGAATGCGCGCATGCTCTCCGTCCTGACTCACCGGATTCCAGACTGATGAAAAAACAACTGCTTCTCAGCCTGCTGGCTGTTTCTGTCTCTGCGGCTTGCCAGGTGCACGCTGAAACCTGGCCGCAGCCCATCGGCCCTTCTCAATCGGATTTCGGTGGCGTTGGTCTGATGCAGACGCCTACCGCGCGTATGGCGAAAGAGGGCGAATTCAGCCTGAACTTCCGCGATAACGATCAGTATCGCTACTACTCCGCGTCGTTACAGCTGTTTCCCTGGCTGGAGACCACCGTGCGCTACACCGATGTACGTACCCGTCGCTACAGCGCGGTAGAGGGGTTTAGCGGCAATCAGAGCTACAAAGATAAAGCGTTCGACGTGAAATTACGCCTGTGGCAGGAGAGCTACTGGCTGCCGGAAGTGGCGGTTGGCTCGCGCGATTTGGGCGGCACCGGCCTGTTCGACAGCGAATATCTGGTGGCCAGCAAAGCCTGGGGCCCGTTTGATTTCACCGCCGGTATCGGCTGGGGTTACCTGGGCAATAGCGGCAGCATCAGGAACCCGTTCTGCTCGTACAGCGACAGTTTCTGCAGCCGCACCGGCGGCGGTTCAGCAGGCTCAATCAATGGTTCACAGATGTTTCACGGCCCGGCTGCCCTCTTTGGCGGCGTAGAGTATCAGACGCCGTGGCAGCCGCTGCGCCTGAAGCTGGAGTATGAAGGGAACGACTATCAGGATGACTTTGCGGGCCGCCTGGAGCAGCGCAGCAAAGTAAACGTCGGCGCCATTTATCGCCTTACCGACTGGGCAGATATCAATGCCAGCTACGAGCGCGGCAACACCTTTATGTTCGGCGTAACGGTACGCACCAACTTCAACGATTTACATCAGTCGCATATCGACAGCGCCAAACCGGCTTATCAGCCGCAGCCGCAGGGCGAGCTGCTGGAGCCGACGGTGGTCGCGAACCAACTGACGGAGCTGAAGTACAACGCCGGCCTGAGCGGGCCGCGTATTCAAACCCGCGGCAGCACGCTGTACGTTTCCGGTGAGCAGACCAAATATCGCGATACGCGTGAAGGCGTGGATCGCGCTAACCGCATCATCATGAATAATTTGCCTGCCGGCATCGATACCATCGATGTTACCGAATCGCGCTTCAATATGCCGCAGGTGACAACGCGCACCCGCGTAACCAGCCTGCACAACACGCTAAGCGGCTATCCGCTGGGCCATGAGCAGCCGCTGCAGCAGACGCGTGAAGAGCCGGTCGATGCGGGTAACACCGAGCAGGGCTTTTTCATTCGCAAAGAGCGTCTGAACTACAGCCTGTCGCCGGTGCTGAATCAGTCGGTTGGCGGCCCGGAAAGCTTCTACATGTATCAGCTTGGCGTGATGGGCAATGTCGATTACTGGCTGACCGACCACTTGCTGGTGGGCGGTAGCCTGTTTGGTAACATCGCCAACAACTACGACAAGTTTAACTACAATGGCGCGCCGGCGGACTCCACGTTGCCACGCGTGCGCACGCACATTCGCGATTACGTGGCGAACAACGTCTACGTGAATGATTTGCAGGCCAACTACATGCGCTATCTGGGCAATGGTTTCTACGGCCAGGTGTATGGCGGTTACCTGGAGACCATGTATGGCGGCGTGGGCAGCGAAGTGTTGTACCGTCCGGTGGACAGCAACTGGGCGGTTGGTCTCGATGCAAACTACGTGAAGCAGCGCGACTGGGACAACATGATGAAGTTCACCGACTATAAGGCGCCAACCGGTCATCTGACCGCATACTGGCGTCCGTGGTTCATGCAGGATGTGCTGGTGAAAGCCAGCGTTGGCCAATATCTGGCGAAGGATAAGGGCGTAACGCTGGATGTATCGAAGCGCTTCGACAGCGGCGTGATGGTCGGGTTCTATGCCACCAAAACCAATGTGTCGGCAGAAGCGTACGGCGAAGGCGATTTCACCAAAGGTTTCTATATTTCGATTCCGATGGATCTGTTTACCGTGACGCCAACCCGCGGTCGTGCGCAGGTGAACTGGGTACCGCTGACGCGTGACGGTGGCCAGATGCTGGGCCGTAAGTACCAGCTGTATGACCTGACGTCAGATCGCGATGCGCGTTTTAATTAACCAGCCGCGCGGGGGTAATCGCCCGCGCAGGTTTTCCGGTGCGCATGAATGCGCACCCTACGAAAGACAAAAGCAGGCGATGCAGGGTCGCCATTAATGGCGACCGGCGGATTATGCAATTTTTTGCGCAACACGGCTCAGTCCGCATCGTATCCAAGGTTGGGCGCTAACCAGCGCTCGACCTCACTGACGCTCATCCCCTTACGCGCCGCGTAATCCTCTACCTGATCGCGCTGGATCTGCGCCACGGCGAAATATTTACTCTCCGGATGGCTGAAGTACCAGCCAGAAACCGCCGCGCCGGGCCACATAGCAAAGGATTCAGTCAGCTTCATGCCGGTGTGGCTCTCCACATCCAGCAGCTGCCAGATCTGCGCCTTCTCGGTATGTTCCGGACAGGCCGGATAGCCTGGCGCCGGACGAATCCCCTGATAATTTTCACGAATCAGCTCTTCATTGCTTAAATTCTCATGAGCGGAAAAGCCCCAGATCACCTTGCGTACCCGCTCATGCAGATACTCCGCGAAGGCTTCTGCCAGACGATCGGCCACCGCTTTCACCATGATTTTGTTGTAGTCATCGTGCTGCTTATCGTACGCCTCAGCCAGCGCATCCTCTTCCAGCCCGCCGGTGACGGCGAACGCACCAAGATAATCCGCTTTGCCGCTAAATTTAGGCGCCACAAAGTCCGCCAGGCAGTAGTTGGCGAAGTCGGTTTTCTCGGTCTGCTGGCGCAGATGATGACTGACGCACAGCACCGTGTTGCGGTTCTCGTCGCGATACACTTCAATGTCATCGCCAACCCGGTTGGCCGGGAAAATCCCGACGACACCGCGTGGCTTCAGCGTGCCCTGCTCGCTTAACCTGTCCAGCATGGCGTTGGCGTCAGCAAACAGACGCTGCGCCTCTTCGCCCACTACTTCATCTTCCAGAATGCGCGGGTATTTGCCGGCCAGCGACCAGGTCATAAAGAACGGCGTCCAGTCGATGTAGTTACGCAGCGTTTCGATACTGGCATCGACCGTGCTGACACCGGTGCGGTGCGCCACCGGTGGCGTGTAGCTCTCCCAGTCGATGACGTAAGCGTTGTCACGCGCCACTTGCAAACTGACCGGCGGCGTACGCGGCTTTTTCCGCGCGTGCTGAATGCGCACCGTTTCATACTCTTTGCGCGTACGGGCCACGAAATCGTCCCGGAGCGTCGCGGAGAGCAGGGATGACACCACGCCCACCGTGCGTGAAGCATTCTGCACATACACCGTCGGGCCGCTGTAGTTCTGCTCGATCTTTACCGCCGTATGCGCTTTCGAGGTGGTGGCGCCGCCAATCAGCAGCGGAAGGGTGAAGCCCTGACGCTCCATCTCTTTCGCCACGTTGACCATCTCATCCAGCGACGGCGTGATCAGCCCGGACAACCCGATAATATCGGCCTTCGCTTCTATGGCCGTTTTCAGGATTTTGTCACTCGGCACCATCACGCCAAGGTCAATAATTTCGTAGTTATTACACTGCAACACCACGCCCACGATATTTTTGCCAATGTCGTGCACGTCACCTTTCACCGTCGCCAGCACGATCTTGCCGTTACTGCGTCCGGCCTCTTTGCTGGCATGTATAAAGGGTTCGAGATACGCCACCGCCTGCTTCATTACGCGCGCCGATTTCACCACCTGCGGCAGAAACATTTTACCTTCGCCAAACAGGTCGCCGACCACGTTCATGCCGGACATCAGCGGCCCTTCAATCACCTCTATCGGGCGGGCGGCGGCCTGACGCGCCTCCTCCGTGTCCTGCTCAATAAACTCAGTGATGCCCTTCACCAGCGAGTATTCAAGCCGCTTAACTACCTCCCAGCTGCGCCACTCCGCCTGCTGCTTCTCCTGCTCGCCATCGCCTTTGCTGGCGCGGTACTTTTCCGCCAGCGCCAGCAGACGCTCCGTGCCATCGTCGCGGCGGTTCAGGATCACATCCTCTACCGCGTCGCGCAGTTCGGCGGGCAGATCGTCGTAAATGGCGAGCTGACCGGCGTTCACGATGCCCATATCCATGCCGTTGCGGATAGCGTAATAGAGGAATACCGCGTGAATAGCTTCGCGCACCGGGTCATTGCCGCGGAACGAGAACGAGACATTCGATACCCCACCGGAGATCATCGCGTGCGGCAGTTCGCGTTTGATATCTTCGCAGGCGCCGATGAAGTCCATCGCATAGTTGTTATGCTCTTCGATGCCGGTGGCTACCGCGAAAATATTGGGGTCGAAGATGATATCTTCCGGCGGGAAACCGACCTCTTCAGTCAGAATCTTGTAGGCGCGGCGGCAGATCTCAATTTTACGTGCGCGGGTATCTGCCTGACCGACCTCGTCAAACGCCATCACCACCATCGCCGCACCGTAGCGCCGCACTTTCCGTGCGTGCGCAATAAAGGGTTCAACGCCCTCTTTCATGGAGATGGAGTTAACGATGCCCTTGCCCTGGATACACTGCAGCCCTTTTTCGATCACCTCCCATTTTGAGGAGTCGATCATGATAGGTACTCGCGCAATATCCGGTTCGCCGGCAATCAGATTGAGGAAGCGCACCATGGCCGCTTCCGCATCCAGCATGCCTTCATCCATGTTGATATCGATGATCTGCGCGCCGCTCTCCACCTGCTGACGCGCCACATCCAGCGCTTCGTTATACTTCTCTTCTTTGATCAGGCGCTTAAATTTTGCCGAGCCGGTGACGTTGGTGCGCTCACCCACGTTCACAAACAGCGAATCGGCCTGAATGTTTAGCGGCTCCAGGCCGGAGAGGCGGCAGGCTACCGGAATCACCGGCAACGGACGTGGCGTTACGCCCTCAACCGCAGCCGCCATGGCAGCAATGTGTGCCGGCGTGGTCCCGCAGCAGCCGCCGATGATATTAAGAAAGCCAGCGCGTGCCCATTCGCCAATCTGTTCGGCCATGGTTGCAGCATCCAGATCGTATTCACCAAACGCGTTGGGCAGGCCGGCGTTGGGGTGCGCGGTGACGTAACCTTCAGCGATGCGCGACAGCTCCTGCACGTACTGACGCAGCTCATCCGGGCCCAGCGCGCAGTTCAGGCCAAATGACAGCGGTTCCGCGTGGCGCAGCGAGTTGTAGAACCCTTCCGTGGTCTGGCCGGAGAGCGTGCGGCCTGAGGCATCGGTAATAGTGCCGGAGATCATCAGCGGCAGCGCAACGCCCATCGCTTCCATCTCCGCCTGCACCGCATAAATCGCCGCCTTGGCGTTCAGGGTATCAAACACCGTTTCTATCATGATGAGGTCAGCGCCGCCCGCAATCAGCGCGTGAGTCGATTCACGGTAGGCCTCCACCAGCTGATTGAACGTGATATTACGGAAAGCGGGATCGTTAACGTCCGGTGAGATTGAGCAGGTGCGGTTGGTCGGGCCTAACACACCCGCGACGTAGCGCGGACGATGCGGTGTTTTTGCCGTCCACGCGTCGGCGCAGGCGCGGGCCAGTTTGGCTGCTTCGAAATTGATCTCCGCTGAAAGGGCTTCCATGGCGTAATCGGCCATGGCGATGGAGGTGGCGTTGAAGGTGTTGGTTTCCAGAATATCGGCGCCCGCGGCCAGATAGGCATCGTGGATCTCGCGAATCACCTCCGGTTTGGTCAGCACCAGCAGGTCGTTATTGCCTTTCAAATCAGAAGGCCAGTCGGCAAAACGGCGGCCGCGGAACTCCTGCTCACTTAATCTGTAGCTCTGGATCATGGTGCCCATGCCGCCATCCAGAATCATGATGCGCTGTGCCAGTTGCTGATGCAGCCTGTCTGTTTTGTTGCTCACTCTCGCCCCGTCCGCGTCATTACGCTGGCTAAGATACCAGCCAGACATACTGGCATAACTTTAGGGTGAGCAAAAGTCAGGCAGATGTGACATTTTTGGAAGCGCTCGCTGGCAGATCCGACCAGTAAGCCAGCGTTTGCATTCATGCCGTTTAAAACGAAAATGGTTTCCACAACTGCAGTGAATCTGGAGACGTTATGGCAACCCCGGTGCCCGCAAAACGCGGCAAAAAACCCCGTACCACCACGGCAGCCAGTGCCCCGGCCGGCGGCCAGGTTCAGTCGCTGACCCGCGGCCTGCGCTTACTTGAATTGATTGCCGAATCTCACGGTAGCGTGGCCCTGACCGAGCTGGCGCAGCAGGCCGGTTTGCCCAACTCCACCACGCATCGTCTGTTAACCACCATGCAGCAGCAGGGCTTTGTGCATCAGGTGGGCGATCTCGGCCTGTGGACGATCGGCTCTCACGCGTTTGTGGTCGGCAGCAGCTTCCTGCAGAGCCGTAATCTGCTGGCTATCGTGCATCCGGTGCTGCGTAAGCTGATGGAGGAGTCCGGTGAAACGGTCAACCTTGCGGTGCTGGATCTCAGTGATTATCAGGCGGTGATTATTGATCAGGTGCAGTGCACCCAGCTGATGCGTATGTCCGCGCCGATCGGCGGTAAGCTGCCGATGCACGCCTCCGGCGCGGGTAAAGCGTTTCTCGCCCATCTGAGCGATGAACAGGTCACCGCGCTGCTGCATCAGAAAGGCCTGCACTACTACACGCCAAAGACGCTGATGTCGCCGCACAGCCTGAAAGAGAATCTGGCGCTGATCCGCAAGATGGGCTTTTCCCACGATGACGAGGAGCACGCGCTTGGCCTGCGCTGCGTTGCCGCGCCTGTCTACGATGAGCATGGCGAGCCTTTTGCAGCGATCTCGCTTTCCGGCCCGCTGGCGCGCATGACCGATGACCGCATCACCGAACTCGGCGCGCTGGTGATTCGTGCCGCCAAACAGGTAACGCAAACTTACTCTGGCCGTTAAGCGACTACCGAGGCGTAGCGCGCGCTGAAGCGCTGTGCCGCGCGCCAGGCGATCACCTCTTCAATATGCCCGGCGCGGATGCGTGCCTGCAGCGCGCGCCACCAGCCGGCATCAAACAGCTGCGGGTGCAGAGTCTGTAACAGTTTGCCGGTCGCCGGCTCGCTGCACAGCGCATAGCGGAACGTCTCCGGAAACACATCATCCGGCCCGACGCTGTACCAGGGTTCGGCCTGCAGCTCATCCTCTTCATGACGCGCGGCCGGCACATCCCGGAACACCAACTCCGTCATCGGGCGAATCTCATCATAATCGTAAAACACCACGCGGCCGTGGCGCGTCATGCCAAAGTTTTTAAACAGCATATCGCCAGGGAAGATATTCGCCGCCGCCAGCTGACGAATGGCATCGCCATACTCTTCAATCGCGTGCTGGCGCTGTGCTGGCGTAGCCTGCATGAGCCACAGATTGAGTGGCTCCATGCGCCGCTCCAGCCACAGATGCCGGATGATCACGACATCATCACGTACCTCGATTTTTTCCGGGATATCACGCTGAAATTCCGCCAGCAGCGCGGCCGGAATACGCGCACGCGGCAGGGCAAAGTATTCGAACTCCTGGGTATCAGCCATGCGCCCTACGCGGTCGTGCTCTTTCACCAGGCGGTAGCAGGCGCGCACCTGCGCATCGGTCACCTCTTTCTGCGGCGCAAAACGATCTTTGATCACTTTGAAGACGCGATCGAAGCCCGGCAGCGTGAACACCAGCATCACCATGCCGCGTATGCCGGGCGCGACGGTGAAATCCTCCTGACTGTGGGCCAGATAGTGCAGATACTCACGATAGCACTCGGTTTTGCCGTGCTTCTGGCAACCAATAGCCATATAGCGCTCCGCCACGGTTTTACCCGGCAGAATCGGCTGCAGCCACGTCACCAGCGCCGCCGGTACCGGCGCATAGACCATGAAATAGGCGCGGGCAAAGCCGAACACAATGCTGGCGTCATTGCCGTCAGTCAGGCAGGTGTCGATCCACAAACGTCCGGCATCATCGCGCTGAATCGGCAGCAGGCACGGCACGATGTCGCCTTCGCTCAGCTGCAGGCGCGCGACAATCCACGCGGTTTTATTGCGATAAAACAGCTCACTGGCCACGTCCAGCGTGGCGTGTGCCAGCTGGGCGGCGCTAAAGTGCTCATGCAGATGACGTACAATCCAGCCGATGTCACGCGTCTGATCCTGCCACGGCAGGCGCAGCGGAATATCGTTGAGCAGTTGGCGCAGCGTCGCCTGCCAGCACGGCTGCGGACGGTACAGCCGGGAGATGGGGCGCTGCGGCTCCGGCGCGGTCACCACGGGCTGCGACGGAAAGATAAACAGGCGCTCAGGAAACAGATGGCTGTGTCCCTGTAAGCGGCAATACACCGAGTTAAAGAAGCTTTCGGCAATTTCATGTCGCGGATAGCCGGGCAGCAGCGTTTCATAGTGGCTTTTGACCCGCAGCCAGAACGCCTCATCCCAGTCCGATCGCGCATTCAAAATACGCAGCTGGTTGGCGACCAGGCCGACATGGTGATCGTAAAGGTGGATACGGGCTTTCATGGCCTGCTGCACCGCATGCCAGTCGGCGTGCTCAAAGCGTTGCTGCGCCCCGGCGGTGATATCAAGAAACCGGCCATACTGGGCGTCAAAACCCTGCAGGATAGTATGGGCGATCAGGGATTCTCCTGGTGACATAGGCAGTGCTCCGGCAGACAAGGCCCCTCCGTGGGCCAGCGTGAAGGCTAGAACTGTGTGGCTTCGGTAGAACCGGTGAGCGCGGTGACCGACGACTCCCCGCCCTGAATCACATTGGTGATGCGATCAAAATAGCCGGTGCCAACTTCCTGCTGATGTGAAGAGAAGGTGTAGCCTTTTTCGCGCGCGGCGAACTCCGGCTGCTGCACTTTCTCTACATAGTGGCGCATGCCTTCACCCTGCGCGTAGGCGTGCGCCAGATCGAACATGTTGAACACATGCTGTGGATGCCGGCCAGAGTAATAAACTGGAAGCGATAACCCATGTCGCTCAGCGCCTGCTGGAAGCGGGCAATAGTGCGATCGTCGAGGTTCTTTTTCCAGTTAAACGATGGCGAGCAGTTGTAGGCCAGCAGCTTGCCCGGATACTGCGCATGGATGGCTTCAGCGAAACGCTGCGCCAGAGCGAGATCCGGCGTGGAGGTCTCACACCACAGCACATCGGCGTACGGCGCATACGCCAGCCCGCGACCGATCGCCTGCTCAATGCCGGCACGGGTACGGAAGAAGCCCTCCGCTGTGCGCTGGCCAGTGATAAAGGGCGCATCACGTGCATCGCAGTCTGACGTAATCAGATCAGCGGCATCGGCATCGGTACGCGCTATCAATACCGTGGGCACATTCATGACATCCGCAGCCAGACGGGCAGCCACCAGTTTCTGAATCGCTTCCTGGGTAGGCACCAGCACTTTGCCGCCCATATGACCGCACTTCTTCACCGCCGCCAGCTGGTCCTCAAAATGTACCGCGCCCGCACCCGCCTGAATCATCGCCTTCATCAGTTCAAAGGCATTGAGTACGCCGCCAAAGCCGGCTTCAGCATCCGCTACTATCGGCAGGAAGTAGTCAATATACGCTTCATCGTCGGGTGACAGCCCGCTGGCCCACTGAATCTGATCGGCGCGCTGGAAGCTCTGGTTGATACGCTCCACCACGTTCGGTACGGAGTTCACCGGGTAGAGTGATTGGTCCGGGTACATCTGCCCGGCGAGATTGGCATCTGCTGCGACCTGCCAGCCAGAGAGATAGACCGCCTCAATACCGGCTTTAGCCTGCTGTACCGCCTGCCCGCCCGTGAGAGCGCCAAGGCTGTTGATGTACCTTTACGGGACGAGCCATTCAACAGCGCCCACAGTTTGTGCGCACCGCGTTCCGCCAGCGTACAGGCCGGGTTAACCGAGCCGCGCAGGTTGATAACCTCTTCAGCGCTGTACGGGCGCGTAATGCCCTGCCAGCGTGTCCCACGCCAGTCCGATTCCAGTTGAGCGATCTGTTGTGTACGATTCGACATAGCACTATCTCCAGGTTCAGGGCAGCAGGCGGTAGCCCGGCAGCGTCAGGAAAGGGACTAACTCTTTGTCTGTGGTGATCTGCGCCATTAAGGCGGCGGCATCGTCATAACGGCCCTGTCGGAAGCGCTCCTCACCGATGCTGTGCCGCAGGGCCGCCAGCTCTTCATCGAGAAACTGCTCAAACAGCGCTGCCGTTACCAGCTGACCGTCGCTGAGGATCTGCTTGTGGTGAATCCACTGCCAGATAGAGGTGCGGGCGATCTCAGCGGTGGCGGCATCCTCCATCAGGCCATCGATCGGTACGCAGCCGTTGCCGCTGATCCAGGCTTCAAGGTACTGCAGCGCAACGCGAATATTGGCGCGCATCCCCGCTTCCGTTCGCTGACCACGGCAGGGGCGCAACAGGCGTTCAGCGGTAATGGCGGAATCCTGATCGCGACTGACGTGCAGCTGGTTAGGGCGATCGCCGAGCTGGCGGTCAAACTCCGCCATCGCGATGTCAGCCAGACCGGGATGCGCCACCCAGGTGCCATCGTGGCCATTACCCGCTTCGCGTGCTTTATCTTCCTGCACTTTCTGCATTACCCAGGCGTTACGCTCGGGATCTTTGCTCGGGATTAAAGCCGACATGCCGCCCATCGCCAGCGCGCCACGGCGATGACAGGTTCTGATTAGCAGCCGCGAATAGGCATCCAGGAAAGGCTGATCCATGCTGATTTGCTGGCGATCCGGTAGGATACGATCGCTGTGCTGACCCAGAGTTTTGATATAGCTGAAGATGTAATCCCAGCGCCCGCAGTTCAGTCCGACAATGTGATCGCGCAGCTCCCACAGGATCTCGTCCATCTGAAACACCGCCGGCAATGTTTCAATCAGCACCGTCGCTTTAATCGTGCCCCGTGGCAGATCAAAACGATCCTCACTAAAGCGGAAGATCTCACGCCACCAGGCGACTTCACTCGCGTGTTCGGTTTTCGGCAGGTAAAACCATGGCCCGTGCCCTTTCTCCAGCAGCGCTTCAACGTTATGAAACAGATAGAGAGCGAAATCGAACAGTCCGCCGGGAATGGCACGATCGCGCCACTCAACGTGCTTCTCATCCAGATGCAACCCGCGGACGCGACACATCAGCAGAGCGGGGTCGGAACGCAGCTGGTAGATTTTGCCGGTTTCACTGGTAAAACTTAGGGTCCCATTAACGGCATCGCGCAGCGTCAGCTGCCCCTCAACCAGTTTTTGCCAGGTTGGCGCCAGCGAATCCTCAAAGTCCGCCATAAACACATTGACGTTAGCATTCAGCGCGTTAATGACCATTTTGCGATCCGGTGGGCCGGTGATCTCCACACGACGATCGCGCAGCAGCTGTGGAATGGGTCGTACCTGCCATTCGCTCTCACGAATGGAAGCGGTTTCCGAATCGAAATCCGGAAGGGCGCCTTGATCGTAATGTTGCTGACGCTGCTGACGTGCTTTCAGTAAGCGTTCACGTTCAGGCGCAAAGCGGGCAATCAGAGAGTGCAGGAAATCGATCGCCTGTGGCGTAAACAGCTGCTGTTCCGCGTGGGAAAAGGGCTGGCTAAAGGTAAGCGTGTGTTGATAACCGTATCTGTCATGCGGGCTGCCTCCTGGTTTGATCCGCCCTGTCTCAGACGGATCGTTATGTAGGGTGTTTTTTAACCGGCAAGATCAGAGCATAATGATTTTTATTTTAATTTCAAAAACTATTTCCATTTTTGAATTAAATATAGAATAACTAGCTGATTAAAAAGTAATTTAATCCAGCGAATTAAAGGCAATACTTTCCATATATTTAGCGCAGATAAAAAAATGCCGCGACAGCCAGAGGTTGTCGCGGCATTAACCGGCAAGCGTACGAAGGGATTATTCGAGTGTTGGATTCATACGACGAAGATCAAACGGCGTGATCTGGTAGACATAGTAGTTGAGCCAGTTAGAGAACAGTAAGTTACCGTGACTACGCCAGGTGGCGCGCGGTGGCAGCTCCGGGTTGTCCTGCGGGAAGTAGTTAAACGGGACTTCCGGATGTAGCCCGGCTTCGTAGTCACGATGGTATTCACCGGATAGCGTCAGCGCATCATATTCAGGATGGCCGGTGACAAAAGCCAGGCGCTTATCCTTGCTCGCCATGAGATAGGCACCCGTGCTTTCTGACTCCGCAAACAGCTCCAGATCGGTGTAATCACGAATCAGCTGGCTGGGAAAATCAGCATAACGTGAGTGCGGTGCAAGGAAGTTATCGTCAAAGCCACGCGTCAGCAGGGCATGCGGATGCAGAATCTGATGCTCATACACGCCGGAGAGTTTGTTCTGGCGAGTCTGCTTAGGAATGCCATAGAGGATGTTGAGCGCAGCCTGCACAGCCCAACAGACAAACAGTGTTGATGTGACATGCTCATTCGCCCAGTGCAGCACACGCTGAATCTGCGGCCAGTAGGCAACATCGTTGAAATCAACCAGCCCCAGCGGCGCGCCGGTGACAATAAGGCCATCATAGTTGTCATGCTGGATGTCTTCAAAATTGCAGTAAAAGTTATTCAGATGCTCGCTGGGCGTGTTGCGCGACTCGCGGCTATCGATCCGCAGCAGTTGAACGTCAATTTGCAGCGGCGAGTTGGATAGCAGGCGTAAAAACTGGTTTTCCGTTTCGATTTTCTTTGGCATCAGGTTAAGGATCAGCACTTTTAACGGGCGAATTTCCTGCACACTGGCGCGCGATGAGGTCATGACAAAGACATTTTCATTGCGTAAAAAATTCACTGCCGGTAATTCGTCGGGGACCCTGATTGGCATAACCTGCTTACCTCTTACTGATAACCATATAAACGTTTAGACATCCAGATGCCCGAGATTAGCCTGGTCAGTGCATTATGTCGAGCCTTCATGCACTTTATGAAAATGTTTCAGCTTTAGATGGGATAACGATTTTTTGGCCGGTCAGTTGTGACATCGCAACAGAGTACAGGGCGGGGCAAGAGATGATTTTTAGCGGCTATTTTCGCCGGATTCGTGATTTCAAAACCGCTATTGAGTAATTTTAAAACACTTTTCAGGGTTATTTTTTTTACGGGAACTAAGACTATGGCGAGTAAAACACTAATGTTGAGGGTTAAAAAGAGGGTTATGCACGATCTGCAGACGTAAAAAAGCCCTGAACGTC